>DWWP01000034.1 GCA_019119635.1 Candidatus Dietzia intestinipullorum
GGGCTCGTCGACCTCGACGGTGTCGCCCTCCTTCTTGAGCCACTGGGTGATGGTGCCCTCGGTGACGGATTCGCCGAGTTCGGGCATCGTCACGTCGGTGCCGCCACCGCCGCCGCCACTTCCGGAGTCACTACCGGAGCCGCCGCCGGAGGGCTTCTCCGCGGCGGGCGGCTCCGCGGCCGACCCGCCCTCGTCGGCGTCATCCGACCCGCCGTCGTCGGTGGCGGAGGCTGCGGAGTCGTCGGAGCCCCCGGATCCCGAGCCGTCATCGATGAGACCGAGCTCCCCGCCGATCTCGACGGTCTCGTCCTCCCCGGCGACGATCTTCTGGAGCGTGCCCGCGGCCGGGGAGGGTATCTCCGTGTCGACCTTGTCGGTGGAGACCTCGAGCAAGGGTTCGTCGACCTCGACCGTGTCGCCCTCCTTCTTGAGCCAGCGGGTGATGGTGCCCTCGCTGACGGATTCACCGAGAGCCGGCATCTGTACGGAGAAGGCCATTATGTCGTGACTCCTCGAGAGTTCTCAGGCGCTGCCCGGGACGCGATCCGCGCCCGCTTCAAGCGGCGACGTGGGTGGGTGCAATATCGATTATCGGCCGTGACGAGCCGGTCGGCGGACGCGGTGGCGCGCCGTCGTCTCGTACGCAGTCCATTGTGCCCTCTGCCACTGATCGGTGTCGCGGGGACGCACCGATCCGGGTGGGCCGGGGCCCCGCGTTCAGGTGGCGGCTCCGCCATCACGCCAGTTGGCGATCGGTACGATCGGAAACCGTCAATGACCGTTCACCCCGTACGGGGGCCGAGGGCGAGGAGGGCCCGGGGTGGGTATCCGTGATCTGTTGCGGCGGCGACGACCCCGGCTGCGTGCGGATCCGGCGGACCTGGCGCACCTGACGTCCTGGTGCGACACGCGCGTGGGCATCGAGGCGTATCTCGAGCCCGAGACACTCGTGTCCGTCCCCGGCCTCCGACTGGTGGCGTTCGACGGGGAGTGGACCCGTCGACCGGTGGGCGACGTCGCCACGGCCCGTCGCCTCGCCGAGCGGCTCGGCGTCCCGCTGTACGACGCCATGGAGACGGGTTTCCCGGACCGGATGCGGGCGTTCGAGGAGGTCCGCATCGCGCGGCAGCGGCGGGAGCGGGCCCGTCGGCTCCGCGAGCAGGTGCGCGGGACCGACGAGCCCTGACGGGTCAGGACTGTGCGGCGATGTCCTCGAGTACGGCGAGCATAGTCCGGACGGGAACACCCGAACCGCCGCGCGGGAGGTAGCCCTCCGGGCCGCCGTCGTTGTAGGCCGGCCCCGCCACGTCGACGTGCGCCCACTCGACGCCTTCGGCCACGAACTCGGACAGGAACAGCCCCGCCGAGAGCATCCCGCCCCAGCGGTGCGGGGTCACGTGCGTCAGATCGGCGACCTCGGAGTCCAGGCCGTCCCGGAGTTCCTCGGGCAGCGGCATGGGCCATCCGCCCTCGCCGACCGTGCGGCTGAGCTCGGCGACGCGGTCGCGGAAGTCGTCGGTGCCCATGACCCCCGGAGTCTTCTTGCCGAGTGCCACCATCTGGGCGCCGGTCAGGGTCGCGGTGTCGATGAGGTGGGAGGGGGAGTCCTCGCAGGCGCGGACGATCGCATCGGCCAGGATGAGTCGCCCCTCGGCGTCGGTGTTCTGCACCTCCACGGTCGTCCCGCCGTACATGGTGAGGACGTCGCCCGGCCGGTAGGCGGTGGCCGAGGGCATGTTCTCCGCCATGGGCACCGTGGCCGCGACGGTCAGGTCCAGTTCCAGCCGCGCGGCCAGGATCACCGTGGCGACGACCGCGGCCGCGCCGCCCATGTCCATGGTCATCTGTTCCATGCCCGCCGCCGGCTTTATGGAGATCCCGCCGGTGTCAAAGGTGACGCCCTTGCCCACCAGCGCCACCGTCGGCCGTCCCTCGCCGCCGCGGTGGACGAGCCGCACCAATCGGGGCGGCCGGGACGACCCGCTGCCCACGGCCAGGATCCCGCCGTAGCCGCCGTCGGCCAGTGCGGATTCGTCGAGGACCTCCACCTCGAGCCCGGCGGAGGTGGCCAGCTCGGCGGCGCGGTCGGCGAACGACCCGGGGAACAGCAGGTTGGGCGGGGTGTTGACCAGGTCGCGGGCCAGGCCCACGCACTCGGCGATGGTGGCTGCCCGGGCCACGGCCCCGGTGGCATCGCCCTCCGTGAGGATCCGGAGGGCGTCGGCGTCCGAGTTCTCGTCGTCGTCCTTCTCGGTGACCTTGGCCGGGCGGAAGGAGCCCAGTCCGGCGCCGAGTGCCACGGCGTCGGGCCGGTCCGCGGCGAGGGTGACGAGCGCGGTGCCGAGTCCACGGCAGGCGCGGGCGGCGGCACCGGCCGCGCGACGCAACGTCTCGTCGGTGGCCTCCGGGTCCGGGGACCCGAGACCGACGAGCACCACGGAGGAGCCGGGGACGCCCTCGACCGCGGGGATCCGGGTGGTCGAGCCGACCGTGGTGGAGGCGCCGATCGCGTCGGCGGCCGCAGCGAGTGCCGACACGGTCGCCTCGTCCAGCCCGTGGGCGATGACGAGCGGAGCGCCCTCGTCGGCGTCCGTGGCGGCGATCCCGACCACCACGACGTCGGACTCCACCGGCGACGTGACCGCCTCCAGTGTCGCGATGTCCGGGGTGTGGGCGAGGATCGACTGCGCGGTCGGCATGGAACGCTCCTGGGGGTCGGGTGACGGGGACACGGGGCCCGGATCCGCCGGGCGGGGCCGCCACGGGGAGGGCACCATAGTCTATCGACTACCGTGGGAACGCAGTCGTACGGGCGTTGAGCGAGGAGAGGACCACATGACAGAGACCGGGGAGCTCCTGGAGGGACCGCTGCACTCACGCCACGTCGACGCGGGCGCGACGTTCGCGCCGTTCGGCGGCTGGTCCATGCCGCTCCAGTACACCGGCACCGTCGCCGAGCACACCGCGACCCGCACCGCGGTCGGGCTCTTCGACGTGAGCCACCTCGGCAAGGCCCGCGTCTCGGGACCGGGCGCCGCCGAGTTCGTCAACACCTGCCTCACCAACGACATCCGCAAGGTCGCCGCCGGCAGCGCCCAGTACACCTTGTGCTGCGACGAATCCGGCGGGGTGATCGACGACCTCATCACGTACCGGATCTCGGACGACGAGGTCTTCCTCATCCCCAACGCCGCCAACGCCGCCGAGGTGGTGGGCCGTCTGCGGGCAGCGGCCGCCGAACGCGCCCCGGACCTCGCCGTCACCGATGAGCACCGCTCGCGCGCCGTCATCGCCGTCCAGGGCCCACTCGCCGGAGAGGTCATGCAGGAGGTCGGACTGACCACCGATCTCGACTTCATGGGCTTCACCGACGCCCAGTGGAACGGCATCTCCGTGCTCGTGTGCCGGACCGGCTACACGGGGGAGTACGGCTTCGAGGTCCTGCCCTCCCGGGACGGGGCGGGTGCACTCTGGGACGCCCTCGCCGAGCAGGTGCTCTCCCGCGAAGGCGCGCTCTGCGGACTGGGGGCACGGGATTCGCTGCGGCTGGAGGCGGGCTTCCCGCTGCACGGCAACGAACTGTCCCCGGAGCTCAGCCCGCTCGAGGCCCGCTGCAGCTGGGCGATCGGCTGGGACAAGCCCGCGTTCTGGGGCCGGGAGGAGCTGGTCCGCCGGAAGGAGGCGGGCCCGGCGCGACGTGTCTACGCCCTCGAGGTCACGGGCCGTGGGGTCCTGCGCGCGGGACAGACGGTCCGGGCCGGCGGTGCTGACGTGGGCGTGACCAGCTCGGGCACGTACTCGCCGACCCTGGGCACCGGGATCGCGCTGGCGTTCATCTCGCTGGACGCGGGCCTCAGGAAGGGCGACGAGGTGGTCGTCGACGTACGGGGGCGAGAGGTACCGTGCCGCCTCGCGGTACCCCCGCTCGTGGAGAACCACACCCGCTGAGACCCGCCCCTTCTCGAGGAACGAGACACCACATGTCCACATTCGACGTCCACCCCTCCGCCACCCCGCGGTCCGTCGGGGATCGCGAGGCCATCCTCGCCGCGCCCGGATTCGGCCAGCATTTCACCGACCACATGGTGACCCTCCCGTACGTCGACGGCGCGTGGGGGACACCGACCGTCGAGGCGTATGCGCCGCTGACCATCGACCCGTCCGCAGTGGTGTTGCACTACGCCCAGACGATCTTCGAGGGCCTCAAGGCCTACCGTCAGGCCGACGGCTCGATCGCCTCCTTCCGCCCGGAGGAGAACGCGGCCCGGTTCAACCGGTCCGCGCGACGCATGGCGATGCCGCCGTTGCCCGAGGATCTCTTCATGGAATCGCTCCGGCAGATCGTCGCGATCGACCGTGACTGGGTTCCCGCCGCCGGCGGTGAGGACTCCCTCTACCTGCGGCCGTTCATGATCGCCACGGAGGCAGGGCTCGGGGTGCGTCCGGCCGAGGAATACCTGTACTCGGTGATCGCCTCGCCGGCCGGCGCGTACTTCCCCCGGGGCATCGCCCCCGTGAGCGTCTGGCTGAGCACCGAGTACGTCCGCGCGAGCCCCGGGGGGACCGGGGCCGCCAAGTTCGGCGGCAACTACGCCGCGTCGTTGCTCGCCCAGGAACAGGCCGCCGCCAAGGGGTGCGACCAGGTGGTCTGGCTCGACGCGATCGACCGCAAGTACGTCGAGGAGATGGGCGGGATGAACCTGTTCTTCGTCTTCGGCTCCGGCGACTCCGCGGAGATCGTCACCCCCGAACTGTCCGGCTCGCTCCTGCCCGGGGTCACCCGGGACAGCCTCCTGCAGTTGGCCCGCCACCTCGGCTACCCCGTCACCGAGCGCAGGATCTCCGTCGAGGAGTGGGAGTCGGGCGTGGCCTCCGGCGAGATCTCCGAGGTGTTCGCGTGCGGCACGGCCGCCGTCATCACCCCGGTCGGCTCGGTCGCGCACACCGGGGGCGGGTACACGATCGGCGACGGCGGGCCGGGCCGGGTCACCATGCGACTGCGGGAGACCCTCACCGGCATCCAGCGCGGTTCCGTCGAGGACACCTTCGGCTGGATGACCTCGTTGGACTGAGGTCCGCGCCGGGAACGCTGCGCCCACGGCGCGGCCGCGGCCCGGCGCTCAGAGCAGGAGCACGGCCACCACGAGCGCGGTGGCCGTGCCGGCCTCGATCGTCGCCCCCAGCACATCCCCGTTGACGCCTTCGAAGCGGCGCACGGCGTGCCCGGCGAACCCGGCCGCCGCCGCGTAGGCCGCGAGACCCGCCGTCGCGCCCGCGGCGGGAGCCCACCACCGGTCGGCGCCCCACCCGGATCCGGCCAGAGCGGCACCGGCGGCCACGCTGATCACCCCGATCACCGCGACGGCGGTCCGCGACTGCGACCCGGCCACGAGCGCGCCGAACCCGGTCTCCGAGGCGGCGGGCACGCCGCGGCGGAGCTGGGACACCGGGAGGCAGCGCGAGAGGACGAGCGCCGCCACGGGCGCGAGCCACGCTCCGGCCTCGACCAGGGCGCCCAGGGCCGCGACCTCGGCGAGAAGCACCAGCACCAGCGTGGCGGTCCCCATCGGCCCGACGGAGCCGGAGCGCATGATCTCGCGCGCCCGCTCGGGGCCGGCATACGAGCCGAGCGCGTCCGCGGTGTCGGCGAGCGCATCGACATGCATCCCGCGGGTGAGCGCCACGACCACCGCCACGCCCGCCGCGCCCGAGAGCATAGCGCCCGCACCCAGGGAATGCAGGCCGTGGGCGGCCGCCGTCGCGAGCAGGCCGCACACGAACCCCACCACGGGAAGCGCCGTCATCGCGCGCCCGGCGGCCCCGGCGCCCGGGATCCCGGTACGGCCGAGGGGGAGGACCGTCATCCAGGTCAGGGACAGCCGGACCGCGTCGAGCACCGTCGTCAGTCCTTGCCGCTGACCCCGGCGTCGGCGAACGTCGCCATCTCCGTGAGGATCGCCACCGCTGCGTGAACGGTCGGCAGGGCGGCGACGGCACCGCTGCCCTCGCCGAGCCGCATGGAGTGTTCGAGAACCGGGTCCAGCGAGAGGTAGGTGAGCGCCGCCGAATGTGCCGGTTCGGCGCTACGGTGACCGGCGACCCACCACTGACGGCTGCCCGGCGCGAGGAACTCCGCGATCAACGCGGCCGAGGTCACCACGGCCCCGTCGAGGAGGCACGGTGTCCGGCGTACGGCGGCCTGGGCGAGGAACCCGGCCATCGCCGCGAGGTCGGCGCCCGCTACCCGACGCAGGAGGGCGACGGGGTCCCGCACGTCGCGCTGCCCCCGGAACATGGCGTCGCGGACGGCCGCGGTCTTGCGCATCCATCCCTCGTCGTCGATCCCGGTCCCGCGACCCACCAGTTCGACCGGCTCGCGACCGGTGACCAGACAGGTCAGCACAGTGGCGGGGGTGGTGTTGCCGATCCCCAGGTCACCCGCGACGAGCAGGTCAGCTCCGGAGTCGACCTCGTCGTCGGCGATCCGGCGGCCGGCGGCGATCGCCGCCCGCACCTCCTCGTGCGTCAGCGCGTCCTCGCGGTCGATCGCCCCGCTGGAGCGGCGGATCTTGTGGTCATCCAGCTCGCCGGGGCGTTCGGAGGCCATCGACAGATCGGCCACCCGGACCGTGGCGCCGGCCGCCCGTGCCAGAACCGAGACGGCGGACCCGCCCGCGACGATGTTGTCCGCCATCTGCAGGGTGACCTCGGTGGGAAAGGCCGAGACCCCGTGCCGGGCGACCCCGTGGTCACCCGCGAACACCACGACGCGCGGGCGCTCCAGGCGCCGCGGTGGGCAGCTGTCCTGACAGGAGGCGATCCACGCCCCCAGCTCCTCGAGTCGTCCGAGTGAGCCCGCCGGCTTGGTGAGCGAGAGGTGGCGGGCGCGCGCCTCCTCGGCCGCGTCGAGCGAGGGCGGACGTATGGGCGGGAACGCGACGGGGTCGTCGTAATGGTCGACGTCCCAGAGGCCGGCGAAGCCGTCGGTGCCGGCCGCGCCGGGCGCATGGTCGTCATCGGTCGCGGGCGCGGCGGCACCGGCGGCGCCGGGGGTGCTGCCCGCGCCGGTCGCTCCGGCCGCACCGATGGCGGTCGCCGGTGTGGTGGTCAGGCCTCCGGTGGCGGCCGGGTCGGCGGGGCGGGACCGGCCGGGCCGATCGGGGTGCGAGGCCCCGAGGGGGAGTGCCCGGCCGGCGACGACGAGGACGGCGGAATCGCACACCTCGGCCAGCCGCCGGTTGAGCGAGCCGATCATGTCCCCGAACAGGCGGCCGGCAAGCGTGTCCGGCACCACGCCGAGCCCGACCTCGGGGGAGACCAGCACCAGCGCGCCGGGGTGGGCGGCCACCGCGTCGACCAGGGCGTCCACGTCGCCCGAGACCGCGGCTCCCGAGTCCGCCCAGCCGAGTGTCGCGTCGAGCCGGCGGGTGAGCCAGCCGCCCAAGTCGTCGACGAGCACGGTCGCGTCGGGGTGCTCCCGCAGTACGCCGACGACGTCGTCGGTCTCCGCGGTCTCCCATTCCGCCGGGCGACGGTCCCGGTGAGCGGAGACGCGCGCCGCCATCTCCTCGTCGTCGCGGTCGACACGGGCGGTGGCCACGTAGACGACCGGGGTGCCGGCGGCGGCGACGACCGACTCGGCATGGGCGGATTTACCCGAGCGGGTGCCGCCGAGGACCAGCATGCGCATGGCGTTCACGGCCTTCCGGGGAGCGTCGGTGGAGTCAGATGGTGTCGCCGGGGCGAACCCGGGGGCGCGGGGTGCGGAGCATCCTCGGCTGCGTCGCGCGCATCACCGCGTAGAAACCCATGCCGAAGCCGGTGTCGTCGGTGCCGGGGAAACGCTCGCGGACCACCTTGTTGACCTTGCGGCCCACCAGCACGCCGTCGATGATCACCACCACGACGAGGACCAGGAACAGGGTCTGGCTGATCGCCATGAGTTCGGGGTCGGGGATGAGCTGGAACACGATCACGGCCAACGCCAGCGGCATGAACCAGTTGATGAAACGACGGTGCGTGTCGACCCAGTCGCGGGCGAACCGCCGTACCTCGCCGCGGTCCCGGGAGAGCACGTAACGGTCGTCGCCCTCCATCATGAGCTGGCGCCGCTCCTCGCGGGCCTCGCGGTCCTTGGCCCGGGCCGCCCTGCGCTCGTCCTTCGACATCGAGGCCTCGGCGGTCTTGCGCCGCTGCCGGGCCTCCTTGCGCGTCACCGGTGCGGTGACGGGGCCGGTGTGCATACCCCGGGCCCGCTCCTGGTCCCGACGTTTGGGGGTCGGCCTGCCCTTGCCCGCCGGCCGACGCGGATCGTCGACGGGGCCCTGCTCGACGTCGGGGGCGGGTTCCGCCTCGTCCGCGGGCCCCTCACCGGGCTCTTCTCTTCTGGAGCCGAATGCGCGCAACTTCACTCCCTCAGGCTAGGCGATCGGCGCGCGGGCCGAGAATCCACCCACGTGCCACAGAGGGCGTATCGTGACAGGGGAATAGAGGGATGCAGGGGCGACGTTGCACCCCGTGAGACGCCACCCACGCCCTCTCTCGGATCGCAAGGAGAACAATCATGACCACTGCGGAGAACACCACCGCCACCGGTGTCCAGCTCACCGACGCCGCCGCCTCCAAGGCCAAGACCCTCCTCGACCAGGAGGGCCGTGACGATCTCTCGCTGCGCATCGCCGTCCAGCCCGGTGGTTGCGCGGGCCTGCGCTACCAGCTGTTCTTCGACGACCGCTCGCTCGACGGCGACGTCGTCGACGACTTCGGCGGGATCAAGCTCGCCGTGGACCGCATGAGCGTCCCGTACCTCACCGGCGCGTCGATCGACTTCGTCGACTCCATCGAGAAGCAGGGCTTCACCATCGACAACCCCCAGGCGACGGGCTCCTGCGCCTGCGGTGACTCGTTCAACTGAGTCCTGCTCGACCGACGACCCGGCCTGATCGTTGATCGGGCCGGGTCGTCTACTGTCTGGGGCATGCCCGTCGTCATCACCGGATCCATCGCCACCGACCACCTCATGACCTTCTCCGGTCGCTTCTCCGAGCAGCTCCTGCCGGATCAGCTCGCGCACGTGTCGCTGAGCTTCCTCGTGGACTCACTGCAGATCCGCCGGGGCGGGGTCGGCGGCAACATCGCCTTCGCGCTCGGCGTCCTGGGCAGGTCGCCCCACCTCGTGGGCGCCGCCGGGGAGGACTTCGCCGACTACCGGGCCTGGCTGGAGAAGCACGGCGTCGACTGCTCGGCCGTCCACATCAGCAGCGCGCTGCACACCGCCCGGTTCGTGTGCACCACGGACTCGGAGATGGCACAGCTCGCGTCGTTCTACCCCGGCGCGATGGGGGAGGCATCGACGATCTCCCTCGCCCGTCTGGCGGAGCGCATCGGCCGGCCGGAACTGGTGCTGGTGGGGGCAAACGACCCGACAGCCATGACCTCTCACACCGCGGAGTGCCGTGAACTCGGCCTGGACTTCGCCGCCGATCCGTCGCAGCAGCTGGCGTTCCTCGACGGCGAGGCCGCCGCGGCACTGGTGGACGGCGCCCGGTATCTGTTCACCAACGAGTACGAGTACGAGCTGCTCCTCAGCAAGACCGGCTGGAGCGCCGAGGAACTCGACTCCAGGGTCGGCACCCGCATCACCACCCGCGGCGGAAAGAGCGTCGTCATCGTGGACCGGGGCTCCGAGCCCTTCGAGGTGGGAATCGTCCCGTCGGAGAACCTCCTGGATCCCACCGGGGTCGGTGACGCCTTCCGCGCGGGATTCCTCACCGGGGCCCTCGAGGGGCTCTCGCTCGAGCGGTCCGCACAGTTCGGCGCGCTCATCGCGACCCACGTCCTGGAGACCACGGGCACACAGGAATGGACCGTGGACGCCGAGAGTGCGCGGCGTCGGCTGGTCGAGACCTACGGTGCCGAGGCCGCGGACGAGATCGCCGCGCTGCTGCCCGCCTGACCCACAGGGAGCCGCGCCCGCCGCGCCCGCCGCGCCCGGCGAGCACCGCGTCGGCCGCGCCGGATCAGAGGCGGACCGGGTAGTCCCGCTCCTCGATCTGCGGCGTGATCCGGCCCTCGACAAAGATCCCGTGCCAGATCATGAAGCACAGCATCGTCCAGATCCGACGGCTGTGGTCGGCGTCTCCCCGGCGGTGCTCGTCAAGCATCCGCAGCACGGCCGCCTTGTCCACGAACTCGTCGGTCCCCGAAGCGAGGACGTGATCGCGCGCCCAGTCGTGCAGTTCCGGGCCCGCCAGCCAGTGACGGGTCGGGACCGGGAAGCCGAGCTTCTTCCGGTGCAACACGTGTGCGGGCACGATGCGCTCCAGCGCCTTGCGGAGCGCGTACTTGGTGGTGCCGCCCGCGATCTTCTCTGAATGCGGCAGTCTGGAGGCGACCTCGTAGACCTCGCGGTCCAGGAAGGGCACGCGAAGCTCGAGTGAGTTGGCCATGGTCACCTTGTCGGCCTTGACCAGGATGTCGCCGCGCAGCCACGTGAACAGGTCCAGATGCTGCATCCGGGAGACGGGGTCCCAGCCCCGCGATCGCTCATAGATCGGTGCGGTGACGTCCTGGTGCGTCCACTCCGGGCGGTAGTCGGTGAGTACGGAGCGGACCTGCTCCTCGGAGAACGACCGGGCGTTGCCGTAGTAACGGTCCTCGAGGCTCATGGACCCGCGGTGCAGCAGGCTCTTGCCGCGGGTCCCCTCCGGGATGCGGGCGCTCAGCCTGCCGAGCGCCCGACGCACACCGCCCGGCACCTTCTCGAACGGTGCGAGCGAGAGCGGCTCCTTGTAGATCGTGTAGCCGCCGAAAAGCTCGTCCGCGCCCTCGCCCGAGAGGACGACCTTGACGTGCTTTCGGGCCTCGCGGGCCACGAAGTAGAGGGGGACCAGGGCCGGATCGGCGACGGGCTCGTCGAGGTACCAGATGATCTCCGGGATCGCGGTGGCGAACTCCTCGGGCGAGACCACCTTGACGATGTGCTCCACACCGATCGCGGCCGCGGACTCCGCGGCGACGTCGACCTCGGAGTACCCCTCGCGCTCGAAGCCGGTGGTGAAGGTGAGCAGATTCTCGTTGTGTCGGCGTGCGAGAGCGGCGATCGCCGTGGAGTCGATCCCCCCGGACAGGAACGAGCCGACCGTCACGTCGGCGCGCATGTGCTTGGCCACGGAATCCTCGAGTGCGGCGGCGATCTGGTCGTAGCGCCGCTCCGCCTCGCCGTCGGCCACGGGGACCACCGGGAAGGTCGGTTCGAAGTAGCGGACGATATGGGGGGCCGAGCCGGGGGAGATGGTCGCGTGACACCCCGACTCGAGCCGGCGCACGCCGCGCGTGAGGGTCTCGTCCTCCGGGACGTACTGGAGTGTCACGTAGTGCTGGAGCGCGCGGGTGTCGAGAGAAGTGTCGACGTCCAGCATGTCGACCAGCTCCATGATCGACTTCTTCTCGCTCGCGAACGCCGTCCCGCCGGGGCCCGTCGCGAGGTACAGGGGTTTGATCCCGAACGGGTCCCGGGCCACGAAGAGGCGACGCTCCACGGTGTCCCAGATCGCAAAGGCGAACATGCCCCGCAGATCCCGCACGGCCGCGGCCCCCCGATGGTGGAACGCGGCGAGGATCGGTTCTCCGTCCCCGTCGGTCGCGAACTCGACGCCGTGGTCGCGTTCGAGCTCGGACCGCAGCTCGAGGTAGTTGTAGATCTCGCCGTTGAAGGTCAGGGCGTAGCGGTCGGGCTGCTCCGGTGGGCCCCACCGCAGCGGTTGATGGGAATGAGCGATGTCGATGATCGACAACCTGTTGAACCCGAACGCCAGGTCGGCGTCGGCCCACGTGCCGACCTCATCCGGGCCACGGTGGCGCTGACACCCCATCGCGTCGAGCACGCGCGACTCCGCTGCGCGGGCGGAGCCGTCGGGGGTCAGAAGTCCAAGCAGGCCACACATGCGTCGGGTACCTCGTCGATCGTCGTCGGTGGTGGGGCGCGACTCGCGTGAGCTCGCCGTGACGAGTCCGAATGATACTGCTCCCGTCCGAACTCCTCCTCGTGCCGACCCGCGCGGGGGAGAGTTGGTTGAAATGCCGACACCCGCGGGGTTCTCACGGGGCGTCGTGGTCTATTCTTCTTAAGTGTCCCGGCCGTGCGGCCGGAGCCGCGGATCAGGAAGGCGTGATGGTGGAACAGCGTGACGGGCGTCGTCGGACGCGCAGGGCTGCACTCACGGTGTCACTCGGCACACTGGGCTTGCTGCTGTCCGGTTGTAGCCTCCACACCGACAACAAGTGGTGGAACCAGACCATTAACTTCGGCTTCCCCACAGGGGTGACCCCGGAGGGGACCGCCGTTCGTGAGTTCTGGACACTCACGGTCATCGCGTCGCTGCTCGTGGGCTTTCTCGTGTGGGGTCTGATCTTCTGGTCGATGGCCCGCCACCGCAAGAAGAAGAACGACAACGGGGAGTTCCCGCGGCAGACCGCGTACAACGTCCCACTCGAGCTGATCTACACGGCGATTCCGTTCGTCATCATCTCGCTGCTCTTCTACTTCACCGTGATCACGCAGAACAAGGTCCTCGACCTGCGCCCGGAGGAAGAGGTCGGCGTCAAGGTCGACGTCACCGCGTTCCAGTGGAACTGGAAGTTCGGCTACAACAAGGTCGACGTCGCCGGTGCGTCCATCGAGGACGGCACCAACGAGGAGGCCCAGCAGGCGGCCGAGGATGCCGGCGTCCTGTCCGACGAGGAGCGCATGGCCCTCGGCCACGACGGCGAGCCGGCTGCGGGCGGACCGATCCACGGTCGCCTCGCCGAGGACAAGTCGTACCTGTACTACAACGACATCGAGACGGTCGGGACCTCCGAAGAGGTGCCGGTCCTGGTGCTGCCCACCGACACCCGCGTCGAGTTCCGGCTCGCCTCTGCCGACGTGGTGCACTCCTTCTGGATCCCCGAGTTCATCTACAAGCTGGACGTCATGCCGCACCCGGGCCAGAACCAGCAGCTGAGCATGTTCCAGATCTCGGAGATCGACCGTGAGGGTGCGTTCGTCGGCCGGTGTGCCGAGATGTGTGGCGCCTACCACGCGATGATGAACTTCGAACTGCGCTCCGTGTCGCCGGAGGCCTTTGCGGACTACATCCAGTTCCGCCAGGACAACCCGACCGCGTCCAACGCGGAGGCCCTGGAGTCGATCGGTGAGGAGCCCTACTCCACGTCGACGGCGCCGTTCGAGACAGGCCGTACCGACACCCGTGATCAGAACAACGTCATCGAGAACGCGTCGGTCAACTGATGCCTCTCCCCGGTAGCTCGCGAAGGGTTCCTGAACGATGAACGCAACAGTCAGAATCTTTGACGGCCTGACCCTCTTCCTGGTGCTCGTGGGCGTGGCGTACGGCTACAGCACCGGCACGTCCCGCACGGGCGTCGAGTGGGTCGGCACGACGGCCTTCATCCTCTCCGGCGGTCTGACGTTGCTGATCGGCGGCTACCTCCGCTTTGTCGCCCGGCGCATCAGCACGCTGCCGGAGGACTACGAGGAGGCCGAGGTCTCGGACGGTGCCGGTGAGCTCGGGTTCTTCAGCCCGGGCAGCTACTGGCCGGTCCTCATGGCACTGTCCGTCATGATCGTCGGGTACGGGATCGCGTTCTGGAACTGGTGGATCATCATCGGCGGAACGCTCTCGGTGATCTTCACCGTGTGCGCGCTCGTCTTCGAGTACCACTGGGGCCCGGAGAAGCACTGACAGCAGGCCCTCCCCCGGGCGGGAAGAACGAAGGCCCCCACCGCGACGCGGTGGGGGCCTTCGCCCGTCAGGACGCCTACAGGCCCATGTTCTTGGCGATGATCGACTTCATCACCTCGCTCGTCCCTCCGTAGATGCGGTTGACGCGGTTGTCGGAGTAGAGGCGCGCGATCGGGTACTCGTTGATGAAGCCGTAGCCGCCGTGCAGCTGGAGGCACCGGTCGATCACCTCGGAGGCCACCTCCGTGCAGAAGAGCTTGGCGGAGGCCGCCTCTGCGGCGCTGAGCTCGCCCTGGTCGAGCGCCTCGAGCGCCCGATCGGCGACGGCCTGGGCTGCGTCGACCTTGGCCTGGCAGGCCGCGAGTTCGAACTTGGTGTTCTGGAAGGAGGCGACCTCCTTGCCGAACACGGTCCGCTGCTGCGTGTACTCCTTGGCGAACCGTACCGCCGCGGCAGCCTGGGCGTAGGCCCCGTACGCGATGCCCCACCGCTCGGACGGCAGGTTCTGGCCGAGGTAGGAGAAGCCCCGGTTCTCCTCGCCGAGGAGGTCCTCGACCGGGACCTTGACGTCGGTGAACGCCAGCTCCGCGGTGTCCGAGGTGCGCAGCCCGACCTTATCGAGCTTGCGTCCGACGCTGTAGCCCTCGGAGCTGGTGTCCACTGCGAACAGCGAGATCCCGAATCGGCGGTCGTCGTCGCGGGGCGGCTCCGTACGGGCACAGACGATCACCCGGTCGGCGTGGACGCCGCCGGTGATGAAGGTCTTGGCGCCGTTGAGGACGTAGTGCGTGCCGTCGGGGGACTTGCGGGCGGAGCTCTTCATCCCCGCGAGGTCGGACCCGGTGCCGGGCTCGGTCATCGCGATCGCCCACATCTCTTCGCCGGAGACGAACTTGGGGAAGTACCGCTCCTTCTGCTCCGTGGTGGCCAGCGCCTGGAGATAGGGGAGGACGAGACCCACGTGGACGTTGGAGCCGCCGAACGTCACGCCGGCGCGGGCGAGCTCCTCGGACTGGATGGCCGCGAACTTGTGTGACTCGAGTCCGGCGCCGCCGTACTCCTCCGGCACGGAGATCCCGAACAGGCCCAGGTCGGCGAGCTTGTAGTAGAAGTCGCGGGGCACGATCCCCTCGTCGAACCAGTCCTGGAAGTTCGGGACCACCTCGGATTCGATGAAGGCGCGGAGGGTCTGGCGGAATGATTCGTGGTCGTCGTCGAACACGGTGCGGCGCATAGGGTGCTTCTCCTCGTCCGGCGCCCTCGTCGGGAGCCGGGTGTTGGTCCGGATGATGTGTGGACGGTCACGATGCTACCGACGCCCGTGGCGGCCACGGGACCGGACCCGCGTGGCGCCTGCGCTCGTGGAAGCGCGCCAAATGGCCGCTGGCCGGACCGCCCCGGTGGGGGAGGCCCGGCCAGCGGCGCGGGGTGTTTCCGTGAGGGTCAGTGCTCGTCGCTGTCGCGGCGGGCGCGGTTCTCCTCCTGGAGTGTCTGGAGCATGGTGTGCTCGCGCTCGTGCTTGTCTTGGGCCGTCTCGTCCAGCAGGCGGGCCTCGTCGGCGGGATCCGCCGTGAGAGAACCGTGCGGGGGGCGACCGGCCACTCCCAGCTGGTTCATCTTGGTGGGCACCTTGGCGCCGGCGTACTCGAGTGGCACGGGGTGCCCGTGCTCGTCGACGTCGCCGAGCGGCTGGTGCACCTCGATGAACTCACCCTGCGGCATGCGCATGATGATGCCGGTCTCGATGCCGTGCTCCAGCACCTCGCGGTCCGTGCGCTGGAGACCCAGGCAGATGCGGTACGTGGCGAAGTACAGCAGTGGCGGCACCACGATCAGGCCGATACGTCCGGCCCACGTCGTGGCGTTCAGTGAGATGTTGAAGTGGTACGCGATCAGGTCGTTGGACCCCATCAGGACCAGGATGATGTAGAACGAGATCGCCATGACGCCCGCGCCGGTGCGCACGGGGACGTCTCGCGGGCGCTGCAGCAGGTTGTGGTGCGCCCGGTCGCCGGAGAACTTCGCCTCCAGCCACGGGTACGCGAACATCAGGGCGACGAGCGCGCCGAGCATGACTGCGACCCAGAGCACGGCGGGGATCGTGTAGGGCCCCAGATAGAGCTCCCACGCCGGCATCACACGGGCGCCGCCCTCCGTCCACAGCATGTACCAGTCCGGTTGGGAACCAGCGGATATGTGCGATGGGTTGTATGGCCCGAGATTCCATATCGCGTTGATGGTGAACAACCCGGAGAAGAGCATCAGCATGCCCACGGTGATGGCACCGAACGCCACGGACTTGACGGCGAAGACCGGGAGGATCCGGACGCCGACGACGTTGTTCTCGGTCCGGCCGGGCCCGGGGAACTGCGTGTGCTTCTGATACCAGACCAGGGCCAGGTGCGCGGCGATCAGCGCGAGGATGATCGCCGGGATGATGAGCACGTGGAGCACGTAGAACCGCGGGATCATGAGCTCGCCGGGGAAGTCCCCGCCGAAGATCATCCAGTGGAGCCAGGTGCCGATCACCGGCATGCTTACGATGATCCCGGAGGTGATGCGCAGGCCGGTGCCCGAGAGGACGTCGTCCGGCAGGCCGTAGCCGAGGAAGCCCTCGACGATTCCGAGGAGCAGCAGCACGCAGCCGATGACCCAGTTGGCCTCACGCGGGCGTCGGAACGCGCCGGTGAAGAAGATCCGCATCATGTGCACGACCATCGAGGCGACGAACAGCAGCGCCGCCCAGTGGTGGATCTGCCGCACGAAGAGACCGCCGCGGACCTCGAACGAGATATTGAGCGCGGTCTCGTAGGCGCGGGAGATCTCGATGCCGTTCAGGGGCGCGTAGGCGCCCTGGTAGATCACCTTGGACATCGAGGGATCGAAGAACAGGGTGAGGTAGACACCCGAGATCAGCAGGATGATGAAGCTGTACAGGGCGATCTCGCCCAGCAGGAAGGACCAGTGCGTGGGGAAGACCTTGTTGATCTGCCGCCGCATGCCCTGGGCCATGGTGTAGCGGGTGTCGAGCTGATTGCCGACCGCCGCCAATGGGCTTTGTTTACTCATGAACGACGCTCCCAGAATGCAGGTCCGACGGGCTCGATGAAGTCACCGTTGGCGACGAGATAGCCCTCGCTGTCCACCGCGATGGGCAGCTGCGGCAGTGCGCGAGCTGCGGGGCCGAAGATCGGCTTGCCGTACTCGAGTGCATCGAACTGCGACTGGTGGCACGGGCAGAGGAAACGGTGAGTCTGCTGCTCGTACAGCGAGGTCGGGCAGCCGACGTGGGTACAGATCTTCGAGTAGGCGTAGTAGTCGCCGTAGTTGAAGTTCTCCTGGCCCTTACGCTTGATCACCCGGGCGGAGTCCGCGGGGCGGAACCGGATGAGCATGACCGAGTTGCGGACGCCGTGGATCGAGTGCATGTGCTCCTCGAAGTCGCCCAGTGCGGTCGCGGGGAGCGGGAACACGGACTCGAGTCCGCCGGCCGACAGGTCGTCGACGTGGATCGGTTCGAGTCGCCCCTCGCCCTCCGGTACGTGGCCGTCGGGGAAGACCTTGCCGGTGTCGCGGGCGAGGTAGACCTTCTCGGCGGGCATCCCGTCGGCGCGCTCGTGTGACGCCAGCGTCCACCCGGTGGTGTGCAGGGTGCCGTCGCCGGCGACGTCGAGCTCGCCCCGCTTCCACGGGTTCTTGATCATGCCGCCGAGCGGCAGGATCGCGGAGAGTCCGATGAGGCCGACGCCGGCGCCGAGGAATCCGCCCATGACCTTGCGGCGACCGAGGGTCGAGGACTTCCAGGAGTCGTTGAGCTCCGCGACGATGGTGCGCCTGTCGACCTCGTCCGAGTCGCCGTCGTGACGGGTCTGGACCGAGATCTCCTCGGGGATGAACTTCTTGGTGAACTGCACCGCGCCGAAGCCGAGGAACAGGATCGACAGCCCGATCGTCACCCCGAGGAGCGGGGTGTAGACCATGTACAGCGCGTGGCCGTCCTCCCCTTCACCGCGGTATTCCCACGGCCAGAAGATATAGACGACCGCGAACGCGAGCGCGAAGAGGGCGGAGAGCGCGAACCAGGTGGTGACAGTGCGAGCGGCGCGCTTCTCGGCCCGGGTGGTCACGCCCTCGGGCCAGCGTGCCTCGCGGTGCTTGACGTCGACCTCGTCCAGCTGCGTTCCCAGACGGACGAGCTCGTCGTCGGTCATCCGGTCCAGCTCCGCGGGGGACGGGTTCTTGGGGGTCTCACTCATGAACGGGATCCGATCCACAGGGTCGCTCCGATGAGGGCGACGATGCCGACAAGCCACATGGCCACACCTTCGGTGACCGGACCGAGCCCGCCGAGCGTGTAACCGCCGGGCGAGACCTTCGAGTCCGTGTCCTTGATGAAGGCGATGATGTCCTTCTTCTCGTCAGGGGTCAGCTGGCGGTCCGAGAACTTGGGCATGTTCTGGGGCCCGGTGAGCATGGCCTGGTAGATCTCCTGCTCGCTGGCAGGGTCGAGCGTTGGCGCATACTTACCCGAGGAGAGTGCGCCGCCCCGGCCGGTGAAGTTGTGGCAGGACGCGCAGTTCAGCCGGAAGAGCTCCGAGCCGCGGGCGATCTCCTCGGCGCGGGCGTCACCGGATGCGCCGCGGAGGCTCTCCTGGGCGACCTCGCCGTCGGCGTCGCGGACGAGCTCGGGCCCGCCGCCGTGGGCATCGACGTAGGCGGCGAGCGCGTGGATCTGATGCTCGTTGTAGCGCGGCTTCTTGCGCGCCGCCTGGGCCTCGTTGTTGCCCGCCGGCATCCGGCCGGAATGCACCTGGAAGTACGTGGCTCCCTCACCGGTACCGACGAGCGACGGCCCGCGGTCCTCGACGCCCTGCAGGTTCGAGCCGTGGCAGGTGATGCAGGCGACGTCGTAGATCGACTTGCCCTCCTCGATGAGGGAGGCCTGGTCCTGCTGCGCCGTGGCGACCTGCGGGTCGGGGACGACGGCAGTGGCGACAGCTCCGGCGCCGAGGAGGCCGGCGGCGATGACGAGCGCGCCGGTCGCCTTCCGTCGACGCTTGGTGGAGGGCGGCCGGCTCGTGGGCCCCTGGGGCTCCGGCGACGGCACTTCCGCGGCGGGTGGGTGAGGTGAGTTCATTGTGAGTTCCCTTTGGAAGACGGGACCTGCTGGACGCGGCGTCCTGCGGCCAGCTGACTACTGAATGAAGTAGATGGTGACGAAGAGCCCGATCCAGACCACGTCGACGAAGTGCCAGTAGTACGACACGACGATCGCGGCGGTGGCCTGGGCCGGAGTGAACCTCGACATCATCGAGCGCGCGACGATCACGACGAAGGCGATGACGCCCGCCGCCACGTGCAGCCCGTGGAAGCCGGTCGTGATGAAGAAGACGGAGCCGTAGACACTCGACGAGATGGTGGTGCCCTCGAGATAGAGCAGCACGTACTCGTACCCCTGACCGATCAGGAACACCGTCCCCATCAGGGCGGAGATGACGTACCAGCGGCGGAACTTGAAGACGTCGCCCTGCTCGGCGGCGAAGACGCCCATCTGGCAGGTCACCGAGGAGGACACGAGGATCACGGTGATCGTCAGAGCGAACGGCACGTTGAGGTGCACCGGGTAGGAGGGCCAGTCACCTCCCGAGTTCGCCTTGGAGACGAAGTACATCGCGAAGAGGCCCGCGAAGAACATCAACTCCTGGGACAGCCAGATGATGGTGCCCACGCTGACCATGTTCGGCCGGTTCAGCGAATGAACACGCTGAGCCATGGCCTTCCCTGAATTATCCACTGCGCTCGTCACGGCCCAAGTATGACCCGTGTGGTCGGACGCGTCAGCACGGACCCCCGATTTCGGCGTGTCCGTTCAGGGTTTTCGCAGGTCGCCTCTGAAACTCTGCGGTGCGGGTGCGGAAACCCTACCCCTCGCAGGGGCTATTAGCGGTCTCTCAGGCAGATCGGTGGAGTCTGCGAGGTGGTTCCCGACGGGTGCGGCGGGATGTCACGGACGCTACAGGTGGCACGATTGACCACAAGCCCTCCGCTCGAGAGGGGCCGGTCCGACGGGAGAGGGGTCGACAGACGTGGGGAGCTCGACAGCGTTCAATGAGGGGCCGACGTGGCCGCACGTCCTCGGCACGCTCACCTCCGGTGAGGACCTCGCCCCGGCGGATGCCGGCTGGGCGATGGCGCGGATCATGGAGGGCGTCGCCACGGACGCCCAGATGGCCGCATTCGGGGTGGCACTCAAGATGAAGGGCCTCGCGGGCCCCGAACTAGCCGCGTTCGCGTCCACGATGCTCGAGTACTCGTACCGGGTCCCGACGTCCCGGCCGAGCGTGGACATCGTGGGCACGGGAGGCGACCGGCAGGGCACGGTCAACATCTCCACGATGTCCTCTCTCGTCGTGAGCGCCTGTGGGGTGCCGGTGGTCAAGCACGGTGGTCGCGCCGCGTCGTCGAAGAGCGGCGGCGCCGACGTGCTCGAGGCGCTCGGGGTGGCGATCGACCTGGGGCCCGAGGATGTGGCCCGGTGCGTCGATGAGGTGGGCATCGCGTTCTGCTTCGCCCCCGTGTTCCATCCCGCCTTCCGGTTCGTCGCCGCGCCGCGCCGGGAGATCGGCATCCCGACGGTCTTCAACATCCTGGGGCCCCTGACCAACCCGGCCTCCCCGTCCGCCAACCTGATCGGCTGCGCGTTCGAGGATCTGATCTCGGTGATGGCGGAGGTGTTCGCGCTCCGGGGCGGGTCGGCGCTCGTGGTGCGGGGGTCGGACGGGTTGGACGAGATCACGATGACCGGCCCGACCCGGGTGCTCCGCGTGACCGGGGGGCAGATCGAGGAGGACGAGATCCGCCCCGAGGACTTCGGCATGGAGACGTGCTCGATCGAGGAACTCCGCGGCGGGGACGGGACCCACAACGCGGCGGTCGCGCGCGACCTGCTCGACGGGAAGGCCGGCCCGATCCGGGACGCCGTCCTGCTCAACTCGGCGGCGGCGCTCGTGGCGTTCGACGGCTTCGATTCGGAGACCGATCTGGTGGCGGCGATGCGGTCAGCGGTCGAGCGGGCCGCCGCGGCGATCGACGACGGCTCGGCCGCCCGCCTGCTCGAGAAGTGGGCGGAATTCAGCGTCGCCCGTTCCTGAGCCCGCATCGCTGCCCCCGCCTCGTCCGCGGTGGGGGAGGCGGGGCAGCGGGCGGGCTGCTCAGCCTCCGGCCCTGACGGGATGTTCGGCCGCCGCCTTCTCGGCGCGGTCAGCCCATCCCGTCAGTGATCGGGCACCGTCCAGCGAGAACTCCCAGCGCGCGTCCCGCACGGACACGATGCGGGTCGGCGCCGCGTCGATCCAGCGGTGGACGGCACCGACCTGCGCAGGGGTGGCCCCCGCGAGCGGACCGGTGCCCCGGGGGACCGTGGTGGCGCCGGCCCGCAGCGAGTCGATGACGGGCATCGGGGCGGCGCCGCCGGGCACGGTGCCGGATGCTGCGAGGCGCCCGTGTCGGATGACCGCGACCGCCCAGCTGCGGCGGGGGCCGGCCTGCACCAGGACCATCTCCTCAGGAGCGGCCGTCGCGGCGAGCTCCTGCTGACGAGCCAGAATCCGCACCAGTGTGGCGGCGCGGTCACGCAGCCGCGCGGCGCGTTCGAAGGCCCCGCCGGCGGCGAGCGCGTCGATGTGCGCGAGGAGATCGCGCAGCGGGCCGGAGTCGTGCCCGGAGACCAGGCCATCCCACGCCCGCGGCCCCGGGGCCGCACCGGTCGCAGCGGCGAGATCTTCCCAGGCGGTCCGTGCGTCCTGCGCGCGCCGGAACGGGCCGAGCGCGTGCGTGCACTCCGGCGTCCGCGTGACCGCGGGGCGGCCACCGTCGCGGGGGGCGGCGAGCCACCAGCCGCTCCGGGGGCGCCGGGAGCGGCGGTTGTACGGCGGCTGGAGCGAGTCGATGAGCTTCTCCTCGAGGGTCCACGCCTCGAGGAGATGGGCGCATTCCAGTCCGTCGACGGCGGTGGCCAGCCCGACCATGGTGCGCATCCGCCCCCGGGCGTCACCGCCCGAGTAGTAGGACCGCGCCCGCCTGCGGACGTCGACGGAGGAGCCCACATACAGGGCACCTCCCGCGTCGTCGCGGAAGATGTACACCCCTGGTCGCGCGGGCAGCGATTCGGTCAGGGTGGCGCGCCTGCGCACCTCGGGGGCGAGCCTGCCGTCGTATGCCTTGAGCTCCGACAGCGTGGACACCCCGCAGTCGCCGATCCGGGAGATCAGGGCGTGGAGGACGTCGACCGTCGCACGGGCGTCCTGGAGCGCCCGGTGGTTCGGGTCCACTGCCGAGCCCAGGTGTGCGGCGAGCTCCCCCAGGCGGTGTCCGCGTGTCTCTCCCCGGTGGAGGACCCGGCGGGCGAGTGCGAGCGTGCACAGCGTCCGCGGCTCGGGCCACGGATGTCCGGTGGCGCGGGCGGCGGCTCGCAGGAACCCGAGATCGAATCCGGCGTTGTGCGCCACGAGCACCGCTCCACGCGAGAACTCGAAGAACGTGGCCATCACCTCACCCAGGGCGGGCGCCCCGACGAGATCCTCCGGGGCGATCCCCGTGAGCCTGCTGATCTGTGGCGGGAGTGAGCCGCGGATCGAGACGAAGGTGGAGAGCTCGGCGAGGACTTCCCCGCCGCGGACCCGTACCGCGCCGATCTCCGTGATCTCGTCGGCGCCGGACCGGGTCCCGGTGGTCTCGAGGTCGACGACGACGAAGGTCACCTCGGACAGCAGCGGTTCCATCTCGTCGAACGCGACCTGGACCCCGGGGGAGGAGTCGGTGGTGCGGGACATGGCGTGGACGGTAGCGCCCGGGTCCGACACCGGAGCTGTCCGCCCTGCCCTGTCGTACCCGGTTTCTATGGTGCGTCGTGACCCCGCGGATCGCGGGCCGGTAACGAACGGGCAACACGCCCGGGGATGGAATGTGAGGTAGATCATGTTCACGATGGATTGCGCCCGGTGTCCGGCCGGGCCGCGGGGCTGCGATGACTGCGTGGTCTCCGTGTTGCTCGGGGATAATGCCAGGTCAGACGTATTGTCTGAGGAGTCGTGCGGTTATGTGCTCGCCCCCGATGTTCGCTCCGCGATCGAGGTGCTCCGGGAGGCGGGAATGGTCTCCAGGGTCGAGATCATGGCTGTGGAAGCCGCCGCCTGAGTCGGTGGCTGGACTTCGACGAGACGGTTTCGTAACCTTTTCGAGACCTCGGAAGTCATGCCCGCCCACCGGCGGGGAGCCGGGGTCACCACCTAAGCGCCCGAGGGGCGCACCGGGGAACCACGTTCCACTGGGGTGAATCGCCTCGAGGGCCGGCAGGAGCTCGAGGCGTAGGACAGCCTTGCGTGTCCGAACCCGTCAGCTAACCCGGTCGGTGTCGCAGGAAGAAAGAGGATTCACTCTCGTGGGAGCCCACAGCATCAAGACCAGCTCGACCAGCCGCCGCTTCGCCGCCGCGAGCATGCTCGCGGCCGGAGCCGCCGTCGCCGGATCCGGTGCCGCCACCGCCGCGCCCGTGACGGTCGATGTCCCCGTCGAGCTCCGCCTGCCCGGCGTGCCCGAGCAGGTCACCGTCGACGTGCCCGAGGGCGTCGAGGTGCCGCCCGGCCTGGTGGCCGAGGCCGTCGCCGATCCCGTCGAGTTCGCGGCGCCCGCGCCCGAGGTCTCGGCCGGCCAGCAGATCGTCGACGCCGCGAATGCCCAGCTCGGGACCCCGTACGCCTGGGGCGCCACCGGCCCCGGCTCGTTCGACTGCTCCGGCCTGACCTCGTGGGCCTACCAGGAGGCGGGCATCTCCATTCCCCGCACCAGCCAGGCACAGGTCGGCGGCGGGACGCCGGTCGCCAAGGGCGATCTGCAGCCCGGCGACATCGTCGCCTTCTACAGCGGTGCCACGCACGTGGGCATCTACGCCGGCAACGGCCAGGTCATCCATGCCCCCTCCTCTGGGACCACGGTCAGCTACGCGCCGGTCGACTCGATGCCGTTCTACGGCGCGAGCCGCTACTACTGAGCCGCGTAGGCGGCGACCGCACCTTCCACGCGACCCCGCCGGCGACCGGTCCACGGATCGGGTCGTCGGCGGGGTTCGTCGTCTGTAATACTCTGTGTGGTCAACGGTGTGCTCCAGTTCACATCGTGAGGCTGTCAGTGCTGTCCACTCGTCTGAAGGATCGCTGTGTCCCCGTCACCCTCGTCGCGTGTCCGCGGCATCGCGGCCTGCCTGGCCGTCGCGGCTTCGGTCACTGTCGGGCTTTCCACGGCGTCCGCTCAACCGGCGGACCCCGGGACGGACGACGCGGTGTCCACGACCCGGGCCCCGGAGCCCCGGGCGGGTGGCCCCGCGGGAGATGCGGGACCGACCTCCTCGACCGGCGAGGACCTCGCAGAGCTCGCCGAGCTCTCCGAACAGGCCGGCGCATTGGGGGAGGAGATCCACCTCGCGCGCACCGAGCTGGCCGAAGCCGAGGCGGAGCGGGACCGTCGCGAGCGGGCTGCCGGGGTTGCGGCCGGACGGGCCGTGCTCGCGGACCTGGACGCCGCCCGGGACCAGTCGCTCGTCGATCACCTGGCGGCCGAGCGCTATCGGGGTGGTGACACCGGCGCCACCCGCGCCGCGGTCCTCGCCGAGAGCCCGCGCGACCTCGTCGACCGGATCGGGGCGTTGCAGCGGTTGTCCGGGGCCACCACACTCGCGCTCGACGAGGCCCGGGCGGCGTCGGCGGAGGCGGCCCGGCTGCGCGACGAGGCCTCCGCCGCCTCGGAGTCCGCGCGCGCGGCCGCGCGGGAAGCCCGGGAACGGTCGGAGTCGCTCGATCGACGTTCTGACGAGATGCGCGCACGGATGGACGAGGTGCGCAGCCGCGTGGACGCACTCTCGGACGCCCAGCGAGCGCAGTGGGCAGGCGGACCGGCGGCACCCGAGGGGTACGTGGCACCACCCGTCGACGACGCCAATTCCGCCGCCCTGAACGTCGCCCTCACGCGCCTGGGCGCCCCGTACTCGTGGGGCGCCACCGGCCCCTCGGAGTTCGACTGTTCGGGCCTGATGGTCTGGTCGTACGGACACGAGGGCAAGACCCTGCCGCGGTCGAGTCAGGCGCAGGCCGAGGGGGGAGCCCCGGTGGCGATGGCCGATATCCGGCCCGGTGACCTGGTGATCTACTACCCGGGCGCCACGCACGTCGGGATGTACGCCGGCGACGGACTGGTTCTGCACGCGCCGACGTACGGGGTCCCGGTCAAACTCGAGGCGGTCGAGGCGATGCCGATCAGCGGGATCCGCAGATACTGACGCGGGCATGCGGCAGGAGCCCCGGCGTGGTGCTGTGGCAGGCTCGGAGCCGATGACGAGGACGCTGCTGATCACCAACGACTACCCGCCCCGGCCCGGCGGCATCCAGTCGTATCTCGAGACCTACCTGTCACACCTCGATCCGGATGACGTCGCCGTGCTCGCCTCGACGTTCCGCGGCGGTGAATCGGCCGACTACGATGCCGCGCACCCGTACAAGGTCGAGCGCGTGCCCACCGAGATGCTGCTGCCCACCCCGGACCTCGCCGCCCGCGCCCGGAGGCTCGCCTCCGACTTCGGCGCCACGACGATCTGGTTCGGTGCAGCCGCGCCCCTGGCCGCCATGGCGCCCGTGCTGCGGGAGGGGCCGGTCACGCGGATCGTCGCGAGCACCCACGGCCACGAGGTCGGGTGGTCGATGATGCCCGGATCCCGGCAGATCCTCCGGCTCATCGGGGAGTCGACCGACGCGGTGACCTACGTGAGCGAGTACACGCGTCGACGCGTCGCGGCCGCATTCGGCCCGCGTGCGCGGCTCGTCCACCAGCCGGGTGGCGTGGACACCGAACGGTTCCGGCCGGACCCGCTGCGCAGGAAGGCGACCCGGCAGCGATACGGGCTCGAGGACCGTGACGTGATCGTGTGCCTGTCCCGGCTAGTGCCCCGCAAGGGCCAGGACTCTCTCATCAGAGCGATGCCCGAGATCCTCCGCCGTGCGCCCGGCGCCGTCCTCGTCGTCGTCGGGGGCGGGCCGCACCGAAAGGCGCTGGAGGGCTTGGCGCGTAGGCACGGGGTGGCCGACCACGTGGTCTTCACCGGTCGCGTCCCCGCCGACGAGATCGTCGACCATCACCGCATGGCGGACGTGTTCGCCATGCCGTGCCGGACCCGGGGCGCGGGACTCGACGTCGAGGGCCTGGGGATCGTCTATCTGGAGGCCTCGGCGTGCGGGGTGCCCGTGGTCGCGGGCCGCAGTGGCGGTGCCCCCGAGACGGTGCTGGACCAGCACACGGGACTCGTGGTGGACGGCACCTCGGACCGGGAGATCGTCGAGGCGGTGGCCGGCCTGCTCACGGACCGGCCGCGCGCGTCGGCGATGGGCGTGCGCGGCCGGAACTGGGTGCTCGACCGCTGGCGCTGGGAAGATCTTGCCCGCGGGATGGAACAGGTGCTCTCCGGCGAGTAGGTACGAGCCGTCCGGACCGAGCCGTCCGGGCCCGTCAGAGCCCGCACGGCACCGGCGCGGCCCGCATCAGGTGTAGAGGTCCTCGATCTGGGCGGCGAACTTCTGGTGCACGACGTTCCGCTTGACCTTGAGCGAGGCCGTGAGCTCCCCGGTCTCCTCGGTGAACTGGTCGGGTAGGACGTGGTACTTCTTGATCGATTCCGTGTGGGAGACGGTGCTGTTTGCCCGCGTCATCGCCTGGTCGAGGTACTGGATCAGGTCCGCGTCCCGGAGCAGCTCGTAGAGCGAGGTCGACTCGGGCTTCTGGTTCTGGGACTTCCAGCGCTCGAGCGCCTCGGGATCGAGGGTGAGAAGCACCGAGATGAACGGCTTGCCGTCGCCCACGCACACGGCCTCGGCGACGAGTGGATCCGCGCGCAGCGCGTCCTCCAGCTGGTTGGGCGCCACGTTCTTGCCGCCGGCCGTGACGATGATCTCCTTCTTCCGACCCGTGATCCGCAGGTAACCGTCCTCGTCCAGCGAGCCCAGATCGCCGGTCCGGAACCAACCGTCGCTGAAGGACTCCGCGGTGGCGCGCTCGTTGCGCCAGTAGCCGGAGGCGACCACGGGGCCGCTCACCTCGACCTCGCCGTCGGTCGCGATCCGGACGGCACAGCCCGGCAGCGGCCGTCCCACGCTGCCGATCCGCAGCGCGTCCGGGGTGTTGACCGCGATGGCCGCGCACGTCTCTGTGAGGCCGTATCCCTCGAAGATGTTCACCCCGATGCCGTCGAAGAAGTGGGTGAGTCGCTCACCGAGGGGGGCTCCGCCGGAGATGGCGACCTCACATCGGCCGCCGAGCGCGTTGACGAGCTTGGCGTAGACGAGCTTGGAGAACACGGCGTGCCGCGCCTTGAGGATCGGGCCGACCCGCCCGTTGCGGTGTGCCTTGGAGTAGGCGACGGCGGTGTCGGTGGCCTTGTCGAACATCCACGCCCGGAACGCACCGCCGTCCTGGGCCGTCGCCTGGGCCTTGTCGAAGACCTTCTGGAACACGCGCGGCACCGCCAGGATGTAGTGCGGCCGCATCTCGCCGAACATGTCGACGAGATTGCTCAGGTCAGAGGAGTGCGCGATCCGCACGCCCGCGTGGAAGCCCGCGAAGGTGATCGCCCGGGCCAGGACGTGCGCGAGCGGCAGGAACATGACCGTGGTCGAGTCGGACCGCAGGTAGCGGTTGAACGGGGTCTCCAGGACCGCGAGGGTCTCCGACATGAAGTTCCGGTGGGAGAGCATGCAGCCCTTGGGCCGTCCGGTCGTGCCCGAGGTGTAGATGAGTGTGGCCGGGTCGTCGGCCGTGACGGCGTCCCGCCGCTCATCGAGGGCCGATACCGGGACGCCGGCGCCGGCAGAGGAGAGCGATTCCACCGCCGGGCTGGCACCGTCGATGACCAGGACGTCGAGGATGCCGTCGAGACCGTCGATGCCCTCGCGCGCGGAGGCGGCGTGCGTCTCCTCCTCGACGACGATGAGCCGGGTCCCGGAGTCCTCGACGATCCACCTGATCTGCTCGGCCGACGAGCTGTCGTAGATCGGGACCGTGACCGCACCGGCGGCCCAGATCGCGAAGTCGAGGACGTTCCACTCGTAACGCGTCGAGCACAGCAGCGCGACACGGTCCCCGGCCTCGACGCCGGTGGCGATCAGGCCCCGGCCCACCGACCGCACGGTGTCGGCGAACTCGCGGGCGGTGACGTCGGTCCAGCGGCCGTCGACCGGGCGCTGGAACGCGACCGAGTCGGGGGAGTTCTCGGCGCGGTCGTAGGCGGACTGGACGCAGGACCAGTCCTCGGGGACGGTGAATGCGGCGGGGGCGGCGACGTATTCGCGCACGGTGGTCCTCCTGGTGGTGCTGCCCGTCGGACCTGAGGTGGGGGACCGGGCAGGGGGTGGTCGACGGTGACGATCTGTGAGGACACC
Source organism: Candidatus Dietzia intestinipullorum (assembly GCA_019119635.1). GTDB lineage: Bacteria > Actinomycetota > Actinomycetes > Mycobacteriales > Mycobacteriaceae > Dietzia > Dietzia intestinipullorum. The sequence continues at coordinate 28,220 of DWWP01000034.1, forward strand.
TTATCCCCGGGGAGTATCGACGATCGACCGCCCCCGGCGCCTCCTTGCGCGGGCCGGGCCGCATCCTCGGTCCGGATGTGTGAAGCTTGGATGTATGAGCGAGGACATCGGCACCACGGAGGTCTGGCCGACCAGTGACTCGACGATCGTCGGAGCGCCGGTCGCAGGGGTGATGGACGTGATCGCCGATTTCGCCTCCTACCCGGAGTGGGCGGAGTCGATCAAGGTCGCCGAGGTCCTGTCGGAGGGGCCGGACGGTCGTCCGGACCGGGTCCGGTTCTCCCTCGAGGCGGGGGCGATCTCCGATGAGTACGTGCTCGTGTATTCGTGGTCGGAGGACGACCGCGGCGTGGAGTGGCGATTGGAGAGCTCGACGCTCCAGCGCTCCCAGGCCGGCTCCTACCGGCTCGCCCCCGTCGACGGCGGCACGCGGGTGGACTACCGGTTGGAGATCGAGCTGGTCGTCCCGGTGATCGGTCGACTCCGCAGCCGGGCGGAACGCCGGATCCTCGCGGGCGCGCTCCGAGAGCTCAAGCGCCGGGCCGAGTCCTCGTGAGCGGGTCCCGCGTCGTCGTGGTCCTCGGAGGGGACCTCGACAGCAGATCGTCCACGGTCGCGGACATCATCAGGGACCACGGCGGGACCGCACTGGTGCTGACCGGCCACCCGGGCTCCGTGGACCGACGCCTCGATACCGGGGACGACGGGCCGGTCGAGGTCCGTCCCGACGACCCGGCGGCCCGCCTCTCCGCGTTCGTCGCCGGCGCCGTCGACGCCGACGACGAGGTGTTGGCCGCGCTCGCGCTGGGCGGTGACGGGGTCCTGGCGTCGGTGCTGGGATGGGAGTACGCGCGCCGGGCCGCCGCCGCACAGGCCTGGGACCTGGTGGTGGTGGAGCTGGACGGGGATCTCGCGGGGGTGCGCAGGATCGCCGCTGCCGGCGAACTCGCCGCGTTCGTCGAATCGCGGTGGCCCGCCCACGTGCGGTTCGCGTCGATGGCGGCCGGCGACCGGGCGGACGCCAGGCTGCGCGAGGCGCACCGGCTGTCCCAGCTCGCATCCGATGTCTCGGCCTTCCTCGCCGGCATGGTCGAGGTCGTCGTCGCCGGTGCCACGCCACACCGGACCGCGGCGCTGGCGGACCTGGTCCGCGGCGCGGTCGCCCCGGTGGTCGCGGAGGACGGCCACGGCGGCTTCCGCGCCGAGCTCGCGGTGCCGGCCCACCCCACCACGCCGGTCACGGTCGACGGCGGACGGCTCCGACTCGAGTTCGACGGCGTCCGGGCAGCCCTGCCCCTGCCGGCTCTGCTCGCGCGGTGCACGCTCGTCGACTCGACATACGACGACCACCGCGGTGTCGTGGTGGTCGGGTTCGCCCCCGATCCCGACTTGTGGCCCTCGCACCTCGTCCCTGCCGGATCCACCCGACAACCCGGGTAACATCCGCTGCGTCCGACCCACGCCACCACAAGGAGCGGTGACCGCGATGTTGTACTGGCTGCTCAAGTACGTCCTCATCGGTCCATTTCTGCGGCTCACCGGCCGCCCGCGGATCACCGGGCGGCAGAACGTGCCGGCGGAGGGGCCCGCACTGCTGGTGGGCAACCACCTCTCCGTGGCGGACTGGCTCTTCATGCCGCTGCTTCTGCCGCGTCGTGTCACGTTCCTCGCCAAGAGCGACTACTTCACGGGCACCGGGATCCGCGGGAAGCTCAACCGGTGGTTCTTCGCGGGTAGTGGCCAGTATCCGATCGATCGCACCAATGCGGACGCCGCGCAGGCAGCCATGGACGCCGGGCTGGAGGTCCTGGCCCGCGGGGACCTGCTGTGCATCTATCCCGAGGGGACCAGATCGCCGGACGGGCGCCTGTACCGCGGGAAGACCGGCCCGGCACGACTCGCCCTGCGGGCGGACGTCCCGGTCGTCCCCGTGGGGGTCATCGGCTCGCAGGACTACATCCGTCGCGTCGGCAGGTTCGCCCGGCCCGGGCGGGTGCACGTGCTGATGGGGGAGCCGCTCGACCTCGCGCCGTGGGCCGGACGGGTCGGCGATCGCGCCGCCGAACGCGAGATCACCGACGAGCTCATGAGGCGGATCCAGGCCCTGACCGGTCAGGAGTACGTGCCGGACGTCTACGGGGCCGAGATGAAGAAGCGCTACGAGGCCGTGCGGGAGTCGGGACACAACCTCCTGGATCGTCCGGTCGACGGACAGCGCTGACGGATGCGCTACTTCTACGACTGCGAGTTCATCGAGGACGGCCGCACCATCGAGCTGGTGTCGCTGGGCGTGGTGGCCGACGACGGTCGCGAGTTCTACGCCGTCTCGACCGATGCCGATCACTCGGCGGCCGGCCCCTGGGTCCGGCGGCACGTGCTGCCCAAACTGCCCAACCCGTCATCGAATGCGTGGATGTCCCGCGCGCGGATCCGGGACGAGCTGTACTCGTTCCTCACCGCCCCGGCCTCCGGGCCGGTCGAACTCTGGGCCTGGATCGGCGCCTACGACCACGTCGCGGTCTGCCAGCTGTGGGGGGACATGACCGCGCTGCCCGCCGCGATGCCCAAGTTCACCCGCGACGTGCGCCAACTGTGGGAGTCGGCCGGAAAGCCGGAGCTGCCCGCTCACCCCGGCGGCGCACACGACGCGCTCGGAGACGCCCGTCACGTGGCGATGCGCTTCGGCGCGATCGCGTCGAGGAGCCCTCACCCGGGGCTGTAGCCCGGCCCCGGACGCCGCGTCGCGTATCCTCGCGGGGGTGAGCAACTGGACAGTCGACGTCGACATCGCGCAGCTACCCGACCTGCCCCCGCTCTCCGCGGATCTCGACAGACTGCTGGCCGACGCCCTCGGGCGCCCGGCGCTGCAGCAGCCGTCGTGGGACCCCGGGCACGCCGCCGCCATGCGGAAGGTGCTCGAGAGCGTCCCGCCGATCTGCGTCGCCTCCGAGGTCGAGCACCTCTCCGACCGGCTGGCCGAGGTCGCCCACGGCCGGGCGTTCCTGCTCCAGGGCGGCGACTGCGCCGAGACCTTCGAGGCCAATACCGAGCCCCACATCAAGGGCGTCCTCCGCACGCTGCTGCAGATGGCCGTCGTCCTCACCTACGGCGCCTCGATGCCGGTGGTCAAGGTGGGCCGTATCGCCGGCCAGTACGCCAAGCCGAGGTCGTCGGACCGCGACGGCACCGGACTGCTGTCCTACCGCGGCGACATGGTCAACGCCCTCGAGGCGGATGAGACCGCCCGCGAGCACGACCCGTCGCGACTGGTCCGTGCCTACGCCAACGCCGCGGCCGCCATGAACCTCGTCCGGTCGCTCACCGCGTCCGGCACGGCCGACCTGCATCGTGTCCACGAGTGGAACATGGAGTTCGTGGCCGGCTCCCCGGCCGGCGCGCGCTACGAGGCGCTGGCGGCCGAGGTCGACCGCGGCCTGCGGTTCATGGACGCGTGCGGCGTGTCCGACGAGAACCTGCGTGCCGCCGACATCTTCTCCTCGCACGAGGCGCTGGTCCTGGACTACGAGCGGGCGATGCTCCGTCTGGCGGACGACGGCACCGGGCTGACCGGTGACGCCGAGCAGGGACTCTACGACCTGTCCGCCCATTTCCTGTGGATCGGCGAGCGGACGCGCGGGATCGACGACGCCCACGTGGCGTTCGCCTCACTCATCGAGAACCCGATCGGCCTCAAGATCGGCCCGAGCACCACTCCGGAGCTCGCCGTGGAGTACGTCGAGAAGCTCGACCCGCACAATCGGCCTGGCCGCCTCACGCTGGTGTCCCGGATGGGCAACGACAAGGTGCGCGAGGCGCTGCCCCCGATCGTGCGCGCGGTCGAGGAGTCCGGGCACAAGGTCATCTGGCAGTGCGACCCCATGCACGGCAACACGCACTCCACCTCGAACGGCTACAAGACCCGGCACTTCGATCGGATCATCGACGAGGTCCAGGGCTTCTTCGAGGTGCACCACTCCCTCGGTTCGCACCCCGGCGGTATCCACATCGAGCTCACGGGAGAGGACGTCACCGAGTGCCTCGGCGGCGCCCAGGACATCTCGGATCTGGACCTCGAGGGTCGGTACGAGACCGCGTGCGATCCGCGACTCAACACCCAGCAGTCGCTCGAGCTGGCCTACCTCGTCGCCGAGATGCTCCGGAATTAGAGTGTGGTCGACGCGCCGGTCAGCCCAGCGCGTCGATCTCCACCTCCGAGCCCCGGGCCACCATGCGCCCGGGCAGCGGCGTCTGACCGTAGACGATCCCGTCCGGGGTCCCCGTGTCGATCGTCGCCGTGAGCCCGGCCTCCCGCAGGGCCCGCTGGGCGTCCGACGCCCTGGACCCCAACACGACCGGCACCGAGATCGCATCCGAGGGCACGATCCGCAGGACCGGGTTCGCGGGGTCGACCGAGCCGCCCGCGGGCGGCTCGGTGCGCACCACGTGACCGTCGGCGATCCGGCGGTCGGTGACGGGCGACTCCCGCACGACCGTGAAACCGGCGTCGGTCAGGACGTCGGTCGCCTCGTCGAGCGGCATGTCCCGCAGGTCCGGAACCTCCAGTGCGTTGGAGACCAGGAGAGTGACGCCGTCCCCGCGCGCCACGTCCGAGCCGTGGCCCGGATCGGTGCCGACGGCCCGGCCGCGGTCCACCTCGTCGTCGTAGACCTCCCGGACGCCCGAGACGGTGAGCCCGGCCGCCTCCAGTGCCGCCCGGGCCCGGTCCTCGGCGAGCCCCACGACGTCGGGCACGGCGACGGGGGCGGGGCCGGAGCTCGTCACCATCGCGACGCGGGTCCCCACGTCGACCGTCGTCCCGGGCCGGGGGGACAGGGTGACCACCTGCCCCTCGGGCACCGAGTCGGAGTGCCGGGACTCGCCGCGGGACGGCTCGAGTGAGTTCTCGCGCAGCAGCCCGGAGACGGCCTCGACCGTACGGTCGGCTCCCACCTCCGGGACCTGCGGTCGCCCGGCGGAGACCAGGACGGCGACCGTGTCGCCGCGCGGAACCCTCGTGCCGGCGTCGGGGTCGGTGCCCACCAGCGCGGACGGGGCGACGTCGTCGCTGAACGTGTCCCGGGTGACCGCGGCGAACCCGAGCCCGCCCAGCGCCTCGGTGGCCTGCCCGACCGACATGCCCTGCACGGACGGAACGGTCTCGAAGCGGCCGGAACCCAACCACCACCCCGCCACGGCGAGCAACGTCGCGGCCGCGATGACGAGGCCGAGCCACAGCAGTCCGAGCCTGCGACGCGGCCGGACGGGGGCGCGCCGGCCCGCGTGCTCGACCTCGCCGGGTGGGTACGGGCCCGCTGCGGACCCCCGGTCGGGCTGCGGTGCGGCCGGGGCGGGGGAGAGGTCGGCGCGGGTGTGCACCCGGGTGGGCACCGGCCCGTCGCCCCGCCGCAGGGCCTCGCCACTCTCCCGGTCGGCGGCGTCGAACTCCGATTCGCTACCGGCACCCGAGACCGCCGCGGCGGCGCGCGCCCGGGACCAGGAGGACTGGCGGGGCGCGGGGACGGCGTACGCGGGGAACCGCCCGATCCGGGCCGCCTCGTCGAGCTCGTCGAGCATCTGTCCGGCGTCCGTGTAGCGGTCCTCGCGGCTGCGACGCGTGGCTCGCAGCACGACGCGGTCGAGGGCCTCCGAGACGGAGTCGGACTGGTCGGAGGGGGCGGCCACGTCCGTGTCGAGCCGCCGGTAGGCGACGGCGACCGAACTGTCCCCGCTGAAGGGCGGGACCCCGGTGAGCATCTCGTAGGCGAGGACGCCCAGCGAGTACAGGTCGGATCGGCCGTCGGTGTCCGACCCGGAGATCTGTTCGGGGGAGAGATAGGCGGCGGTGCCCATGACCACGCTGTTCGAGGTGGCCCGCGATTCCGCGACGGCCCGGACCAGGCCGAAGTCGGCGAGCTTGACCGCGCCGTTGGTGGAGATGAGCACGTTCTCGGGCTTGATGTCCCGGTGGACGAGCCCGGCATCGTGGGCCTCGCGCAGCGCGCCGAGGAGGGGGCGCAGGACCGCCGCGGCCGCGTACGGGGGCATCGGACCGCGTTCGTCCAGCAGTTCGCGGAGGGTGCCGCCAGGGACGAGCTCCATGACCAGGAACGGCGTCTCGCCCTCGACGCCCTGGTCGAAGACCTGGACGATGCCGGGGTCCGAGAGCCGGGCGGCCGAGCGGGCCTCGAGCGTGAAGCGGTCGACGAAGGCGCGGTCGCCGGCGAGCACCGGGTCGAGCAGCTTGACGGCGACGTGACGATCCAGGCGCTCGTCCGTGGCCAGGTGGACCATGGACATCCCGCCCCGTGCGATCACGGCATCGAGGCGGTAGCGCCCGTCGAGGAGGGAGCCAGGCCCCGGCATCTGCCCGTCTGGAGTACTCATGGCTCCCATTCTGCTCTGAGCCCCTGAAGAGGGGCGGCACCGCGCGGCGTGCGCGGCCGTGATGGTCGTTCCGCGTCCCTGTGACTAACGTGTACCGCGTGAGTACGGTTCCGCACTGCGACGACGTCCTGCCCGCCGATGTCGGGGTCATCGACCTCCCGGAGCTGTCCGGACGGCTGGGGATCCCGGTCACCCGGGTCCATGATCTCCTCCGCGAGGGTTCCCTCCTGGCCGTCAAGCGGCGCGGGACGGTGGTGGTCCCCGAGGTGTTCCTGGACGAGGCCGACGAGGTGGCGCGCTTCCTTCCGGGACTCGTGGCGGTTCTGCGGGACGGCGGCTACCGCGACGAGGAGATCCTGCAGTGGATGTTCGAGCCCGACGACTCGCTCCCCGGGCGGCCGGTGGATGCGCTGCACGGCCACCGGGCCCGCGAGGTCAGGAGGCGCGCTCAGGCGATGGCGTTCTGAGCCTCCGGCGCCACCACCACGCCGTGACGAGCGCCGCGACCACGGCGGCCGCGGCGAGTACCGGACTGTAGAGGCTCGTCGACCCGTCGGGGCCGATCGCCAGGATGAGGAACACCGTGCCGGCGACGGCGGCGGTGGTGGCACGTCGACCCGGCCGGGCCGCGAACCAGAACGCGGCCACCCACACGTAGTACCAGGGCCACGAAACCGAGTTGAGCAGGAAGAACGCGACCAGCGCGAGGACGATCCCGCGCAGTGCTGTCGGGGTGTCCCGTCGGTGGGTCGCCCAGACCACCACGAGCACGCACGCCAGCAGCACGGCGCCCACGCTCCGCGTCACGGAGAGCACGTCCTCCAGTCCGGAGTCGGTGACGGCGTGCACGAGGTGCGCCACCGCGGTGGGGACGCTGAGGTAGTTGATGATCCGGTCCGAGACGGACAGGGCTCCCAGCCACCCCACACCCAGACCGGCGGCGAGGGTCGTCAGTGCGAAGGCCGCCCCGGCGGCGACAGCGGCGAGAGCGGTGTCCGCGAGCGCCCGGGCGACGGGCCGGGCCACCGCCGGGTCCCTGCGCCGCCGCGCCAGCAGGATCCACAGCAGGAACGGGGCCACGAGGACGGCGTTGACCTTGACCGCCACCGCAAGCCCGAGCGTGACGCCCGCGCCGGCGGCCCGGCCGTCGACCGCGAGCAGCACGGCGAGCAGGCACGCGAGCAGGGGGAAGACCTCGTTGTGGAGGCCGCCCACCAGATGGACGATCGTGAGCGGGGACGCGCATCCCATCCAGACGGCGGCGCCCGTGTCGACGCCGGTGCGGCGGGCGAGCGCGATCACCAGCGCGACGAGCCCCGCGAGCGCGGCGAGCACGACCATCCGGAGGACGATGATGCCGACGCTCGGGTTCTCGCCGGTCACGGTGACGATCCCGCGCATCAGCAGGACGTGGAGGGGGCCGTACGGGGCGGTCGTGGTCCGCCAGTCCTGCCACACCTCGTCGGTGAAGGGCCCGGGGTTGGCCTCGGCCCCGTGCTCGTAGGGGGAGATCCCCGCCGCGCTCATCGCGCCCTGGGAGAGATACGTCCAGGCGTCGGTACTGAACAGGGGGACCGACGGCAACAGTGGGACCGACCACAGCGCCGTCGCCCACACCGCGTCGCGGGCGGGGAGGAGCCCGCGTACCGCGCGTGGGCCGAGCGCGAGCCACGAGGTGACCAGGAGAGCGATCCCCGTCCAGCACAGGACGAGCGCGAGTACCTGACCGTGGCCGAACGTGAACCCGGGCAGGCCGACGGCCGCCGCCGGGCCGCCGTCGACGGGGAGCGAGCCGGCCCCGAAGCCGCCGACGGTCAGCAGCGCCGCGCCGAGGGTGCCGCGCCACAGGGCCGGCCCCGACGGGCCCGAGAGCGCCCGGCGCGCCGAGGTGGTCACCTCTCGGACGGCACCCGGCGACGACGACGAGGCGGTGCCCGTCGCGGAGACCGTGGCCGGATGCGGCGGCACGGCTCAGGCCTGACGACGGGTGGCCGCCCCGGCGAGCGCGCGCAGGGTCTCCCGACCGTGGGCGCTGACCGATCCCGAGTCGATCGCGGCGAGGGCGCGGTCGGTCAGCGCGTCGATCTCGGACTCCACGGAGGCGACCGCACCGGAGTCGGTGAGAATGCGTCGGGCGCGGTCGAGCGCGTCGTCGTCGACATCGGTACCCAGGACCGACAGCAGGTACTCGGCGTCCTCCGGCGGCGCCGACCGGACGCCGCGGGCGAGCAGGAGTGTCCGCTTGCCCTCGCGCAGGTCGTCCCCCGAGGGCTTGCCGGTGACGTCCGGGTCGCCGTAGACCCCGAGTAGGTCGTCCCGGAGCTGGAAAGCCTGGCCCACGGCCACCCCGAACTCCCGCAGCGCGGAGACGGTGTCCGCGGGGGCGCCCGCCAGCGCGGCCCCGATGTGCAGCGGCCGTTCCACCGTGTACGCGGCCGTCTTGAATCGGTTGACCCGGACCGGCGTCTCCTCGTCCGTGGTCCCGGACGCCTCCGCCAGGACGTCGAGCATCTGTCCCGAGAGGACCTCGGTCTTCATCGCGTACCAGGGCTCGAGGGCCCGGGACAGCGCGTCGGCGTCGACCCCGGAGCGCACGAACATCTCGTCCGCCCAGGTCAACGCGAGGTCGCCGAGCAGGATCGCCTGGGACACGCCGTAGCGCGACGGGTCGCCGGCCCAGCCCTGGGCGCGGTGCACGGACTCCCCGGCGCGGTGCACCGTGGGGCGTCCGCGACGGGTGTCGGAGGCGTCGATGATGTCGTCGTGGACGAGCGCGCACGCCTGGATGAGTTCGAGCGCGGCGCAGGCCGTCACCACCTCGGCCGGCGCCTCCGCGGCGGTGTCCACGGCCGCGGCCCACCCGGCCAGGGCGAAGCGTGGTCGCATCCGCTTGCCACCGTCCAGGACGAAGTCGGCCAACAGTCCGGCGAGACGGTCGACCCGGGGATCGACGCCGTGGACGAGCTCCCGGCGACCGTCGAAGTGCCGGGCGAGCGCATGTCGGATGCGCGCCGCCTCGTCGTCGTCACCGGTAGTCGGCCTCGTCGGCGCTGCCACCGTCACCATCCCTCCCGGCCGGCCCCACGGCCGCCCACGTCCGGTCCAGCCTAGTCGTCGGGTGACGACGGACGGCTCGCCGTGCCGGGATAGTCTGGTCCGGTGACCCAGCTATCCGACATCCGACAGACGGGCGGCGGCCGGTACCCGGGGATCGTGGAACGGATCGCCTCGTCGACCACGCCCAGGGTGCCCTTCTCCGTCGAGTTCTACCCGCCGCGGGACGAGGCCGCCGAGGAACGCCTCTGGCGCGCGGCCTCCGTGTTCTCGGATCTCGGCGCCGCCTTCGTGTCCGTCACCTACGGGGCCGGTGGGTCGACGCGCGACCGGACCGTGCGCGTGGTCGAGGGCGTGGTCCGGGACACCGACCTGCTCCCGGTGGCGCACCTCACCGCGGTGGGGCATCCGGTCTCGGAACTGCGCGAGATGATCCGGCTGTACGGCGACGCCGGGGTGTCGAACATCCTCGCGCTCCGCGGGGACCCGCCCGGCGACCCGCTCGGCGACTGGACGCCGCACCCGGAGGGGCTGCTGTACGCCGAGGAACTGGTCCGGCTGATCCACGAGGTCGGCGACTTCAACGTGGGCGTCGCCTCGTTCCCCGAGGGCCATTACCGGGCCCGCGATCTCGGCCACGACACCGACGTGCTGGTCTCCAAGCTGCGTGCCGGCGCCGATTACTCGATCACGCAGATGTTCTGGGACGTCGAGGACTATCTCCGACTCCGTGACCGCGTGGTCGCGGCCGACCCGGAGCAGGGCGCGAAGCCGATCATCCCCGGCCTCATGCCGGTCACCAGCCTGCGGCAGGTCCGCAAGATGGTCGAGCTCTCCGGCTGCGCCCTGCCCGACGGCCTGTCCGAGCGGTTGCGCAGGGCCGCAGGGGACGGTCCCGAGGAGGACCGGGCCGCGGTCCGGGAGGTGGGGATCGAGTTCGCCACCGAGCTCTGTGAGCGGCTGATCGCCGAGGGCGTGCCCTGCCTGCACTTCAACACGCTCAACTTCTCCCGGGCCACCCACGAGGTCCTCGCCAACCTGTCGATGGCGCCGGCCCCCGGGGTGTCGGCCGGCCGGTCCTGACGCCGTCGCGCTCAGCGCACCAGCCGGTCGGCCCGGGCGCGTGAGGTCCGCGCGACCAGGACTGTGCCGATCGAGACGAGGAGCGCGGCGCCGATCCCGACGATCATCCACACGGCGAACCCGCGCGCGGCGGGGTCCGGGTACGACGACGAGGCCTGCATCCGGGTGATCGACCCCGTGGAGGGACTCCAGCTCACCGAGTTGCCGCCTCCGACGGTCCCGTTGGTCTCGCTGATCCGGTTGGGAAACGTCAGATCGATCCGCGTGGAGGTCTCGCCAGCCCGTTCCGCGGGGATGCCGGACAGGTCCACCGACCCGCTGAAGGTCACCGTGTCACCACTCCGGCGGAAGCCCATCGTGTACGGCCGGGCGCCCTCGATCTCGATCGCCAGGGCGAGGGTGTCGAACTCCGCGAAGGTCAGCTGCGTGAAGTAGACCTCGCGTCCGGTGAACCCGTCCGCCGAGTACGGCGTGATCCGGACCTTCTGTTCGAGGCCGGAGGGAGCGGACAACTGGTCGAGGCCGGTCGTCTGGGCGGGGAGATCCCCGGCGACCAGGATCCGGCCCGACACCGTGTCGTCCTTCCGGACGCTCATCTGCGCGTTGAGCTGGAGACACCCGGTGAGGACGAACAGCATGGTGACCATGGCGGCGACGCCCAGCAGCCGTCGGGGCGTGCGGGCGCCGCCGGTGGTCGGGGAGTTCGGTGCGGTGCGGAGCTCGGTCACGGTACTCATTCTGCCCGGGCCCGTGCCCTGCGCCGCGTCGACGTGCCGAGCCGACGGGCGACCAGTCCCGCCACGGTCCGTCCGCTCGCGCCGATCACCCCGCCTCCGGGGTGGGTCGAGGCCCCGGCCAGGAACACGCCGTCCGCCCCGGGGACCGCGTGGCCGTGCAGGTCCGGGTGGGGCCGCATGGGGAGCATCTGGTCCAGCGACATCTCCACGTGCATCACGTTCCCGCCGATCAGCCCGAGCTCCGTCTCCAGGTCCTCAGGGGTCTGGACGTGCCGGTGCACGATCGTGTCGGAGAATCCCGGGGCGAAGCGCTCCATCCCGGCGACGATCCTGTCCGCCTCGGCGTCCCCGGCCCCGGACCAGGTGCGCCCGCCCGCGAGGTGCCGCGGATGCCACTGTGACCACAACGTCAGCTCGTGTCGGCCCGCGGGCGCCAGGGACGGGTCGAGTGCGCTGAAACTCATGGCCAGCACGGCGGGATCCGCGTCGAGTCCGCCGGCCGCGGCCACTCCGTGGCGGCGGTCCAGCTGAGCACGGTCGGTGACGAGGAACTGGAGGCCGGTGGCGCTCACGTCCGTGTCGACGTCCGGGTATCGCGGCAGACCGGTGGTGCCGAGACGCACCGCCATCCCGATCCCGAACCCCGGCCGGATGCGCCGTCTCCAGCCGTCCAGCCGCGCCGCGGGGAGTTCCCCGGCGAGCAGGTCGAGGGTGGTGTGCACGTGGCAGGCGGCCACCACCACCGCGCCGTCCACCGCGCCGGCCCCGGCGGTGTCGACCCTCCAGCCGCGCCCCGACCGCCGGACCGCCGTGGCGCCCGCCCCCGTCGTCACGGTGCCGCCGTGTGCCCTGATCGAGGAGACCAGTGCGTCCGCCAACGCCCCGGAGCCCCCGATCGCCCGACCGGGCGGGACCCGGTGCATGAGCGCGGCGAACCCGATCATCGGTGCTGTGGCCGGGTGGGACATCGGGGGCCCGGACTGCGCGCCGAACCAGGACAGCGCCGCCTTGAGGCGCTCGGAGGAGAACGTCGAATCGAGCAGCGCGTCCCCGGAGGAGAGGAAGGTCTGCACCGCCCCGAACGGGTCACGGAGGTCCTGCGGTCCCAGGAAGGCCCCGCCGAGCCGGGCGGCGGTCGGTCGGGCGGCGAAGCCCTTCATCATGCGCCCTGCCAGGACGTCCCAGCGGGCGACGAACTCCCGATACGCGTCGGCGTCGCCCCGCCCGCAGGCCTCGGAGATGCTCGCGCACGTCGCGTCGAGGTCCCGGTGGAAGACCAGGGGAGGCTCGTCGCTGCCAGGAGGGGCGGGCGCGAACCCCCACGGGTCGCAGTCGACGTAGCGCAGCCCGTGCGAGGCGAGGTCCAACTCCTCCGGGATGCCGGTGTGGCGGATCATCAGGTGCGCCGACGAGCCCCTGTCCGTCAGGTGACCCGGGTAGCGTTCGACCGTCGAGGTGGCCCCGCCCACCACCGTGTCCTTCTCGACCACGTGGACGTCGAGCCCGGAGCGGGCGAGGTAGGCGGCGCAGATCAGTCCGTTGTGGCCGGACCCGATCACCACCACGTCATGTCGCGGGGTCACTCGGCGCCGCCTGACAGTGGGAGCGGGAGTGGACGACCGAGGACGGCGAACGGCCGCGAGTCCCCGTCGAACCGGTACGCCCGGAGGACGTCGGTGAACCCCTGCGACCGGTACAGCCGCCAGGCGCCGTTCGACTCTCCCTCGACCTCCGGGGTGGAGAGCAGGACCGTCCCCTCGTCGCGGACGGAGAGGAATTCCCGGAGCAACGAGGTCCCGAGGCCGTGCCCCTGGAGACGTGGCGACACGTGCAGCTCGGTCAGTTCCACGAAGTCGCCCGGCAGTTCGCGCCCCTGGTCGCGGAGACCACGCGCCACCTGCTCGTACCACCACTGGCCGGGGGACCCGCGGTAGCCGTAGCAGATGGCGACGAGAGCGCCCGGCGCGTGACCGAGGAGCCGCCGTCGGGGCGACTCGAAGGCGGCGACCCCCGACCAGCCCTCGCGCCGGCTGTGCTCCGTCCACGCCGGGGCCCGGGTCCGGACCACCTGCGGGGGGTACCCCATCGCCTCCACGTAGACCTCCAGGGCCTCCGGCAGTCGGCTGCGGAACTGGCCCGGCTCCAGGCGCGTGATCACGGTGTCCATCCGCTCCATCTCATCACGGGGCGGCGCTCACGGGTCGCGGTTGTGTCGGACCCCGGGGATACCGTGCGGAGCACAGAGGAGGTGAGATGCCGGTGAACACGACGTTCGGTGGTGAATCAGCAGCTCGTAGCCGATCCGTCGCGCTCGGGCGTGTGGGCAGGGCCGAGCTCCACCGTGGGCTCTCGATCGCGGCGACCACCCCTGGGGAGCGGTTCCTCGAGGCGTACCGCGCCGCCCGGACCGCGGCCGGCGCCCTGCTGGCCCCCGGCCCCCGGCGGCGCGGGCCGTCCGACGTGTGGCACCGGCTCGCCGCAGAGCATCCCGACCTGGGGGAGTGGGCCACCGTGCTGCGCGGGTATTCGCGGCTGGCGGCCGCGGTGGAGGACGGTCTGCCCAGGACCGTGGACCCGGGGATGGCTGATGACTTCCTGTGGGCGGTGGGGCGGTTCCTCGACCTCGTCGACGACCGGCTGGGGGTCCTGGGATCGGTCGCGTGAGGGCGTGTGGCGCCGGTTCCGCGACCCCGGTGGGGGCCGGGTGGGGAATCCAGGTGGTCAGTGCCGCGTCGCCCTCGTATGATGGAGAGAACCCCTGACCGGGTCGGGATCTCTCATCCGGTCACGTCGCCCGGTCGAGTCGGCCGCACTCGTCGCGCGAGTACCTGAAGGAGGTCGCAGTGCCACTGTCCGAGCACGAACAGCGCATGCTCGACGAGATCGAGACTGCCCTCTACGCCGATGACCCCAAGTTCGCGTCGTCGGTGCGTAAGACCGGCGCGTCGGGGGGCCGTCGCCCCATGGCGCTGATCGTCGTGCTCGGCGTGATCGGCGTGGCGCTCCTCGTGGGCGGCCTCGCACTCGATTTCAAGCCGGGCGGATTCCCGGTACTCAGTCTGGTCGGCTTCCTCGTGATGTTCGCGGGCGGTGTCATCGCGATGCGATCCACCTCGTCCGCGGGAGTCGTCCCGGGTAAGGAACGCGGTGCCGCACCCGGTGCCGGGGGACGCGCACAGCAGCCGAAGCCCTCGAGTGGCCAGTCCTACTCGTCCCGTATGGAGGACCGTTTCCGGCGGCGCTTCGAGCAGTAGCCGCCGGCACCACAGCCCACTGAGAGCCGGGAGGGGCGAACGCATCAGCGTTCGCCCCTCCCGGCTTTTCTGTTGTCTCCGCCCCGTCGCCGCCACTCGGTGGCGAGGGCTCCCCACTCTGCTCCACCCCGTTGCCCCACATCCCCCCACCGGGCAGTGCGGCTTCCACACCATCACTGTGCAATAGTCACTTCTGTCCCGTTGACGTGCTCTCGGGTATCTCGCTGCCTCCTGTGTCGGCTGCCGACACGCTGTACCCGGGCCGACTTCCCGAGTGGTTTGCCCCGTCTGAGCTGCATAGATATGCCGCAGTGGGGAGAAGTGGGGAACAAACCTTGTTTGTGGGGCGAAGTGGGGTACAGTGGGGAGCGCAAGGAGCTCGACGGTGATTTCCGACCTCTCCGTTAGCGACGGCGAGCGGAGGGAGGGCCTGACCCAGGAGGTGGCGGGTGACCGACACCGATCACGCCGACTCCGGGCGCGAACGAGCCTTCGTCGGGTACGGGACGCACCGTCCCAAGCTCGACGACAAGGGAAGGCTGACCATCCCTGCCAGATTCAGACCCGGTCTGGAGGGCGGGGTGGTCGTGTGCGGGTGGTTCACCAACACCCTCTCGGTCTTCCCGGAAGACGAGTTCGACGCACTGGTCCGCAAGGTCCGGCCGACCGCCAATCTCAGTGAGAAACACATGGCGTTCTTCCGGCTCCTGGTGAGCGGTGCGGAAGTCCAGCAACTGGATTCGCAGGGGCGGGTCTCCATCCCGGCGAGCCAGAGAAAATACGCGAATCTCGACAAGGACTGCGTGGTCAACGGCCTCGGCGAACGGCTCGAGGTCTGGGATGCACAGGCCTGGGATCGCTACAGCGAGGAGAACCTGCCCGTGTTCTCCGAGATGGAGGGGACCTCCCTCGGGATCGAGTTCTAGAGACCGGGGGCGGGAACGAGAACTCGACGGACGGAGCCCCCCGGCCCCTGCCCGGCACCACCCTGACGTACTTCCCCGACGCCAGGTGGGTACCGGACGGGGACCAGGGGGCTCCACCACAACCGGGACGCCGACGAGACAGCGAGGGGGCGAGATGGCCGCACAGTCCGATGCCGACCGCGCCGCCGCGCGTGCCGGTCACATCCCGGTCCTCCTCGACCGCACCATCGAGCTGTTCAGCCCGGTCGTCGACGCCGCCGCCTCCGCGGGACGGCGCCCCGTGATCGTCGACGGCACGCTCGGACTGGGCGGCCACACCTCGCATCTTCTCGCCGAGTTCGACGACCTGCGGATCGTCGGCGTCGACCGCGACCCCGAGGCCCTCGATCTGGCGACACGTCGCCTCACCGCCTACCGCGACCGCTTCACACCCGTGCACGCCCGCTTCGACGACTTCGACGCGGTGACGGCGGGCCTGCCCGGCGACTCCCGCGACGGGGCCGGCCCCGCGATCGACGGCGTGCTCCTCGACCTGGGGGTCTCGTCGATGCAGTTGGACGTGGCGGAGCGCGGCTTCGCGTATTCGGTCGACGCCCCGCTGGACATGCGGATGGACCCCACGACGGGGCAGACCGCGGCGGACGTCCTGGCGGAGTACGACCGCGACGACCTCGCGCGGATATTCCGTGTCTACGGCGAAGAGCGCTTCGCACGCCAGATCGCCACCCGGATTGTGCGCCGCAGGCAGGAAGCCCCCCTGCGGACCAGTGCGGAACTGGTGGAGCTTCTCTACGACACGATCCCCGCCGGTGCGCGGCGTACCGGCGGACATCCCGGCAAACGCGTGTTCCAGGCGCTCCGGATCGAGGTGAACGCCGAGCTCGAAGCCGTCGAGAGGGCGGCTGCCGGCTACCTCGACCTGCTCCGGGAGGGCGGTCGCGCGGTGTTCATGGCGTACCACTCCCTCGAGGACAAGCTCGTCAAGCGCGAGCTCTCCGCGCGGACGACCTCCCGCACGCCGGCCGGGCTGCCGGTCGAGTTGCCCGGCCACGGGCCGGAGTTCAGGCAGGTCACCCGC
Source organism: Candidatus Dietzia intestinipullorum (assembly GCA_019119635.1). Lineage (GTDB taxonomy): Bacteria > Actinomycetota > Actinomycetes > Mycobacteriales > Mycobacteriaceae > Dietzia > Dietzia intestinipullorum. Next base: position 44,736 of record DWWP01000034.1, read on the forward strand.
GGGGCGGAGAAGGCCGGACAGGCCGAGATCGACCATAACCCGCGCTCGGTCTCGGTCCGGGTGCGTTGCGTACAGCGTATCGACGGGAGAAACGCATGACGAGCACGATCGACGCCGCCGGACCCCCGGCAGATCTCGACGACCGCGCCACGGCCGGCCCGGCGACCCCCTCCCGCGCTCGCCCGGGGCGGAGGTTCGGGCTCCGCCGCCGGCCGGTCACCCGGACCGTCCGGGGTCGGCGCACGGTCGTCGTCCCGGCGGAACGGCTGAGCCCCGCCGAGCTGGCGCAGCGGGTCCCGTTCGTCGTCGTCCTGCTGTTGCTCATCGGCGCCGGGGTGGGCGGGACGCTCCTGCTGTCCGCCCAGACCACCCAGGACACCTACGACCTCAAGAACGCACGGGATGCCAACGTCGCACTGGTCGAGCGGATGGAGTCGCTGCAGGCGTCCAACGAGCGGGCGAGGTCGGCCGAGGTCCTCGCCACCCGCGCGGAGAAGCTCGGAATGGTGGGGGTGGCGAGCGCGCCGATCCTCACCCGGGGTTCGGATGGTGTGATCGAGATCGTCGGAGAGCCCGAGGCGGAACTCGGCGCGCCGATCAAGCCACTGCAGCCGGCGCCGGTATCGTCCGACTCGTCGACGCCGCCGGCCCGGGACGGCTTCGACGCCCCACCAGCCCCCACCCCTCAGGACCGGGCCGAACGAGGGGTCTCACCCGTCCCGTACCCGCCGCTCGCAGCCCCACCGGCCGCGAGTGCACCCCCGCCACCGGGGGCCGAGCGCGAGCCTGCCCCCGCGGAACAGCCCGATGCCCCGGCTCCCGAGCCCGCGGCGGCCCCCGCACCGGGCCCCGAGGCAGCGGGGGACGATCCGGCCACGCTGGCTCCGGTGCCCGGGACGACACACTGACCACTAGACCGCGGAAAGGCCCCCGATGACCGATCGACGTACGCAGGGACAGCGATCCCGCGTCCCCTCGGGGGGCCCTCACGGGGCGCGGTCGGGGGCCGGTCGGCGGCCCACGCGCTCGGGGAGGATCCGGACCGCCGCCGGCACCGACCGGCGGTTCACGTGGATGCGCACGATTTTCGCGATCATCATGGTCCTCTCGCTCGCCAAGCTGCTCTGGGTCCAGACGATCGGGGGGAACGAGCTCGCCGCCCGTGCGGAGAGTCAGCGTCAGGTCCACGAGGTCCTCCCGGCGACCCGCGGCTCGATCGTCGACCTGAACGGTGACCCGATCGCCTTCACCCGCGCGGCCCGGGACCTGTCCATCCAGCCGGACGTGGAGGAGCGCAACGCCGAGGAGCGCCGCGAACTCGACAGCACCGCGCCCACGTGGGACGAACTGGTCGCGGACATCGCGGACGAGTTCGAGGCGGTCCTCGGCGACTCGGTGGACCGGGAGGAGATCGAGGCCAAGCTCGAATCGGACTCCGGGTTCACCTATCTCGTCCGCAACGTGGACGTGACCGACGCCAACTCGATCACCGAGAAGTTCCCCATGATCGGCGCCGAGCGCGTCGACATCCGCGAATACCCCGGAGGCGCCCTGGGGGCGAACGTCGTGGGCGCCACCACGCAGAGTGACGAGGGCACACTGATCGGCCTCCAGGGGATCGAGGCGCTCCTCAACGACGAGCTCGACGGCGAGGAAGGCCGTCAGACCTTCGACAAGGCCCAGGACAACACCATGATCCCGGGCACGCTCCGCAACGTCAGTGAGCCGCAGGACGGTGACAACGTCCGTCTCACCCTGGATGCGGACCTGCAGTGGCACGTCCAGAAGTCGATCCAGTCGGCCAAGGACATGTCGGGGGCGGACAACGCGTCGGCAGTGGTCCTGGATGCGAAGACCGGCGAGGTGCGGGCGATGGCGAACGACAACACGTTCAACCCGGCGGTGGGCATCGGGGAGGAACTCGAACGCGGAGCCGACCTCGGGAACCCGGCCGTGACCTCGCCGTTCGAACCGGGCTCGGTCAACAAGCTCATCACCGCCGCCGCCGCCATCGAGATGGGGGTCACGGACCCCGACGAGGTGCACACGGTCGACGGCAGCATCCAGATGGAGGGGGTGACCGTCTCCGACGCGTGGGAGCACGGCCCCACTCCGTACACCACCACCGGGATCTTCGGTAAGTCCTCCAACGTCGGCACCCTCATGTTGGCCCAACGCATCGGCAAGGAGCCGTACTCGGAGTACCTCGAGAAGTTCGGGCTCGGACAGAAGTCGGGCATCGCGCTCTCCGGTGAATCCCCGGGCCTCGTGCCGGACCTGCAGAACTGGCAGGGCGGCACCTTCGCCAACCTGCCCATCGGCCAGGGCCTGTCCATGACCACGCTGCAGATGGCGGGCATGTTCCAGACGATCGCCAATGACGGCGTCCGGGTGCCACCCAGAGTCGTCGCCGAACGCGTCGGTCCCGATGGCGACTCCCACGTGACCCAGCGGCCCGAGGGGGTCCGGGTGGTCAGTGACGAGACCGCGACGACCGTCCGGGACATGTTCCGGTCGGTGGTGCAGCCCGGGCCGGGCGCGCAGGCGGGCACCGGTCCGCAGGCGGCCATCTCCGGATACCAGGTGAGCGGCAAGACGGGGACGGGCCAGAAGATCGACCCGGCCTGCTCGTGCTACTCGAACTCGGACTACTGGATCACCTTCGCCGGCATCCTGCCCGCCGACGACCCGCGGTACGTCATCGCGATCATGCTCGACGCCCCCCAGCGCGGCGTCCACGGGGAGGGCGGTGAGTCCGCCGCCCCGCTGTTCCACGACATCGCGAGCTGGTTGGTCACCCGCGACAACATCCCGCCGTCGGCCCCGGCGCCGGAGCTGGTCCTGCAGGCGCGGTGACCGCGACCCGGCAATGTAGCGTGTAGCGGGTTCACCGGAGGTTTGTCAGAAGACGGAAAGGCGGGTCGAGGAGGGGTGATGGCCACAGCGGCACAGCTGGCGGACGCGGTGCGGGCCCGCCTCCTCGGAGCGAGGGAGCGTGCGGACGGACAACTGCACGGCGCGACCATCCGGGCGCAGGAATCTCAGCCCGGTGTCCTGTTCGCCGCCCTGCCCGGGTCCCGGGCGCACGGTGCGGCGTTCGCGGGGACCGCGCTCGAGGCGGGGGCGTCCGCCGTGCTCACCGACCCCGAGGGCCTCGAGCTGATGGGCGCGGCGGTCGCGGACGTCCCCGTCCTGGTCCACCCGGACCCCCGCGCCGAGCTCGGCACCCTGTCCGCGATGCTGGCCGGGGACCCCTCCGCGCAGGTAGACGTGGTGGGTATCACGGGGACGTCGGGGAAGACCACGACGACGTACCTCGTGGAGGCCGCGCTGTCCGGCGCCGGAGCGCTCTCCGGGATCATCGGCACCACGGGCAGTCGTGTGGACGGCCACGCGCTGGTCAGTCGTCTGACCACCCCGGAGGCCCCGGAATTCCAGGCGCTGCTCGCGCGCATGCGCGATCAGGACGCCCGCGCCGTCGCCGCGGAGGTCTCGAGCCACGCCCTGCGACTGGGACGCGTGGACGGGACGCGCTTCGCCGTCGGCGCCTTCCTCAACCTCTCGCAGGACCACCTCGACTTCCATCCGGACATGGAGGACTACTTCCGGGCCAAGTGCCGCCTGTTCGACGCCGGGGCCGATCCCGGGTCGTCGGTGCTGCCCGCTGAGCGGGCCGTCGTCGTGGTCGACGACGACTGGGGCCGACGGCTCGCGGGGATGCGGCCCGACGCGGTGACGGTCTCCGCCGGACCAGACGCGACGGCGGACTGGACCGCGGGGGAGTCCGGGACCACCGCCAGCGGAGGGCAGCGCTTCGCCGTCCACCCGCCGCGAGGCGACGTCTTCGACGTGGAGATCCCGCTGTCGGGGCGGTTCAACGTGGCCAACGCGCTGGTGGCGTTGGCGATCATCGACGCACTGGGGCTGGACGTGCGTGCGGCCGCGTCCGGCATGATCGACGTGCGGGTGCCCGGCCGGCTCGAGCCCGTGGTCCGGGGCCAGGACTTCCGGGTCCTCGTGGACTACGCACACAAGCCGGGCGCGGTGGCCGCGGTCCTGCGGTCCGTGCGCGGCCAGACCACCGGACGCGTGGCCGTCGTGCTCGGAGCCGGTGGCGACAGGGACCCCGGGAAGCGGGAGCTCATGGGCGCCGCTGCAGCGGACGTCGCGGACCTGGTGGTGGTGACCGATGACAACCCGCGGACGGAAGACCCCGCCGGGATCCGCGCCGCCGTCCGTGCCGGTGCGGAATCGACGGCCACCGACGGGACACAGATACTCGAGCTCGGTGACCGGGGTGCGGCCATCGCGGCCGCCATCGACTGGGCGGAGACCGGCGACGCCGTGGTGATCGCGGGTAAGGGACACGAGACAGGGCAGGAGGTCGCCGGGGTGGTCCACCCGTTCGACGACAGGGCACGCGCCGCCGAAGAGTTGGTCAGGCGCCTGGAATACACCGCCTCACCGGGCGGGACGGAGGACAACACACGATGATCGACCTCACGCTCGGCGAGATCGCCACGATCGTCGGCGGACGCCTCGTCGGGGGCGATCCCGACACCGCCGTCACCGGCACGGTCGAGTTCGACTCGCGCCGCCTCGGCCCGGGCGGACTGTTCCTGGCCCTGCCCGGCGAACGCGTCGACGGGCACGGGTTCGTCGATGGAGCTCTGGAGAGCGGGGCCGCTGCCGCGCTCGTCGCCCGGGAGGTCGAGGGCGTCACGGGAGCCCAGATCGTCGTCCCGCCCGTCGACCGGCGCGAGACCAACGCGATGGCGCTGGCCGCCGACACCGACGGCTCGGGCGCCGCTGTGCTCGCCGCGCTCGGGTCGCTCGCCCGCGCCAGCGTCGACCGCCTGGTGACCGAGCACGGTCTCGTGGTCGTGGGGGTCACCGGCTCCTCCGGCAAGACCAGCACCAAGGACCTCATCGGGGCGGTGTTGTCCGCCGCGGGCACTGTCGTGGCCCCTCCGGGATCGTTCAACAACGAGATCGGCCACCCGTGGACCGCGCTGCGCGCCGACGAGGACACCGATTTCCTCGTGCTCGAGCTCAGCGCCCGGGCGCCGGGCAACATCACCGAGCTCGCCGCCGTCGCGCCACCGAGGATCGGGGTCGTGCTCAACGTCGGCACCGCCCACCTGGGCGAGTTCGGGTCGCGTGATGTCATCGCCGCGACCAAGGGCGAGCTCGTGGAGGCGCTCCCGTCGGCCGCGGACGGCGGTGTCGCCGTGCTCAACCACGACGACGAGCGGGTCCGCGCGATGGCCGATCGCACCAGCGCACACATCGCCTCCGTCGGCGTCGGCGGTCCCGCCGACATCCGCGCCGAGGGGGTGAGCCTCGACGACCAGGCCAGGGCCCGGTTCCGGATGATCGCCCCGCAGGGGCGGGCCGAGGTGGCGCTGCGCGTCCACGGCGAGCACCAGGTGGGCAACGCCCTGGCCGCGGCCGCGGTGGGGCTGGCCTGTGGGATGGACATCGGGGCCGTCGCCACGGCTCTCGGAGCCGCCAGCGCGGCGTCGGCCCGCCGGATGGATGTGCGGGCCACCACCGACGGCGTGACTGTCATCAACGACTCGTACAACGCCAACCCGGACTCGATGCGTGCGGCCCTCAAATCACTGGCCATGATGGCGCGCTCGGGGGACCAACCGCGCCGGACGTGGGCGGTCCTCGGCGAGATGGCCGAGCTGGGCGAGGACGCCGTGAGCGAGCACGACCTCCTCGGGCGCTTCCTGGTCCGGCTGGACGTCTCGCAGCTCATCGTGGTCGGCCGCGGGCGTCCTCAGCGGGCGCTGTTCCAGGGTGCGGTGCAAGAGGGCTCGTGGGGCTCGGAGGCCGAGCACGTCGACACCGCCGAGGACGCGGCGGCGATCCTCGACGAGCGGGTCGAACCCGGGGACATCGTCCTGGTGAAGGCCTCGGCGGCCGTCGGACTGTGGAGTGTGGCCGAGCAGCTGCTCGCGTCGCGTGAAGAGGAGAGTGCCCGATGACCCAGATCATGATCGCCGGCATCGTGGCCTTTGTCGTGAGCATCTTCTGCACGCCGATGCTGATCATCTACTTCCGCCGCCACGGTTACGGCCAGGAGATCCGGCTCGAGGGGCCGCAGTCCCACATGAGCAAGCGCGGCACGCCCAACATGGGCGGCCTCGCGGTCCTCGCCGCGGTCTGGTTGGGCTACCTGGCCGCGGGTCTGACCGGTGAGTTCACGGTGGGCGGAGGCGGCTTCACCGCGTCCGGCCTGCTGATCCTGGGGTTGGCCACCGCCCTCGCCGCGGTCGGGATGATCGACGACGGCCTCAAGGTGTTCAAGCGGCAGAACAAGGGCCTGGGCATCCTGTCCAAGACGGCCGGGCAGGTCCTCGCCGCCCTCGCCTTCGGAGCACTCGCCCTGAACTTCCGCAACAGTGACGGCCTCACGCCGGCCAGTACCTCGCTGAGCTACATGCGCGACTTCGTGGCCGTCAGCTTTCCCGTCGTCGTCTTCCTGATCTTCATCGTGGTCCTCGTCTACGGCTGGTCCAACGCGGTCAACTTCACCGACGGGCTCGACGGGCTGGCGGCGGGCTCCATGGCGATGGTGATGGGCACGTACGTGGTGTTCAGTTTCTGGCAGTTCCGCTACTCCTGCTTCTCCACCAGCTCGGACGTCGACCTCTCGGGCTGCTACCAGGTCCGCGATCCGCTCGACATCGCGGTCGTCTGCTCGGCTGCGCTCGGCGCGTGCCTGGGCTTTTTGTGGTGGAACGCGGCGCCGGCCAAGATCTTCATGGGCGACACCGGCTCGATGTTCCTCGGCGGCATCGTCGCCGGCGTCTCGGTGGTCTCCCGGACCGAGCTGCTCATGGTGGTCGTGGGCGCCGTTTTCGTCATCGAGTTCGTCTCCGTCCTCATCCAGGTGATCGCGTTCCGCACGACCGGACGTCGCCCCTTCCGGATGACCCCGATCCACCATCACTTCGAGAACGGCGGCTGGAAGGAGACCACGGTGACCATCCGGTTCTGGCTCCTCGTGGCCATCTCCTGCGGCCTGGCCATCGCGCTGTTCTACGGCGACTGGCTCGCGCATTCGGCGGGGTGACCGGCATGACACAGCACCAGCACCAGCACGTGCAGGGGCCGGAGATCCGGGACCTGGCGGGCGTCCGGGCACTCGTCCTGGGAGCCGGCGTCTCGGGCCCGGGCGCGGTCCGGATCCTGCACGCCCTCGGGGCGCAGCCGGTGGTCGCCGATTCCCGGCCGGAGGCGCTGGAGCGGCTCCGTACCGCGCTGCCGCCGGATGTGGACTGCGAGGGCGTGGACCTGGACCGGGCGGCCGAACTGGTGTCCGCTCCCGCGGAGCGTGGGGGCGTCGGACTGGTGGTCACGAGCCCGGGCTGGCGACCTGACGCCCCGCTGCTGCGCGCGGCCGCGGACTCCGGCGTCGCCGTGTGGGGCGACATCGAACTGGCCTGGCGGGCCGACCGGGCGGAGCTGTTCGGGCCTGCACGTACCTGGCTCGCCGTCACCGGAACCAACGGCAAGACCACCACCACCTCGATGCTGGAGGCGATCTGCCTGGAGGCCGGCATGGCCGCGCGCGCGTGCGGCAACATCGGCCTCCCGGTCACCGACGTCCTGCTGGCCGAGCCCCGTGTCGAGGTCCTGGCGGCCGAACTGTCGAGCTTCCAGCTCCACTGGGCACCGAGCTGCCGCCCGGAGGTGGGGGTCGTCCTCAACGTGGCCGAGGACCATCTGGACTGGCACGGCTCGATGGAGTCCTACGCCGCGGCCAAGGCCCGGGTCCTCACCGGGCGGGTGGCCGTCGCCGGCGCCGACGACGAGGTCGCCGCGCGACTGCTGGCCGGCTCCCCGGCGGGCACCCGCATCCCGGTCCGCCTCGCCGCGCCCGCCCCGGGGGGGTTCGGCGTCGTCGACGGCGTCCTCACCGCCCGGACCGACGACGACGAGGTGCCGCTGCTCCCCGCGGACGAGGTGCGTCCGCCCGGCCCCGCCGGGGTGCTGGATGCGCTCGCGGCCGCCGCTGTGGCGATGTCCGTCGGCGCCCGCCCCGAGCACGTGGGCACCGCGCTGCAGGGCTTCACGGTGGGGGCGCACCGCGCCGAGTACGTCGACACGGTCGACGGCGTCCGCTACGTGGACGACTCCAAGGCGACCAACCCGCACGCGGCCCGCACCTCGCTCCTGGCCGGGGGTACGACCGTCTGGATCGCCGGTGGGCTGCTCAAGGGCGCGGACGTCGAGCCGGTCGTGGCGGAGGTCGCGGACGTACTGCGCGGGGTGGTACTTATCGGCCGGGATCGCGACCGGATAGCCGAGGCATTGTCCCGACACGCGCCGACGGTGCCCGTCGTGGAGCTGCCCTCGGGAGACGATGGCGGTGCTGCGGCTCCGGATGAGCCGCAGCGGACGATGGACCGGGCGGTCGCCGAGGCCGCACGGATGGCCACCGGAGGCGACACCGTGCTGCTCGCCCCAGCAGCCGCGTCGATGGACATGTTCACCGATTACGGCCACCGCGGGCGCAGCTTCGCCCTCGCCGTGGGCCGCGTGGCCGGGAGGTAGGGCACATGGCACTCGAAGAACCCACCCGCCGGGGTCGCGCCACCGGCGCGGGACCCGACCCGGAGACAGTCGGCCGCCCCGACCTCATCGGCCGGATCGCCGCTCCACTGGGGGCGGTCAGTCGCGCTCCGCTCACCTCCTACCACGTGGTGATGGTGGTCACGTGCCTGCTCACCGTCATCGGGCTGGGCATGGTGCTCTCGAGCTCCAACGTCCTCGCGTTCTCCGGCGGCGGCACGCCGTTCGACATCTTCCTGCGCCAGGCGCTGTTCGTGGCCATCGGCTGGGTCGGGTTCATGATCGCGCTGCGGATGCGTATCGAGTCGCTCAGGGCGGCCGCGACGCCGCTGCTGTTGGTGTCGATCGGCCTGCTCGTCGCTGTGCTCATCCCGGGGATCGGTACCGAGGTCAACGGCTCCCGTGGCTGGATCAACCTCGGGTTCTTCTCGATCCAACCCGCCGAGATCGGCAAGCTCGCCTTCATCGTCTGGGCCTCCTCGGTGGTGGCCCGACGGATACGCACCGGGTACTGGCTCGACCTGCTCTTCCCTGCGGTGGTGGGCTACGCCGCGGTCGCCTTCTTCATCGTCATCGCCCCCGACCTCGGCATGGCCACGGCCACGACCATCGCCTTCCTGTGCCTGTTGTGGTTCGCCGGGTATCCGGCCCGGCACTTCCTCTACGTGCTCGGGTTCGGCGCCGTCGTCTTCGGGTTCCTAGCGGTGGCCTTCGCCTACCGGTTCGAGCGGGTCCAGACCTTCTTCAGCACCTTCATCGGCGACTTCTCCAACCCGCAGGGCTCGGCGTACCAGTCCTATCAGGGCATGCTCTCGCTGGCCGACGGCCGACTGTTCGGGGTCGGGCTGGGGCAGTCCAGCGCCAAGTGGTTCTACCTCCCGGAGGCGACCAACGACTTCATCTTCGCGATCATCGGCGAGGAGCTGGGCTGGTTCGGCGCCGCGATCGTGGTCTCGCTCTACCTCGCCCTGGGGTGGGTGGGCATGCGCATCTCCCTGCGGTCGGTGGACCCGTTCCGTCGCCTCCTCGCCGGTACGCTCACCGCGTCGATCGTGCTCCAGGCGTTCATCAACATCGGCTATGTCGTGGGCCTGCTCCCGGTGACGGGCCTGCAGCTGCCGCTCATCTCCAACGGCGGTACGTCCGCCGTCGTCACCCTCACCTCGCTCGGACTACTGGCCAACTGCGCGAGGCACGAGCCCGAGGCGATCTCGGCGATCCTCAGCTCGCCGGTCCGCCGTCGGCAGCGGTGGTTCTCCCTCCCGGACCCGCGCCCCTACGATCCGGCGCCCCCGGTCCCGGCGGCCGCCGCCCCCGGCCGATCGAGCGCGGGCGCCCGTCGCTACGGGGAGCCCGTCGCCCGCCGCGAGGGCGCGAACCGGTCCGATCGGGGCCGGCCCCGGGCGGGGGGCCCGGCGGCCCAGCCGTCCCCCCGTGCGCGATCCGGCCGGGACGCCGCGGCGCGCCCTGCGTACGAGTCGATGCCCGTCCCGGCGGACGTCGCCCGTGAGCGTCGTCGGGGAGCCACCCCCGTGACCGGGCGCACCGCCCGCCCCGTCCGCGGGCGGGAGGCGGATCGCCGCCAAGCGGGGCGTCCCGTCCCCGAGAGCGGCGGCCGACAGTCGCCCGGCAGGCCCGCGCCCACCCCGCTGGGCTCCGCCCGGTCCGGCCCGACACGGCGAGGTCGACGGCGATGAGCGACCACCGGAGCGACGGCCCCTCGGTGTTGGTCGTGGGCGGGGGCACCGCCGGCCACATCGAGCCCGCGTTGGCCGTGGGGGAGGCCGTCGCGGACCTCGACCCGACCGCCCGTGTCACCGCGGTGGGCACGCCGCGCGGGCTCGAGACCGACCTCGTCCCCCGGCGCGGGGTGCCGCTCGAACTGGTCGATCCCGTCCCGCTGCCGCGAAAGCCCGACGCGGACCTACTGCGGCTGCCTCTCCGACTCGTCCGGGCGGTGCGGGGGGCGCGCGAGGTCCTCCGCCGAACAGGCGCGGACGTGATCGTGGGCTTCGGCGGCTACGCCTGCGTGCCGATGTACCTGGCCGCGGCCGCCACCAGGGGGCGCGTCCCGATCGTCGTGCACGAGGCCAACGCCCGCGCGGGGCTGGCCAACAAGCTCGGCGACCGGTTCGCCGTCGCGACCCTGGCCGCCGTCCACGGCTCGGGGCTGGACGCCCGGGTCGTCGGCAACCCGGTCAGGCGTACGGTGTCCTCGCTCGACCGGGCTGACCTGCGGGCCCGTGCCCGGGCGGAGTTCGGCCTCGACCCCGACGCGCCGACGGTCCTGGTGGTGGGCGGCTCCCAGGGGGCCCGCTCGCTCAACGCCGCGATGTCCGAGGTGGCCGGGGAGTTCTCCCGCGCCGGAGTCGGTGTCCTCCACGCGGTGGGGCCCAAGAATATCGACACCGCGCCCCGCGTCGGACCCGGCGGCGTGCCCTACGTGGCGGTGCCGTACCTGGACCGCATGGACCTCGCGTACGCGGCCGCCGACCTGGTGCTGTGCCGATCGGGCGCCATCACCGTGGCAGAGGTGTCCGCCGTCGGGCTGCCGGCGGTGTTCGTCCCGCTCCCACACGGCAACGGGGAGCAGGCGCTCAACGCGCGCGACCTGGTCGCGGGTGGGGCGGCCCTGCTGGTCGACGACCGGGACCTCACCGCCGACCACCTGCGCTCCGAGGTCCTGCCCCTCGTGCTGGACCCCGAGCGTCTCGCATCGATGTCGGCCGCCGCGCTCCGCGGTGGCTCCCGAGACGCGGCGGAGGTCGTGGCGCAGGTCGCCCTCGACGCCGCCGGGAAGGCCCGTCGTTGACCGAGTCCACCACGCCCCCGGGCACCGTCCCCACCCCGCTGCGCCATGTCCACATGATCGGGATCGGCGGCGCGGGCATGTCCGCCGTCGCGCGTATTCTGTTGGATCACGGTGTGGCGGTCTCGGGGAGCGACGCCCGCGACTCCGCCGAGCTGCGGTCGCTCTCCGAGCGCGGGGCCGTGGCGCGCGTGGGGCATGACGCGGCGCTGCTCTCCGCGCTCGGCGCCGCACCGGACATCGTCGTCGTCTCCAAGGCGGCGATCCCCGAGGACAATCCCGAGATGGTCGCGGCGCGCGCCGCCGGGATCCCGGTGCTGACCCGCTCCAAGGTACTCGGTCACCTCGCGGGGGCGGGGCGCTCGATCATGGTGTGTGGCACGCACGGCAAGACCTCCACCACGTCGATGCTCATCGCCGGGATGCTGGCCGCCGGCGCCGACCCGTCCTTCGCGGTGGGCGGCACCGTCCTGCAGTTCGGGACCAATGCGCGCGGCGGCGCGGACCCGGTGTTCATCGCCGAGGCCGACGAGTCCGACGGATCCCTTGCGCACTACCGGCCCGACGTCGTGATCCTCACCAACGCCGAGCCCGACCACCTCGACCACTTCGGCACGGCCGAGGCGTACTTCGAGGTGTTCGACACCTTCCTGGCGCGGATCCCCGCGTCCGGGGCGCTCGTGGTCTGCCTCGACGACCCCGGCGCGGCCGAGCGCGCCCGTCGCGCGGCCGGGGCCGGGGTCCGCGTGGTGGGGTACCGGACGAGTGCGGGGCCGGCGACGGACCTGCCGGTCGTGGGGGAGCTCGGGCAGGTCTCGGTCGACGCCACCGGCGCCCGCGCCACCCTGATGCTGGACGGGCGCGAGCACGGTGAGCTGCACGTGGCCACCCCCGGTGAGCACATGGCGCTCAACGCGCTGGCCGCGTTGTTGGCCGCGCGTGAGGTCGCCTCCGACGTGCCGGTGCCGACGGAGGCGTTCCTCGGGGGCCTGTCCGGATTCGGTGGTGTGGGCCGCCGGTTCGAAGCCAAGGGCACGCTCGAGACCGGCGGGGGGTCGGTCCGGGTGTTCGACGACTACGCGCACCACCCCACGGAGGTGAGCGCCGTGCTCACCGCCGCCAGGGAGATCGTCCTCGCCGACGGGGGGCGGCTGGTCGCGGTGTTCCAGCCGCACCTGTACTCGCGCACCCGCATCTTCGCCGCCGAGTTCGGGCGGGCGCTGTCGATCGCCGACGAGGTGGTGGTCCTGGACGTCTACGGGGCGCGTGAGCAGCCCGAGCCGGGGGTCGACGGCGCGCTCGTGGCCCGGCACGTGACCTCGTCGGTCCGGGCCGTAGGAGACCTCGACGCCGCGCTCGACGCGGTCTCGGGGCTCCTCCGGCCCGGGGACGTGGTGTTCACGCTGGGCGCTGGCGACATCACCACGCTCGGCCCGCGGATACTGGCCGCAGGGCACGGGTGAGACGGGTGAGGAGGACCTCGTGACCACGGACGATGCACGATACGAGCCAGGCGACGGGGCACCGGCCTCGGACGATCCCGACCGGCGACTCGCAGCCGCCGCGGCGCGGCGCTCCGACGAGCGGGTCCGGCACTCGGACCCGGCGGTGCGGGCGCGGCTCCGCCGCCGACGTCGCAGGACCAACCGTGTGTACCTCGGGCTCGGGCTGGCGCTGGCCGCGCTTCTCATCGGCTACATCGCTCTCTACTTCATCCCGGTCTTCGCCGTCCGCGACGTGTCGGTCCAGGGCGTACGCACGATCCCTGCGCAGGACGTCCGGGAGCGGGCCGCCGTCGCGTCCGGCACCCCGTTGCTCCAGGTGGACACCCACGCGGTGGCCCGCCGGGTGGCGGGGATCCCGCGCGTCGACGAGGTGACGGTCCGGCGCGACTACCCGTCCGGACTGCGTATCGAGCTGGTCGAGAGGACGGCGTTGGTGGTGGTCGAGGTCGACGGCGCCCCGCACCTGGTCGACGGCCAGGGCGTCGACTTCGGTCAGGGCGAGCCGCCCCCGGGCACACCGGAGCTCACGGTGGGCGACGAGGCCCGGACGAACCTGCCGGACGTGGTCCGTGATCTCGACACGGTATTCGGCGAGGTCCGCGAGACGACCGGGCGGGAGATCGAGTCGGTGGAGGTCGACACGCCGGCGTCGATCGTCCTCGAGCTGGTCGACGGGCCGACCGTCGAATGGGGCGCGGCGGGGCGTGATCACGAGAAGGCCGTCGCCCTGGAGATGGTGCTCTCGCAGCCGGGCGAGGTCTGGAACGTCTCCAACCCGGCACTGCCCACCTCGCGGTAGACCCGACACGCCCGCGCTCTTCGTGGACGCACGGTGCCGGTACACCTAGCGTGTCCTTCGACGGCCGAAACCGCCCCTGACCAGCAAGTTTAACCCTCTAGTTGAGGGTGAGACTTCAGGTCGGGAGCGGGGCCCGAGACTTCTCCCGCACGCAAGAGCACGACACCCCCACAGGAAGGCCGGGCCTCGATGAGCTCACCGCACAACTACCTCGCAGTCATCAAGGTCGTCGGCATCGGCGGCGGCGGCGTCAATGCCGTCAACCGGATGATCGACGAGGGGCTGAAGGGCGTCGAGTTCATCGCGGTGAACACGGACGCGCAGGCCCTGCTCATGTCCGACGCCGACGTCAAGCTCGACGTCGGACGCGAACTCACCCGCGGGTTGGGCGCCGGCGCCGACCCGGAGGTCGGACGCAAGGCCGCCGAGGACCACAAGGACGAGATCGAGGAGGTCCTCAAGGGCGCCGACATGGTCTTCGTCACCGCCGGCGAGGGCGGCGGCACCGGCACGGGCGGCGCCCCCGTCGTCGCGTCGATCGCCCGCAAGCTCGGCGCCCTCACCGTGGGCGTGGTCACCCGCCCGTTCTCGTTCGAGGGCAAGCGCCGCGGCGGGCAGGCCGAGTCCGGCATAGACCAGCTCCGCGAGGCGTGCGACACGCTGATCGTCATCCCCAACGACCGGTTGCTGCAGCTCGGCGACGCCGGCGTGTCCATGATGGAGGCCTTCAAGACCGCCGACGAGGTCCTGCTCAACGGTGTGCAGGGCATCACCGACCTCATCACCACGCCCGGCGTGATCAACGTGGACTTCGCCGATGTCAAGGGCGTGATGTCCGGCGCCGGCAGCGCGCTCATGGGTATCGGCTCCTCGCGGGGGGAGGACCGCGCCTTCAAGGCCGCGGAGGCCGCCATCAACTCACCGCTGCTGGAGACCACCATGGAGGGTGCCAAGGGCGTGCTCATGTCCATCGCCGGCGGGAGCGACCTCGGGCTGTTCGAGATCAACGAGGCCGCCACTCTGGTCCAGGAGGAGGCGCACCCCGAGGCCAACATCATCTTCGGCACCGTCGTGGACGACTCGCTCGGCGACGAGGTCCGGGTGACCGTCATCGCCGCCGGCTTCGAGGGCGGATCGCGCACCGTCACGGCAGGCGGCGCGGCCCGGCGCGGGCGGCACCATCTCGACGACGACGAGGTGCCGGGCGCCGAGGGGGCCTCCGGCGACACCGGCGGCGCCTCCGGGCTCGGGGCGACACCGCTCGACGGCGGCCGCCGGCGTGAGGAGCGTCGTGACGAGGCCCCCGCCCCGGCCCCGTCGGGTCAGGACGCCGGGTACACCGGCTCGCGTCGGAGGGATGACGACGACGACATCGACGTCCCCCCGTTCATGCGGCACTGACCGAGGCCCCGCGTGACAGCACACGGCCCCGGACGCATCCGCCGCGTGGTGACCGACCGCCGCGGTGGCGCGTCCGTCGGCGATTTCGAGTCGTTCAACCTGGCCGACCACGTGGGCGACGACCCCGCCGCGGTCGACGCCAATCGCGGGCGGCTCGCGCGTCGACTCGGGCTCCCCGCCTCGAACATCGTGTGGATGGACCAGGTCCACGGCACCCGGATCGCCCGCGTGGCCCGGCCGCCCGGCGGAGCCGTCCCGGGCACCGACGGGGTGGTCACCGACCGGCCGGGGCTGGCGCTGGCGGTGCTCACGGCGGACTGCGTCCCGGTGCTCGCCTCCGACCCGGAGGCCGGGGTGATCGGGGCCGCCCATGCCGGCCGGGCGGGCGCGGTCGACGGGATCGTGCCCACCCTCATCAATGCCATGGCCTCCCTCGGGGCCCGGCCGGACCGCACGGGTGTCCTGCTCGGGCCGGCCGCGGCAGGTGACCACTACGAGCTCCCCGTCGAGATGGTCGACGAGGTCGAGCGCGTCCTGCCGGGGAGTCGCGCCCGCACCGTGGCCGGCACGGCCGGGGTCGACCTGCGGGCGGGCCTGACCCGGCAGCTCGCCGGGCTCGGCGTCACCAGGGTCGACGCGGACCCGCGGTGCACGATCGCCGACGAGAGCCTGTTCTCCTATCGTCGCCAGGGCCGGACGGGGCGACAGGCGAGCCTGATCTGGATGCAGAAGTGACCAGGAGGAGACGATGACCGACCCCCGCACCGAGGAGCTCGCCGCGCGATTGTCCGCGACCCGCGACCGCGTCGAGGCGGCACTCGCGGACGCCGACCGCGCCGGAGACGCGGTGGACCTCGTCGTCGTCACCAAGTTCCACCCCGTCGACGACGCCGCGCGCCTGGCCACGCTCGGCGTGCGGGATCTGGGGGAGAACCGGGTCCAGGAGGCCGTCGCCAAGGTCGACACCCTGGCATCCGGGCACCCGGATCTCGCGGCCTCCGTGCGGTGGAACATGGTCGGGCACATCCAGTCCAAGAAGGCCGCGTCCGTGGCGGGGTGGGCCGACCGTGTCCACTCGGTCGATTCGGTCAGGGTCGCGGACGGACTCGAGCGGGGCCGGGCACGCGCGGACGCGGAGGCTGAGGACGTGGGACCGCTGCCGGTGCTCCTCCAGCTCAGCCTCGACGGCGACACCGCCCGGGGTGGGGTCGCCCGGACGGCACTGCCGGAGCTGGCGGACCACGTGGCCGGGCTCGGTCACCTCCGGCTCGCCGGCCTGATGGTGGTACCCCCGCTCGAGGGTGCCGCCGCAGCGCACTTCGCGGACGCAGCCGAGGTGTACTCCCGGCTCCGGGCGGACCACCCCGACGCGGACACCTTCTCCGCCGGCATGTCCGGGGACATCGAGGAGGCGATCGCCGCGGGTTCGACATGCGTGCGTGTCGGAACGGCGATCCTCGGGCCACGACCAGTAGTTTGAGGCCAGTGACGCGGGGGAGTCTCCTCGCGACAGACAGCCCGCGACGCCCACGCACCAGGAAGGTCCCCTTCAGATGAGCGCTATCGCCAGGTTCAAGGAGTATTTCGGAATGGCGCCCGTCGCGGCGTACGAGGACGAGTACCTCGACGATTACGACCGTCCGCTGCACCACGATGTCCGCGGCCCCCGCGGGATGCTCGAGGACGACGCCGACCTCGGCCCGATCGCCCGCGACCGGCGCGAGGACTACGGATACGCCGCCGACCGCTACATGGACGAGCCCGCGCCGCGCGGGCGGCGGGTCGAGATGGACCCGGAGCCCGTGGACGAGCGTGTCGCCGGCCGCTACCGCGCCGGCCTCGACGAGCCCGCCCCGCGGCCCCGTCGATACCACGCCGCAGAGGCCGGCGCGCGTGCCTCGCTACGGGGCGTACCCGCCACGCGCGGCGCCGTCGCCCTGGCCCCCGAGGACGAGTTCGTCGAGGACGGACTGGTGACCGTGCCCGAGACCGTCGTCGAGCGCCCCCGCGGCTTCGGTGACGGCAAGAGCCTCGGCGAGCACTTCCGCGCCGGGCGTGCCGTGGTCCTCGACCTGTCGACGATGGCCTCCGGGGACGCCCGCCGCATGGTGGACTTCGCCGCCGGCCTGGTGTTCGGACTCGACGGCCGCATGGAGAAGGTACCGGACCGCGAGCGGACGTTCCTGCTGCAGCCGGCCGGGATGGATCTCACCGAGGCCGAGGTCCGCGACGCCGTCAACGGTGCCTTCCGGCGCTGATCCCGCCACGGGAGCGGTCGTGGGCGGGGGAGAGAGCGTGGGAAGTAGCATGGCCACGTGAGTGAAATCCTGCTGGTTCTCTACATAGCCCTCGACGTCTTCTGGTTCCTGCTCCTGGCCCGGATCGTCGTGGAGATGATCGCCTCGTTCTCGCGCGGGTGGAGCCCCAAGGGCTTCGTGGCGGTCATCCTCGAGTGGATATTCACCCTCACCGACCCGCCGGTCAAGGCGCTGCGGAAGGTGATCAAGCCGGTGCGCCTCGGGCAGATCTCCCTGGACCTGTCGGTGCTGGTGCTCTTCGTGATCATCATCGTCCTCCGGGTCATCCTCAGCTCGTTGATGGCCGGGATGGCCTGACCGGCCCGGCCTGACAGGACGGGCCACAGGTGACGCGCGGGCCGAATGTGACTAGATTGGCCCGGGTTAAGGTACTAATGAAGTCGTGAGTCCGGTGTGAAAGCGTCGGACCGGCACCCGAGACGACCACGAGGGGTATCCCATGCCGCTGACTCCAGCCGATGTGCACAACGTCGCGTTCACCAAGCCGCCGATCGGCAAGCGTGGCTACAACGAGGACGAGGTCGATCAGTTCCTCGACATCGTCGAACAGGAGTTGGCCGACCTCGTCAATGACAACGACAACCTGCGTCAGCGGGTGGACGAGCTCACCAAGGACCTGGAGAAGGCGCGCAAGGACGCGGCGGACAAGGGCGGGGACAAGGCCGCGGCCACGTCGGCGAGCGGCCAGGCCGCGGACAGTGGCGAGAAGTCGGCCCCGGCCGCCGCACCCGCTGCTGCTGCGCCGGCGGCCGCCGCAACAGCCCCGGCCGCCGCGGCCACGCCGTCGCTCGGGTCGAGCGCGTCCGCCGAGGGGGACGAGGACGGTCTCGCCAACCAGGAGACGCACCTGCGTGCGGCGCGTGTGCTGGCCATGGCGCAGGAGATGGCCGACCGGCTCACCGGCGAGGCCAAGAAGGAATCCGACGGCCTCATGAGCAAGGCGCGCGGGGAGTCGGACCGTCTCGTCGGCGAGGCCAAGACCGAGTCCGAGAAGATGGTCGGTGACGCCCGCAAGGAGGCCGACAAGCTGCTCGGTGAGGCCAGGACGAAGTCCGAGGGGATCGTCAGGGACGCCCAGACGCGCTCCGACCAGCAGGTCAAGGAGGCGCAGACCAAGGCGGACGCCCTGCAGGCGGACGCCGAGCGCAAGCACACCGAGATCATGGCCACGATCAACCAGCAGCGCGGCGTGCTGGAGGGACGGATCGACCAGCTCCGCACCTTCGAGAAGGACTACCGCAGCAGGCTCACCAGCTACCTGGAGAACCAGCTCAACGAGCTGGGCAAGGCCGGTTCCGCTGCGCCCTCCGCGCCGCCGGAGACCACCACCGGCTCGACCGGGACGTCCGGATCCGTGGGCACGGCCGGGTCCACCGGTTCCACCGGCTCGAGCGATCAGAGCACCAAGCGGGACGGCGGCTCGGGCTCCGAGTAGACCACCGCCAGACCCCGATCGGTCCCCGCCCCTGCTCCGGGGGCGGGGACCGACGTATATTCGGGGGTGAGACCCGCACAGAGCACTGCGGGACGGCCAGGGACACAGCAGGAGGCAGGGATGCTCGTCGCCGCACTCGGATTGACGATCCTCGGTTTCGCGTTCCTCGTCGCCGCCGTCGCCACCGGCCAGATCGCGTGGGCGTGGGCGTGTATCGGGGTGGGCGCGATGGGACTGGTGCTCCTGCTCCTGGACCTCGTCCGGGGTCGCGGGGCGGGCGGGGATCCGTCCGAGGGGGAGCCGGCCGAGACCGACGGTCAGGCGGGACAAGCGGATATGCGCGCCGAAGGGTAGTATCTGGACTCGTCCGGCCGAGAGTCGGATGCGCTGTGAACCGGCCATCACCGGGGAGCGCTCGGAAGAACGGTCACGCCTCGGGCGGGCTCAGTAGAACCGAAGCGGGGCATCGGAGCCCCGACCCACGAGAGGGCGACGCGCACCGTCGTCAACCGGGGTGGTACCGCGGACGGACACGCCACATGTCCGGCTCGTCCCCGATTCCAGGCAAGTAGGCCCTGCGGATCGCACGAACCGCGTCGGGCCCGTACCGCGAGGAGTCCGCCCCAGATGAGCACCGAGCCCAACGCCACCGGTAGCGCCTACCCGCTGCTCGACCTGACCGGCGGGGCGAGCACACAGTCGCCGTCGTTCCCGGCACTCGAGGAGCGGGTGCTCGAGCGGTGGGACGAGCGCGACACCTTCCGTGCGTCCATCCGGAACCGGGCCGACGCCGAGGAATACGTCTTCTACGACGGGCCCCCCTTCGCCAACGGCCTCCCGCACTACGGCCACCTGCTCACCGGGTACGTCAAGGACGTGATCCCGCGCTACCGCACCATGCGCGGCTACCTCGTCGAGAGGCGCTTCGGATGGGACTGCCACGGCCTGCCGGCCGAACTCGAGGCGGAGAAGCAACTGGGGATCACCGAGAAGTCACAGATCCTCGAGATGGGGCTGGCCGAGTTCAACGCCGCCTGTGAGCGGTCGGTGCTGCAGTACACGGACGACTGGGAGCAGTACGTCCACCGTCAGGCCCGGTGGGTGGACTTCGAGAACGACTACAAGACCCTCGACATCGACTTCACCGAGTCGGTTCTGTGGGCGTTCAAGCGGCTCTACGACAAGGGCCTGGTCTACAAGGGCTTCCGCGTGCTGCCGTACTCGTGGTACGAGCAGACCCCGCTGTCCAACCAGGAGACGCGCCTGGACGACGCGTACAAGATGCGGCAGGACCCGGCCGTCACGGTGGGGCTGCCGCTCGAGGCACCGCAGGACAGCCCATTCCACGGCGCGGAGGCGCTGGTCTGGACCACCACGCCCTGGACGCTGCCGTCCAACCTCGCCGCGGCCGTCCACCCTGACATCGACTACTGCGTGGTCCGCGTGAACTCGGGGCCCCTCGCCGGGCGGAGCTTCGTCCTGGCCGAGGCCCGCCGGGGCGAGTACGTCGCCGAGTTCGGGGACGACGCCGAGACCGTCGCCACGGTCAAGGGCACCGAGCTCGTGGGACTGTCCTACGTTCCGCCGTTCGACTTCTTCGCAGGCCACGCCAACTCGCACGTCGTCCTGGCCGCCGACTACGTGACCACCGACTCCGGCACCGGCGTCGTGCACCTGGCACCGGCGTTCGGTGAGGAGGACCAGGTGGCCTGCGAGGCGGCCGGCATCGAGCTGGTGATCCCGGTCGGGCCGGACGGGAAGTTCACCGGGGAGGTCCCGCCGTACGAGGGACAGCTCGTCTTCGACGCCAACGCCGGCATCTCCCGCGACCTGCGCGCGGCGGGCCGCCTGATCCGGCACGAGACGATCGAGCACTCCTACCCGCACTCCTGGAGGTCCGGCAAGCCGCTCATCTACATGGCGCTGCCCGCGTGGTTCGTCCAGGTCACCGCGTTCCGCGACCGGATGGTCGAGCTCAACCGCGAGCAGATCCGGTGGATGCCCGAGCACGTCCGCGACGGGCAGTTCGGCAAGTGGCTCGAGGGCGCCCGCGACTGGAACATCAACCGCAACCGCTACTGGGGCGCGCCGATCCCGGTGTGGGAGTCGGACGACCCGGCCTATCCGCGCGTCGACGTCTACGGCTCACTCGACGAGCTCGAGCGGGACTTCGGTGTGCGCCCGACCGACCTGCACCGCCCCTTCATCGACGAGCTCACCCGGCCCAACCCCGATGACCCGACGGGCGGGTCCACGATGCGCCGCGTGCCCGACGTGTTCGACTGCTGGTTCGAGTCCGGCGCCATGCCGTTCGCCCAGGTCCACTATCCGTTCGAGAACAAGGACTGGTTCGAGACCCACTTCCCGGGTGACTTCATCGTGGAGTACAACGGGCAGACCCGCGGCTGGTTCTACACGCTGCATGTGCTGGCCACCGCGCTGTTCGACCGCCCGGCGTTCACGCACGTCGCCGCACACGGGATCGTCCTGGGCAACGACGGGCTCAAGATGAGCAAGTCCAAGGGCAACTACCCGGACGTCAACGAGGTGTTCTCCCGTGACGGCTCCGACGCCATGCGCTGGTTCCTCATGAGCTCGCCGATCCTGCGCGGCGGCAACCTCGTGGTGACCGAGCAGGGCATCCGCGAGGGCGTGCGCCAGGCCATGCTTCCGCTGTGGAACTCGTACAGTTTCTTCCAGCTGTACGCTGCCGAGCGCGCCACCTGGCGCACCGATTCACAGAACGTCCTGGACCGCTACATCCTGGCCAGGCTGGCCGCCACGCGGGACGCCATGACGGCGGCGCTGGACATCACCGACATCGCGGCCGCCTGCGACGAACTCCGCCGCTTCGCGGACGCGCTGACCAACTGGTACGTGCGGCGGTCCCGCTCGCGGTTCTGGGCCGGCGAGTCCTCGGGACGGGATGCGCGCGATGCGTTCGACACCCTGTACACGGTGCTCGAGACCACGATGCGGCTGGCGGCCCCGCTGCTGCCGCTCATGTCCGAGGTCGTGTGGGCCGGACTGACGGGAGAGGAGTCGGTCCACCTGGTGGACTGGCCGGCCACCGACGATCTGCCGCACGACGACGACCTGGTGGAGACGATGGAGGCGGTCCGCGACGTGTGCTCGACCGTGTCGTCGATCCGCAAGGCCAAGAAGCTCCGGGTGCGCCTGCCCCTCAACTCGCTGGTCGTGGCGATGCCGGAGGCGGAACGCCTCCGGCCGTTCGTCGGGCTGATCGCCGAGGAGGTGAACGTCCGCGAGGTGCACCTCACCGACGACGTCGCCGCCCACGGGCGCATGGAACTGGCGGTCAACGCGCGCGCCGCGGGCCCGCGCCTGGGCAAGGACGTCCAGGTGTGTATCAAGGCGGCCAAGTCCGGGGACTGGAGCGAGGTCGACGGCGTGGTCACGGCCGGCGGCATCGAGTTGGAATCCGGCGAGTTCGAGCATCGGCTGGTGGCCGCCGATCCGGAGTCGACGGCCGCCCTGCCCGGCGGGGCCGCGCTGGTCGTGCTGGATCTGACGGTGACCGAGGAGCTGGAGGCCGAGGGCTGGGCCAAGGACCGGGTCCGGGAGATCCAGGAGGCCAGGCGAGGCGCCGGGCTCGACATCACCGATCGCATCCGGGTGCGCCTGGAGGTCCCGTCGGAGCGTCGGGGATGGGCCGACCGCCACGCGGAGTTGATCGCGGGAGAGGTCCTGGCGACCGACTTCGCGGTGGTCGACGCGCTCGACGCGGATGACGGCGAGCCGCTCGAGCTGGCCGAGGGCCTCCGGATGACCCTGGCCCGGGTCTGACCCGGCGGCGACGACGTGGGAGCGGGGCAGGACCGGTGGGTCCTGCACGTCGACATGGACGCGTTCTTCGCCTCCTGTGAGCAGCTCACCCGGCCGACCCTGCGGGGGCGGCCCGTGCTGGTCGGCGGCGTCGGCGGGCGGGGTGTCGTGGCCGGGTGCTCGTACGAGGCCCGCGCGTACGGCG
Organism: Candidatus Dietzia intestinipullorum; assembly: GCA_019119635.1. Classification (GTDB taxonomy): domain Bacteria; phylum Actinomycetota; class Actinomycetes; order Mycobacteriales; family Mycobacteriaceae; genus Dietzia; species Dietzia intestinipullorum. The sequence goes on from DWWP01000034.1 coordinate 67,583, forward strand.
CGCACTCGGCCATGCCCTCGCACCAGGCCCGGCGTCTCGTGGGTCCGTCGGCGGTCTTCCTGCCGCCCCGGATGGCGGTCTACAAGGCGCTGAGCCGGCGCGTGTTCGAGGTGTTCGCCGCAGCCGTCCCGGTGGTCGAACAGGTGTCGGTGGACGAGGCGTTCCTCGAGCCGGCCGAACTGCGCGGGGCTGATCCCGACCGGACCCGTCAGTGGGCCCAGGAACTGCGCGCGGCCATCCGGCGGGCGACCGGACTCCCGGCGTCGGTCGGGGCCGGGGCCGGCAAGCAGTACGCGAAGATCGCCTCCGGCCTGGCCAAACCCGACGGGGTGGCGGTGGTGGCCCGCGGTGATCACGCGCGGGTACTCGACCCACTGCCGGTGCGGAGTCTGTGGGGGGTTGGCCCGGTCGCGGGGGAGAGACTGTCACAGTTCGGGGTGACGACCATCGCCGACCTGGCCGCGATGGACGACGACGACGTGGCGCAGGCGCTGGGCAGGACGGTGGGTCCCGCCATCGCCCGCATCGCCCGGGGCTATGACGACAGGCCGGTCCGGGAGCGGGCCGAGGCGAAGCAGATCAGCGCGGAGAGCACGTTCGCCCGCGACCTGACCACCGCGGCGCAGGTCGACGAGGCGATACGCGGGGCGGCCGGGGCCGCGCACCGGCGGCTGGTGGCGGACGGGCGGGCCGCCCGGACGGTCACGGTCAAGGTCAAACGGCCGGACTTCACCTCGATCACCAGGTCGACGACGGTCCCCACCGGCACGACGTCGCTGGAGACGGTGATCGCGATGGCACGCTCGCTGGCGCCGGACCCGGTCGACTTCGGGGCCGTCCGGTTGCTCGGCGTGGGGGTCTCCGGGCTCACCGAGATCCACCAGGACGCCCTCTTCGAGCAGGAGATCGTGGTGGACCACGCCGCCGGGGCGCCCGGTGGCCGGGGGTGGTCGACGGACGAGGCCGTCGGCCCCGGCGAGGACCCGGCCGACCTCGTCGGCGTCGGGACCACCGTCACCTCCCATACCGAGGAGCTCTCCGAGGGCGACGAGCAGGGCACGCACGCGATCCCGGAGATCGGAGCCTGGCGGAGTAGGGAGGTCGGTCGGTTCGCCACCGGGGCGGACGTGCGGCACCCCGAGTACGGGCACGGATGGGTGCAGGGCTCGGGACACGGCCGCGTCTCGGTGCGCTTCGAGACTGCGGCCACCGGCGCCGGGCGGATGCGGACGTTCTCCGAGGAGGATCCGGTGCTCGAGCCCGCGGACCCGCTGGATTCTCTGGGCTGGTGATCAGGCGTAGAGGTGGTGGCGGGACCAGTCCCGTCGCACCCGTGCCGCCGCGCCCTCGTCGTCGGGGTCGGTGAGGGAGAGCAGCGCTGTGAGCAACACCCGCGCCTGCCCGGACCGCAGGTAGCCGCACGGCAGAGCCCCGTGGCGCGCCAGCTCGGCGCCCCCGCCCGGGCCCCCGTAGGTGGCGGTGGCCTCCCCGCGCGGGACCCGACTGCTGACCACGACCACGACTCCCGGGTGCCGCTCCGAGATGTCGACGACTGCCTCGGCCACCCGCGGCGGCAGGTTGCCCGACCCCGAGCCCTCGAGCACCAGCCCCCGGGCGCCGGCATCGATACACGCGTGCAGCGCGGCCGCATCGGCGCCGGGGGGACACGCCACCACGTCGACCCGGACGGAGTCGAACCGCGCGCGAGCGGGCAGGACCGGCCTCTCGAGCTCGGGGGGCAGCCCTTCGACGGGAAGATCGGGGGCGTTGCGGGCAAAGGCGACGGGCTCGGTGGTGTGCCATTTTCGGACGCCGCGGGCCTGGAGGATGGCGCGCCCGAGAACCACCAGCACGCCGAGGTCCCGGGAGACGGGGTCGGCCGCCAGGAGGACGGCGTCGAGGAGGTTGGCGGGCCCGTCCGCCTCGGGGTGGTCGGCGGGCAACTGGGCGCCGGTGACGGCGACCGGGCGGGGGTCACGGTGGTGGAGATCCAGGGCCATCGCCGTCTCCTCGAGCGTGTCCGTGCCGTGCGCCACCACCACCCCCGACACGCCCGGGTCGGCGAGCACCTCGGCCACGGCGTCGGTGATCTCATCCCACTGCGGCGGGCCGAACGTGGCGGAGTCGGCGTCCAGAACCGACCGCGCCGAGACGCGGACGGATCCGGGGAGGACCGACCTCAGCTCCGCGAGCATCGTCTCGGTGGCGGGATCCGAGTCCCCGGCCGTGACCACGCCGTCGGCGCTCGTGGACGCCACGATCGTGCCCCCGGTGGTACAGATCACGACATGGGGGGTGTCCGTGCTGGTCTCGGCGGTGTTCACGCGGTCCACAGTGGCGTCCGCGGGAGCGGTCGTCAACCGTCCCGGCCGGGAAGGGTGGAACAATGGCCCATCCGCGTTCGTTGGGCCGGTATCCCGACCCGAACATCACGACGAAAGGACCCACGCGTGAGTCTTCGACGGACCATCGCCGCAGTCTCCCTCTCCGCCTTCGCACTCGGCGGCCTGGCCGCCTGTGGCGACGACGACGAGGGCCGCGAGACGGCCCCCGCGCCCACCACGTCCCAGGAGCAGGCCGCGGTGCCCACGGCGGAGGAGCTCACCGACCTCCTCAACCGCGCCTCGGATCCGGCCGTCCCGGTCGAGGAGAAGCTCGACCTGGTCGAGGGCGGGGCCGAGTCGCCCGAGCTGTTCGATCAGATCGCCGCACTCAAGGCCGAGCAGGGCGCCGACGTGAGCATCACCGGCGTGGCCGAGGGCGATATCCCCGGCACGCTCATCGCCAACACCGTGATCGTGCAGCCGGGCCAGGAGGACATCAACGTCCAGGCCCAGTTCATCCAGCAGGACGGGCAGTGGCAGCTGCAGCAGTCGTTCGCGTGCGCGTTGGTGACCAACGCCGGCCTCGAGGCGCCGCCGAGCTGCGCGGTGGCCTGACACGGCCGATCACCGGCTCAGCCCGCCGGGCTGAACTCCAGCGCCGAGTCCTCGTCGTGAGTCGTGCGTAGCCCCGAGTCGGGGTCGACGTACACGGCTCGCGTCGAGGACTCCGTGCGTCCCTCGGCGGGCAGCGCCGCGCGCAGATCGACCGTGAACTCTCCGGAGCCGGTCACGTCGTAGGTGTCCACCTCCAGTGCGACGTCGGGCCCCCCGTCGGGCGCCGGTGCGGTGAGTACCGGAGCGGTCTCGGGCGCGGTGGTGGACGAGCGCACGGTGGCCAGGTCGCCCTCGAGACGCGTGAGCTCGTAGGTCACCACCCGCGTGGGCGCGACCGCATCGTCGACCCGGTCGGTGACGGTCCATCGTGCCCCCACGCCGATCTCCTCGGTCGGCCAGATCACCGTCGCGTCGGCCACCACGTCCGCGGTGACCTCGATGCCGGCGCGGGCCGCGTCAGTCGCGCCCGCCGGGGCCTCGAGTGAATAGCTGCGGACGCTCCCGTCGGCGTCGCGCGTCCACGTCACCGTGAAGCCCGCCGCCGTGGCGAACTGCGCGTTCCGGTGCTCGTCGACGGAGGTGAACTCCCGCGCGGTGACCTCGGCCCGTTGTGCGCCGTCGACGTCGGGCTCCGAGCTGCCCTCGACGGTCAGGGTCTGTGCGGGCGTGGTCTGGGTGCTCGGCTCGGCACCGGGGACGGCGGTGGTGGCCGACGCCGACCGGGTGACGGCGACCACCGCGGGCTCGCTCGACGGCGCGTAGGCCAGAACCCGACGCTCGCCTCCGCCCGCCTCGAGGACCTCGACCTCGGGGGCCGGGCCGGCGTCGACCCGGACCGCGGGCTCCAGAGTCTCGGCCGCCTCGTCACCGGCGGGGGCCGGGCCCTCCTCGGCGGTCTCGTCCTGCGCGCACGCCACCGCCGTGGACAGCACTGCAGCGGCGAGCGCGGCGGCGGCCACCCGGCGGGCGGGACCCGTGCGCGGGGCGGCGGAGGGACGAGACGGGGCGGTCAGTCGAGGGATCACGACACCCGAGCCTAGAGGTCGCACCCCCTGCGCCCCGGCGCCCACCGCCACATCAGGGATACTGCAGGACATGACGGAGACCAACGGGACGCGGTCAGACGCGCCGGGACCGGACCCAGACCGTGCGACCCCCGGGCACTTCCGCGCCGGGCCCGTGGTCATGCTGGCGATCGCGGCGGTGATCGTGATCGTGGACCAGGTCACCAAACTCGTCGCGGTCGCCGAGCTCGAGGGCGCGCCGGCGGTCGACCTCGTGGGGGAGACGGTGCGGCTGGTCCTCCTGCGCAACCCGGGGGCGGCGTTCTCGCTCGGGACCGACGCGACCGTGGTCCTGAGCCTCGTCGCGACGGCCGTGGTGCTGGGGTTGCTCTGGTTCTCCCGGCGGATCCACTCGAGCTGGTGGGCGTGGGGCCTCGGACTGATCCTCGGTGGCGCCGCGGGCAATCTCGTGGACCGCTTCGTGCGGTCGCCGGGGGTGCTGCGCGGCCACGTGGTGGACTTCGTGTCCGTGGGGTGGTGGCCGGTCTTCAATGTGGCGGACTCCTGCCTGGTCGCGGGGGTGATCGTGCTCGCGGTGACCGTCCTGCGGGGGATCGACTACGACGGCTCTCGTGGCGAGGACGGAAAGCGCGGGGGGTCCGCAGATGGGTGAGGTGCGCACGTTTCCGGTCCCCGACGGCCTCGAGGGACTGCGGGTCGACGCGGGGGTGTCCCGGCTCCTCGGCATCTCCCGGACGGCCGTCGCCGACCTCGCCGCCGAGGGCAAGGTGGTTCTCGACGGCCGCACCGTGGGCAAGTCGGACAAGCTCACCGGCATGTCGTGGATCGAGGTCGAGATGCCCGAGCCACGTGCCGAACCCGCAGTCGTCGCGGAACCGGTCGAGGGGATGACGGTCATCTACTCGGATGCCGACATCGTCGTCGTCGACAAGCCCGTCGGTGTGGCCGCGCACGCCTCGGTGGGGTGGACCGGGCCCACCGTGATCGGCGGCCTGGCCGCCGCCGGGTACCGCATCTCCACCTCCGGCCCGCCGGAGCGCAAGGGGATCGTCCACCGCCTGGACGTGGGGACCAGCGGTCTCATGGTTGTGGCGGCGTCGGAGCGTGCATACACGCTGCTCAAGCGGGCGTTCCGCGACCGCACGGTGGACAAGACCTATCACGCGCTCGTGCAGGGGCACCCCGACCCGCTGACCGGGACCATCGACGCCCCGATCGGTCGGCACACGTCGTCGGACTGGCGGTTCGCCGTGACCTCCGACGGCAAGCACTCGATCACCCACTACGAGACGCTGGAGGCGCACCAGGCCGCCACGCTCGTCGAGGTACAGCTGGAGACCGGGCGGACGCACCAGATCCGCGTGCACTTCTCCGCCCTGCACCATCCCTGCGCCGGGGACCTCACCTACGGGGCCGACCCGGTCCTGGCCTCCCGCCTGGGACTGGAGCGGCAGTGGTTGCACGCGGTCGGCCTGGGCTTCGAGCATCCCGGCACGGGCTCCCGGGTCGATTTCTCCAGCCCGTACCCCGAGGACCTGCAACACGCGCTGGACACCCTGAGGCCGGCGTGAGGTCAGTCCGCCCGTGAGACTCCGGACCGTCCTCCGCGGCGCCGTCACCACACTGGGCGTCGGCGTGGTGATCGTCCTGGCGCTCGTGGTGATCCTCACCGCACTGCGTACCGAACTGCCGCGCAGTCCCGGCGTGATGAGCGACGCCCTCGGCCCCGATCCCGGTGAGCCGGTCGCCGCGTACCTGCAGCGCGCCGCGGACTCCCTCGCCACGGACACCCCGGCAGCGACCGGCCCGCGGTGGGCACTGGTGACCACGGAGCGCCCGTGGACCGCGGCCGAGGCCGCGGAGGCGACGGCCGGTCTCCCACGCGTGTCGACGCTGTACGCGCAGACGCCGGAGCCCGGGGTGGCGATGCCCGTCCTCACACAGACCCTCGCCGAGCCGGCCGCCGGGGAAGCGGGCCGGGCGCCGGTGCTCGCGCGGGCGCTCGACCGCATCGCCCGCGCTGCGGCGGGAACACAGGACACCGGCCGCGCCGCGCAGGCGCACGCACTGACCGCGACGCGGGTGCGGGCAGGGGCCCCGGCGGTCATCGCGCTGATCGTGCGGGCCGACACGGCGACGCTGCGGGACGTGGCCGACGAACCGGGGGTCCGGTCCGTCGACGCGCTGCCGCCGGACGCGGTGTGGGGCCGGTTCGCGGTGCGCCCGCTGCTTCCTCAGCAACGCGATGCGGCCGACCCGCTCCCTGACGGCGCGCCGGTCCCGGAGGCCTGACGGCCCGGCTCGGGGCGGCACCCCCGGGGTGTCAGCCGAGAAGCCGGGCGGCCCGCGGCGGGGCTAGGGTTGCGCGGGTGAGCGAGGGCGAGAAGACGGGCGGGCAGGACCGGGCGTGGAGTGAACGGTCAGTGGGCATCGGCATGCTCACCGGCGTCCTCGCCTACACGCTGTGGGGCTTCTTCCCGGCGTTCTTCCCGCTGCTCGAGCCGGCCGGCGCGGTCGAGATCCTGGCCCACCGGATCGTCTGGTCCTTCGTCGTGATGGCGTTGGTCGTCACGGTGATGCGGGGCTGGCGACGACTGACGGCTATCGACCGGGCCTCCTGGGTGCGGATCTTCGGTGCGGCCGTGTTCGTCTCCGCCAACTGGGGCGTGTACGTCTACACGGTCAACTCGGACCGCGTCACCGAAGCCGCTCTCGGCTACACCATCAACCCCCTGGTCAGCGTGCTCCTCGGCGTCCTGGTCTTCCGGGAGCGGCTCAACCGTCCGCAGGTGCTGGCCGTGGCCCTCGCCGTCGTCGCCGTCGCGGTCCTCACCGTGGGGTACGGGCATTTCCCCTACCTGTCGGTCATCCTGGCCCTGAGCTTCGGCATGTACGGGGTGATGAAGAAGAAGCTCCGTGTCGACCCGGTGACCGGGATGACCGGGGAGGTGGCGGTGACCACCCCGTTCGCGCTCGCCCTGCTGATCTGGATGGGGTGGACGGGCGTGGGCACCTTCACCGGCCACGGCGCGGGCCACTCCCTGCTCCTGGCGGCCTCCGGACTCGTGACCGTGATCCCGCTGTTGCTGTTCGCGGTGGCCGCCCAGCGCATCCCGCTGGCCACCGTCGGGATGCTCCAGTACATCGTCCCCGGCCTCCAGATGGCGTGGGGGCTGATCGTGGTGGGGGAGAGACTCGACGCCGTCCAGTGGACCGGCTTCGCCCTCATCTGGGTGGCGGTCATCGCGTTCACGCTGGCCGGGAGGCCGCCACGCGGAGCGCGTCGCGGGGTTTCGAGGACTGTCGGAGAACCGACCTAGACTGGGCCGGACCAACCGTAGGAGGAATGCTGCGTGGGCGGATCCCAGTTCGTGCATCTGCACAATCACACCGAGTTCTCGATGCTGGACGGGATGGCGCAGATCGACCCCCTGTTCGACGAGGCCACGCGTCTGGGCCAGCCCGCGGTGGGGATGACCGACCACGGCAACATGTACGGCTCGTCGGACTTCTACAAGCGGGCCGTCAGCGCCGGGATCAAGCCGATCATCGGCATCGAGGCGTACGTCGCCCCGGAATCGCGCTTCAACAAGAAGCGCGTGCTCTGGGGGGAGAAGCACCAGAAGAGCGACGACGTCTCCGGCTCGGGCGCCTACACCCACATGACCCTGATCGCGGAGAACGCGACCGGGCTCCGCAACCTCTTCCTGCTGTCCTCGCTCGCCTCGTACGAGGGGCAGCTGGGCAAGTGGGCGCGGATGGACGCCGAGATCCTCGCGGAGCACGCCGAGGGCGTGATCGGCACCTCCGGCTGCCCCTCCGGTGAGATCCAGACGCGGCTGCGGCTCGGCCACCACAAGGAGGCGTACGAGGCCGCGGAGAAGTGGCAGTCGATCTTCGGCAAGGACAACTTCTTCCTGGAACTGATGGACCACGGCATCGACATCGAACGCCGGGTGCGCGAGGACCTGATCAAGCTGGGCAGGGACCTGGGGATGCCGCCTCTGGTCACCAACGACTGCCACTACGTCACCCGCGAGCAGTCGCACGCGCACGAGGCCATGCTCTGCGTGCAGACCGGCAAGACGCTCGCGGACGAGAACCGGTTCAAGCTCGACGGTGACGGGTACTTCCTCAAGTCCGCCGAGGAGATGCGGGCCAAGTGGGACGCCGAGGTCCCCGAGGGGTGCGACAACACCCTGTGGGTCGCCGAGCGCGTCCAGTCCTATGAGGACATCTGGGAGCCCAGGGACCGGATGCCCAAGTTCCCCGTGCCGGAAGCCGAGACGGAGGACACGTGGCTGGCCAAGGAGGTCCATCAGGGCCTCGAGTGGCGGTTCCCGTCCGGCGTCCCGCAGGAGTACCTGGACCGTGCGGCGTACGAGCTCGAGGTGATCAAGGGCAAGGGCTATCCCGGCTACTTCCTCGTGGTCGGTGACCTCATCGAGCACGCCCGGTCGATCGGCATCAAGGTGGGCCCGGGCCGTGGTTCCGCCGCCGGTGCGCTCGTGGCGTACGCCCTCAAGATCACCAACATCGACCCGATCGAGCACGGGCTGCTTTTCGAGCGGTTCCTCAACCCGGAACGGCCGTCCGCGCCTGACATCGACATCGACTTCGACGACCGTCGCCGCGGTGAGATGATCCGCTACGCCAGTGAGAGGTGGGGCGCCGACAAGATCGCCCAGGTCATCACCTTCGGCACCATCAAGACCAAGGCTGCCATCAAGGACGCCGCGCGCGTCAACTTCGGCCAGCCCGGGTATGCCATCGCCGACCGGATCACCAAGGCGTTGCCGCCGCCGGTCATGGCCAAGGACATCCCGCTCGCGGGGATCACCGACCCGAAGCACGAGCGCTTCGGCGAGGCCGCCGAGGTCCGCCAGCTCATCGAGACGGACCCGGACGTCAAGCGGATCTACGAGACCGCCCGCGGCTTCGAGGGCATGGTCCGCCAGGCCGGCGTGCACGCCTGCGCGGTGATCATGTCCTCCGAGCCCCTGCTCGACGTGATCCCCATGTGGAAGCGCGCGCAGGACGGCGCCCTGATCACCGGATGGGACTACCCCTCCTGTGAGGACATCGGGCTGCTCAAGATGGACTTCCTGGGCCTGCGCAACCTCACGGTCATCGGGGACTGCCTCGAGAACATCAAGCTCAACCGGGGCGAGGACATCGACCTCGACACGCTGAGCACCGACGATCCGGCCACGTACGAACTCCTGTCCCGCGGCGACACCCTGGGCGTGTTCCAGCTGGACTCCGGCGGCATGCGCGAGCTGCTCAAGCGCATGAAGCCCACCGGCTTCAACGATATCGTCGCCGCGCTCGCGCTGTACCGTCCCGGACCGATGGGGATGGGCACGCACTGGAACTACGCGGACCGCAAGAACGGCAAGCAGGACCTGGTGCCGATCCACCCGGAACTCGAGGAACCGCTGAAGGAGATCCTCGGCGAGACCCACGGGCTGATCGTGTACCAGGAGCAGATCATGGCCATCTCGCGCGAGCTCGCGGGGTACACGGCCGGCGAGGCGGACGGGTTCCGCAAGGCCATGGGCAAGAAGAAGGCCGAAGTGCTGGCCGCGGAGTACGAGAAGTTCTCCGGGGGCATGGCCGAGCGGGGCTTCTCCAAGGAGGCCGTCGACGCGCTGTGGGGCACCATCGAGCCGTTCGCCTCGTACGCGTTCAACAAGTCGCACGCCGCCGGCTACGGGCTGGTCTCCTTCTGGACCGGGTACCTCAAGGCCAACTACCCGGCCGAGTATATGGCCGCGCTGCTGACCTCCGTCGGCGACGACAAGGACAAGGCCGCCCTCTACCTGTCCAACTGTCGACAGATGGGGATCCGCGTCCTGCCGCCCTCGGTGAACGACTCGCTCATCAACTTCGCCTCGGTGGGCGCCGACATCCGCTTCGGCATGGGTGCCGTCCGCAATGTCGGCGCCCACGTGGTCGAGTCGGTGGTGGCCGCCCGCGAGGCCAAGGGGGCGTTCACCGATTTCTCCGACTACCTGGCCAAGATCGACCAGACGGCGTGTACCAAGAAGGTCACGGAGTCGCTGATCAAGGCCGGGGCGTTCGACGCCCTCGAGCACCCGCGCAAGGGGCTCTTCCTGGTCCACGCCGACGCGGTCGAGTCGGTGATGGCCACCAAGAAGGCGGAGGCCGTCGGCCAGTTCGACCTGTTCGGCGGGGGAGACGACGATGCGGGGGACAGCGGGTTCGGCGACGTGTTCTCCGTCCGGGTCCCCGACGAGGAGTGGGACACCAAGCAGAAGCTCGCCCTCGAACGCGAGATGCTCGGCCTCTACGTCTCCGGACACCCGCTGGACGGACTCGAGTCGGCGCTCGGCGCGAAGACCGACACCAGCATCGCCACCATCCACGAGGGTGAACTGCCCCACGGGGCGGCCGTGACGATCGGCGGCATCATCTCCGGGGTGGACCGCCGGGTCAACAAGAACGGCGAACCGTGGGCGATCGTCACCATCGAGGATTTCTACGGCGGCGTCGAGGTCCTGTTCTTCCCCCGGACCTACCGGATCGCCGCGATGGACATCGCGGAGGACGCCGTGGTGCTGGTCAAGGCCCGCATCAACATCCGGGAGGACCGCGTCTCCGTCTTCGGCGACACCCTGGAGGTGCCCGATCTGGTGGTGGGGGGCAACGGCGCGCCGCTCGCGCTGACGCTCGCCACCCGCATGTGCACCATCGAGACCGTCACCGCGCTCAAACAGGTCCTCGGCAGGCACCCCGGACCGTCGGACGTGCACCTGCGGCTGGTCAACGGTGACTCGTCGACGGTGCTGCGGCTCGACGACCACCTGCGCGTCGAACCGTCGTCCTCACTCATGGGCGACCTCAAGGCGCTCCTCGGACCCGGCTGTCTCGCCGGCTGAGCGTCGGCCGCCCCGGCCGCCCCGGGCGCCTCGTCGGGCCGGCGGGAGGGGTGGCAGATGTGCCCGCCCGGCTCTGGTGGGACACTGGATCCCGTGACCGCCACCGATTCCGCCACCACCCCGGCCGTGACCACCGACGACATCGATACCGCAGCCCGCCGTATCGGTGACACGATCCGGTGCACCGAACTCCAGGTGAGCGACCGGCTCAGTGAGCGGTCCGGGGCGACGGTCCTGATCAAGCGGGAGGACCACCAGGCCGTCCGCTCGTACAAGATCCGGGGCGCCTACAACCTCATGGCGCAGTTGACCGCAGAGGAGCGCAGCGTCGGCGTGGTGGCGGCCAGTGCCGGAAACCACGCCCAGGGCGTCGCGTTCGCCTGCCACAGTCTGGGGATCAACGGACGGATCTACGTCCCGGCCAACACCCCCAAGCAGAAGCGGGACCGCATCCTCGCGCACGGCCGCAACGCGGTCGAACTGGTGGTCACCGGGTCCAACTTCGACGCCGCGCAGGCCGCGGCCAGGGCCGACGCCGAGCGGACGGGGGCGACGGTCGTCCCGCCGTTCGACCATCCCGAGGTCATGGCCGGCCAGGGCACCATCGCCGCCGAGATCCTGGCCCAGCTCGACCGGGCCCCCGACGTCGTGGTGGTACCGGTGGGCGGTGGCGGCCTCCTCGGCGGGATCGCCACCTACCTCGCCGACTACGCGCCGGACTGCAGGATTGTCGGCGTGGAGCCCACCGGTGCGGCGTCGCTGACCCGGGCACTGGAGGCGGGGGAGCCCGTCACGCTCGACGCCGTCGACACGTTTGTCGACGGCGCGTCCGTGGCCAGGCTCGGCGCCACCCCCTTCGGCGTGATCTCGTCCATGTCCGGGAGCATCGACGTCGTCACCGTGGACGAGGGCGCGGTGTGCACCGAGATGCTGGAGCTGTACCAGACCGAGGGGGTCATCGCGGAACCCGCCGGGGCGCTGGCCACCGCGGCACTCGAGCATCTCGACATCGACGCCGGAGCGACCGTCGTGTGCCTCATTTCGGGCGGCAACAACGACGTCTCCCGCTACAGCGAGATCATCGAGCGCTCCCTGGTGCACCGCGGGCTCAAGCACTACTTTCTGGTGACCTTCCCGCAGGAGCCCGGCCAGTTGCGGCGGTTCCTCGACGAGGTGCTGGGGCCCGAGGACGACATCACCCTGTTCGAGTACCTCAAGCGCAACAACCGCGAGTACGGTGCCGCGCTCGTGGGCATCGAACTGGGGTCGGCGACCGGGCTGCACTCCCTGCTCGAGCGCATGGAGGCCTCACGCATCCACTGCGAGCGTCTGGAACCCGGCACGCCCGCCTACGAATACCTGACCTGACCATGACCACCACCGGCGGGCCCGTCCTCACACTCTCCTCCGGCCCGGACGTCCGTGGTGGGTACGAGGAGAAGAGGTCGAGGTTCGTCGGCGTCCTGCGCCGGGTCGACGACGAGTCGGCCGCCCGCGACCTGGTCACCGAATTGCGCCGGGCGCACCCCGGGGCACGTCACCACTGCAGTGCCTTCCTCGTGGACGTCCCCGGCGCCAACCGGATCGAGCGGTCAAGCGACGACGGCGAGCCCTCCGGGACCGCCGGGACCCCGATGCTCGAGGTGCTGCGGGGCAGCGGGCTCAGCGGGGTGTGCGTCGTGGTGGTGCGCTGGTTCGGCGGCACCAAGCTCGGCACGGGCGGTCTCGTGCGGGCGTATGGCGCGGCGGTCTCGGCGGCGCTCGACGAGGCGTGGCGCACCTCCCGGGTGGTGAAGGTCACACACATGCCCGCGTGGGCCACCGAGGTCGACCACGCGGTGGCCGGCGGGCTCGAGTCCGCGCTGCGCGACGCGGGGGCGCAGGTGGTGGACGTGGAGTACGGCAGGCGGGCCCGCATGACCGTCGCCGGGGCGATCGAGGTGATCGACCCCATCCTCGCCACCCGCACGTCCGGAGGGGCCCACTGGGAGCCGGCCGGGGAGACGACCACCGAGAACGCGGCTGAACCGCGAGATGTGGAATCCTGAAGGTATGAGCATGCAGCCCTACCAACCCAACTCGATCGAGCTCAAGAAGCAGCAGGTCCGCAAGGACGCCAAGGTCGCGCTGATCGCCTCGGGTGTGACCGTCGTGTCGCTGCCGATCGCTCTGTTCGCGAGCTCGTTCTTCACCGTGGTCGCGATCCTCGCGGGCATCGTGGCGGTCTACAAGGGCGTCCAGGTGCGCAATGCCATCAAGGGGCCCGACGCCTAGGTGCTCTGGTGGTGACGCACCACGTCACCGAGGTCGGCGCGCTCGGTCCGGAACGAGTTGGCCGGGTGATCGGCGTCCGCATAGCCGAACGCGATCCCGCACACGACCAGCCGATCCTCTCCCAGGCCCAGGTGTTCGCGGACGCCGTCCGAGTACAGCGCCAACGCCGCCTGCGCGCAGGTGGCCACACCCAGCGAGGTCGCCGCCGACAGGAAGGTCGCCACGTAGCCTCCGCAGTCCACCGCGCCATATGTCCCGAGGCCCGCGTCCGTGGTGATCAGTGCGACATGGGGGGCGCCGAAGAAGCGGAAATTCTCCAGCATCTGTCCGGCGCGGGCGTCATGGTCGGAACGCTCGATGCCCAGGGCGGTGTAGAGCCCGTAACCGCTGGCCCGACGGCGGTCCGCGTACACGCCCTCGTACCGCTCGGGCGCCGGCAGGTCCGACCGCATCTCATGCGTGACGACCCAGTCGGTGAGCGCGGTGGCGAACGCCTCCGTCGCGGGACCCGACACCAGATCGACCTGCCAGGCCTGCGAGTTGCACCACGACGCCGTCCGCTGCGCCATCCGCAGTATCCGCTCGATGGTCTCCTCCGGGACGGGCTCGCCGGTGAAGCCACGGCAGCTGTGGCGGTCGTCGAGGATGGTCTCGAGCGCGGTGGCGGCGTCGGTCATGGGAACTCCGGGTCTCTCGAGGGGGTGTCCGCCCGAGTCTCCCACGCGGGTGCTCTGGCGTCCGAGCCCGGCCGTCGCCTCCGATATGCTCGCGGCATGGCAGTGCGGGTGGACGCGTGGACGTGGTCGGTGCGGCTGTTCCGGTCACGGACCAAGGCGGCCGCCGCGTGTCGCGGCGGTCATGTGAAGATCAACGGCGAGACGGCGCAGCCGTCGAAGACCGTCGTACCGGGTGACCGCGTGCAGGTCACGGGCGCGCCGGGGCGGACCCGCATCCTCGAGGTCGTGGAGACGGTGAGTAAACGCGTCGGGGCACCCGTGGCCGCGACCTGCTACATCGACCGATCGCCGCCCCCGCCGCCGGCGGAGATGCTGGCCTCGCAGCCGCGACGGGCCCGGGGCGCGGGCCGGCCCACGAAACGCGAGCGGCGCGAACTCGACCGGCTCCACGGCCGCAGGTGAGCCCCGGCGGCCGGTGAGCGGACGGGCCCGTCACGGTGCCGGGACGGTCACCACCAGCCGGTCGCGGGCCCCATCTGCCGGGCGAGCTCACCGGAGGCCGACCGCACCCACGTGGCCGAGAGGTGGTGGGAGTCGTGGTAGACGATCACGTTGCCCACCACGGCCGGGCACCCGTCGGCGCTGCACAGCCCGTCGGTGAGGTCGATCAGACGGACCGAGTCGAGTCCCGCCGCGGCGAGCGACGACGGGTTGATCGGGGCGATGGACACCTCGCGCGGCATCCCGCATTCCTCGGGGGTGCCCCCGTCGCCGAGGCAGTCGCCCGCGCGTTCGGGGCCCGTGCCGCGGTTGATCCACGGGGTGTCCCGGATGGCCAGCACCCCGATGCCCTGGTCACCCAGCGCCCGCCACAGATCGACGTACTGGCGGGGCGTCACGTCGGGGCCGAGGACCCCGACGGGACGCGAGGCGGTGGTGAAGACGAAATCGGGGGAGAGCCCGGCCAGCGCGGCGAGCGCGTTCGGGGTCCAGTCCGCGCAGCTCTCGTACAGGCCCTCGTCGTTGTCGGAGATCGTGGCGTCGAGCGTGAGCGGGCAGCCCATCTTGAGCACGGTCACCACGCGGAACCCGTAGTGCCGGCCGATCTCGTCGAGCCCGCTGAGCCAGTGCTCGGCGTGGGATCCGCCGACCAGGGCGACGGTGCGTTCCGCGTTCGGGTCGCCGTACACGCACATCAGTGCGTCGGTGGACTCGAAGTCGGCGATGCAGCCGTCCATTGTGCTGGCCGGGAGGTCGTGGACGACCTGCACCGGCGAGGGGATGTAGTCGGCGTCCTCGGGGGTCGGGACGCCCTCGAAGAAGGCGCGGGCGCCCGGGTGGTCGGCGTCGACGACCGAGTCGACGTAGGGCACCGCCGATCGTGACGACGAGGTGGCGGTCCACCAACCGACGGTGCCGACGCTCGCGACCGCGGCGACGGCGACGAGGGCGGTCGCGCCCACGAACCGCTGGTGCTCCGCAGCGGACCGTACGGGGCCGCCCCGGGCCGCGTCACGCGCCGCGGCGGCAGGCGTGACGCGGCCCTTCGCCCGGCTGCGCATGCGCAGCGGTCGTTCGATGTACTTCTCGGTGATCAGGGCCAGCACCACCGAGACGACGACGATGACCACGCCCGCGAGCAGCGACAGGCCCGGCTCGCGGGTGTAGGAGAGCCACAGGATCAGGATCGGCCAGTGCCACAGGTACAGCGAGTAGGAGATGTCGCCGAGGCGGCGGAAGGCGCGGGCGGAGAGCAGCCACGCGACGGGGTCTCGTCGCGGCGTCGCGACCTCGCCCTCGGGCAGATTGCCGCCGAGGACCACCAGCAGCGCGCCGCCGATCGGGTACCAGGCCAGGGGACCGGGGAAGTGGGCTGCGCCGTCGATGAGGAAGCCGCAACTGACGATCATCCCCAGGCCGAGCACGGTCGTGAGCATCCGGAGCGGCCACGGCAGGACGACCCCGGCCAGGAGGACCGCCGCGATACCACCGATGAGGAGCTCCCAGATCCGGGCGCCGGTGTCGTAGTAGTTCCACGGCTGGTTGGCGATCTGCCCCTGCACGGCCCACCAGGCCGAGAGCACGGTGCCGACGATCACGACGGCGAGCAGCAGTCGCTCGGGCGAGCCGCGCCGCACGACGCGTCGCCACAGGGCGGTGAGTCCGAGCACGACGACCAGGGCGAGCACGTAGAACTGCCCCTGGACCGACATGGACCACAGATGCTGCATCGGCGAGATGGTCGCGTCCGCGGCCGCGTAGTCCTGCGAGGTGAACGCGAGTTCCCAGTTCTGGTAATAGAGCAGTGTCGCGGCGGTCTGGTCGAGGATCGCCGACCACTGCGTGGGGGGCTTGATGAGCAGGGTGCCCGCCACGGTGGCGGTGACCGTGACGACCAGGGCCGGGTACAGGCGGCGCGCGAGTCGTTTGAGATGCGGCAGCGGGTTGAGAGAGGTCCGGTCGTCCGCGGCGCCACGCATGAGTGAGCCGAGGAAGAAGAAGCCCGAGAGCGTGAGGAACACGTCGACGCCGCCGGAGACACGGCCCATCCACAGGTGGAAGACGACGACGAGCGCGATGGCCAGGCCACGCAGCCCGTCGATGTCGTGCCTGTAGGCCATCTTCCGCCGGGGCCGGCGAGGCGGCGCGGTGGGAGATTCTGGGGAGGCCACTGGCAGGTACTTCCTGACGGTTCGGCGGGGTTCGGGACGATGATCCGGCCCGGCGCCTACGCGATCACGGCGCGGCGGAGCCGGGTCCGATTAGACCACAGAGAGGCCGCCGTCCCCACGTTGGTACAGTCCGGCGCATGATGATCTCGCCGCCGACCGGCCACGATCCCGTGGGCTCGTAGGAACCCCGATGAGGCGTGGCGCATGGGGGACACTCGTGGGGATGCTCGCCCCGGCGGTGCTCGCGCTCGTGCTCTGGGTGCTGGCAGCGCCGCGGTCGGAGCTGCTGTCGGTGGGCGGTGGCCGAGGGGTGAGGATCGGCGACGAGGGCGCGGCCGGCGGAGCCCAGCTGCTGATGCTCGCGATCCTGCTCGGGTTCGCGGCGGCGTGTTCTGCGCTCGTGTTGTGGCACCGCCACCCGGGGCTGCGCCGGCCCTCCGGCGTGCCCGCGCTGGTGCTCCTGCCGGGTCTGGTGTGTGCGGTTGTCGCCGCGCTCGCCTCGCCGGCGGCGGCGCTCCTCGCCTCGCCTCCCTCCGACAGTGAGGCCGGGCAGGTCGTCGCGCAGGCACCGGCGGCCGGGGAACTGTTCTTCGGCCGCATGATCTACGGGGTGTCCGGCCCGGAGTGGGGCCTCTTCCCGCCGGGGACCGGCTGGCTCGTCTGGGGCACGATGATCGCCGCGTTCACGGTGGCCGCGCTGGCCCATTTCAGTCCGTCCCGACAGCTCGGGGACGAGCCCGTCGCGGGACCCGATCAGGCCGCCGCGGCCGCGGACTGACGCGGTCACCCCGCCCCGCCGCGCTGGGCGGGCGGCCGCAGTGCCGCGAACTGGTCGGTGATCCGCAGTCGTCGTTCGGCGAACCGGTAGAGGGCGGCCGGCCGGCCGCCCGTGGGGCCGGGGGGCGCGCTGCGCCCGCACCGCACGAGCTCGCCGCGGCGCGTGAGGACGCGCTGCAGGTTGGTCGGATCCACCGGGTGGCCGAGGGCGGCCGCGTAGAGCTGGGCCAGCTCGGAGAGCGTGAACTCCTCCGGGGCGAGCGCGAAGCCGAGCGTGGAGTAGGACAGTTTGGCGGCCAGGCGCGCCCGCGACCGGGCCACGATCTCGGCGTGGTCGTAAACGGTGTCCGGGAGCTCGTCCACGCGGAACCACGCGGTGTCGTCCGGGATGGCCGGATCGGTGTCGCAGGGCAGGAGGCCGAGGAATCCGGAGGCGAACTCCCGGCAACGGGGGACCCGGTGCGGGTCGGAGAACTCGGCGACGGACTCGAGGTGGCTCACCGTCCGGACGTCGACCTTCTCCGCGAGCTGCCGCGTGGCGGAGGTCGCGAGGTCCTCGTCGTCCCTGACGGTGCCGCCCGGCAACGCCCACCGGCCCGCCTGCGCTCCGAGGGCGTGCTGCCAGAGCAGCACGTGGAGCACCGGTGCGGAGGATTCGGGCACCGGCCTCGCCTGGGCCACGACGACGAGGACGACGTGTCCGGTGTTACACTTCGACATGTTTTCGATTGTAAGTCGAAAACGGGGCGGATGGTATTCGCCCCGGACGAAGAGATCGGGAGGGGCAGACATGACCACTGCCACGGGAACGCAGACCACGACCCGGCGGCTCGCGTCGCCGCTGGCAGACCGGGTCCGCCGGGGCCGGCACGGGTACACGGGGGTGGAGCCCACCGCGGAGTGGGCGGAGGAGATCCGGAGACTCGCCGCCGAGCGCGATGCCGTGATCCTCGCGCACAACTACCAGGTCCCGGCGATCCAGGACATCGCCCATCACGTGGGTGACTCGCTGGCCCTCTCGCGTCTGGCCGCGAGCTCGCAGCAGTCGACCATCGTCTTCTGCGGCGTTCATTTCATGGCCGAGACCGCCAAGATCCTCTCGCCGGAGAAGACGGTGCTCATCCCCGACGAGGAGGCCGGGTGCTCGCTGGCGGAGTCGATCGACGCCGAGCAGTTGGCCGAATGGAAGTCCGAGCACCCCGACGCCGTCGTGGTCTCCTACGTCAACACGACCGCCGCGGTGAAGGCGCTCACCGACATCTGCTGCACGAGCTCGAACGCTGTGGACGTGGTGGAGTCCATCGATCCGGACCGCGAGGTGCTCTTCCTGCCGGACCAGTTCCTCGGTGCCCACGTGCGCCGCGCGACGGGGCGGGACAACGTGCTGGTGTGGGCCGGGGAGTGCCACGTCCACGCGGCGATCAACGGCGATCAGCTCACCGAGCGGTCGCAGTCGCACCCCGGGGCCGAGCTCTTCGTGCACCCCGAGTGCGGGTGCGCCACCAGCGCCCTGCACCTGGCCACCGAGGGGGCGGTCCCCGCCGACCGGGTGAAGATCCTGTCGACGGGCGGGATGGTCGACGCCGCCCGCGCATCGGGTGCCGGCGAGGTGCTGGTGGCCACCGAGGTCGGCATGATCCACCAGTTGCGCAAGGCGGCGCCGGAGATCGACTTCATGCCCGTCAACGAGAACGCGAGCTGCCCCTACATGAAGATGATCACCCCGGCGGCGCTGCTCCGCACACTGGCCGAAGGCGCAGACGAGGTCCACGTGGACGCCGCCACCGCCGAGGCCGCCCGCGGGTCCGTGGAGCGGATGGTGGCGATCGGCAACCCGGGGTCCGGGGAGTGAGCGCAGCGGCCGACCGGGCAGGTGCGCTCGGCGCCGGTGTCGACCCCGATACCCGGCAGGACGCGCTGCTGATCGTCCGGCGCGCCCTGGAGGAGGACCTGCGGTACGGCCCCGACGCCACCTCGGTGGCCACCGTTCCCGCAGGGGCCCGGGCCGTGGCGCGCATGGTCACCCGGCAGGACGGTGTGGTCGCGGGACTGCCGTTGATCGAGATGGTGGCGACGGAGGTGCTCGGTGAGGACGCCCGCGTCGTGCTCCTGGCGAGCGACGGTGACCGCGTGGCGGCCGGCGACGCCGTCGCCGAGATCACCGCGCCGGCGCTCGGTCTGCTGACCATGGAGCGGACGATGCTCAACCTCGTCTGCCATCTGTCCGGGATCGCCACCGCGACCCGCGAGTGGGCGGACGCCCTCGAGGGGACCCGGTGCGCCGTGCGGGACACGCGTAAGACCCTCCCGGGCATGCGGCTGCTGCAGAAGTACGCGGTGCGGTGCGGGGGCGGCGTCAATCACCGACTGGGGCTGGGCGACGCCGTCCTCGTCAAGGACAACCACGTCGTCGCCGCCGGCGGGGTGCGCCCCGCCCTCGAGGCGGTCCGCGAACAGTTCCCGGGCCTGCCGTGCGAGGTCGAGGTCGATTCGCTCGAGCAGCTGGACCAGATGCTCGAGGCGGGGGTGGACCTGGTGCTCCTGGACAACTTCGCGGTGTGGCAGACCCAGATCGCCGTGCAGCGCCGCGACAAGGTCTCTCCCGGCACGCGGCTGGAGTCCAGCGGGGGCCTCACTTCGGACGTGGCCGCCGACTACGCGCGGTGTGGCGTGGACTTCCTCGCCGTGGGTGCGCTGACGCACTCTGTCACCGCCCTGGACCTCGGACTGGACATGTGACCTGAGTCCTGTCCCGGGGAGGCGGCCGGGGGTGCCGCCGCGCAGGTTCGGCGTAGGGTGCACGTCTATGACGGGCTTCGGGGACGCGAGCGAGAAGCGATCGGCGGCAGAGCGACGGCAGCAGCGGATGGCGGAGGCCCGCCGCCGCGTCGAGTCGGGGGAGAACACCGCTCCACCACCGGCGGCTCCCGCCCCGACGCCGGCCTCCCGCCCACGTGCGGCCCGGTCGCCCGGGGCCGGCGCGGTCAACCCCACCGCCGCGCCCGGGTCGACGTATGCGGTCTGGCGCAGTGTCCAGCATTTCTGCACCACGGACTCACTCCCGGACGCCCGGAGCGGCGACCTCGACCTGCTCGTGGCCTGGTCGGACACGCTCCAGCCGTTCCGGCTCCGCCAGCGGGTCGTCGCCCGGCTCGACTCGCACGGCACCTGGTCGCCGGTGTGCTACGCCAAGGACGGGCGTCGCGAACCCATCAGCCAGGCCCAGGCGGACAAGTACCGCGAGGCGCGCCTCGGGGATTCGACGATGTCCGGGGGTGCCGTGCGTCCCCTCGACGACTCCGCCCACCCGGAGGTCACCGAGGAGCTCTGAGCCGGCCCGGGTTCACGCGAGCGCGAACCGCCGTCCCTCCGGCTCCGGACCCGTGCTGAGGATCACCTCGTCGGTGCCCGCGCGCGCCGCGGCACGGGCGGTCGTCTCCTTAACGGTGTCGACCACCTCGTCGTCGTCCCCGGATTCGGGCACGGCCTCGGCGTCGCCGGGCTGATCGCGGACCGGGACCACCTTCCCGTTGCGCTCCAGGTCGATCACGGCCGTGCGTGCCGCCCGGGCGTACCGCAGGTTCCGCAGGGCGGGGGAGTCGACGTCGGGCGCCGCCGGATCCACGTCAGCCACGCGCAGTGGCTCTCCGGACGGCGACTCGTAGGCCTCGCAGACCGACTCGACGAGCTCGTCCAGACCGAGGCTGTCCCATTCGCCGAGCTTGTCCACGATGATCATCCGGGCACGGTCGAGGGTCGGCTGGTCCGGGACGGTCGCGGAGTCGATCGCGGAGCGGATCTCATCGGGAGAGTTCATGACCCGAGCCTGCCAGCCGGGGTGCCCGCCCGCACCCCGGCTGGTCAGACGGGCCGGTGATGGTCGTCGACCTCGGAGACGCCGGTCACCACCGCGTCGGCGATCTTCCAGTTCAACGCCGTGAGACGGCGCCGCACCTCGGCCAGGCGGTCCACCGAGACGTCCTCCTCGGCGGCGGGCACGAGGAACGCCTCCACATGGAAGACGTGCCCCTCGTCGCGGAGTCGCGCGCCGTGGTCCCGCGCCCACGGCACATCGGCGAGTTCGCGATCGACCCGGTGCACCAGCGGGTGGACCCCGCTGCCGTCGAACCGGGTGGGACGGGCATCGGTGAGGCCGCCGATCGCGCCCCGCGTGTTGTTGACGCCGTCCCGGATGATCGAGGCACTGACGAGCAGGGCCGCGACCGCATCCGCCCACCAGAAGCCCAGGCCGATCCCGGCGACGCCCACGATGGTGGCCACGCCGGTCTTCCAGTCGGCGCGGTTCATATCCGCGTCGGCGTGGAGGACCTTGTCGTGCAGGGTGGCGGCCGGCGCCGCCTTCAACCGTCCGAGGATGACCGGGCCGATGCAGGACAGCGCCATGACCGCCATCATGAGCCATCCCGACCAGAACACGAACCCACCGATCTCCAGGACGCCGAGAGGGGGACGCTCGCCGCTCACCAGGCTGATCCCGGAATCGACGACGAGGAAGGCGCCGACCCCCAGGAGGGACACCCCGGCCACCAGGTGCCCGACCCCGACCGCCCGGTGACGACCGAACGGGAAGCGGGCCGAGGGCGCCGCGCCGGCGATCCGCAGCGATACGAGGAACGCCAGGGGCGGCAGGAACGAGAGTGCATCCTCGATCCAGGCCGTCTTCATCGCCTGCGACTGGCCCGCCACGGCGTAGACGGCGGCGACGGTGGCGACCAGGACCGCGATCGTCGCCCACTCCAGGCGTACCGCCCGGCGCAGCGCGGCCCGCTCGGCGTCCGGAAGCTCGCCGTGGCTCTGCACGGTGCCGCCGTGCCCGCCTCCGGTCCGGCTCATGACGCCTCCCCGGTGTTCGCGAGGAAGCTCTCGAGCGCGACCAGGAGACCGTTCTCGCCGAGGGGAGTGGCCATCACCCGCTCCCTGCTCTCGCCTTCGGGGGTGGTCTGCTGCGCGTAGGAGCGGGTGAGAGCGACGTCCTTCTCCCACGGCGACTCCGAGGTGAGGCCGCCGATGAGCACGTCGAGGTCACCGCGTTCCATCGAGCGCACCAGCTCGCTCTCGACACCCGGCGTCCACTCGACGCGCGCATCGAGTTCCTCCGCGAAATCGGTGACGAGGTCGACTTCGCGGCCCGCTACCCGCCCGTCGTCGTCGACCTCGGTCCACGGCGGGTTCTCCGTCACGCCCACACGCAGTGCACCGCCGGTGATGCGGTCGAGGCTCCCGTCGGTGTCGCGGGGGATCGACCCACCGCATGCGGCCGTCGTCGTGAGAACGCACGCTGCGATGGCCCCCGCCAGGAGTCGTCGGCGGCGTCGGCGCCCGGTTCGTCCGGTCACGGTGTCAGCACCACCTTGACCGCGCCGTCCTCCTTCTTCTGGAACATCTCGTAGGCACGGGGCGCGTCGGCGAGGGGGAGACGGTGCGTGGCGAAGTCGTCGACGCCGAGCGGATCATCATCGGTGAGCAGCGGCAGGACCCGCGGCACCCAGTGCTGCACGTTGGCCTGGCCCATCTTCAACGTGATCTGCTTGTCGAACAGGGTGAGCATCGGCAGTGGGTCGGCGCTGCCCCCGTACACGCCCGAGAGCGAGATGGTGCCGCCCCGGCGGACGATGTCGATCGCCGAGTAGACGGCCGCCAACCCGTCGACCCCCGCGTTCTCCATGACCTTCTTCCCGAGAAACCTGGGAAGCATCCCGGTGGCCGCGTGAGCGGCGCCAGCGGCGGGGGAGCCGTGCGCCTCCATCCCCACCGCGTCGATCACCGAGTCCGGGCCGCGCCCGTCGGTGATGTCCCGGATCGCGTCCCCGAGCTCACCGCCGACGGCTTCCGGATCGATCACCTCGGTCCCACGATGCGCCTGTCGGGCGCGCCGCTCGGGTACGGGATCGACTCCGATCACCCGGTAGCCGCGGTGCGCGGCGATCCTCGCCGCCATGTCGCCGATCGGGCCCAGCCCCAGCACGACGACCGTGCCGCCGTCAGGGATCTGCGCGTACTCGACGGCCTGCCACGCGGTCGGGAGCACGTCGGACAGGTAGAGGTACCGGTCGTCGGCGTGCTCGTGCGGCACCTTGATGTGAGTGTTCCCGGCGTGCGGGACGCGCAGGTACTCGGCCTGCCCGCCGGCGACGCTGCCGTACAGCTCCGAGTACCCGAACAGGGCGGCACCGGAGCCATGCGATCGAACCTGGGTGATCTCGCATTGCGTCTGCAGCCCGCGATCGCACATGTGGCAGTGCCCGCACGAGATCTGGAAGGGCATCACCACACGGTCCCCGGGCGACAGGTCGGTGACCGACGGACCGACCTCCTCGACGACGCCCATCGGCTCATGGCCCAGGATGTCGCCCTCGTGCATGAACGGACCCAGCACCTCGTACAGGTGTAGATCCGACCCGCAGATGTTGGTGCTGGTGATCTTGACGATCGCGTCGGAGGGCTCCTGGATGCGGGGGTCCGGGACGTCCTCGACGCGGACATCACGCTTGCCGTGCCAGGTGACCGCCTTCATGGGGGCTCCTCTCGTGGCGGGTCCGTGCGTGGCCGCACTGTCCGGACGGTAGCGCCGGCCCCCACCGGCTGCATCCGGTGGCGCGGGCGTCCGGGCCGACTATCTGATGAGCAGCGGGATGTGCTGTTCGGCAGGCGTGTTGGCGCCGTGATGGCCGGTCATCGCGGACTCCATCGGCTCGCTTACCGACCTCACCAGGACCACCCCGCCGGTGGCGACCGCGACGACGTCGCCGATCCGGGCGGCGTGCTCCGATCCGGCACCGAACAGCTTCTCGTCCAGCGCCTGCTCACGGGTGAGGACACGGGCCCGGCCGCCCAGCACCGAGCGCCACGCGGCCAGGACGTCGGCCTGCGCTCCCGGGCGGGCGTACGCGTGGCGTACCCGGGCCTCGCCGGCGACGAGCTCGACGTCCGACGCCAGCTCGGGGAGCGTGTCGAGATCGATGACGGTCTCCGCCGAGACCATCCCGTGGTCGGCGGTGAGGAGCAGGGAGCAGTCGGCGGGGAGGTCGGTCGCCAGGTCCGTGACGAACGCGTCCACCTCGCGCAACGACTCGCGCCACTGCGGGGAGCCGGGCCCGTGGACGTGGCCGATGACGTCGAGGTCGGCGAAGTACGCGTAGACGAAACGCCGCCGGCGCGACGGCGCCCCCACCGCGTCCAGGATGCCGCCCCGGAGCTCTTCCAGCGAGGACGCGGGTCGGTAGACGCCCTCGGCGCGGAACGCGGCGCGCGTGAGCCCGGAGTCGCGGAAGTCCTCGCGCATGACGTAGGTGACCTCGACGTCGTCTGCGGCGAGGAGTTCCATGACGCTGCGGCGGGTCTGCACCGTGCGCGGCGGGTGCAGCTCGATCGCGGAGGGCCCGCTCGAGGAGTCGAGCGTCCACCGCAGTGGGTTGAAGTAGGCCCCCGCGCCGCCGAGCTCGGGCGACAGGCGGAAGCTGTAGCCCATCACCCCGTGCTGGGAGCACGGCGCGCCCACGGCGAGGC
Source organism: Candidatus Dietzia intestinipullorum (assembly GCA_019119635.1). Taxonomy (GTDB): domain Bacteria; phylum Actinomycetota; class Actinomycetes; order Mycobacteriales; family Mycobacteriaceae; genus Dietzia; species Dietzia intestinipullorum. The sequence continues at coordinate 92,376 of DWWP01000034.1, forward strand.
TGGTCAGGCTGGTGGCCGTCGTGGCGGGGAACCCGGCGCTGATCACGCGACCGGTCAGGGCGCTGAGCGTGGGCGCGTCGTCGGCGTGATCGCGGATCAGCTCGGCGCCGAGCCCGTCGATGAGCACCACCACGGCGTCGCGGGTCGGGGCGAGTCCCAGGGAGTCGACGGTGTCCGCGCCGAGGGAGGCGGCGACGGACGGCATGACGTCGGCCAGCGAGTGGCCGGAGGGGGCGGACGGGATCACGGTCATGGCCCCAGAATCCCTCATCCCCGCCCGCCGCGGGCCGGTTCGCGACCGTCGATCGCGCCCCGGATAATCTAAAAAACTGTTAATTTCGGCGCGATGTGGCTAGGTTTCCTCTCAGAGCACCTCGCCCGCGGTGCCATGTGTCCAACGGAGGCCCGTCATGTCCATCAAGTCGATCGCGTACGTGGGGGCCCTGGCCGGCGCCCTTCTCGTCCTGTCGTCCGGGGCGGCCGCCGCCCAGGGCGTCTCGTCGGCCGGCCTCGACCCGGCGTCGCTCACCGCGGGTGGCGAGGACGGGGGATCGCTCGGTTCGGCGGGAGAGGTCCTGCCGAGCTCGGTCACCGGCTCGTTGCCCGGGTACGCCTCGGGTCCGCTGGGCTCCGCGGCGACGGCGGTGTGCAACGTCGGCAGCGTCGCCGGCTCGGTGGGCGTGGGGCTCCCGGCTGCGGTCAGCCCCGTCTGCCGGGTGCTGCCGGCGCTGGGCCACTCTGGTGACCTGTTCACGCAGGGCGACTACCACGGCTCCGTCGCGGAACTGCTCGGCGGCGTGCCCTACGTGGGCAGTGCGCTGGAGCGGGTCGTCCCGACGGACTCGGCCGCCACCGCGGTCGGTGGGTCGATGGACCGGCTGCCCGTCGACTCGCTCACGGGGTCGCTGCCGGGCAGCTGATCGCCCGTGGCCGCATGATCGCTCCCGCGGTCCGCGGTCCGCGGTCAGCGTGGCTAGCGCTGTCGGCGGCCGAAGGCGTGCGGCTCGACCGGCTGCTGGTCCCGGGGCAGGCCCGCCACGACCAGGCGATAGGACTCGGTGACCAGTTCCTCGACCATGCCGACGGTCAGCGTCCCGCCGGGGTGCAGTGTGATCCAGTGACGCTTGTTCATGTGGTAGCCCGGCGTGATCTCCCGGTGCGCGTCCCGCAGGGCCATCCCGTCCGAGGGCAGGGCCTTGAGCGTGACCACCGGTCGCCCGTCGAGTTCGACGAAGAACATGAACATCTTGCCGCGGACCTTGTAGACGTCGTACCCGGGCCCGAAGGGGAACTCCAGTGTCGACGCGGGGAGTTCGCGCGCCCGGAGTGCTGCCGTCCTCTGCAGTGCCTCGCCGTCCACCCCGTCGACGCTACGGCACCGTCACCACCGCGTCGGAGCGGACGGCGAGCGGGTTGTCGAGTGTGCCTGCGAACTGGAGAGAGCCGGCCTGGTCGGTGAGGTCCACCATCTGCCGGGTGTTCTGCAGTTGCAGTCGGTTGAGGCAGGAGTGTGCGAACCGGGGAGCGAACACGGCGTCCCACGTGGGTCCGTGGAGGTCGTCGGAGTCGAGGGCCTCGAGGCACAGCCTGGTCTCGTCCCAGAATTCGGCGGCGTCGAGGATGCCGGCATCGTCGAGGATCCCGGCCAGGTGCCGCAGCACGCCGTCCATCACATCCGTGTGCAGGGAGAGTGCGGCGGTCTCCGCGTCCACGACGTGCTCGATCCGACCGAGCTCCGGGGGGAGCGGGCGGTCGCGGACCACGGCGACCTCCTCACCGATGTCCTTGAACAGTGCCCGCCGGGGGACGTGGTCGGAGCCGATCACCAGGATCACGTTCTCCCCGTGCGGCATGAACACCAGGCCGTGCGCGAGCAGGCAGCGGGCGGCCGGGGCGAGGTAGGCGTCGAGCAGCGCTCGGAGCCAGGCGCGGGGCTCGAGCCCGGAGCGCTCGACGTGCTCCGCGGCCAGCGAGCGCCCGTGCAGGTCCACGTGCAGGAGCGCGGCCAGGGTGAACGCGCGCTCGTCGTGGGCCAGCGCCGGGACGGGGCTCTCCCTCCACAGCGCGGCGATCATCTTGGTGTGCGGCCCCTCGTCGGACACGCCCGCCGCGGCCGCCCGGTGGTAGGCGTCGCCGGTGTAGCCGATCGCGGCGACCTCGCGCAGCAGGCCCAGCCGCAGCCGGGTGAGGACCGGGTCGGACGTCACGAGCTCCGCCACCCACTCGTTGACCGCCGGGGTGTCACGCATGTACCGCGGCGACAGCCCGCGGGTGAACCCCATGTTCTGCACGGCGAGCGCGGTCTTGACGTACCCGCGCTCGGGGCGGCTGATGTCGAAGAAGGTGCGGACGGACTGCTGCGGCCGGTACTCGTCGTCGCTCTCTCCGAGGTGGACCAGGTCCCTGCGGGCCAGGTCGGGGGCGAACGCCACGGCGATCGTGTTCTCCCACTGCCACGGGTGGACGGGCAGGAGCCGGTACCCGGCCGGGTCCAGGCCCAGACCGCGGAGCTGCCCCGCGCACCGGTCCAGCGCCTCGGGGCCGAACTCGCGCAGGTACAGGGCGTCCTCGTCGAGTCCGGCCACGGTGGCCAGAGAGCTCAGCTCACTGCGGGCGGCCAGCCAGACCAGGCGGACCGGCGTCGGTGCCTCGGGTGTCATGCGGTGACGGTCGGTGAGACCGAGCCCGATACGGGCGTTGTTGGCCACGAACCCGGGGTGCCCCTCGGTCATCGACGCCTCGACGGTCTGCAGGTCCGCGTCGGCGAGCTCCTGCGCGGGCCGGTCACGATGATGCAGGCAGAAGGCGGCGGAGCCGAGCGTCGCGGCGATCTCCTCCAGGTACGTCCCCATCAGGGTGTCCGGGATCCCGAGCGCGGGCGCGAGCGCGGTGACGAGCGCCTGGGCGTCCGGCTCGACGGAGGCGCCGGAGACCTCGCGCCGCAGCGTTGCCTCGTCGATCATCCAGTGCTCGAGTGGCAGCACGCGGGCCCGGAAGGACCACCGTTCGTCGCCGGCGGTCACCTCGTAACCGCCGACGTCGTCGACGGGTGTGGGGGCCACGAGCCTCTCGTGGGAGAACTCGGCCAGGGCCTTGCAGCACAGGTGACGGTGGGCGCGGTGCATCGCGTGACCCACGAGGTGCAGGTGGGGGGCCGGACCGGCCGGCTCCGGTGCGGTCTGTCCCGGCCTCGACGACGAGGTGTGGGACGACGACGAGATCGTGTGCGTCGCCCGGCCGATCTCGGACGCGCGGAACGCCTCCTCGTCGCAGGAGGACAGGAGTGCGGTCTTGTCGGGGAGCTCCAGCGGTCCGTCCTCACGGAAACCGGCACGCGCGTTGAGCCGGTGGACGGCTGTGTTCCCGATGTCCGGCTCCACGACGAGGCGCTGCGCGCCCAGCGGGCCGAACGCGGTGTCGCAGATCGCGCCCATCACCCCGGCGGTGGTGCCGGGCACGGTGGTGCGGCTGGGCGCGACCAGCAGGTGCATCCCCATGTCGCCCGGCTGGTGTCGGTAGCGGCCGTCGAGCTCCACGGCGGCCGGGTCGTAGATGACGGCCAGCCCGACGCGCAGACCGTCGATCCGCACCAGGAACAGCTGCCGGTGCGGTCCGGCGTCCCAGCCACGGAGAAAATCCGCCACCTGCGGCCGGGACGCGCCGGTCAGACCCCAGTAGGTCGAGCGGGGGTGGGTGAGCCAGGCGTGGAGTGTGCTGACCGTCGCGTCGTCGAGGGTGAGCGGGTCGAGCGAGACGAGCCCGACCGGGGTGCTGGTGGTGTGGGTCATCGGGTCTCCTGGGGCCGTGTGGTCTGTGGGTCCCGGGCCGGTTCGGGCCGGACGGCGGGCACGCCGAACTGTTGGAAGGCGACGCGCGTCTCGACGGGGTAGACCTCGCGGCCGCAGATCCCGCGCAGGATGATGCTGTTGCGCATGGCGCCCATGCCGAGGTCGGGGGCGGTGAGCCCGTGCGTGTGCTCCTCGGCGTTCTGCACGTGGATCCGGGAGTGGGCGCGGTCCACGGTGTGGTCGCGGGCCACGCGGTACCTCCCCGATCCGTCCTCTCGGTCGATCTCGTCGGCGATGCCGTCGAGGAACGCCGGCGGTGTGGGCGAGTAGCCGGTGGCCATCACCAGTCCGTCGGTGTGGTGGGTCCATGGCCGACCCGTGTCCTCGCACCGTAGGTCCAGGCGTATGACGCCGTCGCGGCGGGCCCCCTCCAGCGAGGTCGCGGCGATGAGGAGCCCGCCCTCCAGGCCCCGGGCCGACCTGCGGTAGAGCAGGTCGTGGATCTGGTTGATCAGGTCGGCGTTGATCCCCTTGTACAGCGACCGCTGTTCCCGCAGCATGCGGTCCCGGGAGTCGCGGGGCAACGCGTGGAAATGGTCGATGTACTCCGGGGAGGTCATCTCGAGCGTGAGCTTGGTGTACTCCATCGGGAAGAATCTGGGGGAGCGGGTCACCCAGTCCACCCGCGGGCCGCGGTCCCCGGATGCGGACAGCAGGTCGTGGTAGACTTCGGCGGCGGATTGGCCACTGCCCACCACGGTCACCGAGTCCCGGTCGAGGAGTTCGTCCCGACGGTGCAGGTAGTCGGCGGCGTGGAGGGCGACCGCACCGTCGCCGTCGAGAGCGTCGAGGTCCACAGGCGACCACGGCCGGGTGCCGATGCCCAGGACCAGGTGTCGCGCGAGGTGGCTCTCGGTGCCGTCGCCGGTGATCGCGGTGACCCGGTACACCGGCCCCTCCTCAGCCCGGGCCACGGCGCCGGTCTCCCGCCGGACATCGACCACCTCGCGACCCCAGCGCAGACCCCCGACCCGTTCGGAGGCCCAGCGACAGTACGCGTCGTACTCGGACCGCAACGGCTGGAAGTCTTCACGGATGTAGAACGGGTAGAGGCGCCCGGATTCCTTGAGGAAGTTGAGGAACGAGTACGGAGAGGTGGGGTCGGCGAGCGTCACCAGATCGGCCAGGAACGGCACCTGGATGGTGGCGTCGTCGAGCATGAGGCCGTGGTGCCAGGCGAACTCGTCGCGGGCGTCGAGGAACACCGCGTCCAGCCCGACTGGCTCGGCCAGGCACGCGAGTCCGAGGTTGAAGGGCCCGATCCCCACTCCGAGGAGGTCGTGGATCCGCTCGCTCATGCGCTCGCCTCCACCGTGGCGGAGGTGCGCCCGGCGCGGGCGAGACGGTCGGCGGCGTCACGGATCTCGTCCAGGACGGCCGCCGCGTCCGAGGTGCGCAGGTCGGGGTCGAGGACGGTGAGCTTGAGGCACGGGCGTCCGTCGACGACGGTCGAGGCCACGAGGGAGTGCCCCTCGGCGAACAGTGCGTCCCGGACGGGTCGGACGAGCGCATCGGTCTCGTCGTCGTCGCAGCCCGGTGGACGGGGGCGGAACAGGACCGTGGACAGTGCCGGGCGCCGGAGAAGGTCCATCCTGGGGTCGGAGGCCACGAGGTCGCCGATCCGGGCGGTCGCCTCGATCGCCCGGTCGAGCAGCTCGCCGATCCCGTCGGCGCCGATCACCCGCAGCGTCATCCAGAGCTTGAGGGCGTCGAAGCGGCGCGTGGTCTGCAGGGACTTGTCCACCGCGTGCTCGTCCCCGTCGGCGGGGTTGAGGTAGTCGGCGTGGAGGGTGGAGTGACGGAAGCCCCGGCGGTCCCGCAGTAGGAGGCCGGAGGCGGCCACCGGCAGGAAGAAGGTCTTGTGGAAGTCGACGGTCACCGAGTCCGCGAGTCCGATCCCGTCGAGCATGTCGCGGCGCGTGGGGGAGACCAGCAGCCCGCCGCCGTAGGCCGCGTCGACGTGCAGCCAGACGTCGTGTCGGCGGCACACCGCGCCGATCTCGGCCAGGGGGTCGATGGCGCCGTGGTCGGTGGTCCCGGCGACGGCGACGACGGCCGCGATCTCGTCGCCGCAGGCCGCCGCGTGCTCCAGCTCGCGGTCGAGTGCCGCGGGGTCGAGCATGTCCCCGACGCAGGGGAGGGGTACCACGGCGTCCCGCGGCAGTCCGAGCAGACGCGCGGCCATCGCCACGCTCATGTGCGCGTGCTCGCCGGTGAGGATCCGCAGCCGGGACAGGCGCTCGCCGCGGGAGCCGGTGCCCGGCCGGCCGAGCCGGTCCTCGCGAGCGGTGAACAGTCCCTGGAGGTTGGACGCCGAGCCCCCGGTCGTGAACACGCCGTCCGGTCGCACGCCGGAGGGGCCGTCGAAGTCGACGAGGCCGGCCACCCACTCGATCAGTCGCTGTTCGATCAGGCACGCCGACGTGCCCTGATCCCAGGTCTCTACTGCCGTATTGACGGCGGTCGTCAGCGTCTCCGCGGCGAGCGCGGGGATGGTGACCGGGCAGTTGAGGTGGGCGAGATAGCGCGGGTGGTGGTACCCGACGGCGTGGTCCAGGTAGAGGCCGCGGACCTCGTCGAGTGCCAGGTCCAGCGACCCCAGCGGGGCGTCGAGGTCGACTGCCGCCGTCGCGTCCGAGAGCAGCGACGGCGACGCGGGGGACCGCGGGGTCGTCCTGTCGTCGAGGTACCGTCCGACCTCGGCGGTCGCCGCGGCGAGCGCGCTGGCGTGCGCGCCGCGGCTGTGACGGGTCAACAGGGGATCGTTCACGTGTGCTCCGGCCATCTCGGGGATATCGGTACCGGCGAACCGTAATAAGGCTAGCCTGACCTAAGCAACACCGGGGTGACATGAATCACCCTGCGGCGCAAGTGGTCTGCGGCATCGCTTCGGGGCACTTGCGCGGACAGCCGTCAGGGCAATACTGTTGCGCCGAATGTGAGGCAAGCCAAGCCTTAGTCGTATTCCACGTAACGGAGAGCCCATGACCGCACCCGCCGTCCGGACCCACGCAGGGGTCGCGGAGTCCCCGACGCGCTCGACCGGCCGGGGGCTCCCCTGGGTTCTCGCCGCGCTGTTCTCCCTGCTCGCCGTGTTGGCCGGCTGTTCCACGGGCGCCGTCGGCGACGACGACCGGTCGGAGGGCGCGGCGGGCATCGAGCGGGAGGGCGACTTCCCCCGGACCATCACCCACGCCTACGGGGAGACCGAGATCACCGAGGCGCCGCAGCGCGTGGCCACCGTCTCCTGGGTCAACGCGGATGTCTCGCTCGCGCTCGGCGTGGTGCCGGTGGGCATGCCCGCCAACGCGTTCGGTGCCAACGAGAACGGTTCCACGGACTGGTTCGATGCCGAGCTGGAGCGGATCGGCGGCGAACAGCCGGAGATGTACTCGGAGACCGACGGGATCAACACCGAGGCCATCGCCGCGGTCGAGCCGGACATCATCCTGGGCGCCTACTCGGGGATGACGCAGGAGGAGTACGACACGCTCTCCAAGATCGCGCCGACGATCGCCATGCCCGAGGGCGATGTCCCGTTCGGGACCGCCTGGCAGGACTCCACCCGCCTCATCGGCGATGCGCTGGGGCTGTCGGACCGCGCCGAGGAGCTCGTCACCGACGTCGAGGGGCAGATCGACCAGGTCTCAGCCGACCACCCGGACATCGAGGGCCGCAGTTTTGTCTGGGGCACCGTCGACCCGGACGCGGCCGAGAAGATCTACGCGTTCACCGACGTGGACAACCGTCCCCGCTTCCTCGAGGAGATCGGTATGACGCAGGCGCCCGCCGTCTCCGAGGCGTCGGCCGGCTCGCCCGACCAGTTCGCAGTCAGCTGGTCGCCTGAGCGGGCGGACCAGCTCGAGTCCGACATCCTCATCACCTACGCCACGTCGCCGGAGGTGCGGGACGCGATCGAGTCAGACCCGCTGCTCGGCCGCATCCCCGCCGTCGAGGCCGACCGCATGGTGGTGCAGACCGACGAGCAGCAGGTGCTCTCGATCTCCGCGTCCTCGCCGCTGAGCCTGCCGTGGGCGCTCGACAACGTGGTGCCGGAGATCGTCGCCGCCGCGGAGTCGGCCTGACGCCCGTGACCACGACGACCGACGAGGCACCCGCCCCGGCACCGGGGCGGGTGCCCGCGTCACGTCGCGGCCGCGCGCTGGTCGGCACGGTCATCGCCCTGGGGTTGCTGGTCGGGTCCGTGGCGGCCTCGCTCTTCCTCGGCTCCCGCTCCGTGGACCCCGCGGTCGCCTGGGCGGTGCTCGTCGACCTGCCCGCGACACTCGCGCACGGCGGGCTCGAGGCCGCCGTCGCCCCCGGCGGCGGCGCCGGCATGGACGAGGTCGTGGTGGCCGCCCGCGTCCCGCGCACCGTCACCGCGATACTCGTCGGTGCCGCCCTGGCCGTCGCCGGGGCGGGCCTCCAGGGGGCCACCCGCAACCCGCTCGGCGACCCCGGTCTCCTCGGGCTCACCGCCGGCGCCTCGCTGGCCGTCGTCCTGGGGCTGGCGCTCACCCCGACCGCCGGCCCGACCGCCGTCGCCCTCTACGCCGTGGTGGGAGCGCTCGCCGCGGGCGCCGTGGTGGTGGGGGCCGGACGGCTCGGGGCCGACTCCGGGACCGGGCTGGTGCTCGCCGGCGCGGCCGTGACCGCGGGCTGCACGGCCATCACCTCGTCCCTGGTCATCGCGCTTCCCGGCGTACTCGACCGCTATCGCTTCTGGGGACTGGGCTCGGTGGCCCGGTCCGGCGCGCCCGAGATCGTCTCCGCGCTGCCGTTCATAGTGCTCGGCCTGGTGATGGTCCTCGCCGGCGCCGCCGCCCTCGACGCGCTGGCCCTCGGGGACGATCTCGCGCGCGGCCTCGGCGTGGGCCCTGTAGCCGGCCGGGGTGTGGTCCTGGCCGGCGTGGTGCTCCTGTCCGGCCTGGCCACCGCGCTCGCCGGCCCCATCGCGTTCCTGGGGCTGCTCGTCCCGCATCTGCTCCGGCGTCTGGTGGGGGTCGGAAACCGGGTCGTCCTGGGGCTGTCCCTCCTCGGTGGCCCCGTCGTGCTCCTGCTCGCCGACACCGCCGGCCGGGTGATCGCCCCGCCCGGGGAGATCGCCGTGGGCGTGATGACGGTGGCCATGGGCGTGCCGTTCCTCATCGCCATGCTGCGGATGAACCGGGGGGTGGTCACGTGACCGCCGTGCTCGATCGGCCCGCGGAGCTGGCGGAGACCGGACAGGTGGTCCGCGAGCTCGCCGCCCGGCGTCGGCGTCGTGCGCTCCTCGTCGTCGTCGGGCTGGCGGCCGCCCTCCTCGCGGTGATGGCCGTGCGCGTCCTCCTGGGGCGCTACACGGTGACCGTCCCCGACTTCGTGGCCATCCTCGGGGGCGCCACCATCCCCGGCGCCACCTTCGTCGTGATGGAGGACAAGCTGCCGCGTGCAGTCCTCGGGGTGGTCGCCGGACTCGCCTTCGGCGCCTCCGGGGCGCTGTTCCGCCGGGTGCTCGGCAACCCGCTGGCCAGTCCCGATATCCTCGGGATCTCCCACGGGGCCTCCGCCGGGGCCGTGGCCGGGATGGCGCTGTGGGGCCTGCGCGGGGTGGCGATCATCCCCGCCGCGCTCATCGGCTCGGGGATCGCGCTGGCGATCGTCCTCGCGGCCTCGGCGGGCCGACAGAGCGGGATCGTGGGGCAGCGATTCCTCATCGGCGGCGTCGCCGTGGCGGCTCTGGGCACGGCCGTCGTCACGCAGATGATCGCCCGGATGCCGCTGTCCGGGGCGCAGGAGGCCACGGTGTGGACGGTCGGATCGCTGTCCGGGGCGTCGGCCGAGAGGATCGCCTGGCTCGGGATCGCCCTCCTCGTGCTCCTGCCACTCGGCGGATGGCTCCACGCCGCGCTCCGTCCGGCCCAGCTCGGGCCCGAACTCGCCGTGGGCCTCGGCTCCCGGCCCGTCCCCACCCGGGCCGCCGCGCTTGGCGTGGGCACGGTCCTCGCCGCCGTCGCGACGGCGATGGCCGGCCCCCTGTCGTTCGTCGCCCTGCTGTCGACCCCCATCGCCACCGCCCTGGGGCGTGGCCGCGTGAGCATCCTGGCGTCGGCGCTGACCGGCGCGGTGATCGTGGTGGCCGCCGACGTCGTGGCCTCCGAAGCGCTGAGCTCCGTCGACCTGCCAACCGGCGTGGTCACCGGAGCCCTCGGCGCCCCCGCCATGCTGTGGATCCTGTTGCGTTCTCGAAAGGTCGCCTGATGAGCATTCCCGCCACCCTCGCACCACCCGTGGCCGACGCGGCCACGCCGGACCCGGCCTTCCGTCTGCGTGGACTGACGCTGGGATACGGCGACGAGCCCGTGATCAGCGACCTCGACCTGGAGATCCCGGCGGGCAGGACCACCGTGTTCATCGGCGCCAACGGCTGCGGCAAGTCCACCATCCTGCGCGCGCTCGGCCGGCAGCTCGGGCCGGTCTCCGGCAGCGTCGAGGTCGGCGGTCGGGACGTGGCCCGCGTCAAGGCCCGCGACCACGCCCGGTCCGTGGCGTTCCTGCCACAGTCGCCGCTCGTCCCGGAGGGGCTCACCGTGGCCGAACTCGTCGAGCGCGGCCGGCACCCGCACCGCAGTTGGTGGGGATCCGGTGACGACGACGAGGCCGCGGTGGCCGAAGCGCTCACACTCACCGGCACCACGGAGTTCGCGCACCGCCGGGTGGACGAACTCTCGGGCGGCCAACGACAACGCGTGTGGGTTGCCCTCGTGCTGGCCCAGGCCACGCCCACCCTGTTGCTCGACGAGCCCTGCTCGTTCCTCGACCTCGCACACCAGATGGACGTGTTGGGCCTGGTGCGTGACCTGCCGCTGCCCGCCGGACACGCCGACCACGGCACCGGCCGCCGCACGGTCGTGGCCGTGCTGCACGAGCTCACGCTCGCCGCCCGCGTGGCCGACCACCTGGTGGCCGTGGCCGAGGGCGGCGTCGTCGCCGCGGGGCCGCCCGAACAGGTGATCACCCCCGAGACCCTGCGTCGCGTCTTCGACCTCGAAGCCGACGTGATCCCAGACCCCAAGACCGGTTACCCCGTTGTGCTGCCGCGGGGGAGGACGGGAGGAACCGCATGACAACCGCAGCCGTCGAGGCCCCGCTCATCTGCTCCGAGACCACCGTGGTGTCCGTGAGTCGACTGGGGCGGTCATACGTCCGGCTCGTCGTGGCCGGGCCGGAGCTGTCGAGCTGGTCCGCCGAGGTGGTGGACCCGGGCACCGTGGGTGACGCCTACGTCAAGGTGCTCGTGCCGCCGCCCGGAGGGGGCGGCGTCGCGCCGGACGTCGACGACATCCGGGGTTGGCTCGCGTTGCCCGAATCCGAACGCGGCTGGATGCGCACGTACACGGTCCGACGCGCAGACAGGGTGGAGCTGGAGGGGCGGACGGTTCCCGCTCTGACCATCGACTTGGTGATCCACCCCGGCGCCGACGAGGGCCCGGGCTCCGCGTGGGCCGGGACCGTGCGGGTCGGCGACACGGTGCGGCTGCTGGGTCCCGGCCGCGGACATGCACCGTGGGGCGCGTGGGCACCGGGGGAGGCGGGACGCGTGGTGTGCGCGGGCGACGAGACCGCCGTCCCCGCACTGCTCGCGATCGCCGAGGAGCTGGCCGCCGAGCCGGTCGGGACGCGCGAGGCCCGGGTTCTCATGGAGGTCCCCACCGCCGCCGACGCCGAGGAGCTGGGCGCCGGTCTGCCCGACTTCGTCACGATCGTGGTGCGGGGCGACGAGCCCGGCACCGCACTCGTGCACGAGCTCGCCGGCGTGCTCGACCTGGACGGGGGCTGTGTGGCCACCGTGTTGGACGGTCGGCGGCCCGAGGAGCGCCAGTGGCAGCCCGCCACGGCCGTGTCCGCCGGCGACCCGTACCTGTTCCTCGCCGGCGAGGCCGCACTGGTCCGGGCGATGCGGCGGCTCGCCGTCGACGCCGCCGGCGTGCACAAGTCCTCGGTCGCCTTCATGGGCTACTGGCGCCGGGGCGCAGCGGAGTCCTGACCGGGGGCGCAGCCCGCCCGCGCACGCGCTCAGCACACGTGACGGGGATCACTGACAGTGCTACAGTCTGGTTACTGGACAAAATCAAGGGTGGTGTCAACCATGGCTGCACAGTTCATCCGTAAGGACGAGGGACTCTTCTCGCCGGACTCGATCGCCCGAGAGGTGTGGTCCTACCCCACATCCGCCCTGCTGGGCTTCATCAGGGCGGTCACGATCGAGCATCTGGACCCGGACCTGACCGCGGCGGTCGACGCCAGCGGCCAGGTGCTCCAGCGACCCGCGTTGCGCTACGACCGGACGGTGCAGTACTTCGCCACGGTGCTGTTCGGGGACGCCGAGTCGGTGATCAAATCGTCGGACATCCTCATGAAGGTCCACTCCCGCGCGCACGGGCCCAACCCGGTGACCGGGGGGTACTTCGATTCGAATGATCCCGACTCCCAGTTGTGGATCCACATGACGGCGTGGCACTCGATCCTCTACGTGTACGAGAAGTTCGGTCCGGGCAAGCTCAGCAGGGCGGACGAGACCGAGTACTGGCGCGAATGCGCTGTCGCGGCGTCGGTCCAGCCGATCCGACTCGAGGACGTGCCCGCCTCGCGCGGCGAGGTGCAGAAGTACTTCGACGACTGGCGTGACCGCCTCGCCTCATCGGAGGCCGCTGTGCACAACGTCGACTTCATCCTCGCCGGTATGCGGACGATCTTCACCGCGCTGCCCGCTCCGATGCGCATGGCTCTCGGGCCGGTGATCCGGTCCGGGGTGATCGCGACCTACCCGCGCTGGATGCGTCCGCTCATGGGGGTGCGCCAGTCCCGGATGACCGACTCGCTGGTCACCATGCTCATCCGACCGGGGATGGCGGCACTGTCCCGCAGCCCGCGGGCCCAGATGTGGTTCCTGGAGCGCGTCGCACCCAGGGGCGGGCCGGTGCTGACCGGCCACCTCAGCGGCACGCCGGCCGAGACCTCGAGCGTCTACTCGCCGGAGACGGCACGGCGCAGGTTCGGCGATCCACGGACCCCGCTCGAGCAGTACGCGGACCAACTAGCCGCCCGGGGATCCGACGAGTCGCTGAGCCCGTACGAGCACAACCACCGCGACCGGCCGCTCGAGTTCGCGGCGCCGGCACCCGCCGCTGGCTGACCAGGTCGGGGATCGGCGGGCGACCTCATGCCGGTGCTCGCGGAGACGGCCGGCGGCGCCTGCTGAGGCCGGGCCGCCCCGGCTCCGACCGGAACCTGGGCGGCCCGGTGCTCAGGCCGTGTCCATCAACTGGCGCAGGACGTAGGGTAGGATCCCGCCGTGGAGGTAGTAGGACTCCTCCGCTGGTGTGTCGATCCGCACGGTGGCGGTGAACTCACGGGAGTCCCCGTCCTTCTCGACGGTGACCGTGACCTGCTCGGGCACACCAGACGCGCCCTCCAGGCCCGAGACGGAGAGCACCTCGTCGCCGGACAGGCCGAGTGATTCCGCGTCCTCACCATCAGGGAACTGCAACGGCAGGACACCCATGCCGATGAGGTTGGAGCGATGGATGCGTTCGTAGGATGCCGCGAGCACCGCCCGTACGCCGAGCAGCCTGGTCCCCTTGGCCGCCCAGTCGCGGGACGAGCCGGAGCCGTAGTCGGCGCCGGCCAGGACCACGAGCGGGATGCCCTCATCCTGGTAGGCCATCGAGGCGTCGTAGATGCTCATCTGTTCGCCGTCGGGCCAGTGCTTGGTGACCCCGCCCTCGACGCCCGGCACCAGCTCGTTGCGCAGCCGTACATTGGCGAAGGTGCCGCGGATCATCACGTTGTGGTTGCCGCGGCGTGAGCCGTAGGAGTTGAAGTCCTTGGGCTCGACGCCCTGCTCGGTGAGATACAGACCGGCGGGGCTGTCCCGCTTGATCGCCCCGGCAGGGGAGATGTGGTCGGTGGTGACGGAGTCGCCGAGCTTGGCCAGTACCCGGGCGCCACTGATGTCGCGGACCGGCTCCGGTTCGATCCCCATGCCGTCGAAGTAGGGCGGACGCTGGATGTACGTCGACGTCTCGTCCCAGGCGTAGACATCGCCCTCTTCGATGTGCATCCCACGCCAGTTGTCGTCACCGGCGTACACGTCGGAGTAGCCCTCGGTGAACATCCGCGCCTCGACGTTGGCGTCGACGGCCTCCTTGATCTCCGCACCGCTGGGCCAGATGTCGCGCAGATAGACGTCCTCGCCGTCGTCGGTCTGGCCGAGCGGTTCGGTGAGCAGATCGGTGTGCAGACTGCCGGCGAGCGCGTAGGCGATCACGAGTGGCGGCGAGGCGAGGAAGTTCATCTTGACCTCGGGATGGATCCGCCCCTCGAAGTTGCGGTTGCCCGACAGCACCGCCGAGACGTTGAGGTCCTCGGCGTTGACCGCGTCGCTCACCTCCGGGATGAGGGGCCCCGAGTTGCCGATGCAGGTGGTGCAGCCGTACCCGATCAGGTGGAATCCGAGCTCCTCGAGGTATGGGGTGAGCCCGGAGCGCTCGAAATAGTCCGTGACCACGCGGGAGCCGGGGGCCAGGGACGTCTTGACCCACGGGCGGGTCCGCAGCCCCCGCTCGACGGCCTTCTTGGCCAGCAAAGCGGCGCCGAGCATGACCGAGGGGTTGGAGGTGTTGGTGCAGGAGGTGATCGCGGCGATCACCACATCGCCGTGATCGACGATCGCCTTCCTGCCACCGATGACGACCTCGGTGGGATCGCTGGGCCAGCCGAGCTTCTCATTGGCCGTGAGCTGTTCCTCGGACAGCTGACGCGGCGGCGGGTCGTTGACCGTGTCGGAGCCGAACGCGACGGGGTCCGAGGCGGGGAAGGAATCGGCCGAGGCGTCGTCGACCCCGCCCGCCTCGTACGGCGGCTTCTTGCCCTCCCCGGCGAGGATGCCGAGGACGGTACGCGGGGCGTCGCCGAGCGCGATGCGGTCCTGCGGGCGCCGCGGCCCGGCGATGGACGGCTCGACCGAAGACAGGTCCAGGTCGACGATCCGGGTGAAGTCGGGGACATGCTCCGGGTCGTGCCACAGACCCTGCTCCCGCGCGTACTGCTCGACCAGTTGGATCTGGTGCTCGTCCCGTCCGGTCAGACGCATGTAGTCGAGGGTCTCGGCGTCGATGGGGAACATCGTGGCCGTGGAACCGTACTCCGGGCTCATGTTCCCGATGGTCGCGCGGGTCGCGAGCGGGACGTTGGCGACGCCGGGGCCGAAGAACTCGACGAACTTGCCGACCACCCCGATGCTGCGGAGCAGTTCCGCGACGGTGAGCACGAGGTCTGTCGCGGTCGTGCCCTCGGTGAGCTCGCCGGCGAGGCGGATCCCGATGACCTGGGGGACCAGCATGCTCGCCGGCTGTCCGAGCATCGCGGCCTCGGCCTCGATCCCGCCGACGCCCCACCCGAGCACGCCGAGCCCGTTGACCATCGGGGTGTGCGAGTCGGTGCCCACGAGTGTGTCCGGGTAGGCCTGGGTCATCCCGGAACGCTCGCGGGTGAACACGACCCGGGACAGGTACTCGAGGTTGACCTGGTGGCAGATCCCGGTGTCCGGCGGGACCACCAGGAAGTCGTCGAAGGACTGCTGCCCCCAGCGCAGGAGCTGGTAGCGCTCCTGGTTGCGTTCGAACTCGAGCTGGGAGTTGATCCCGAACGAGTCGGGGCTGGCGAAGGAGTCGGCGATCACGGAGTGGTCGATCACCAACTCCGCCGGGATCAACGGGTTGATGGCGGACGGGTCTCCGCCGAGCTCCGTCATGGCGTCGCGCATGGCCACCAGGTCCACCACGCAGGGGACACCGGTGAAGTCCTGCATGAGCACGCGTGCGGGCGTGAACTGGATCTCGGGGTTGTGCTCGGAGGAGGGGTCCCAGTCCCGGACCGCCTCGACGTGCGCGGCGGTCACGATCCGACCGTCTTCGTTGCGCAGGAGGTTCTCGAGGAGGACCTTCAGCGAATAGGGGAGCCGTGCCGAACCCTCGATCCGGTCGAGGCGGTGGATCTCGTAGGATTTCCCGCCTACGTCGAGCTGATCGCGGGCGCCGAAGCTGTTTCCGGCGGAGTTGGCGTCGTTCTGTGGCATCTCACGTCTACCTTCCACTCAGATGAGCGCTGGTACTGCTCACCCTAGGCTCCGGCCCCGCGACGCGATACCACTCTGCGGAAGTAGGAGGACGGGCCACCCGGCCCGGCCCGGGTCCCTCCGTGTCAGCGGACCTTGCGAAGTGCGCTCTCCTTGTGCATTGCGACGTGATCGGTCTTGTCACTGTCGATCTCGTACTGCGGATCGTCGGGACTGCACCGGCGCGTCCGCCCCTTGAACTCGACGTCCTCGGTGTGGACGGCGCGGATCGTCCCGCTGACCGTCCCGGCTTCGGAATTCCACTCCACGTGGTCACCCACTGAAAATTCACTCATGGCGTCAGTATCCCGCCGCCCCCATCCGTCCTACAACCGATCCGACGCGCGGCGGGCGCTCAGTCGTCGACGCCGCGGGCGGCGAGCGCGTCGCCCAGCTGGTCGGCTGTGGTCAGTGCGCCGAGCACCGTCGGAACGACGAGCGCCCGTACGGACATGCCCAGTCCGCGGGCCTTCCGGGCCTCGGTGACCTGACGCAGTTGCCGGGCCAGTAATGGGATCGCGCGGATCGTCAGGACCAGGACCAGGGCGAGGCGGTCCGGAGAGACCCCCACATGCCGCAAGGGCTGAGCGGCTCGCGTGACGGCGTCGAGCATGTCCGCCATCCGGGTGGTCAGCGCGACCAGCGCCGCCACCGCGATGGCGGCGAGCAGGGACCCGCTCACGCGCAACGCGGTGTCGAGATCGGCGACGATCCACTGCAGCGCCAGGATCGCCAGCAGCATGGGCGCGACCGGACGGATCTGGCCCCACGCCGCGCGTGGGGGGACCCGCCCCACCCCGTAGAGCACAGCGGCCACGCCGAGCGCCGGCAGCACGTGCCAAGGTTCGCGCACACTCACCGAGATCCCCAGGACGAGCGCACACACCAGCAGGAGCTTGGCTCCCGCCGGCAACCGGTGCAGCGGCGAGGTCCCCGGCAGATAGGTCGCGAACATCTAGCGCCCCAGCGCGATCCGGCGGTACGCCTCGAGTGCCGTGGCCGGCCGGCAGTCCGCCACGATCCGGCCGCCGTCGACCACCAGGACGCGGTCGTGGTCGGCGACCAGGTCGAGATCGTGCGTGACCACGACGAGTTGCTGCGGTAGATCGGCAAAGGTCTCGGCCACGAGGGCGCGGTTCCGCAGATCGAGCAGGGTGGTGGGCTCGTCGGCCACGATCACGTCCGGCTCCGTCACCAGCACCGCCGCCAGGGCCAGGAGCTGCTTCTGTCCACCGGACAGCAGATGACAGGGGTGGTCGGCATGGTCGGCGAGGCCGTAGCGTTCGAGTACCTGCTCGACTCGTCGTCGTCGTTCGTCCTTGTCCAGCCCGGAGCGCCGGAGGGAGAAGTCGACGTCCTCGGCGACGGTGGGCATGACGATCTGGGTGTCGGGATCGGTGAAGCAGAAGCCGACGCGTCGGCGGACCCTCGCCCCCTTGCGGCGGGTGTCGAGCCCGTCGACGGTCACCGTGCCGGAGTGGGGGACGACGAGTCCGTTGATCATGCGCGCGAGCGTGGACTTACCGCCGCCGTTGACGCCGACGACGCCGATGCGGCGCTCGGTGAGCGTCAGATTGATGTCGGAGAGGACGGTCCGGTCACCGTAGGTGTGCGAGACGCCAGCGAAGCGGATCTCGGCGCCGCGGGCGTGCGTCATGCGCGGCGGGGTGCCGGGATGAGACCCGGGCGGGCCTTGTGTACCTGGGTGGCGACGATCGCCGTCACGACGGCCTTGAACAGGTCGCCAGGGAGGAACACGCCGTTCGCGGCGGCGGCCGCTCCCAGCGTGAGATCGGTGCGCAGCAGCATGCCCAGTATGCCGAACATGTAGATCACCACGATCCCACCGACGATGTTGATCACCAGCCCGGGGAGGAGCCGATACCTCGGCATGATCAGTGCGGTGAGCAGACCGAGCACGATCACGGCGGGGATCCAGCCCACCAGGAAGCCCGCGGTGGGACTCGCGAGCGAGGTGAGCGTGGTGCGACCGCCGGCGAGGACGGGCAGGGCCAGCCCGATCACGATCACGGCGAGCACCGAGAACAGTCCCTTGCGCCACCCGAGCAGGGATCCGGCGAGCATCACGCCGAGCGTCTGGAGGGTGATGGGCACCCCCGCCGATCCGATGCTGAGCTGGCCGGGGAGTCCCAGGACGACGATGAGGGCGGCGAACACCGCGACCTGGGCGATCTCCCGTGTCGCACTGCGTGCGGGGGCGGCGCTTCCTGACCCGGTGGTGGGCGTGCTCACTGTGACTCCTCTGGGGCGGGCTGACCGGCGCGTGCGGGCGCCGTTGTCACTCCAGAGCACTGTACAGCGTTCAGTACGGCGGGTGCGAGGCACCGCCCCGGGTCGTCGACCACGACCGACGGCCCGGCCGTGTCTGCGGCCGGGCCCTCGCGGGACGGTGCTTCGGGGTCAGGAGCCGGGAAGCGGCGCGAGATCGGCGGCGTGAGCGACAGACGCGAGGTCGCGCCACGCACGAGAGGTCACGTCCCGTATCGCTCAGACCGCCCCGAGTTCGCGCGCCCGCGCCACGGCGGCGGTCCGTGAGGTCACGCCGAGTTTGTCGAAGACGTGCACGAGATGCGTCTTGACCGTCGCCTCGGACACGTGCAGCGAGGCGGCGGCCTGCCGGTTGGTGGCGCCGGCCGCAACAGCGCGAAGGACCTCGGACTCGCGGTCCGTGAGCACGGGCCGGGGGTCACGCAGCCTGCCCATGAGAGTGGCCGCGACGGTGGGCGACAGTGCGCTCTCGCCGGCCGCGGCGGCGCGGACCGCGCCCAGCAGCTCATCCGGCCCCGCGTCCTTGAGCAGATAACCGGCGGCCCCGGCCTCGATCGCGCCGAGGATGTCCGCATCCGTGTCGTGACTGGTCAACACGAGCACCTGAGGCGGGTCACCGAGGTCGCGGATCCGGGCGGTCGCCCGCACCCCCGCGGTGGCGTCGCCGGCGAAACGCAGGTCCATGAGCACCACGTCGACGTCGCCGATCCTGCTGCGCTCCACGGCGTCCGCGGCCACGGACGCCTCGGCCACCACCTCGATATCCGGGTCGGAGGCCAGGAGCGCCCGGAGCCCGGTCCGGACCACCGCGTGATCGTCGGCGATCAGCACGCGCACCCTCGTCGTCGTCATCCGTCGATCCCCACCCTTTCAGCCGGCAACGTCGCCCGGACCGCGGTGCCCCGTCCGGCCTCGGATTCGACCACCAGCCTTCCACCCAGGTCGGCCACGCGTCGCGCCATCCCGTCCAGGCCGAACGAGGCGGCGGCGCGGGGCGCGTCCACGTCGAACCCCCGTCCGTCGTCCGTCACCTCCAACACCAGCAGGTCGGGCGGGCTGGTCAGGGTGAGGGCGATCCGGTCGGGATCGCCGTGGCGTACGGCGTTGGACAGGGCCTCCTGCGCCACCCGGACCAGGACGGAGGCGAGCTCGGCGGGAGGTTCGGAGGCCGTGTCGGAGTCCAGGTACACCGCGAGGCCGGGATGCTCGGCCCTGGCCCGTTCGGCCACGCGGCCCAACGCACGGGCCAACGAGACGCCCTCGAGCGGCGCGGGCCGCAGCGCGGCGATGAGCCTGCGGGTCTCGGTGAGGTTCTCGCCGGCGACGTCCCGGGAGAGGCGGATCTGATCGACGGCGGGGTGGTCGGGATCAGCACGCTCGGCCGCGTGCAGCAGCATCCCGATGCTCGCGAGTCCCTGGGCGACGGTGTCGTGGATCTCGCCCGCCAGCCGGGTCCGCTCAGCCTCCCGGCCGACCTCCCGCTCCTGCGCCGCCAGCCGCGACCGCGTGGCCACGAGCTCAGCGATCACCTCACGTCGCGCCTGGGATTCGCGGTACAGGGCGCGCACGCCGACGCCCAGCCCCAGCGCGACGAGCGCCCCCACGGCCGGACCGATGACCCCGGCCGGGGTGAAGCCGTCGTGGACCCCCAGAGCCACCACGGCGACGGCGGCGAGGGCCACCACGGCGGCGACGCCGGCCCACACCGGCAGCAGGAACTGCGCCAGGAAGAACAGCGGGAACACCAGGTACGCGGCCTCGGGCACCTGGACCACGAGGGCCGCCCACAGTGCCAACACGGCGGCGAGCCAGCCCAGACGGGCCGACCGGGACGTCTGCCTGCGTCGCTCCCACACCGTTCCCGCGACGTAGACGGCGGCGAACCCCACGGCGGCCGCCATCGCCGGGAGGTTGAGACCGCCGGAAGTGTCCTGGTGCGCCCCCACCACGGTCAGCGCGAGCAGGGCGGCCACCAGGACGTGCAGTGCCACCTGCAGTTGGGCGAACACCGCGCGGACACCCGCCGACTCCGGTGGCAGCTCGGCGGCGGTCTCGGGCACGGAGGTCACCCGGTCGACGCTAGCCGGTGCGTCCACCGCGGGCATCCATCGAAAGGTGGAGCCGCGGATCAACCATCCGGCCCCGCAGGACCAATCTCGTGGGCGATTCCGCGCGAGCGATGACCGACGAACCTTGAGGCATACCTTCACGAGAGGAAAAACAATGTTCTTCGCACTCCGCGATCTCCGCACGGCACGCTGGCGCTTCGCCCTCATCACGGGCGTCGTGCTGATGCTCTCCGTCCTGGTGGCGGGCCTGCTCGGCCTGACCGCCGGCCTGTCCAACCAGAGCGTGTCCGCGCTCAAATCCCTCGGCTCGACCGGCTCGAGCTTCGTCCTGCCCGCCGACGACTCGGGTCCCGTGGACCTGGACCGCGCGGCCCTGACCGACGAGCAGGTGGCGGAGGTGGCCGCCGCGGACGGCTCGGCCGTGCCGGTGGGCATCGCCCGGATCAACCTGGACGACGGCACCGAGACCGGCGTCTCCGCCGTGGCGTTCGGCCTGGGAGGCCCCGTGGGGGAGGTCTCTCCGCCGGCCGACGGACAGGTGTTGACGTCCGAGGGTGTCGCCGACGAGGTGGGCCCCGGCCTGTCCAGGCTCGGTATCGGTGGCGCGGAACTCGCCGTCGCGGGCGACGCCGGGGACCTCTGGCACTCGCACACCCCGGTGGTCGTGACCGACCTGGACACCTGGCACACGATCGCCCCGCGTGGTGGCGCCGCCACCGCGATGGCGGTCGGCGACGACTCCGCTGCCGACGCCGTGGCCACCGACGGCTCCGGCCTGGCGGCCGTCGATGGCGACGGGCTCCTCGAGGCGTTGCCCTCGCACAAGGCCGAGAACATGTCGCTCAACACGATGACCTACATGCTGCTGGCCGTCACCGCCCTGGTGGTGGGCGCCTTCTTCGCGGTCTGGGGGATGCAGCGTCGCCGCGACGTCGCGATCCTCAAGGCCCTCGGGGCCTCCACCCGGGCCGTGGTCCGCGATTCCGTCGGGCAGGCCGCGATCGTGCTCGCCGTCGGTGTCGGCGGCGGGGTGGCGATCTCCGCGCTGTTCGGCCTGGCGGTCGGTGGAGCGGTGCCGTTCGTCGTCTCGGCCGGCACCACGCTCGTCCCCGCCGTGCTGCTCGCGGTTCTCGGGCTGGCCGGCGCCGCGGTCTCGCTGCGGCCCGTGGTCACCGCCGACCCGAACTCGGCGCTGGGAGCGGACCGATGAGCAGCGCCGCCCCGCTCGACCGCCCCGCCCCGACCTCACCCCTCTACACCTCTAGGAGCCACACGATGACCACCTCCACCCTCCCCGACACCCGCACCTCGACCGCACTGCACATGGACGACGTGCTGCTCACGTTCCCGGACGGCGACAGCCGCGTCACCGCCGTCGACCACGTGTCACTGCGGATCGACCGCGGTCACAGCCTCGCGGTGACCGGGCCGTCCGGATCCGGCAAGTCGAGCCTGCTCGCCGTGGCCGCCACCCTCACCCGCCCCGAGTCGGGCCACGTGTGGCTCACGACCCCGGACGGTGAGGTGGACCTCGCGACGGTGAGCCGTCCCCGGGCGGCGGAGCTGCGGCGCGCCGAGATCGGCATCGTGTTCCAGCAGTCCAACCTGCTCGACTCGCTCACGGCCCGGGAGCAGCTCGAGTCCATGGCGTGGCTCGGGAGCCGTCCGTCGCGCGCCCGGCGGCGCGAGACCCGCCGGCGGGCCGACGAGCTGCTCGACGTGGTGGGACTGGGCTCGGCCGCCGACCGTTCGGTGGGCGCGCTGTCCGGTGGCCAGCGGCAGCGCATCGCCGTGGCGCGCGCACTGATGGGCAGCCCGTCGCTGCTGCTCGCCGACGAGCCCACCAGTGCGCTGGACTCCGAGGCCGGCGCCGCGGTGATGGACCTCCTGCTTGGGACCGCCGCCGAGTTCGATGTGGCCCTGATGCTGGTGACCCACGATCCGGCCGTGGCCGCACGGTGCGACTCGATGGTCCGGCTGGTCGACGGCGCGACGGTGTGACCAGTCACCGCCGCCGGCGCGCCCGGCATTAGACTCGTCCGAGGTCGCCGGCGACCACTCGTGTGCGCCGACGCCTCAGGAGCTCCGTCAGGAAGGCCACACCATGCTCACCCGCATCGACCTGCGCGGTCGCACCCTCGGAACCGCCGAGCTGCGCCGCACGCTCCCGCGCGGCGCCGCCGATGTCGACTCGGTGGTCGCCACGGTGCGCCCGGTGGTCGAGGCGGTCCGTGAGCACGGTGCCGACGCGGCGCTCGAGTACGGGCAGAAATTCGACGGCGTCCGCCCGTCATCGGTCCGCGTCCCCGCCGAGGTGATCGCCGAGGCCGAGGAGAATCTGGACCCGGACATCCGCACCGCGCTCGTCGAGGCGATCCGTCGCGCCCGGATCGTCCACTCGGCGCAGAAGCGCACCGACACCGTCACCGAGGTCGCGCCCGGCGGGTTCGTCACCGAGCGTTGGGTGCCTGTGGACCGCGTGGGCCTCTACGTCCCCGGCGGCAAGGCCGTCTACCCGTCCAGCGTCATCATGAACGCCGTCCCCGCCCAGGCCGCCGGCGTCGGCTCGCTGGTCGTCGCCTCACCGCCACAGGCGGATTTCGGCGGGTGGCCGCACCCGACGATCCTCGCCGCGTGCGCACTCCTGCAGGTCGACGAGGTCTGGGCCGTGGGCGGCGCCCAGGCCGTCGCGCTCCTGGCCTACGGGGACGAGTCCTCCGGCACCGGCCTCGAGCCCGTGGACATGATCACCGGCCCCGGTAACGTCTTCGTCACCGCCGCCAAACGACTGTGCCGCGGCGTGGTGGGGATCGACTCCGAGGCGGGGCCCACCGAGATCGCCGTGCTGGCCGACGCCTCCGCCGACCCCGTCCACGTGGCCTACGACCTCATCAGCCAGGCCGAACACGACCCGGAGGCGGCCAGCGTCCTCGTCACGGATTCGGCCGGGTTCGCCGACACCGTCGACCGCGAGATCGCGGCCCGCCACACCGTCACACTCAACTCGGACCGCGTGCGCGAGGCGCTCGAGGGCCCTCAGTCGGCGATCGTCCTGGTGGACGACATCGACGCCGGGCTCCGTGTGGTCGACGCCTACGCGGCCGAGCACCTCGAGGTCCAGACCCGGAATTCGGCCGCCGACGCCGCCCGCGTCCGCAACGCCGGCGCGATCTTCGTCGGCGCCTACTCGCCCGTCCCGCTCGGGGACTACGCGGCCGGCTCCAACCACGTCCTACCCACCTCCGGCACCGCCCGGCACTCCTCGGGGCTGAGCGTGCAGACGTTCCTGCGCGGTATCCACGTGGTGGACTACGACGAGGCGGCCCTCAAGGAGATCGCGCCCGCCGTGGTCACGCTCGCCGACGCCGAGCGCCTGCCCGCCCACGGCGAGGCCGTCCGGGCACGGTTCGCGGACCTGCCGGCCGACGGGGCCACGGGTGCCGCCGAGCGACCGGACGCGGGGGAGGGGCAGTGACCGACGCCGCCCGCCCGGGAATCGGGATCGAGAACCTGCCGCTGCGCGAGAACCTCCGGGGCGGCAGCGCCTACGGTGCGCCCCAACTCGACGTCCCGGTGCAGCTCAACACCAACGAGAACCCGCACCCGCCCAGCCGGGCGCTGGTGACCGACCTGGCCGCCGCCGTCGCGGACGCCGCCACCGACCTGCACCGCTACCCGGATCGCGACGCCGTCGCCCTGCGCGGCGATCTCGCCGCCTACCTCGGTCGCCAGACCGGCGTGGAACTGGACGCGGACAGGGTGTGGGCCGCCAACGGATCCAACGAGATCCTCCAGCAGCTCCTCCAGGCATTCGGCGGCCCCGGCCGCAGCGCCATGGGGTTCGTGCCCAGCTACTCGATGCACCCCCTCCTCGCCGCGGGAACGGACACGCGGTGGATCCCCGTCGACCGGGGCGCCGACCTGGCGCTCGACGTCGACGCGGCGCTCGCGGCGATCGCCGAGCACCGCCCCGACGTCCTCTTCGTCACCACCCCCAACAACCCCACCGGTCACGTGCTCGAGCACGACGACCTCCGCCGGCTGCTGGACGCCGCACCCGGGATCGTGGTGGTGGACGAGGCCTACGCCGAGTTCTCGCCCTCGCCCAGCGCGTGTGTCCTGCTCGCCGAGTACCCCGCGAAGCTCGTCGTCTCGCGCACCATGAGCAAGGCCTTCGCCTTCGCCGGCGGGCGTCTCGGCTACTTCGCCGCGGACCCGGCGTTCGTCGAGGCCGTCCTGCTGGTGCGGCTGCCGTACCACCTGTCGGTCATCTCGCAGGCCGCCGCGAGGGCCGCGCTGCGCCACGCCGACGAGACCCTCGCCTCCGTCGCGCTGCTGGCGGAGGAACGCAAGCGGCTCACCGCCGGCCTCGAGCGGCAGGGCTACGACGTGGTGCCCAGCGAGGCCAACTTCGTGCTCTACGGGCCCTTCGCCGACGCGCCCCGGGCATGGCGGCGCTATCTCGACGCGGGCGTCCTGATCCGCGACGTGGGCATCCCGGGGCGACTCCGTGCGACCATCGGGCTGGAGAGTGAGAACGACCGGCTGCTGCAGGTGAGCGCCGAGCTGGCCGCAGACGAGATCGAGACCGGAGAGTAAGGATACGCCATGAGCGAGCAGACCGAGCGGGTGGGCCGCGCCGAGCGCACGACCAGAGAGTCATCGATCGTCGTGGAGATCGATCTCGACGGCACCGGTCAGACCGAGATCTCCACCGGCGTGCCGTTCTTCGACCACATGCTCACCGCCTTCGGCCAGCACGGCGCGTTCGACCTCACGGTCCGCGCGACCGGGGACGTCGAGATCGAGGCGCACCACACGGTCGAGGACACTGCGATCGTGCTCGGCCGGGCACTCGCGCAGGCACTCGGCGACAAGCGCGGCATCCGGCGCTTCGGCCAGTGCTCGATCCCCATGGACGAGGCGCTCGCCGAGGCGGTCGTCGACGTCTCCGGGAGGGCGTACTGCGTGCACTCCGGGGAGCCGGAGATGATGACCGGCTACCTGATCGTGGGGCACGACAGCGCGCCGTACGGCACCGTGCTCAACCGCCACGTCTTCGAGACGCTGGCCTCGCACGCCCGCATCGCCCTGCACGTGCGTGTGCACTACGGCCGCGACCCGCACCACATCACCGAGGCCGAGTACAAGGCCGTGGCGCGGGCCCTGCGCGCGGCCGTCGAGCCCGACCCGAGGATCACCGGCGTGCCGTCCACCAAGGGCGCGCTGTGAGGGCGGCGTGAGCGACTCGGCCCAGCCACGGTCACACGGTCAGGCACCACGCCCCGGGTTCTCCGAACTGGCACGGAGGAAGGGCGTCCCGGCGGCGTTCGTCCTAGTCCTGCTCGCCTTCGGCGGCTTCTCGCTGCTGCTGCCGGTCGTCCCCCTCGCGGTGGTCCGGGGCGGCGGCAGCGAGCTCGTCGCGGGGGCCACCACCGGCGTGTTCATGACCGTCACCGTGCTCCTCCAACTGGTGACACCGCGACTGACCACGGCGATCGGCTACCGGTGGGTGCTCGCCATCGGCAGTTCCCTGCTCGGGCTCCCGTCCGGGCTGCTCGCCGTGTTCGACGGGCCGTTCGCCGTCCTCGCGATCAGCGGCGTCCGTGGTGCCGGGTTCGGCATGATGACCGTCGCGGGATCCGCGCTGGTGGCCGAGCTCGCCCCGCCGGGCATGCTCGGGCGCGCCACGTCCCTCATCGGGCTCGCCGTCGGTATCTCCGAGGCACTGTTCCTGCCGCTGGGGCTCTGGGTGCTCGACGTGTTCGGGCTCCCCGCGGCGGCCTGGAGCGCCACCGCGTTCGGTGTCGTGGGCCTGGTGGCCGCCGCCCGCCTGCCCGACGTGTACCCGGAACCACCGGAGAGATCCGACCCGGCCGCACTCAGCCGGAAATCCGTGATGGTCCTGCTCGCCGGCCCGTTCCTGGTCATGCTGGCCGTGACCCTGCCGTACGGGGCGGCCGCCTCGTTCCTGTCACCCGCACTGGACTCGATTGCCTCCGGCGGCGGGGCGGTGGTCGCCGGGGTCGGGCTCGGACTGCTCGGTGCCGGCGTGATCGTCGGGCGGACCTTCGCCGGCCTCGTCTCCGACCGGCACGGCCCCGGCCGCCTGGTCTGGCCCGGTCTCGGCGTCGCCGCCCTGGGCATGGCCGCGATCGCCGCGCTGCTCGTCGTGGAGCCGAACCCGTGGTGGTTCCTCATCCCCACCGTGGTCTTCGGCTTCGGGTTCGGCGCCGTCCAGAACGAGGCGCTGGTCGGTTCGTTCGAGCGGATGCCGCGCTCGCGCCTGGGCACCGCGTCGGCGTCGTGGAACATCTCATTCGACGCCGGGACCGGCCTCGGGTCGATCGTCATGGGCGGGTTGGCCGCCGCGGGCTACGTACCGCTGTTCTCCGTGGCCGCGATCGTCGTGCTCGCGGTGGGCGGCCCCGCCGCGGTGTGGGCCCGCCGCACCCGCCCCGAACGCGATCTGGCCGCGCAGGGGTCGGACGATAGGATCGGGCCATGACACCACCGGCACCGCGGGTCGCGATCCTGGACTACGGGTCGGGCAACCTCCGTTCGGCGCAGCGCGCGCTCGAGCGCGTCGGGGCGCTGGTCGAGCTCACCGCCGACCCGAAGTTGGCCACGCAGGCGGAGTCGCTCGTCGTGCCCGGGGTCGGTGCGTTCGCAGCGTGCATGGCCGGCCTCGAGGCAGTCCGGGGCCCGCGGGTCATCGGGGAGCGCCTCGCCGGGAGCCGCCCCGTCCTGGGGATCTGCGTGGGGATGCAGGTGCTGTTCGACCGGGGGCTGGAGTTCTCCGACGGCGAGCACAGCGGCTCGTCCGGGACACCGGGCTGCGGGGAGTGGCCCGGCGTTGTCGACCGACTGGAGGCACCGGTGCTGCCGCACATGGGGTGGAACACCGTCGATGCGGCCGAGAACAGCGTCCTGTTCTCCGGGCTCCCCGCCGACGAACGCTTCTACTTCGTCCACTCCTACGGCGTCCGGGAGTGGGTGCTGGAGCCCTCCGAGTACCTCACCCCGCCGGACGTGACGTGGTCCGAGCACGGAGCCCCCTTCGTCGCCGCCGTCGAGAACGGACCACTGGCCGCCACGCAGTTCCATCCCGAGAAGTCCGGGGACGCCGGGCTGCACCTGCTCGAGAACTGGGTGCGTTCCCTTGGCTAGGCGCGCGGACGGCGGGTCCGGCGTGCCGGTGTCCTTCGCGACCCTCGCCCTGTGGGTCGCCGGCGCGGGTGTGGCGGGGATGGCGCTGACCGCCGTGGCCGTCGGAGCGCTCCCGCTGCCGCCCGCGGGGCGGGCCGTGGTGGCGGTGGTGGGCATCGTCGGCACGATCGTCGCGATGGGGCTCGCGTCCCGTCACATCACCGCGCGTGCCATCCGCGCCGAGTACGGGGACGACGACGGCGACGGGGCCGGCCCCGCGGACCCCGCGACCCCGGACACCGCGCCGCCTGCGGAGAGCGGCGGGCAGCCACCCCGACCGGACGGACTAGGGTGATCGCCGTGACCAACGCTTCCTCTCTCGAACTCCTGCCCGCCGTCGACGTCGCCGACGGCCAGGCGGTCCGCCTCGTCCAGGGCGAGGCCGGCACGGAGACCTCCTACGGCTCCCCGCTGGACGCCGCCCTGCAGTGGCAGACCGACGGCGCCGAGTGGGTCCACCTGGTGGACCTCGACGCCGCGTTCGGTCGCGGCTCCAACCGTGACCTGCTCGCCGAGGTCGTCGGCGCCCTCGACGTCAAGGTCGAGATGTCCGGGGGCATCCGTGACGACGACTCGCTCGAGGCCGCGCTCGCGACCGGCTGCGCCCGCGTCAACCTGGGCACCGCCGCGCTCGAGGACCCTGACTGGTGCGCGGCGGCCATCGCCCGCCACGGTGATCGCATCGCCGTCGGCCTCGACGTTCGCGTCATCGACGGCGAACCCCGCCTCCGGGGACGCGGGTGGGTCTCCGACGGCGGCAACCTCTGGGAGGTCCTGGAGCGGCTGGATTCGGACGGCTGCGCACGCTATGTCGTCACCGACGTGTCCAAGGACGGCATGCTGGGCGGGCCCAACCTGGAGATGCTCTCGCAGGTCTGTGCGGCCACCGACGCGCCGGTCGTGGCCTCGGGCGGTGTGTCGTCGATCGCCGACCTCGAGGCCATCGCGACCCTCGTGCCGGAGGGCGTCGAGGGCTCCATCGTGGGAAAGGCGCTCTACGCGGGGCGCTTCACCCTTCCCGAAGCACTCGCTGCCGTCAGCGCACGCTGACGGACCCGAGACCACCTGGTGACGCAGAGATCACCAGCTCGAGCAGGAGGTCCGAGATGACCGACCGACGCGTCGACACCGTGCCGACCGACCTACCCGTCGACCCGGCGGAGGCCCTCGCGGTGGCGTCCCGTGCCCTCGACGAGGTCACGCCCCGGTTCATCGAGGGCGTGGGCGCCGAGGCGACCCGCATCAAGGAGTCCCGCACCGACTTCGCCACCGAGCTCGACCTCGAACTGGAGCGGCGCCTCTCCGACGCACTCCGGGAGGGCACCGGGCTCGAGGTGCACGGCGAGGAGTTCGGCGGCCCGTCCGTCCACTCCGGCACCCTGTGGGTGCTCGATCCGATCGACGGGACGGCCAACTACTCACTCGGCATCCCCACCACCGGGATCCTCGCCGCGCTCGTCCACGACCGCCAACCCGTGCTGGGGCTGACCTGGCTCCCGCTGCTCGGGCTCCGGTTCACCTCGA
Source organism: Candidatus Dietzia intestinipullorum (assembly GCA_019119635.1). Taxonomy (GTDB): domain Bacteria; phylum Actinomycetota; class Actinomycetes; order Mycobacteriales; family Mycobacteriaceae; genus Dietzia; species Dietzia intestinipullorum. The sequence goes on from DWWP01000034.1 coordinate 121,472, forward strand.
TCGCCGGAGGGGCGCTGCAGCAGAACGGCGAGGACCTGCCCGCGATCTCGGACGTGTCCATCCGCGATGTCGCGCTCGGCCTGGGCTCGCTCAAGACCGGCGCCCGCACCACCTACCCGCCGGCGTATCGGCGGGAGGTGTTCGAACAGCTCACGGTGGACGCCGCGCGGACGCGGAAATTCGGCTCCACCGGGGTCGACCTGTCGTTCGTCGCCTCCGGCAGGCTCTCCTCGGCCGTCAGCTTCGGCAACTACGCGTGGGACAACGCGGCGGGCGCCTCGCACGTCCGTGCCGCCGGCGGCGTCGTCACCGACCTGGCCGGAAACGAGTGGTCCACCGAGTCCCAGTCGATGCTGGCGGCCGGCCCCCGGGCGCACGAGGAGGTCCTCAGCATCGTGCGGCAGCTCGGCGACCCCTCGAACTTCTCCGAGTCCGGCCGCAGACGCGCGACCCCGGAGCCCGAGGCTGCGCGCCCCCGGACCCGGGACGGGCGGTGATCCGGGCATGACGCTGGCCACCCGGGTGATCCCCTGCCTCGACGTGGACGACGGCCGCGTGGTCAAGGGGGTCAACTTCCTGAACCTGCGCGACGCCGGTGATCCGGTCGAACTCGCCGCGGCCTACGGCGCCCAGGGCGCCGACGAGCTCACGTTCCTCGACGTCACCGCCTCGTCGTCCGGACGCGGGACCATGATCGACGTGGTCCGACGCACCGCCGAGCAGATCTTCATCCCGCTGACCGTGGGCGGGGGCGTCCGCACCGCCGAGGACGTGGACGAGCTGCTGCGCGCGGGCGCGGACAAGGTGAGCGTCAACACCGCCGCCATCGCCCGGCCCGAGCTGCTCGGTGAACTCAGCCGCCGTTTCGGTTCCCAGTGCATTGTCCTGTCCGTCGATGCCCGGACGGTTCCGGACGGAGACCGGCCGACACCATCCGGCTGGGAGGTCACCACCCACGGCGGGCGCCGCGGGACGGGGATCGACGCCGTCGACTGGGCCCGGCGTGGGCAGGAGCTGGGCGTGGGGGAGATCCTCCTCAACTCCATGGACGCCGATGGCACCAAGTCGGGCTTCGACCTCGACATGGTGCGGGCAGTCCGCGAGGCGGTGACCGTGCCCGTCGTCGCCTCCGGCGGTGCGGGCGCCGTGGAACACTTCGCCCCCGCGGTCCGCGCGGGCGCCGACGCGGTGCTCGCCGCCAGCGTGTTCCACTTCGGCGAGATGACGATCCCGGAGGTCAAGGCCGCGATGGCGGGCGAGGGGGTCACGGTCCGATGAGCGGCCACACCCTCGACCCGCGGATCGCGGGGAAGCTCCGCCGGACCGACGACGGCCTCATCGCGGCCGTCGTGCAGGACTCGGCGACCGGCCGCGTGCTCATGATGGCGTGGATGGACGACGCGGCGCTGGCGGAGACGCTGGCCACCCGCCGCGGCGTGTACTTCTCCCGCTCGCGCGGACAGCGCTGGGTCAAGGGGGAGACCTCGGGTCACGTGCAGCACGTGCGCGCCGTGGAGATCGACTGCGACGGCGACACCGTCCTGCTCCGCGTGGACCAGACCGGGGCGGCGTGCCACAAGGGCACCTTCAGCTGCTTCGACACAGAGACGCTCCTCGGGGAGGACTGATCGGTAGTGCCCGTCATCCAGACCAACCAGCTCGACCCGTCGGGGGACGGGGGACGGATCCTCGGATGAGTACCACCACCACGACACTCGAGCAGTTCCGCCACCTCGCCGCCGGCCACCGGGTGGTCCCGGTCGTGCGGACCGTCCTCGCGGACGCGGAGACCCCGCTGTCGGCCTACGGGAAGCTGGCCGACGACCGGCCCGGGACATTCCTGTTGGAGTCTGCCGAGCACGGCCGGTCCTGGTCCCGGTGGTCCTTCATCGGATGTGGTGCCGCGGCGGCCCTGACCGTCGACGAATCGGGGGAGGCCACGTGGTGGGGGTCGGTCCCCGCCGGTGCGCCGACCGGCGGGGACCCGCTGGAGGTGCTCGGTCGCACCCTGGACCTGCTGCGGACCGACCAGATCCCCGGGCTGCCGCCGCTCACCTCGGGAATGGTCGGCTACCTGGGCTACGACACGGTCCGCAGGTTGGAACGGATCTCCCCGGACACCGAGGACGACCTGCAGGTCCCGGAGCTCGTCCAGCTGCTCGCCACGGACCTGGCGGCGTTCGATCACCACGAGGGCCGGATCCACCTCATCGCCAACGCCGTCAACTGGGACGGTAGTGACGAGCGGGTCGACGAGGCGTACGCCGAGGCGCTCGGGCGGCTGGAATCCATGACCGCCCGGCTGGCCACGCCGTCCCCGGGCGCGGTGAGCGTGTTCGACACCCCCGACCCCGACGTGCGCCGACGCACCGACGAGGCGACCTATCACGAGCGCGTGGCCGAGATCATCGAGCAGATCCACGACGGCGAGGCCTTCCAGGTGGTGCTGAGTCAGCGGTTCGAGATGGAGACCGCCGCCTCGCCCCGGGACGTCTACCGGATCCTGCGCACCACCAACCCGAGTCCGTACATGTTCCTGCTCACCGTGCCCGACGGCACCGGCGACGACGGCTTCGGCGGCACCGCGTTCACCGTGGTCGGCTCCAGTCCGGAGGCGCTCGTCACCGTGCAGGACGGGCAGGCCACCACCCACCCGATCGCCGGGACCCGGCCCCGGGGGGACGACGACGAGCACGACGTGTTGCTCGCCAAGGACCTGGTGGAGGACGCCAAGGAGAACGCCGAACACCTCATGCTGGTGGACCTGGGCCGCAACGACCTCGGCAGGGTGTGTGAGCCGGGCAGTGTCGTGGTGACCGAGTTCCGTCAGGTGGAGCGCTACAGCCACGTCATGCATCTGGTCTCGACCGTGACCGGCACCCTGACGGAGGGCAGGACGGGCCTCGACGCGGTGCTCGCCTGCTTCCCCGCGGGCACCCTGTCCGGATCACCCAAGCCGCGCGCGCTGCAGATCATCGAGGACCTCGAGGACACCCGGCGTGGCGTGTACGGGGGAGTGGTGGGCTACGTCGACTTCGCCGGCAACGCCGACCAGGCGATCGCCATCCGGTCCGGGCTGATCAAGGACGGCACCGCGTACGTCCAGGCGGGCGCCGGGATCGTGGCGGACTCGGTGGCAGCCTCCGAGGACGAGGAGTGCGGCAACAAGGCGCTGGCGGTCCTGCGCGCGGTCGCCGCGGCGGAGACCCTGCGGCCGGCGACCGGGGGGACACGATGACGCAACGCGCCCGGATCCTCGTCCCCGTGGGCCTGCTGCTCGTCTCGGCGGTGCTGCTGTGGATCGCCTCACGAGTGGTGTGGCTGGACGTCGTGGCCTTCAACGACCAGTCGGGCGAGTCCAGACGCGCGCTGCTGGGAACGGACTGGCAGCCGGCGCTCGTCCCCCTCGCGCTGGGGTCGGTCGCCGCGGTGGCCGCCGTGTCGCTGGCGCGTGGGCCGGGAGCCCGCGTGGTCGGCGCGGTGATCGCCCTGCTGGGGATCGCCGCCGGCGGGCTCATGGTGTCCGGCCTGTCCGAGCCCGACGAGACGCGCGCGCACGCGGTGATCACCAGCGCCGACGACGTCGGCAGGACCAATGCCGGCCCCGGCGTCGAGGGATCCCAGAGCGTCCCCGAATGGTCGGTGGTCACCGGCATGACGGTGCACCCGCTCGGCGGGGTGCTCACCGGGGCGGGCGCGGTCACGCTGCTCGTGGCGGGCGCCTTCGGCATGATCCGGCCCGCGCGCCGGGTGCGGCAGGACGCCCGCTTCGTGACTCCGGCCGCCCGGCGCGAGGCCGCACGGGCCGGCACCGCCGCGGGCGGGGGCGGGCCGGAGCCCGGGGCCGCCCCGTCCGACGGGGCGCCCGAGGGGCCGGCGCGGGACCTGTGGCAGGAGTTGGACGAGGGGCGCGACCCCACCGAGTGAGGGAGATGAGGGGGACCTCGATTCGGGAAGTCGCCCGTCGCACTCTATGGTTGATCTCGATCACACTTTCCGCCCATCACAGCTGAGGGAGGTCGCGGTGGCCACCGTGCTCGACTCCATTCTCGACGGGGTCCGCGAGGACGTCGCGGCCCGCGAGGCGGTCATCGATCTGGCTGCGGTCAAACAGGCGGCCCAGGCCGCGCCCGACCCGCGTGATGCGCTCAAGGCCCTCAAGGAGCCCGGGGTCGGGGTCATCGCGGAGGTCAAGCGGACCAGCCCGTCCAAGGGGCAGCTCGCCGACATCCCCGATCCCGCGGTGCTCGCCCGGATGTACGAGGACGGCGGGGCCCGCATCATCTCGTGCCTCACCGAGGAGCGCCGCTTCCACGGGAGCCTGGCGGATCTCGATGCCGTGCGCCGGTCCGTCGACATCCCGGTGCTGCGCAAGGACTTCGTCGTGGGCCCGTACCAGATCCACGAGGCGCGGGCGCACGGTGCGGACGTGGTGCTGCTCATCGTGGCCGCGCTCGAACAGGACGCACTCGTCTCCCTGCTGGACCGGACCGAGTCGCTCGGCATGACCGCCCTGGTGGAGGTCCACACGGAGGAGGAGGCCGACCGGGCGCTGGAGGCCGGCGCCTCCGTGATCGGCGTCAACGCCCGCGATCTCAAGACCCTCGAGGTGGACCGCGACGTGTTCTCCCGGATCGCGCCCGGCCTGCCGTCCGACGTGGTCAAGATCGCCGAGTCCGGGGTCCGCGACGCCGCCGACCTGATGGCGTACGCGAGCGTCGGGGCCGACGCGGTCCTCGTGGGTGAGGGACTGGTCACCCAGGGCGACCCGCGGGCGGCGTGCAACGCGCTCGCGACGGCCGGCGCGCACCCGTCCTGCCCCCAGGGACCCCACTGAGACGTGGTGCCGGTCTTCCGGCAGACTGGAGGACGTGAACCCCAACCATTCGTCCCCGATCCCCACGATGGGTGAGGTGCTCCGGATCGCCACCGGGCACGGGCCCGACCAGCGCGGACACTGGGGGGCGTTCGGCGGCAGGTACGTCCCCGAGGCCCTCATGGCGGTGGTCGACGAGGTCACCGACGCCTACGACAAGGCCCGCCTGGACGAGGAGTACCTCGCCCGACTGGACCGGCTCCAACGCGACTACTCGGGTCGGCCCTCTCCGCTGTACGAGGCCACCCGCTTCGGCGACGAGATCGGGGCCCGCGTGTTCCTCAAGCGCGAGGACCTCAACCACACGGGCTCCCACAAGATCAACAACGTCCTCGGTCAGGCGCTGCTCGCGCAGCGGATGGGCAAGACGCGCGTGATCGCGGAGACCGGCGCCGGCCAGCACGGCGTGGCCACGGCGACGGCGTGCGCCCTGTTGGGGCTCGAGTGCAAGGTCTTCATGGGGGCGGTCGACGTCCGCCGTCAGGCTCTCAACGTGGCGCGGATGCGGCTCCTCGGCGCGGAGGTCGAGGCCGTGGAGATCGGCTCGGCCACGCTCAAGGACGCGATCAACGAGACGATGCGCGACTGGGTGGCGCGGGCGGACGACACGTACTACGCGTTCGGGACCGCGGCCGGACCGCACCCGTTCCCGGCGATGGTGCGCGATTTCCAGCGGATCGTCGGCGTGGAGGCCCGGGCCCAGATCCTCGACCGGATCGGCCGGCTCCCGGACGCCGCGGTGGCCTGCGTGGGCGGCGGCTCCAACGCGATCGGACTGTTCCACCCCCTGATCGACGACGACGGCGTGCGCCTGGTCGGGTGTGAGGCGGGCGGCGACGGCGTGGACACCGGACGCACGGCCGCCACCGTCAACGCGGGCCGCCCGGGCGTGTTCCAGGGCTCGTACGCGCACCTCATGCAGGACGAGGACGGGCAGACGGTCGAATCGCACTCCATCTCCGCCGGACTCGACTACCCGGGCGTCGGGCCCGAGCACTCGCACCTCGCCGACATCGGACGAGCCGAGTACCGCCCGATCACCGACACCGAGGCGATGGACGCGTTCGCCCAGTTGTGCAGGACCGAGGGGATCATCCCCGCCATCGAGTCCGCGCACGCCGTCGCCGGCGCGGCGCAGCTCGCGGCCGAGGGCGTCGAGGTGATCCTGGTCAACGTCTCGGGACGCGGGGACAAGGACGTCGACACCGCCGCCCGGTGGTTCGGCCTCCTCGGCGGGGGCGCGCCCGCCGAGGCGGACGTGGACGCCGCCCGGGGGTCCGACGACGGTGACGGGGCATTCGCGGACGGGGGAGTCGAAGCATGAGCGTTCTCAGTGACGTGTTCCAGCGGTGCCGCTCCGAGGGGCGGGCCGCACTGATCGGCTACTACCCGGCGGGCTACCCGACACTCGTGGGATCGATCGAGGCGGTGCGCACGATGATCGCGGGCGGGTGCGACGTGGTCGAGGTCGGCATCCCGTACTCGGACCCGATGATGGACGGCCCCACCATCCAGGCCGCGGCGGACACCGCCCTGGCCGCGGGGTTCCGGGTGTCCGACACCTTCGAGGTGGTGCGGGCGGTGGCCGAGGCCGGCGCCGTGCCCGTCGTCATGACCTACTGGAACCCGGTGCTCCAATACGGGGTCGACCGCTTCGCCGCGGAGCTCGCGGCAGCGGGCGGCACGGGCGTCATCACGCCCGACCTGATCCCGGACGAGGCCGAGGACTGGATCGCCGCGACCGACGCGCACGGCCTCGACCGGGTGTTCCTCGTGGCACCCTCGTCGACCCCGGAGCGGCTCGCCATGACTCTGGCCCACACCGGCGGCTTCGTCTACGTCCAGGCGGTCATGGGCGTCACCGGCGCCCGCGAGGAGGTGACGGACGCGCCGCAGGTGCTCACCCGCCGGGTCCGGGAACTCTCCGACCTCGCGTGCGGTGTGGGGCTGGGCGTGCGCAACGCGGATCAGGCGGCGGAGATCGCCTCCTACGCCGACGGCGTGATCGTGGGCTCGGCCCTCATCACCGCCGCGACCGAGGGCGGTGACGCCCTGGCCGGGCTGACCGCGGAGCTCGCCGAGGGCGTGCGCAGGCCGGGGGCCGCGTCATGATCCCGAGTCCTCCGCAGGGCGTGTGGCACCTCGGCCCGCTGCCGATCCGCGCGTACGCGCTGTGCATCATCCTCGGGATCGTCGTGGCCGTGTGGTGGGGCGAGAAGCGCTGGATCGCGCGCGGCGGGCGCGAGGGCGTGGTGCTGGACACCGCCCTGTGGGCCGTCCCGTTCGGGCTCGTGGGCGGACGCCTGTACCACGTGGCCACCGACTGGCACCGCTACTTCGGCGAGGGGAAGAACCCCGTCGAGGCGCTCAACATCATGAACGGCGGTCTGGGGATCTGGGGCGCGGTCGCGCTCGGCGCGCTCGGCGCGTACATCGGCCTCCGGCGGCAGGGGACCCGGGCCGTCGGTGCCCTGGGCGACGCGATCGCCCCGGGCGTCGTGCTCGCGCAGGGCATCGGCCGGTTGGGCAACTATTTCAACCAGGAGCTCTACGGGCGCGAGACCGACGTGCCGTGGGCGCTGGAGATCTATCAGCGCTACGACGAGTCGGTCGGCCTGTCCCAGACCCTCGGCCGCTCCACGGGCCAGGTGCTGGCCACGGTGCATCCCACGTTCCTCTACGAGTTGCTGTGGAACGTGCTGGTGGCCGTGGCGCTGGTGGTGATCGACCGCCGGTTCCGCCTCGGGCACGGTCGACTCTTCGCGCTCTACATCGCGCTGTACTGCTTCGGTCGCTTCTGGGTGGAGCTGATGCGCTCGGACCCGGCGACGTTGGTGTTCGGTCAGCGCATCAACACGATCGTGGCGGTGGTCGTCATGGTCGGTGCCCTGCTCTACGTCGCGCTGGCGCGGCGTGGTCGGGAGGACCCCGAGCAGTTGCGGGCGGCCGGAGACGAGGACCCGCGCGGCACCACCGTGCCCGGTTCCGACCGGGCCACGGCGACCGGGGTCGACGCCGGCACGGACCCGGACGGTCGCGACGGGTCCGGGGGATCCGGGCGGGGCGCACCCCCGTTCTCCGGTCGTTGATGCCGGGTTCACCGGCAGCACGGGGAAGGGGACTAGATTGGGTCAGGTGAATCGTCGTACCAAGATCGTCTCCACCCTGGGTCCCGCCGTCGCTTCCGAGGAGGGGATCCGACAGCTCGTCGACTGCGGCATGGACGTCGCGCGCCTGAATTTCAGTCACGGCGAGCACGCCGACCACAAGCAGAACTATCGATGGGTCCGCTCGGCGGCGGAGGAGTCGGGCCGCGCGGTCGGCGTCCTCGCTGACCTGCAGGGCCCCAAGATCCGCCTCGGCCGGTTCGCGGAGGGGCGCCACGAGTGGGCCGAGGGCGACAAGGTCGCCATCACCATCGCGGATGTCGAGGGCACCAAGAACCGCGTCTCCACCACGTACAAGGGCCTCGCCGCCGACGCGCGGCCGGGCGACCGTCTGTTGGTCGACGACGGCAACATCGCCCTGGTCGTGGAGCGCGTCGACGGGGACGACGTGCACTGCGTGGTGACCGAGGGCGGGATCGTCTCCAACAACAAGGGTGTCTCGCTGCCGGGGATGAACGTGTCGGTGCCCGCGCTCAGCGAGAAGGACATCGCCGATCTGCGGTTCGCGCTCGCGCTGGGCGTGGACTTCATCGCGTTGTCCTTCGTCCGCTCTCCCGCCGACGTCGACCTGGTGCACGAGATCATGGACGAGGAGGACGTCCACGTCCCCGTGATCGCCAAGCTGGAGAAGCCCGAGGCGGTCAAGAACCTCGAATCGATCGTCCTGGCCTTCGACGCCATCATGGTGGCCCGGGGTGACCTGGGCGTGGAGCTGCCGCTGCAGGAGGTGCCGGTGGTCCAGAAGCGGGCCATCCAGATCGCGCGCGAGAACGCCAAGCCCGTCATCGTGGCCACCCAGATGCTCGAGTCCATGATCAGCAGCTCCCGCCCCACCCGGGCCGAGGCCTCGGACGTGGCCAACGCGGTCATGGACGGTGCCGATGCGGTGATGCTCTCGGGTGAGACCTCCGTGGGCAAGTACCCGTATGAGGCCGTGCGGACCATGTCGTCGATCGCCCTGGCGGTCGAGGCCGACTCGACGGCCGCGCCGGACCTCGTCCACATCCCGCGCACCAAGCGCGGCGTCATCTCGTACTCCGCGCGTGAGATCGGCGAGCGCCTGGGGGCCAAGGCCCTCGTGGCGATCACGGCCACCGGCGACACGGTGCGTCGCCTGGCGCGACTGCACAGTCACCTGCCCCTCATCGCCGTCACGGCGGACCCGCGGATGCGGAACCAGTTGACGCTCACCTGGGGTGCCGAGACGTTCCTCACCGATCGGATCAACGACACCGCCGAGATCGTCAAGGTCACCGACGAGATGCTGCTGCAGGTCGACGGGTACAACGAGAACGACGTCATCGTGATCGTGGCGGGGAACGTGCCCGGCGTGGAGGGGTCGACCAACTCCATCCTCGTGCACCGGATCGGCGAGGCCGACCACTGATCACCGTCGTATAACACGGCCGATCACCATCGGATAACAGCAGAAAGCGCTGGGGAGTAGCCTCTTCACCAGCGCTTTCGTTATTTCTTGTGCTGTGGGCGTGACAAGGACGAGATCCTTCTGTTACCTTTTTGGAGGCCACCGGGGAAGCCGGTCGGCCGACCGTATCACCACCTAGGAACGCCGAGGTTTCCCCTGATGTCCGACACCATCCGCACCGTGTCTTTCGCCGAGCTCGCCGACCGTCTCGGTGCCGGGGCGCCCTCCGCGTCCGGGGGCCGTCACCGCGCCGTCCGTTCCACCGGCGTCGGCCGGATCGTCGCCGGCGCGGTCGCCGGCGCCGCACTCTCCGGCGGCGCCGCCATGGCCGCCGCGCCCGTCGCCTCGGCGCAGTCCGCCGAGATCCCCAGCCCCGAGCAGCTCGGGCAGATGGCCGGGGACGCCGCCCAGCAGATGGGCATCACCGAGGACCAGATCCGTGACTACGCCGGGGACCCGGCCCTCGGGTCGCTCGGGCTCCCGTCCATCGGCGGCGGGCACGCCCCCGCCCACGGCCCGATCACCTCCGGCTTCGGCGCCCGCTGGGGCACCTTCCACAACGGCACCGACTTCGGTGCCCCGCAGGGCAGCCCCATCTACGCGGCCACCTCCGGCACCGTGGTCGCCGCCGGCCCGGCGTCCGGGTACGGCCTGTGGATCCGGATCAAGACCGACGACGGCCACCTGCTCGAGTACGGGCACAACAACGAGAACTACGTCTCCGAGGGCCAGCGCGTGCATGCCGGTCAGGTCATCGGGACCGTCGGCAACCGCGGCTACTCCACCGGGCCGCACCTGCACTTCGGTGTGCAGAACCCGGGCGGACAGTGGATCGACCCCGTGCCGTGGCTCGCGGGCCAGGGCATCGTCGTCTGATAGTCCTCGCCACGCAGCAACGCTTTCCGCGCCCCGTCTCCCCCTGGGAGGCGGGGCGCGATGCGTTCGCCGGCTCGCGTGCCGCGATTCTCTGACAGAGTGGGCGCCAGTACCCCTAGTTCAGACAGTCAGGAGTAGCGATTCATGTCGCAGACAGTGAAAGGCGTCATCGCCCGAAGTGAGGGGGCGGAGGTCGAGCTCGTCGACGTCGTCGTCCCCGACCCCGGCGCCAACGATGTGATCGTCCGGATCCAGGCGTGCGGCGTCTGCCACACCGATCTGGCCTACCGCGACGGCGGGATCAACGACGAGTACCCCTTCCTGCTGGGTCACGAGGCGGCCGGGATCGTCGAGACCGTCGGTGAGAACGTCACGCACGTGGCGGAAGGGGACTTCGTGGTCCTCAACTGGCGCGCGGTCTGCGGTGAGTGCCGCGCCTGCAAGCGCGGGCAGCTCGAGTACTGCTTCGACACCCACAACGCGTCGACGTCGATGACGCTGGCGGACGGCACCGAGCTCAGCCCGGCGCTGGGGATCGGCGCGTTCATCGAGAAGACCCTCGTGCACGAGGGCCAGTGCACCAAGGTCGATTCCTCGGCCGATCCGGCCGTGGCGGGACTGCTCGGCTGCGGCGTCATGGCGGGAGTGGGGTCCGCCGTCAACACCGGACAGATCAAGCGCGGCGAGTCCGTCGCCGTGATCGGCTGCGGTGGCGTCGGCGTCGCGGCCATCGTGGGGGCCCGGCTCGCCGGGGCGGGCACCATCATCGCGGTGGACATCGACGACACCAAGCTCGAGTGGGCGAAGGACTTCGGTGCCACGGCGACGGTCAACTCCTCCGGCACGGACCCGGTGGAGGCGATCCGCGAGCTCACCGGCGGGTTCGGCGCCGACGTCGTGATCGAGGCCGTCGGGCGGCCCGAGACCTACGAGCAGGCCTTCTACGCGCGGGACCTCGCCGGCCGCGTGGTCCTGGTCGGGGTGCCCACCCCGGAGATGCGCCTGGACCTGCCGCTGCTGGACTTCTTCGGCCGCGGCGGCGCCCTCAAATCCTCCTGGTACGGCGACTGCCTGCCGGAGCGGGATTTCCCGATGCTCATCGACCTGCACCAGCAGGGCCGTCTCCCGTTGGACAAGTTCGTCACCGAGCGCATCTCGCTGGACTCGGTGGAGGCGGCGTTCGATTCCATGAAATCCGGTTCCGTACTCCGATCGGTGGTGACCCTGTGAACGAGATCCACACCAGCTCCGGCAACGCCCGGGGACTGCGTATCGAGAAGGTCGTGACGAGCGGCGTGTTCGCGCTCGACGGCGGCGAATGGGAGGTGGACAACAACATCTGGATCCTCGGTGACGACTCCGAGGTGTTCGTGATCGACGCCGCCCACACCGCGCAGCCGATCATCGACGCCGTCGGTGGGCGCACCGTCAAGGGCATCCTGTGCTCGCACGCCCACAACGACCACATCACCGTGGCGCCGGACCTCGCCCGGGAGTTCGACACCCGGATCCACGTGCATCCGGGCGACCAGATGCTGTGGGACGAGACCCACCCGACCGTCGCCCACGAGGATCTCGAGGACGGGCAGACGTTCCACATCGCGGGTACCGACGTCACGGTCATGAACACCCCCGGGCACTCGCCCGGGTCCTGCGTGTTCCACGTGCCCGAGGCGGGGGTCCTGTTCTCCGGGGATACGTTGTTCTCCGGTGGCCCGGGGGCCACGGGGCGGTCGTACTCGGACTTCCCGACGATCATCACCTCGATTCGCGACCGGATCCTGACGCTGCCCGCCGAGACACTGGTCCACACCGGCCACGGCGACGGCACGAAGGTCGGCGAGGAGTCCCCGCACCTCGAGGAGTGGATCGCCCGCGGCCACTGACCTCCCCTGAGGCGTTCACTCCGACGTGCGCGGCGCGTCGGCGGTCCCGTCGGGCAAGATGGGGCCTGCCGACGCGCCCGCGTCACGGACGGGGGCCGGCACGGCGACACCAGTCAGTCCACCGAGGAGGACTCGCAGCCATGGGTAGGGTCACCGCCAGCAACACCATCGTCATCGAGGCGCCGATCGCGTCCGTCACCGCGGCGATCGCCGACTACGCGCAGGTCCGTCCGCGCATCCTTCCCGAGCCGTTCAGTGCCTACCGGCTGATCGAGGGCGGGCAGGGGCACGGCACCGTCGCGGCGTGGAACCTCCGGGCCACCAAGAAGCGCAACCGCGACGTCAGGGCGAGCGTGACCGTCGATGACGCCGCCGCGCACTGGTCGCTTGTCGAGAAGGACGAGAACTCGTCCATGACCACCACCTACACCGTCCGGGAGTCGGCGTCGGGCGTGCTGGTGGAGATGACCACCTCGTGGGACGGGGCCGGGGGAGTGGGCGGCTTCTTCGAGCGCACCTTCGCGCCCGGCGGGCTCAAGAAGATCCAGCACGACCTGCTGTCCAACCTCAAGGGCGACGTCGAGGGGAAGGCCGCGCAGTAGTCGGGCCCGCTCGGGGCGGTCGCCCCGGCAAGGCGGTCGGGGTCCTCAACGTCCCACCATTTAGGGTTCCGGTATGCGGACACACCGTCTTCACAGCTTTCGTACAGTGTCGAGCATCCTGGTCGCCTCGACGGCGATCATCGCGGGACACGGCATCGCGGCGGGCCAGACAGGCGGCGACTGGACCCAGTACCGCCACACCCACACCAACAACACGCACGTGACCTCGGGCCTCGACCAGATCTACAACGGGGCGATCCAGACGGCCAACGAGGTGCGTGCGACGCCGGTCGTCGCCGACGGCAAGATCTTTGTCGGAAACCACGACAGCGGAGAGCTGCAGGCGTTCGACCTGGCCAGCGGCGACCTGCTGTGGCAGGAGCAGGCGCCCAACTGGGTGCACTCCGAGATGATTTATGCGGACGGCCGGATCTTCGTGGGATTCGGCAACCGCTTCTTCGACCCCACCCATCCGGAGGGGATCCGCGGGACCGGCGAGAGCGGTGTGCTCAGCCTCGACCCGGACACGGGGGAGCAGCAGTGGCGCTTCGACACACCCGGTGAGGTCATGCCGACCCCGGCCGTGGTCGGCGGCGCGGTGTACGCCGTCACCGGCGACCGGACCCTGTACAAGCTCGACCCGACGACCGGCGACGAGCTCCACACCGCCGACCTCGGACACGTGGTGAGCATGTCCTCGCCGTCGGAACACGACGGTGTGCTGTTCTTCGGTGGCGGCGCCCCGGCGCCGTACACGTTCTTCGCCTACGACACGGCAGAGGATGAGATGGCCTGGGAGGCGGAGTTCCCCGAGTTCAACCGCGGGCTGGACGACGTGCCGCCGGCGGTCGACGAGGGACTCGTTGTCACCACCGCCAACCGCGCCCTCTTTCCCGGGATCGCCGGGCCACGCGAGACGCACACGATCGTGGCGATCGACGAGCAGTCCGGTCAGGAGCGGTGGCGGCACGACATCGGCACGGGGCCCGCACCCACCAACAACCGCTCCGGGGCGCCGACCATCTCCGACGGGGTGGTCTACGTCGGCAGCCCCACCATGAGCGCCGCGTACGCCTACGACCTGCACACGGGCGACCAGCTGTGGCGCAACCCGATCGGCGCGATCAAGGGCGCACCCGTGATCGACGGAGAGGACGCGTACTTCTCGACCACCGCCGGTGACGTCTACCGCCTCGACACCCGCTCGGGCGAGATCACCGGGAAGCTGGGACTCGAGGGCGCACTGGCGCCGGCCGGGCCGACTATCGTCGACGATTCACTGATGGTCCCCAGCCAGAGCCGTAACGTCTACGTGACCCCGCTGGACGAGTTCCCCGCCGCATCGGCACCGGAGGCGCCGGCCGGCAGCCTCGGCTCGTCACCCGATCCGCTGGGCTCTGCGGAGACGGTCGCGGGATCGCTCGGCGCGGAGACCGGGTCCTTCGATCCGGCCTACTGACCCACGCGGATCCGTCCGCAGTCGCGGCCCCGGGGCAGTCCCGGGGCAGTCCCGGGGCCGCCTGTAGGTGAATGGTGCCCCCGGTCGGACTCGAACCGACACTGGACGGGTTTTGAATCCGACCTAGGGGTGTTGTCCCTGGTCGGGGAGTCATGACTGTTCAAGTCGATAACACTTCTACCTGCGGAAACTTATGAATGGTTATTGGCGGGTGCGGTGCTCGGCTGGCTTTCCTGCGTACTCTCTGCGTACCGGAGTCTTCCCTGAGGTGCTGACGCCTGCAGCGCCGGGGAGCCTACGGAGACCGTGATCACCCTCCTGCAAAGCCGTGCGTCAATCGCGGGTCTAGGTCGCTGTCTCGGGCTGCGGTCCCTGACCGATTCGCCTCGATCAGAATCAACTCGCAGAGGGCTGCGATAGTTTTCGGGCAGACGAGGCGAGACGCCCTTCGTCGCGACGTACCGCCGTCCCACAGCAGAATGCCAAGAACCCCATTCGATGACTAAGGAGCCCCCTTGCGTAAGCGCCTAATCGTTCTCTCTGCTGCGGTCCTCTGTGCAGCTGCGGGCTGTGCTACCGACGACAGCACCGACGCTGCCGAAGCCACGACCGCCACCACCTCGAGTGCCACCACGGCCACCTCAGCAACGGCCCAGAACGACGGCCCCGAGGTCGTGGAGATTGGGACCGAGCACGAGATCCCGTGCTCCGCCAGCGACGCGACTACGTGCATGACCTTCACTGTCACCGACGTCCGCACTAACGTCCCGTGCGACAGCCTGCAGAAGGACCAGGCCATCGCTATGGACTTCGAGGTGACGATGCCTGCGGGGGCCGATTCGTTGTTCACGTCCCCGTTCCGGTCGTTCCCGTGGTCGACCTACTCGAGCACAGACGAGTTCAACCGGGCACAGACCGCGATGTGCAACGGCGACTCGAGCGTGCTGAACGTGATGGCGGAGTTCCCAGGCGGAAACACGAAGGCCACGGTTTACCTTGATGCTCCGACCGATGTACGGGCGGTGGTCTTCGAGCCGGAGGACGACCAGATGTTCCTGATCGAGACCGGGGCCTGACAGTTGGGGGCGGCGGTGCAGAGTGAGCGCGTTCAGGTCTCGAGAATGGGCCCGAACCGCTGGAACTGAAGCGATGTCCAGGCGGAGACGGCGTGAATCGTTCCGGAGCTTTCATCGAGAAATCAGGCACGTTTCGTGGGGGTCCGGCCCGCGTCGCTTCTGCCCATCGGGAACTGGTTCGCCACTGCACGTCCGTGAGCCACGCTGGGAGGCGAATGCCGCGGGAGCCCGGCTGACCCCTTCGAAGCTCGGCCTTGGGGAAATTCGCGTGAATGGCGGCGTTCCGTACCGCGAGGAAGTCCTTGATGTCCGATCAGTAGAGTCGTATGCGCTGGTCAGGGGGTGTGTTCAGGGTCGAGATGAGGGCTGGTGGCTCTATCGTGGCTTAGCGGGCATGACGAAGCTCCCGCCGCCGCCGGATGTCAGTCTGCCGAAGTTGTCGGGTGCCATTCGTCAGGCCGTGACGGCGGCGAGCAGTTCAGCGTTGTGCTCGTCGCAGTTCCGAACGGAGCCCTCGTTTCGCCCTCTGATCTGGCCGGAGCTGGCTGCCCGTTTGTCCATGATCGCGCCTCAAGTTGTGCTGGTACAGATTGACGGTCCAGTAGATGTGTTCGCAGGTGTCGCAGAGGTGCTGGGTGGTCGGGTGCGTATGGAAGTGGGGACGGTCCAGCAGGTAGTCCTCGCCACACTGGGCACACTCATAGAGCGCCCCGAGGGCTCCACCTTCTGAAGTGAAAGCATCCTTCTGGAGCTGTTCCTTTTCCCGCTGCCGTGCGTTGTGCTCGGCCCCCCTCCGCTTATAGGTGAGCCAGGCATCCGTAGCCCTTGCCTTGCAGGGCTCGCACATTATGCGAGGGCCGGGGAGCAGGTGCTTCTTGGTGCCAGCCGGGACGATGGCATCGCACTCCTTGCTTTCGCACCTCTGGTCGTGCTCTGTTTCAAACCTGTAGTCGCTCATGCTTCTCCCCTAGAGCTGAACATGCTCTCGACCATCGCTTCACCGATGATCTTATTTATTTCGTCGTACTCGTAGATGGACTCTCGCAGGACAAAGCCTGCCGAGACGTGCGCAGGGTGGGGGATGTGCACAGAGACAGCATAAGCGATCCCGGTTGTGCTGGCGCATTGATCTGGGGCGCTGCGTGGGTGGTCCATTCGTCCAGCGCAACCGGACTACTTGAGTGCATCGAGGCAGCGCAAGTCAGAGGGGTGCGAATCCGGGCCGAGGTCTGCTGGCTCGTTGTACGCCGGTTGCTCGGGGGGCCGGTAGACGTCGGCGTACTCGTAGACGAACTCTCTCGGGATCGGGGTGACCTCCACTCCCGCTGTATGTCAGAGAACAAGCTGGTCGAGCGGTGTGCTTAGGGTCAGCTTGAGGGCTCGTGGCACTATTGCGGCTCTTCTCCCGCGCTTCCCGCTCTTCTCGCCTCCTAGTGTTCCTGATCTTGTAGGAAACAGGTGGCGGATCAGCTCTCCCGTGTGAACCGACCCGTAGTGCCCCTGGGCCTTCTTTATCGTGGTTACGCCTGCGGGACTGGAGTGCTTGCTGATGTCGTTGACCTCGTGCTGGAAGGTCTCTATGTAGATGACGAGCTCCTTCGGGGTCATGTGCTCCAGGGGTCTGCCGATCCTGCCCTCGTACGTGTCTCACTGGGACTGGTCTGGACCCTCCAGGTGCCCCGTTGGCGTCCCCTCGGGGGTCGCCTGGAGTTCGGGGGCCCGGAGGCCCATCGAGGCGCAGGGTGGGACCCTGGCCCTCTGATCGCCATGATCGCCTCGGTGGCCCACAGGCGACCTCCGTTGCGCTCAGCGAAGCTCAGGGCCACCGAGGGGGTCGTAGGCCACTACATACGATCCGGGGCTGCCCCGCCTCGCACGAGGACCACTGGAGCTTCCGGTCGGTCGGCACGCTTGCCGTCACGAGTGAACCTCGCCTGACGGAAAAAGTCGACCCAGTCCTCCTGGGACAAGTACGCCTCGGGTGCATCGGGGCCGGTCCAGCTTTGTAGAAGGGCCTCGGTGAAGCTCTCGCAGGTTAGGTCGGGAACGACTGCCTCGAAGATGTAGGGGAGGTAGTCGCGCCCCACCCTGGCGGTGAGGGTCTCCCAGTCGGTCTCACCGTGCTCGATAGCGCCGAGGGCCTGGGGGAGGGTGTAGATCCTCCCGTCATCGCGGGGTGTCGAACACAGTGGTCTTCCACTCCGTGAACTCGTCGTAGGACATCCGGTTCATGTTTTCGCGAAAGAGGGACTCGACGTCGGGGTTCATCGCGCACCCCCCTCGGGGATGATGCGGCGGTATTCCACGAGCTGCTCGATGCCATCGAGGTCGACCACGATGCGACGACGCGTGCCAGCCAGTGACGGTGTTGGAGAGGGACTAGGAATCGCGGGTCTTATATCCATCGGACCTCTTCCCTCCAGTCAGTACTGCTCTGGAGTCTCCCCTCGGTATCCCTCTCAGCTCCACGGACATTCCTCGGAGTGAACTTTGCGCTGGGGGCAGTCCTCACTGTTGGTGAAGCCTTCTCAGACTTTCCCACCTTTGTTCTCGCCATACGGATTCTCGATTCCCGAGCCTCTCGTACCTTCCATTCCTGATCTTCCATTGTGATCCTCCTGTTTCATCTCAACTTCTTTGTGTTTGTATACTCCGGTAATGGAAGGGAGAGAGAAGTGTCCTTGCTTTAAGAGGAACACAACTCTCTCACCAGGTACATCCGTATAAAGGAGCCGGTGTCGATTGTGTGGACTACGGGTATTACTCGCTTGTCCCAGGACCGGAAAGTTCTACTAGGTACGCATCAGATGGGATGCCCCTGGGCTTGTCGGGTCTGCCTTCTATATAAGCAAGCCGCCCTAGTAGAGCGACGCAGTGCCCGAAGGGTTCACGGTGCCTGCTAGTTGATCTAGTGGTTCACCCTGTACCGCTGTACGGACACGCGGAAAGCGTTCCCATCTTACGGGCGATCTTCTCTTCGGCTGTTAACCGATAGGACCCTTGAGGCGGTGTCTCTCCGTTGCCAAGAACTGTACGGGTCGCTTCGGCGAAAGTCACCTGCGAATATCGGTCTTTTCCCCGACTTTCTCAAGAAAGATGTGACCTTGGGGTAACCCGGTCCCATGGCGGTATCCGCCAGAGGCTTAGAAGGGAAACCAGAGCGCCTTTTCTGCAAACTCTTCGGAAAGGTAGTAGGTGAAACTTTCCCAATAAGACTTGGCGAATGTCCCCGAAGTCCTGATAGAGGTCACCGGGCCCCTGGGAGGGCTGCTTCTACGGGAAAGATGGGGGAGAGGCATCCCCTCGGCCGCCCTGACCCGAAGGGTGGGCCACGGGAGGATCTAGTGGGCGTCCACAGGACCACAGCGAAACATGCACCTATCCACTACGCCTTGGCAACTGGGGGCAGGTAAGTGGTTCTAGAGCGATTCCTGTGTCCTTGTCGGACGCTTCGTGCACGCTTTAGGGCAGCAGTGCTCGCGCATAGGCACGTTTTGACTGGGCGACGACCTCGGAAGGCTCAACTATGAAGAAGATCGTCTCGATGTTAGCGACCACGCTGTTGGTCCTCGCGGGGTGTGCCACGGACTCGGGCGCGTCGGACAACTCGGGGGTTGCCGCACCGGCCACCTCGGCTGCGCCTGAGGTGCATGCTCTGTCCGACACCGTGACCGTTGGCGGGGTCATCATCTCCGACATGGAGATCTCCACTGAGGGGTGCGTGTTCGCGTTCCCGCCTGCTCAGGATGCGGTGAAGTTCCAACTCGTCGCCACCGTCGAGAACGGCACCCAAGAGGAGATCATGGAGGTGCTGTGGCCGACCGACATTACATTCACTGATCCGGACGGGATGAGCGTGAAGCCGACGGACATCTCGCAGGGGGAACAGCCGTGCGTCAGTGACCATCCCCGTGAGTTCAACCGGATGACGGCGGGGGAGAAGCGTCGCGCTGCGGTGACCATCGAGGCCCCGGCAGGTGCCCAGGAGATGATCTACAGCACGAGCCTGATCGAAGGCGCTGAGCCGGTCCGGTGGGACGTGGCAGACGAGGTCGCGGTGATGGAGGTTGTCTCGCCCGAGTCGAGCGCGACAGAAGCGGCACAGTCCACTCCCGAAACCGTTCCCGCCGCCCCGACTGCCTCGACCGGGGAAGGGGTCATCGGTTTTACAGAAGCACCCGGCCACGGTTCTCCAACACAGATGAACAAGACGATCTCCTACTGCGGAGACCCGGGCCTCCACGAGACCGGGACCACCTTCTTCACCGACGGCACGAGCGGATGGACTCAGACATGCGCGTCTCAGATGATGCAGGCCGCTCCCGCTGCTCCTGCAAAGCCCCCTGAGGTGCAGGCGGAGGCGAACGCCGGACAGTCATGGTGGGGTGAGTGCATGGCTGCCAACACGGCAGAATACTGCCGAGCTAACGATCCGTGGCAGAACTAAGTCGCGGTAGTTGAGAGGACCCAAGTCACATGAAGTTTCTCCGTCGCTGGAAACGGTCGGCTCCACCTGATGCGTCGTCGCCACCCCCTCCACTGGCCCCGTCGCAAGATTCGTCCGTACCGGACGGTTCCGGAGTTGCCCCTTCGTCGGGTCCCGCGACTGCTCGGGTGAGTGTTCACTCAGGGACCGGATGGGATGATTCGGAAGTCGTGCCCGCCGAGGTCCGGACACGCGGGATGACGCCGGATGCGTTCGGGTTGTATCCACATGAATTGCTGATGTTGAGCTACGCGCCAACTTTCGCTACCGACCACACCGATTTCCAGGGATTCTGGTGGTGGCAGTACGGCGTCCAAAATCCAAGAGAGTTGCTCGTGTCCCTGACCGCTCGCGGATTCGTGGAGACCGGCGGTCCTGAGCAGGCAGTAGCGCGGCAAACGGCGGCCTCGCTAAAAGACTTACTGCGTACGCGTGGTCTCAAACTCGGCGGCAATAAGGCTGAGATTGTCGAACGGGTATTGGCCTCGGTGCCCCACGAGACAATCAACAAGGCATTCCCGCAGCGATGGTATGTCCGCACCCAAGCTGGTGAAGAGGCGTTGGCGTCTAGCGAGCACATCGATTACATCCATCGAGAAAGGGACCTCGACGGCCTCGACATCTATACGTTGTCGGCTCTGCGCGCAGAATATCCGCAGCACCAATGGCGGGACCTCGTGTGGGGACACTTGAACCAGATGAGCCTTCAACATGCGCAAGCGGGCAACTTCGGCTTCTACCGCAACACCAAATTCAACATGGCCAGGTTCTGCGCCGAGGAGCGACGCCACCGAGATGCGTTGGGGCTGATTACTGAGGTGATCTATTGTGACCTCTCCGGGATAGGCAACGGCTTTACTCGCGACAGGCCCACGCCCGATGTCGAGTACCTGTTCCCGTACGATCTATCGCTAGCTACTGTTCCGCCAGGAGTTACCGACTTGGCCTTCAAGTGGGCTGCGGCCGGAGGGGTAGAAGACGCTGAGTTGCACAGCTTGCTCGCCGATCGTCTGTCTCAGTTGAGTATGCCGTTCCACCTGTTTTCCAAGGATGAGGTCTTGCAGATCATATTCCTGGAACGCGCTAAGGACATCACTGCGTTGTCAGCGCTATATGAACAAGCCGAGCGCCGCTTCAGGCAAGCATCAGAACGCGGCCCGGGCGGGCAGTCATATAAGTAGGCGCTGGGGCTTTCGTGTTTCACACTCGGCGGCTGTTACCTAGACGGTCATGAATTCGGCCCATAGAAAGCAACCCAATTTTTCCGTTGGATCCCCGATAAGCATGGCCCGGCACGGCAGGCGTCAGACTCGTTCTAGTGCCCGGTAGAGGGTTGCCCGAGAAACTCCGAACGTCGCGGCGATGGTGGATGCAGACTCCCCGGCCTCTCTCATGCGCCGCGCCAGGGCAACCTGTTCATCAGTGAGACTGCGAGGCCGTCCAGTGTGTCGTCCCCTAGCGGCAGCGGCCTCACGGGCTGCCGCAGCGCGTTCGGCCTTCAAATCCACTTCATACTCTGCGAGCGCGGCGAAGATGGATGCCATCATTTTGCCGGTAGGTGTGGTGAAGTCCAGGTTCTCCCTCAGCGAGATGACACTGATATCTCGTTCCTGGAGCTCGGCAATGGTCTCGATAATCCCGGTGAGCGACCGTCCGAGCCGGTCGAGGGCCACCACGACCACGGTGTCCCCTGGCCGGGCATGCTCTAAGAGTTCGTGAAGGCCTGGCCGGTCGTTGTTCCGGCCGGTCCATTGGTCGGTGTAGATCCGGTCGACCCCGTGATGTTCAAGGGCGTCGATCTGCTGGTCGAGATGCTGCTTGGTGGTGGACACACGGGCGTACCCGAGACGGTAACCGTTAGTTGTCATACCTATGTGTCGCATAAGTCGTCACGTTCGTTACTTTCGCGACACCAATAATGAGACGGACTTCTGAGACTGCGCGACCAGGGGGTTTCCGTGATGGGCGTGCTCCTCGCCGAGGTGTCTCATTTCCAAACATCTGAGACTTGAATCTCTACGCCGGTGCCATTCCACTCGGCGGACTGGGAGCGGCGGCGCGGGCCAGGGTGCTGGCGTTGGTCAGGTGGCCCGAACCAGGGGCTGTCGTAGCTCCCGAATAACATTCGCCTATGCGTGAACTGTTCTTCAATCCGTCGACGCCGTCAACGCTTCTTGGCATAGCGACGCTCTCCGTATCAGCCCTGTCACTGGTGATAGCGGGGCTGTCGCTGAAAGTCGTGCGACTGCAACTGGCAGCGGCGAAGAAGCCTCTGGGGATGGGGATGCGGTTTGGGGTTCAGGACATCGGAATTCGCGACGTGCGGAACGGTCGCACATACGCGACATGCTTGATCAACTTCGACGTGGTGGGTCCTGGGGTCCTCCACGACGTCCACTTCTACGCATGGACTTCAGACTCGTTCCTGGTTCACGAAAATGAGTGGATACCTGTCTCTAAGGAACAGAGTATCCACCGGGTAGATAGCTCAACTGGGCTTGAGCCGGTGAAGATTGTTGTCCCTGCTGCGCAGGTAGATGTCGCAAAGCTCGGGGTCATGTGGGCTGAGACATCGTCGACCGGAGGGATTATCACTCAGGCTGTCCGAATGATTCCGAGACCGAAGAACACGCGACCAGTCCCGGATGCGCTGGGAACCTACGAGATGTGGGTTCCAGGAAAGTCGCGCGTTCCAGTTCGTGCAGCGCAGTGGTTACTGCGTCGCACGACGAGTGCGCTGCCATCCGGGCAGTTGTCCGCGCCCAAGTCGATCTTGCGTGCGCTTTCTCCACGGGGTGGCCGATTCAAGGCCGTGATCGAGCCGCCCCAACTGGCAGAATACGGACCCCTGTCCCCAGCTGACTGGAGTGTTCCCGCTAAAGTGGCCACTGAAATTAAGCAGCGAGTTCGTATATGTCTCTGAATCCTAGTTCAAACTCGACCGGTGTCAAATAGCCCAGTGTGGAATGCCGCCTCACCCTATTGTAGTACT
>DWWP01000035.1 GCA_019119635.1 Candidatus Dietzia intestinipullorum
ACGCGCTTGTAGTCGCGCGGCATGACCTTGGCGAAGTGGTTCACGTTCTGGGCCCAGCCGGACAGGATGTCCCGGGCCCGGTCAGAGTCGGTCTCCTCGGCGTGCTGCCGGACGTCGGCGTGGAGCCGCTCCACGTCCTCGCCCGTCAGGTCCTCGATGTCGACCATCTCGCCGTTGAGGTTGCCGGCCAGCTCACCGGTGGGGTCGTAGAAATACGCCACCCCGCCGGACATGCCCGCCGCGACGTTGCGCCCGGTGGGTCCCAGCACGACGACACGCCCGCCGGTCATGTATTCGCAGGCATGGTCGCCGACGCCCTCAACCACCGCGGTGGCGCCCGAGTTGCGGACGCAGAACCGCTCGCCCACGACCCCGCGGAGGAACAGCTCGCCGGCGGTCGCGCCGTAGCCGATCACGTTGCCGGCGATGATGTTGTCCCCGGCCCGGAAGTCCGGGGACGCGTCGTCCGGCGGCCGGACCACGATCCGCCCGCCCGAGAGCCCCTTGCCCACGTAGTCGTTGGCGTCGCCGCGCACCCGCAGGGTGACGCCCCCGGCCAGGAACGCGCCGAGGGAGTTGCCCGCGGACCCGGTGAAGGTCAGGTCGATCGACCCGGCGGGCAGGCCCGCGGCGCCGTGCGCCGTGGAGATCCGGTGGCTGAGCATCGTGCCGACCGAGCGGTTGGTGTTGCCGATCCGGTAGGCGCGGGTGACCGGGCCCGACGACGGGTCGGCGAGCACCGCCCGGCAGTCGTCGATGAGCGTGTTGTCCAGCGCCTCGTCCAGCCTGTGGTCCTGCCCCGTGGTGCAGCGCAGGTCCTGGTGCATGAACGGCGAGTCGACCTGCTCGAAGACCGGCCGCAGGTCGAACCCCGCCACCCGCTTGTTGTGCGCGAACGCCCGGGAGAAATCCAGGCACTCGGAGTGGCCGATCGCCTCGTCGAGGGAGCGGAAGCCCAGCTCGGCGAGGTACTCGCGGACCTCCTCGGCGATGAACTCCATGAAGTTCACCACGTGCTCGGCCTTGCCGGTGAACCTCTCCCGCAGCAGGGGGTTCTGGGTGGCCACGCCCACGGGGCAGGTGTCGAGGTGGCAGACGCGCATCATGACGCAGCCGGCCACCACCAGCGGTGCGGTGGCGAAGCCGAACTCCTCGCCGCCGAGGAGGGCGGCGACCACGACGTCGCGGCCGGTCTTGAGCTGGCCGTCGACCTGCACCACGATCCGGTCCCGCAGACCGTTGGCCAGCAGGGTCTGCTGGGTCTCGGCCAGTCCGAGTTCCCAGGGGCCGCCCGCGTGCTTGAGGGAGGTCAGCGGGGAGGCGCCGGTGCCGCCGTCGTGGCCGGAGATGAGCACCACGTCGGCGTGCGTCTTGGACACGCCGGTGGCGACGGTGCCGACGCCCTGCTCGGCGACGAGCTTCACGTGGACCCGCGCCGACGGGTTGGCGTTCTTCAGGTCGTAGATGAGCTGCGCCAGATCCTCGATCGAGTAGATGTCGTGGTGCGGCGGGGGCGAGATCAGCCCCACGCCCGGCGTCGAGCCCCGGACCTCGGCGACCCACGGGTACACCTTGTTCGGCGGGAGCTGGCCGCCCTCTCCGGGCTTGGCACCCTGCGCCATCTTGATCTGGATGTCGGTGCAGTTGGCGAGGTAGTGGCTGGTCACGCCGAACCGGCCGGAGGCGACCTGCTTGATGGCCGACCGGCGCCAGTCGCCGTCCGGGTCCGGGGTGAACCGGTCGGTCGACTCACCGCCCTCGCCGGAGTTGGACCGCGCGTGGAGCCGGTTCATGGCGATCGCGAGCGTCTCGTGCGCCTCTGCGGAGATGGAGCCGTAGCTCATCGCTCCGGTGGAGAAGCGGCGCACGATGTCGGCCACCGGCTCGACCTCGTCGATCGGCACGGGCTCGCGGGTGCTGGTGAACGCGAAGAGCCCGCGCAGGGTGGCCAACCGCTCCGACTGGTCGTCGACCAGCCGCGTGTACTCCGTGAAGATCTCGTAGCGGCCGGACCGCGTGGAGTGCTGGAGCTTGAACACCGTGTCCGGGTTGAACAGGTGGTACTCGCCCTCGCGACGCCACTGGTATTCGCCGCCGATCTCCAGTTCCCGGTGCGCCGCCTCTTCCGGGCGGGGGAGGAAGGCGAAGCGGTGCCGGCGGGCCACGTCGCCCGCGATCTCCTCGAGCCCGATGCCGTCGATGGGGCTGACCGATCCGGTGAAGTACTCGTCGCACAACTCCTGCGACAGGCCGGTGACGTCGAACAGCTGGGCCCCCGCGTACGAGGCGAGCGTGGAGATGCCCATCTTGGACATGACCTTGAGGACGCCCTTGGCGGCTGCCCTGCGGTAGTTGGCGCAGGCGGCAGCGGTGTCGATCCCCGTGACCGCACCCGTGGAGATCATCTCGTCGATCGACTCGAACGCCATGTACGGGTTGACGGCGTTGGCGCCGAAGCCGAACAACAGCGCCATGTGGTGCACTTCGCGGGCGTCGCCCGATTCCACGACGAGCCCCACCCGGGTCCGGGTCTTCTCGCGGACGAGGTGGTGATGGACCGCCGAGGTGAGCAGCAGGGACGGGATCGGCGCGTTGCGCTCGTCGGATTCCCGATCCGACAGGGCGATGATCGAGGCCCCCTCCTCGATCGCCAGGGACACCTCGCGGCGGATCCGGTCCAGCGCGATCCGCAGTCCGCGACCCCCGTGGGCGACGTTGTAGAGGCCGGAGACCGTGACCCCACGCAGCCCCGGGTGGGACCCGCCCGCGGACAGCAGTGTGGCGAGCTCGGTGTTGCCGATCACCGGGTTGTCCAGCGTGACCTGCCGGCACGATCCGGGACCCGGGTTGAGCAGGTCGCCTTCGGGGCCGACGGTCACCCCGTAGCTGGTGACCAGTTCCTCGCGGATCGCGTCGAGGGGCGGGTTGGTGACCTGGGCGAAGCGCTGGGAGAAGTAGTCGAAGAGCATTCTCGCCCGCTGCGAGAGGACGGGGAGAGCGGTGTCCGTCCCCATGGAGCCGATCGCCTCCGCACCCGTCTCCGCCATCGGGGCGAGCAGGATCCGCAGCTCCTCCTCCGTGTAGCCGAAGACCCGCTGGCGCAGCACCACCCGCTCGTGGGGCATGTACGGCAGCTCGACCACGGGCAGGCTCTCCAGCGGGACGCGGCCCCGGTCGAGCCACTCGCGGTAGGGGTCCTCACGCGCGAGCCCGGTCTTGATCTCCTCGTCCTCGATGATCCGCCCCTGCGCGGTGTCGACGAGGAACATGCGCCCCGGCCGGAGACGGGTCTTGGAGACGATCCTCTCCTGCGGGATGTCGAGCACGCCCACCTCGGAGGCCATCACCACGAGCCCGTCGTCAGTGGCCCAGATCCGCGAGGGCCGCAGCCCGTTGCGGTCCAGGACGGCGCCGATCACGGTGCCGTCGGTGAACGTGATGGAGGCCGGCCCGTCCCAGGACTCCATGAGGGAGGCGTGGAACTCGTAGAACGCCCGCGTGTCCGGGTCCATGGTCTCGTGCCGTTCCCACGCCTCGGGGACCATCATCAGGACCGCGTGCGGGAGCGGCCGCCCCGCCAGGGTGAGCAGCTCGAGCGCCTCGTCGAAGCGGGCCGTGTCGGACCCGCCCGGCGTACAGATGGGCAGCGCCGCGGACAGGTCCTCGATCTCCTCGCTCTCCATGAGCGATTCCCGTGCCCGCATCCGGTTCTCGTTACCGCGGGCGGTGTTGATCTCGCCGTTGTGCGCGACGTAGCGGAAGGGGTGGGCCAGGGGCCATGCGGGCAGTGTGTTGGTGGAGAAGCGGGAGTGGACGATCCCCAGCGCCGATTCGACGCGCTGGTCCCGCAGGTCGACGTAGAAGTCCGGCAGCTGCGTCTCGGTGAGCATGCCCTTGTAGACGAAGGTCCGGGGGCTGAGGGAGGGGAAGTACACCGTCTCGGACCCGAGGTCTCCCCTGCCGGCACCCTTGGAGCCGAGCTCGTGCTCACACCGTTTGCGCACCACAAAGCACTTGCGCTCGAGCGCGAGGTCGGTGAGCGGGGCCCCGCCGGGGCCGGCGGCCCGGACGAAGATCTGCACTATGCGCGGCTGCGCGTCGCGGGCGATGGCCCCGACCGAGGAATCGTCGACCGGCACCTCCCGCCACCCGATCACGGTGACGCCCTGCTCGGCGGCGATGCGTTCGACCATCCGCTGGGCGTCCATGGCGAGCATGCGGGACTGCGGGAGAAAACACAGGCCGGTGGCATAGGCACCGGCCTCGGGGAGCTCCACATCGTGTTCCTCTCGCATGATCTCGCGGAGGAACCGATCGGGGATCTGGATCATCAACCCTGTGCCGTCGCCGGTGTTCGTCTCGGCGCCCACGGCGCCACGGTGCTCCAGATTGGCGAGCGCCGCGAGGGCCTTCTCCACGATGTCCCGCGACCGACGTCCGTGCATGTCCACGACAAACGCGACCCCACAGGAATCGTGTTCGTATTCCGGGCGGTACAGGCCCCGGGGGCCGGGAGTCGTCATCATCTCTCTCGCCTTCACTTGTCGACGGGAGGACTCCGTGGAAGCCGGAGCACCCGTACTCGACGCACCTCGGCGCGCCGGCTTGGAAATGATATGGGTGCGCAGGGGGTCGCGCGCAATAGGAATCGACGAACTAACACCCTCTGACGTGGGAAGCAAGTCCATCTTGTGAGATTTCTCTCGGACGCTGAGAAACCGTGTTACACAGGCGAAACAAAGCCGACCGTCGCAGCGGCCGCCGGGGTCTCGGAATCGTTCAGCAAACGAGACGCGACTGTGATCATGTGAGTTGCCCGAGAGCCGAGTGAGGCGGGCACCATGACATTCGCCCACATAAGTCCGACACGGTGGACACGCCACCGGGAAACGAGGATGCGGTGTCCGACGCCAGATCGGCCGGCCTGATCGCCGATGACGAGTCTCTGCACCGGAAGGACATCGAGTACCTCCGGGAGCGCGAGGACAACACCGAGGTCTCGAGCGAGCTCTCCCGGCGCAGCACCCTGCACGGTCTCAAACGGGCACTCGGCAAGTTCGGTGCCGACGGGTGTACCGACCTCGCCGCCGCGCTGACCTACCACGCGGTGCTGTCCCTGTTCCCCACGCTCATCGCCCTGGTCTCCCTCCTCGGCGTGTTCGGTCAGGGCCGGGAGACCATCGACGCCATCATGGAGATGCTCGAGGGCACGGTCCCCGAGTCCACCATGGGCTTTGTCGAGGGCCCCATCGAGCAGCTGGTCAACACCGACGCCGCCGGGTTCGCGCTCATCGCCGGCCTCGTCGGCGCGCTCTGGACCGCGTCGGGGTACGTGGGCGCGTTCAGCCGCGCGCTCAACCGGATCTACGGCGTGGCCGAGGGCCGCCCCATCTGGAAGCTCCGGCCGATCCTGTTCCTCGTGACGGCACTCATGGTGGTCATGCTCGCCGGCGCCGGCCTCATCCTCACCCTGTCCGGCGGCGTGGCCGAGGCGCTCTTCGAGGTGGTCGGACTGGGCGGTGTCGCGCTCACCGTGTGGAGCTGGGCCAAGTGGCCGGCGCTGCTGGCGATCGTCGTCCTGGTGCTCGCGGTGCTCTACCAGCTCACACCCAATGTCAAGAAGCCCCGGTTCCGGTTCCTGTCCCTCGGCGGGGTCGTCGCGTTGCTCGTCGCCGGCCTCGGCGCCTTCGGCTTCAGCTTCTACGCGTCCAACTTCGGCAGTTACAACGCCACGTACGGCTCGCTGGCCGGCATCATCATGTTCCTGCTGCTGCTGTGGATCACCAACAATGCGCTCCTGCTGGGAGCCGAGATCGACTCGGAGCTCGAACGTGCGCGGCAGCTGCGGGCCGGCATCGAGGCGGAGGAGGAGGTACTCCTGCCCCTGCGGGACGACTCCGGAGTGATCAAGGCCCACGAGAAGCAGGCCGCCACCATCGCGGATGCGGCCGATATCCGTCGGGAGGCCTGGGCCGAGAACGCCCGCGGGTACTGAGCCCGGCTCAGAGTGCGCGTGGGGCCCCGCCCCGGGGAAGTGCCGCGGCGGTGGCCTCACGGATACCCGAGACAGACGCCGGGATCACCACCGGGCCGGGCCGTGCGGAGTCGAGCAGCATCGCCGTCGGGGTCTCCTCCGAGCCCTTGTTGATGCTGCAGCACAGCTCGTAGGCGTCCTCGTCGCGCCAGATGTTGACCCAGTGGACCCGGAGACCCGCGCGGGACGCGCGCCGGCGCAGTGCCGACGAGTACGGGCACCCGGGCCGCCACAGCACCACCACGGTCTGATCGTCGCCGGAGATGTCCTGCACCGACCGCAGCGGCTCGTGCCCGGTGACCCGGAGCGGGGAGTTCCACGCCGCGATCACCGCCGAGGCGAGGAACGTCGCCAGGGCGAGCGGGCCGCCGTGTCCGAAGCTCACGAAGATCCAGGAGAGCGCGCACCCCACGGCCAGGACCACGGTCGGGCCGAACCAGCGTCCGGGTACGAGCTGGCGCTCGGTCCGGCGGAAGGGGTGCATCACGCGGACGACCATACGCCGCCCCTCCGGCTGCGCGCCCGGGGTGTCACCGAATCGCGACACGACCACAACACCTGTCAGGTTTGCACCTCCGGCCGCCCGCGCGGGTGATACAACGGGTCTGGCCCCGGAGGAGAACACATGCGACGCGGAGTGACCGGATACTTCGAGCCCCTCGCGGGGCGGGACGCCGTCTTCGTCTACGACGAGGGCGACCGTCACCACGAGATGCTCGTGGCGAGCTACCTGTTCGACGCCACCGGCGGGCCGGGGCCGTGCGGCTCGGTCAACGGCGCCCACGAGTGGATGGGCGCGCGGTTGGGCACGGCCGAGTTCTTCACCCGACGCCTCCGCCGCATGCCACTCGACGCCGACCACCCCGTCTGGGTCCCCGCCGGCGACCTCGACCTGGCAGACCACGTACACGTGCACGAGCTCGGTGGCGGATGGCCGGCCCTTCGCGACTCCATCGCGCGGATCGCGGCTCGGCGACTCGATCTGGGCAGGCCCCCGTGGGAGCTGCACGCGATCACCGGAG
>DWWP01000036.1 GCA_019119635.1 Candidatus Dietzia intestinipullorum
GAGAGCCCCCGGGCCAGATTTCTCTGGCCCGGGGGCTCTCGTCTGCGCCCGGTCGGGGATGCGCTCCCCTGGCCGACGGGTGCGGGGTGCGTGGCTCAGGGCTGCGCTAGCGCTGACCTGCTAGCGGTTCAGCCGTGACCGGTCGTCTCAGGAGAAGTTCTCCAGCGAGCCGAACACGTCGACCGAGCCGACGACGCTGCCGAGCAGGCCGCCGTCGTCAGTGATCGGGCAACCGCTCACGACGACGTCCTCGGTGGTCTCGTACAGTTCCTTGTTGTTCTCGTTCAGTCCGCTGCCCTGGTAGACACCGAAGGTGATGGTGTGCTCACCTGTGTCGTTGGGCTCGACTCCGGGAAGAACCGTCGTATTGTCGGTGTCGTCCTTATCGGGGACAGTGCGGTCTTCAGTCAGATCGATCGTCGTGGTCCCGAGCCCGACATCGTAAGGGTTGCCCCGTTCCTCGGTGATCGCCTTATGGACCGTCTCATTGCTCACCACAGCCGGGCGGTACACCTGCTCTCGGACCCCCTGATCGGTGCGATCCATGACCGAGTCCTCCCCTCCGACTCGGTAGTCGGCACGGAGGTTCTCTGTGACGCCGTCAGTCCGATCCGAGGTGAGTTTGAACGCGACCGTGCAATTGTCGTACGCGGTGCCGATCAGGGTGAATCGATCGTCGAACTGAATCGTCTCCGTACCGACCACGGAAGCGTCCTCCTCCGACGACGCGCTCTGCGCCTGGGCCAGGCCAGCACCTCCGACGATCGTGGCCGAGGCGAGCGCGGCGCTCGCGGCCAGGCTTGCAAAATGGGTCTTACGCATAAGTCGTGTCCTTCCGACCCGTAGGAACGCGGCCAGCTCTGACCGCCACGAACCGTTCTACGTGACTCCTACGACATTCTCAGCCCACGACTAGGGCCACATCAGCAAACTGTGCCCGGCGAACACATCACTCCGCATGCGCCACATCACAAGTCATCGTCGAAAACTTTTTTCCGCTTACTACCGCGATGGGGTCCGATTCGGCGCTTCCGCACGCCCAGCCTGACAAGGTGTGGCCCGTCCGCGACGGGGGCGACCTCAGGTGCGACCAGCGCCCGGGCTCCTCACGGGCCGGCACGGCGCCGAAATGAGATCAGGGGCGGCCTCCCGTATGGGAAACCGCCCCTGGACTGCATTTCTCTCGGTCGGGCTGGCGGGATTCGAACCCACGACCCCCTCACCCCCAGTGAGGTGCGCTACCAAGCTGCGCCACAGCCCGTCCGCCTCCGCGTCTCGCGCGGCGACCTCGACAAGACTAGCGCACGGCGGGGACCGTCCTCCAATCGGCTGGTCACTTGCTCTGGCGACGCTCCTTGACCCGCACGTTCACGCGCACCGGCGAGCCGTCGAAGCCGAACGTCTCCCGCAGGCGACGCTCGAGGAAGCGCCGGTAGCCGGCCTCCAGAAAGCCCGTGGAGAAGAACACGAACGTGGGCGGGCGCGTGGTGGCCTGGGTGCAGAACCGGATCCGTGGCAGCCGTCCCCCGCGCATCGGCGGCGGGGTGGCCGCCACGACCTCGTTCATCCACGTGTTGAGCGGCCCGGTGGGAATGCGCTTATCCCACGAATCGAGCGCGATCTCCATCGCCGGCACGAGCTTGGCCAGCGCCCGCCCGGTCCTGGCGGAGATGTTGACCCGGTGCGCCCAGGACAGCACCTTGGACAACTCGCGGTCGATCTCCTTGTCCAGGTCGTACCGCCGGTCCTCGTCCACGAGGTCCCACTTGTTGAAGGCGATCACCAGCGCTCGACCGGCGTCGGCCACCATCGAGATGACCCGCAGGTCCTGCTCGGTGATCGGCTCGGAGGCGTCCAGCAGCAGCACCACGACCTCGGCGGCCTCGATCGCCCCACGCGTGCGCAGGGAGGCGTAGTACTCGTGCCCGTAGGCCTGGTTGACCTTCCGCCGCAGTCCGGCCGTGTCCACGAACCGCCACGGGCGGCCCCCGAGCTCCACGAGCGAGTCGACGGGGTCCACGGTGGTCCCGGAGACGTCGTCGACCACCGAGCGCTCCTCGCCGGTGAGCTTGTTGAGCAGGCTCGACTTGCCCACGTTGGGCTTGCCCACCAGCGCCACGCGGCGCGGCGCCCCGGTGGTCTCCCGCATGCGCGCCTTGCTGGGCAACCGGCGCAGGACCTCGTCGAGCAGGTCGGCCGTTCCCCGCCCGTGTGTCGCCGACAGCGGGTACGGCTCGTCGAGGCCCAGGCTCCAGAACTCGGCGGCCTCCAGTGCCGCCTTCTCGCTGTCCACCTTGTTCACCGCGAGCAGCACCGGGGTCTGCGAGCGGCGCAGCGTCCTGGCCACGGTCGCGTCGGCGGCCGTGATGCCCACGGTGCCGTCGCAGACCAGGACGATCACGTCGGCCGTGCCCATGGCGATCTCGGCCTGCTGCGCGATCGAGCGGTGCATGCCCCGCGCGTCCTGCTCCCAGCCGCCGGTATCCTGCACCATGAAGGAGCGGCCGTTCCACAGCGCCTCATACGACACCCGGTCGCGCGTCACGCCGGGCACGTCCTCCACCACGGCCTCGCGGCGACCGATGATCCGGTTGACCAGGGTCGACTTGCCGACGTTGGGGCGCCCCACGATCGCGACGGTGGGCAGCACCTCCGCCCCGTCGATCTCGATCCCGAGCTCGTCGGCCCACTCCTCGGCGACGGCGTCCCAGTCGGTGTCGTCGTCCCAGGCGTCCTCGACGACCTCCTCGGCGGGGCCCGTCGGCAGGTCGAACTCCGCGTTCTCGTCGTTGTTCGTCATGCTGTGTTCCCTTCTGCGGTGTCGCCGACCGGCGGGGCGATGCTCTCGCCCTCGGCCAGCGCCACCAGGTGGTCGAGGACCTCGTCCAGGGAGAGGTCGGAGGTGTCGACGACGACGGCGTCGGCGGCGGGACGCAGCGGGCTGGCCGCACGCGTGGAGTCCTTGCGGTCCCGCTCGATCACCGCGGCCAGTACCTCGTCGTAGTGGGCCTCGCGGCCCGCGGCGAGGTCCTGCTCGGTCCGGCGGCGGGCACGGATCTCGGGGCTCGCGGTGAGGAATACCTTCACCTCGGCGTCGGGCAGCACCACGGTGCCGATGTCGCGCCCCTCGAGCACCACGGTCCCGCCGCCGGAGGCCAGGCGCCGCTGCAAGTCCACCAGGTTCTCCCGGACCTCGGGCACCGCCGACACGGCCGAGACGGCGGCGGTCACCCGCGCCGTGCGGATCTCCGCACCCACGTCCTCCCCGGCCAGCAGGATGCGCTCCGCCCCCGCGTCGGTGCCGATCTCCATCGGTAGGTCCGCGGTCGCGTCGACCACCGCGCCGGTGTCGCCGGGGTCGATCCCGGCGCGCAGCAGCTGCAGGGTCGCCACCCGGTACATCGCGCCCGTGTCGAGGTAGGCCCCGCCCAGTCGCCCGGCCAGCAGCCGGGCCAGGGTGGACTTGCCGGTCCCCGCGGGGCCGTCGATCGCGATCCTGCGCCGCATCCCGTCACTCCTGCCGTCGCCGGTCACAGTCCCACCGCCCCGTACAGGTCCGAGACCTCTTGGCGGTTGAGCTTGCGGAAGCTCCCTGCGCGCTGGTCGCCCAGGGCGACACCGCCGAAGCGTGTGCGGACCAGCCCCTCGACGGGGTGGCCCACCTCGGCCAGGAGACGACGGACGATGTGCTTGCGGCCCTCGTGGAGCACGACCTTGACCAGCGACCGCCCGTCGTGGATGTCGAGTACCGAGAAGTGGTCGACCGTAGCCGGGCCGTCCTCGAGCTCCACGCCGGCGCGCAGCTGCCGGCCCAGCCCCTTGCTCACCACGCCCACGACGGTGGCCATGTACGTCTTGGACACCTCATACGAGGGGTGCATGAGCCGGTGCGCGAGCTCGCCGTCGTTGGTCACCAGCAGCAGCCCCTCGGTGTCGGCGTCGAGGCGCCCCACGTGGAACAGGCGCTGCCCCGCGTCGACCCGCCCGGCCAGTAGGTCGCCCACACAAGGGCGGCCGAGGTCGTCGGACATGGTCGTGTGCACACCGCGCGGCTTGTTGAGCGCGAGGTAGACCAGAGTGTCGTCGAGCACGATCCGGGTGCCGTCCACGCGGATCACCGCGGTGGCGGGGTCGACCTTCACGCCCATCTTGCGCACGCGTTCGCCGTCGACCTCCACGCGGCCGCGGGCGATCATCTCCTCGGAAGCGCGGCGCGAGGCCACCCCCGCCTGCGCGAGTACCTTCTGCAGGCGGACCGGTGCGCCGTCTCGGCCAGCGGATTCAGTCATGGGTCAGTCACATCTCTTGGTCGTCGGTGTCGGGCTCGTCGCCCGCGTCGGGTTGGTGGCCGTCCCCCTCGCCCGGGGCGGTGACGGCGCGTCTGCGCCGCCCCACGGGGATCCGCGGATCCTCCGCGGGATCGTCGCTCATCTCGTCGACCAGGTCCACATCCGGCAACAGCGGGGCGATGTCGGGGAGCTCGTCGAGCGACGCGAGCCCCAATCTTTCCAGAAACAGCTCCGTGGTCCTATACAGGATGCCCCCGGACTCCGTGTCGGTACCGCATTCCACCGCCATACCGCGCGCCACGAGCGTGCGCATGACGCCGTCGACGTTGACGCCGCGGACCGCCGCGATCCTCGACCGGGTCACCGGCTGACGGTAGGCGATCACCGCGAGCGTCTCCAGCGCGGCCCGGGTCAGCGTGGACCGGGTGCCGTCCGTGAGCAGGCGCTCCACGTACGGCGCCAGCTCGCGACGGGTGTAGAGACGCCAGCCCTCGCCCGTACGCCGCAGGTCGATCCCGCTGCCCGCCGCGGTCAGGTCGTCGCGCCAGGCCAGCAGCTCCTCCTCCACCCGGTCCGGGGTCGACCCCGCCGCCGCGGCCAACGCCGACTCCCCCGTCGGCTGGTCCACCACCAGCAACAACGCCTCGAGCCGCGCCCGCAACGGCGGATCCTCCGGTGCGTTCACGTCCATTCGTCCCTCCCCCGGGTGACCTCGTCGGCCTCCCCGCCTGTCCAGCTCACCAGCAGATCCCCCAGGGCCTCGTCCTGGGTGAGCGCCACCGCCCGCGCCCGGTACAGCTCCAACAGGGCCAGGAACCGGGCGACGACGACGAGGGACTCCCCCGCCCCGGACGCCAGCTCACGAAAATCCACCCACTCGCCGGCACCGCGGAAGCGCAGTAGCTCGAGCACGCGGCCCGCCTGCTCCGGCACGGACACGGCCGGGGTGTGCACGTGCGCCACCCCCACCTCCTCGACCGGACGCGGGCGGAAGGCCACCGCGGCGATCATGGCGAACTGCTCGGCGTCCACCCCCAGCTCCACCTCGGGCAGCAGGTCGACGAACTCGTCGTCCGGCCCCGCCGTCCGCGGATACGACTGCCGGGCCGTGCGGTCGAGTTCCGCGAACAGCTCCGCGACCTGACGGAAGGCCCGGAACTGCAGCAGCCGGGCGAACAGCATGTCTCGTGCCTGCAGCAGCGCCAGGTCCTCTTGGTCCTGGACCTCCCCCGAGGGCACCAGACGGGCCGTCTTGAGGTCGAGGAGCGTGGAGGCCACCACCAGGAACTCGGTCACCTCCTCGAGCCCGGCCTCCCGGCCCAGCAGCCGCGTGTGCGCGATGAACTCGTCGGTCACCGCGTGCAGGGCCACCTCGGTCACGTCGAGGCGACGCGAGTCGATGAGCGACAGCAGCAGGTCGAACGGGCCGGAGAAGTTGGTCAGGTGGACGGTGAACGCCCGCGGGTCCGGCTCCTCGGTCTCCGCGGCCCCCGCCTCGGTCACGGCCTCCGTCACCGCCCGCGCTGGATGACCTCGCGCGCGAGCGCACGGTAGGCCTGTGCGCCGGGCGATCTGGGCGCCCACGTGGTGATGGGCTCGCCCGCCACCGTCGTCTCCGGGAACCGGACCGTCCGCGTGACCAGCGTGTCGAAGACCTTCTCCCCGAACACCTCCACCACCCGGCCGAGCACGTCCCGCGCGTGGACGGTCCGGCGGTCGAACATCGTGATGAGGATGCCCGTCAGGTGCAGGCGCGGGTTGATGCGGTCGCGGACCTTGTCGATCGTGTCTGTGAGCAGGGCCAGGCCGCGCAGCGCGAAGTACTCGCACTCCATGGGGATGAGGACGCCGTCCGCACAGGCCAGCGCATTGACCGTGAGCAGGCCCAGCGACGGCTGGCAGTCGATCAGGACGAAGTCGTACCGGTCGAGCACCGGGTACAGGGCGCGGCCCAGCGCCTGCTCCCGGCCCACCTCGTTGACGAGCTGGATCTCCGCGGCCGACAGGTCGATGTTCGCGGGGATGAGGTCCACGCCCTCGACGCGTGTGCTGGCCAGCACCTCCTCGGTGGAGACCGTGTGGTCCACCAGCAGGTTGTAGACCGTCAGCTCCAGCTCGTGGTGCCGGATGCCCAGGCCCGCGGACAGTGCGCCCTGGGGATCCAGGTCCACCACCAGGACGCGGCGACCGTACTCGGCGAGCGCGGCGGCGAGGTTGATGGTGCTGGTCGTTTTGCCGACCCCGCCCTTCTGGTTACACATCGCCACCACGGTGGCCGGGCCGTGGGAGGTCAGCGGCCGGGGCTCGGGGATCGCGTCGAACCCCTCGCCCGCGGCCGGATCGTCGGCGCCGAGCAGCTCAGCGCGCGAGAACAGTGCGGGATCCATCGTCCCAGTGTCCTGCGCCACCCGCGTCCCCTCTCGTCGGCTTCTCCCCGCTCGGGCGTATCCACGGTCACGTTACAGTGCCCGCGGGTGACACTCGGCCCAGACCTCGCGGAGAGTCTCGACGGTCACGAGCGTGTACACCTGCGTGGTGGTGACCGACGAGTGGCCGAGCAGTTCCTGGACCACCCGGATGTCCGCCCCGCCGTCCAGCAGGTGCGTGGCGAAGGAGTGCCGGAACGAGTGTGGTGAGATCTCCGCGTCGACCCCGGCGCGGGCGGCGGAGGTCGAGACGACCGACCACAGGGTCTGCCGGGAGATGCGCCCGCCGCGGGCGTTGAGGAACAGCGCGGGACCCCCGGACACCGCCAGCGCGGGGCGCGCACGCACCAGGTAGGCGTTCAGCGCCTCGCAGGCCGGGCGACCGACCGGCACGACCCGTTCCTTCCCGCCCTTGCCGCGCAGGGCCACCGCGCCGCCGTCGGGGTGGTCGAGCCCGTCGACGTCGTCCACGTCCAACCCCACCAGTTCGGCCGCGCGGGCCCCGCTGGCGTAGAGGAGCTCGAGCATCGCCCGGTCCCGCAGTCGCGCCGGCTCCACATCCACCTCGGTGCCGCCGGTCGCCTCGATCACCGCGATGATCTGGTCCACCGGTAGGGCCTTGGGCAGCCTCCTGGCCGGCCGCGGCGGGGTCACGGCGGCCGCCGCGTCCAGCGCCGTGATCCCGTCGCGCGTGGCGAACCGGTGCAGTCCCCGGACCGCCGCCAGCGTCCGGGCCACCGAGCTCGGGGCGAGCGCGCGTCGACCGGACTCCGGATCCGTGGTCGCCAGCTGCGCCCGGAACTCCTCGACGTGGGACTCGGTGACCCCGGTCAGGTCGTCCACGCCCACACCGGCGAGAAACCCGCGGTACTTCTCGAGGTCCCGCCGGTAGGCGGAGAGGGTGTGCGCGGAGGCGCCCTTCTCCACGGCGAGGTGGTCCAGGTAGCCGCGGATCTGCTGCGCCGGGCCGGCCGGGGTCATCGGTGCCCCCGCTCAGGGCCGGGCCAGTGCCTCGCGGGCCGCGAGGATTCCCGATACCGCGATGCCGTTGATCATCCGGCCGTCGAAGATCATCTCCACCGCCTCGGCCACCGGGAGCCAGGACTGCTCCATGTCGGCCTCCTCGTGCTCGGCCTCGGGGCGGGGCACCTCGCGGATCCCGGTCGCCAGATACACGTGCACGCGCTCGGTGCTGAACCCCGGCGACGGGACGATCTCGATCAGCGGCCGCCAGTGGTCGGCCTCGAGGCCGGTCTCCTCCACGAGTTCCCGCCGGGCGGTCTCGAGCGGCTCCTCCCCGTCCACGTCGCACAAACCGGCCGGCAGCTCCCAGAGGCGTTCGCCGACCGCGTGCCGGTACTGACGCAGGAGCGCGATCCGCCCCTGCTCGTCGAGGGCGACCACGGCCACCGCGTCGTCGTGCCCGCAGATCTCCCGGTCCGCGGTCCCGCCGCCCGGCATGGAGACGGTGTCCACGCGGAGTCGCACCACGTGGCCGTCGAAGATCTCACGACTGGAGACGGTCCGGAACTCGTGCGAGCCGGGGGCGGCGTCGCCTGTCACGGTCAGCTCCCTTCCACGGGGTCGTCGGACGTCAGCTCGGGGTCGGGCGCGCCGGCCGCGCTCGAGGCGCCCGCCAGGACGTCATCGGACTGGTCCGCGCGCCACGGCTCGACGGGCAGGCTCATCTCGTTCTCGTAGTCCAGCGAGGCCTTGACGAACGCGGCGAACAGCGGGTGCGGCCGGGTCGGCCGCGACTTGTACTCGGGATGGGCCTGCGTGGCCACGAAGAACGGGTGCTGCTCGACCGGGTACTCGACGAACTCGACGAGGTGCCCGTCGGGGGACGTGCCCGAGAACCGCAGGCCCGACTCGGCGACCTTGTCGCGGTAGTCGTTGTTCACCTCGTACCGGTGCCGGTGCCGCTCCGAGACCTCGGTGCTGCCGTAGGCGTCCGCCACCAGCGAGCCCTTGGTCAGTACCGCCGGGTAGGCGCCGAGCCGCATGGTGCCGCCGAGGTCGGCCTCGCCGGCGACGGCCTCCACCTGGTCGGCCATCGTGGAGATCACCGGGTGCCCGGTGTCGGGATCGAACTCGGTCGACGACGCGCCCTCCAGCCCGACCGACCGCGCGGCCTCGATGACCGAGCACTGCAGCCCCAGGCACAGTCCGAGCAGCGGGATACGGTTCTTCCGCGACCACGAGATGGCCCCGAGCTTGCCCTCGATGCCCCGGATGCCGAAGCCCCCGGGGATCAGCATCCCGTCGACACCGTCAAGCACCTCGCGCGCCCCGGCCTCGGTGGCGCAGCTGTCGGACTCGACCCACCGGATGTTCACGCGCGCGAGGTTCGCGAAGCCGCCGGCCCGCAGCGCCTCGGTCACTGACAGGTACGCGTCCGGCAGGTCGATGTACTTGCCCACCAGCGCGATCTCGACCTCCTCGCGCGGCTCGTGCACACGCCGGAGCAGGTCCCCCCATACCGTCCAGTCCACATCGCGGAACGGCAGGTTGAGCTTGCGGATCACGTGCGTGTCGAGGTGTTCGCCGAACAGGACCTTGGGGATGTCGTAGATGCTCGGCGCGTCGGGCGTGGAGACCACGCCCTCGAGGTCGACGTCGCACATCAGCGCGATCTTGGCCTTGAGCGAGTCCGGCACCTCGCGGTCGCACCGCAGCACGAGCCCGTCCGGGACGATGCCGATGTTGCGCAGAGCCGCCACCGAGTGCTGGGTGGGCTTGGTCTTGAGCTCCCCGGACGGTGCGAGGTACGGCACCAGCGAGATGTGGAGGAAGAAGATGTTCTCCCGGCCGACGGAGTGGCGCACCTGGCGGCAGGCCTCGAGGAACGGCTGCGACTCGATGTCGCCGACCGTGCCGCCGACCTCGGTGATCACCACGTCCGGGCTGCGCCCCTCGTCGTCAGGGGCGCCCATGCCGATGATGCGTTCCTTGATCGCGTCGGTGATGTGCGGGATCACCTGGACGGTGTCGCCCAGGTACTCGCCGCGGCGCTCACGGGCGATGACGGCCGAGTAGACCTGCCCGGTGGTGACGTTGGCGCCCGCGTTGAGGTCCCGGTCGAGGAAACGCTCGTAGTGCCCCAGGTCGAGATCCGCCTCGGCGCCGTCCTCGGTGACGAACACCTCACCGTGCTGGAAGGGGTTCATGGTGCCGGGGTCGACGTTGATGTACGGGTCCAGCTTCTGCATGGTCACCCGGAGGCCGCGGGCGGTGAGCAACTGCCCCAGGCTCGAGGCCGTCAGCCCTTTGCCCAGCGACGACGCGACGCCGCCCGTGACGAAGATGTGCTTGGTCGCGGACCGCGATGCGGCTCGGTTCAGTGACAAGGAGACTCCCGTGTCCAGGCACCGGAATGGATGATTGCTGTGGTGGCTCCGGTCCTCCCCACGGGGCTTCAGGCTATCACCGTCAGCGCGACGCGGGGAGAATCGGCACCGCCGCGCCCGCATCCGGGCGCACGCCGTAGTGGCCCTGCCCCCTGTCCAGCTGCTCGGCCAGGGCGAGCCCGGCGGCGAGCCGGCCCGCCTCCGTGCCGAGGTTGTCCACCGTGGAGACCTCGTCCCCGCCCGTGGAGCGCAGCGAGGTCACGGCGTCCTGCACGGTGGCCTGGCCGGCGGGATGATGGGAAGCCACCACGGCGCCCGCCCCCTCGCTGTCGAGTGTGCGAGAGAGCGAGGCCAGCCGGGCGGCGGTCGACTCGTCCTCGCCCGGACCGGTGACCACCAGTGCGAGCTGGCCGGGTCGGATCGTGCCGGACTCGAAGGAGATCACCCCGGAGTCGGCGAGGGTCGTCAGGACGGTGTCGCGGTCCCCATCCGGCAGATGGGGCTCGGCGTCCTCGGTGCGCAGCA
Source organism: Candidatus Dietzia intestinipullorum (assembly GCA_019119635.1). Lineage (GTDB taxonomy): Bacteria > Actinomycetota > Actinomycetes > Mycobacteriales > Mycobacteriaceae > Dietzia > Dietzia intestinipullorum. The sequence continues at coordinate 10,591 of DWWP01000036.1, forward strand.
GTGCGGCGCGGCCGAGCGCGGTCCCGAGCTGCGTGCCCAGGTCCGCGTCCGCCGCCGGCGCGGTGCCGATGGGCAGGTTGGCCACCAGCGCCTGGATCTCGGCGTCGGCCTCCGGGTCGACCGCCCGATCGGTGAGCGTGACCCGTCCCGCGTCGACCGCGCCGGCCTCGTGGACGGTGTCGACGACCGCGTCGACGTCCTCGCCGTCGGCGCCCGGGGCCACCACCACCAGGACCGGCCGACCGTCGAGCACGTCATCCAGGACCGACGGTGCGAGTTGCCCGGCCATGCCGTCCAGTCGCTCGGCGGCCATGCGCTGACGAGCGAGCTCGTCCTGCGCGGAGTCGAGCCGCGCCGCCGTCGTCTCCTCGTCGTCGACCACCGCGTCCCGGATCGACGACGCCACGGACGTCGACCCCAGGACCACCCCCACGGCGAGCGCGAGGAAGACGGCGGCCAGCGTGAGGACGTGGCGGCGCAGGGAGATCAACGGAACAGGCCCTGGACCCAGAGTGCGAAGGTGTTCCACGCGTCGACCGCCCAGACCAGCAGGTCCTGGGCGGAGTCCCGCGCGACCACCACGGCCGCGATCGCGACGAGCGCGGCCAGCACGACGAGCGCCAGGCCGAGGCCCGTGCCGCGCGAGCGATAGAGCGTCGAGCAGGCGTCCGCGTGGACGAGGCGGGTCGCCACGGCCTTGTCGACCATCGTCGACGACGGCGCGGCGGCGGGCGTGAACGCGTCCTCCAGGCCACGGTCGCCGCCGGTCACGACGATCATCTCGGCGCCGCCGTGGAACGCCAGCAGCAGCGCCATGTCCCGCGCGGTGGCCGCGGCGGGGAAGGTAGTCGCGCCGATACCCAGCTCGGAGACCCGCTCGAGCCCCTCCGCGCGGCCGTCCCTGTCCGCGGGGACGACCAGGGCGGGAGCGTCGGTGAGCGCCTCGTCGGAGACGTCCGCCGGGGACCCGACGACGAGGTCGACGGAATGCCGCGCCGACCGCAGCAGGTCGGCGCCGCCGTCCACGCCGACCAGCAGCGGGCGGTACTCCTTGATGAACGGCTTGAGGTCGGCGAGCTGGGATTCCGAGTCCTCGCCTCCGGTGACCACCACCACGTGCCGGTCTGTGAAGTCGACGTCGATCGCCGGCAGGCCCTCGCCGTCGAGGAGCAACGGGTGCTCGAGGCTGAGGAACTCGGTCGCGTTGGCCAGATGCGCCAGGGCCGACTCGACGTATGCCGTCTCCGCGGTGTCGGCCTCGGAGAGCAGCGTCTCGGGCCCGGTCTCCCGGGCCGTGGCGAGCTGGTCGCCGCCCTTGAGCGCGTAGACCGTGCCCTCGTCGATCCGGACGCGGGTCCCGTCCTCGATCTCCGCCAGGTCGGGGTCGGCGAGCACGGGGATCGTGGACTGCGCCAGCACGCGGTACGCGGCGCGGGGCAGCATCTGCTCGTCGGCGCGGGGCGTGTGGATGACGGCCGCGACCCCGGCCCCGACCACGGCACGCGCGGTGTCCGCGGAGGTCCGGTTGAGGTCGAGCACGGCGACATCCCTGGCGCCGAGCTTCCTGGGCACCGGGGACCCCGCCCGGACGTGCCGGACGGTGCCGGTGATCCCGGCGAGTTCGGTGGAACGACGACTGAGCAGACCCGACATCTTCATGGTCACGAGTATCACTGGTGTGATTCAAGTGAAGCAGGAGGTTGCCTCGGCGTGTCGGGTTAACGGTCGACTTGAACTTGAGACTTTGCCTCCCGGGCTCGCTCGAGGAGCTCGTCGGCGTGCGCCAGGCCGGTGTCCGTGTCCTCCATCCCGGCGAGCATCCGCGCCAGCTCGGTGACCCGGTCCGAGGCGTCGACCTCCCGCACGCCCGAGACCACGCCGCTCTCCGGCGCCGCGGTGTCCTTGTGCACCACCAGGTGCGTGTCCGCGAACGCCGCGACCTGGGCCAGGTGGGTGACCGCGATGACCTGGTGGGTGCGGGCCAGGATCGCCAGTCGCCGGCCGATGCTCAGCGCCGCACGCCCGCCCACGCCCGCGTCCACCTCGTCGAACACCAGCGTGCCGCCTCCGGAGCGCTCGGCCAGCACCACCTCGAGGGCGAGCATCACCCTGGAGAGCTCGCCCCCGGAGGCGCCCCGGCCCAGGGGGACGAGTCCGGCGGGGCCGTCCAGCGCCAGTTCGACGTGGTCGAGCCCGGACTCGGTGGCCGCCCCGAGCCCGTCACCGGCCGGCGAGACCCGCGCCACCAGCCCGGCCCCGCCCATCGACAACTCGGTGAGCTCGGCGGTCACCCGGGCGGCGAGGTCCTCCCCCGCGGCCACGCGGGCGCGGGTGAGCGCACCACCGCGTTCGGCGAGCTCGGCGGAGAGCTTGTCGACGGTGGCCCGCAACTCCGCGACGGCGGAGTCCGAGGTGTCGACCTCCGACAGGCGCGCCCGCGCCTGCTGCGCCCACCCCAGGACGTCGTCGATGTCCGTGCCGTACTTGCGCGTGAGCGCCCGGAGATCGTGGCGCCGCTCCTGCGCGGAATCGAGCTCGGCCATGTCCTCGGGCAGTTCCGCCAGGTACAGGCCGAGCTCGGTGGCGGCGTCGCCGAGTGCCGCGACGGCCTGCTCCATACTCGTGGCGATGGGATCGAGCGCCGGATCGCCGGCCGCGACCAGGCGCTGCCGCAGCTGGTCCAGCACCCCCACGACGGGCTCGGTGGTCCCGTCGTCCCCGGCCAGCGCGCCGTGCGCCTCCCCCGCCACCTCGCGGAGCTCCTCGGAGTCCGTGAGCCGGCGGATCAGCGCATCGAGCTCGGCCTCCTCCCCCGGCTTCGGGTCCACCGAGTCGATCTCGTCGAGGCCGTGGCGCAGCAGGTCCGCCTCGCGCGCCAGTTCCCGCGCCCGTCCGGTGCGTTCGGCGAGCGATCGCTCGGCGTCGCGCCACCGGTGGTACACGTCCTGATAGGCCTCGAGCGCCGCGCGGGTGGCCTCGCCCCCGTGCGCGTCCACCGCCTCCCGCTGCCGGTCCGCGCGCAGCAGACGGAGCTGGTCGTTCTGTCCGTGCACCGCGAGAACCGGTGAGCAGAAGCGGGCCAGGGCCCCGGCCGGGACCGAGCGGCCACCCAGTCGCGCCCGGGACCGGCCGTCCGAGCCCACACGTCGTGTGGCGATCACCGTGCCGTCCTCGTCGAGTTCGGCGTCGGTCTCCTCCAGGAGCGCGTCCAGGTCACGGCGGTCCGCGGCGTCCATCGTCGCGGACGCGGCCAGGTCGAAGCGGCCCTCCACCACGGCCTTGTCCGCGCCGCGGCGGACCCGCCCGGGGTCGGCGCGGCCGCCGGCCAGCAGTCTCAGGCCGGTGACCACCATCGTCTTCCCGGCCCCGGTCTCGCCCGTGAGGACGGACAGGCCGGGCGCGAAATCGGCGACGGCCTCGTCGATGACGCCGAGGCCGCTGATCCGGAGTTCCGTGAGCACGTACCCACCCTAGGGCAGGCGCCGGGACCCCGACCGTCCACGCCACCCGGTCACCGGGAGCTCGAACTTGGTCACCAGACGGTCGGTGAACGGGGAATCGTCCAGCCTGACCCACCTGACCGGGCGACCGCCCCGGGCCACCTCGATCCGGCTGCCCGGGGGCGCGTCCACGAGTCGGCGACCGTCGAGCAGCACCTCCGCGGGGCCGGACCGGGTCGCCGTCTCCACCGCCACGCGCGAGGTCGGTGCCACCACCATCGGCCGGGCGAACAGAGCGTGGGCGTTGTTCGGCACGACGAGCATCGCGTCGAGTTGAGGCCACACGATCGGCCCGCCCGCCGAGAACGCGTACGCCGTGGACCCTGTCGGGGTGGAGACCAGCATCCCGTCGCAGCCGTAGTCGCTCACCGGTCGCCCGTCGATCTCCACTGTGACCTCGAGCACCCCGTGACGCGAGACCTTCTCGATACTCACCTCGTTGAGCGCCCACGCCCGCCCGAGCACGCGGTCACCGCGCAGCACCGTCGCCTCGACCGTCATCCGGTCCACGACCCGGTAGTCGCGGTCGGCGATCTGCCTGACCACCTCCCCGAGCGAGGACATCTCCGATTCGGCGAGAAACCCGATGTGGCCCAGGTTCACGCCGAGCACCGGGACGTCCGCGGACTGCGCGTACTGACACGCACGCAGGAATGTGCCGTCCCCACCCAGCACCAGGACCAGTTCGCAGCCGTCGGCCGCGTCGGGGCTGTCGGCGACCGGCTCGACGCTGGACTGCGTGGCCACGCGCTCCCGGGTCTCCTCGAGCATCCGCACGGCGATCCCGCGGGCCGCGCAGGCGTCGACGACCTGCGCGACGGTGGCCATGATGTCGGGCCTGCCGACGTGCGCCTCGAGGAGGATGCGGCGGATGCCGTCCGGTCCGTTCGCCTGCGTCACTTCGGTCCCTTCTCCACTGCCGTTCGTATCGCGTCCCCCGCGGGGCCGGGCACCTCCACCTCGTCCTCTCCCTCGGACCTACGCAGGTGCAGAAAGTACTCGACGTTCCCCGACGGTCCGGGAAGTGGGCTGGCCACACACCCCAGGGTGGCCAGCCCCTGCTCGGCAGCGGCTTCGGCGACACCCGTCACCGCCTCGATACGGAGGTCGGGGCTGCGGACCACTCCCCCGTGGCCGACCCGATCGCGGCCGACCTCGAACTGCGGCTTGACCATCGGCAACAGGTCCCCGCCCGGGCGGACGCAGGAGGCCAGGGCCGGCAGCACCAGCCGCAGCGAGATGAAGGACAGGTCGGAGACCACGAGGTCGACCGCACCGCCGATGTCCCCGGGGGCGAGGGTGCGCACGTTGGTCTTGTCGTGGGCCCCGACCCTGTCATCGTTGCGGATGCGCCACACCAGTTGGCCGTACCCGACGTCGACCGCCTCGACCCGGGACGCGCCCCGGGCCAGCAGGACATCGGTGAAGCCCCCGGTGGAGGCGCCGGCGTCCAGGCAGCGTGCGCCGTCGACGGACACCTCGGGGAACGCGTCGAGCGCCCCGAGGAGTTTGCGTGCGCCGCGCGAGGCCCATTCCGGCTCGTCGGTGGCACTGATCGCGATGGACGTCGTCGGCTCCACCTGGGTAGCCGGTTTGGTCGCGGCGACCCCGTTGACGATCACCCGTCCGGAGGCGATGAGGTCGCGGCCTCGTTCGCGGCTCTCGCAGATCTTGCGGCGGACCAGTTCCGCATCGAGCCGGATCCGCTTGGCCGCCATCAGCGGGTCTCGCTCATCGGGTGGAATCCAGCGCGGTCAGAGCGCGGGCGAGCAGTTCGTGCGCGGCGTCCAGCGCCTCCACCTGGTGGTCGTCGACGGTGCCGTGCCCGCCTTCTGGCGCGCCGTCGGTAGCCGTGGTGTCAGTGCCCGCGGAGTCGGCCAGCAGGTCGTCGAACGCCGAGCGCAGTTCGTCGACGTCCGGGCCGGCCGGTTCTGCCGGGCCCGGCCGCGGCGCCGGGGACGAAGCGGGGATGGTCACGTCCTCCACGCTAGTCGACGACGAGCCCGGCGCCGGTGAGCCGGGACCGGATCGCCGGATCGCCCGCGGCGAGCGACGTCGCTCCGTGGCCCCACGCCTGGCGGATCACGCTTCGGGCGAGGCCGGTGCCGTCGAGGCCGTCCGGGAGCGTGTGCAGGGTCATGGTCGCGCCGCGGACCTCGACCTCGAGGTCTCTTGCCGACTCGATCCGGCTCGCGTCCGCGGGCTCACCCAGCGCGGACAGGTCGGCGGCGAGGTGGGTCGCGCGCCGGTGTCCCGGTGCGCGGAGCAGGTCCATGGGGGTGTTGACCCCGGTCAGCACCATGAGCGCCGGCATCCCTGCCGCGAGCGCGCCCTCGATGTCGGTGTCGAGTCGGTCACCCACGACGAGCGGCCGGGAGGATTCCGCCAGGGCAGCCGCAGCGGTCAACACACCGGCGGCCGGTTTGCCCGCCACGACCGGCTCGCGGTCCGTGGCCGCGCGGAGCGCCGCCACCAGGGACCCGTTCCCGGGCAGCAGCCCGCGCTCGGTGGGCAGTGTGGTGTCGATGTTGGAGGCGATCCAGGGCACGCCCGACCGGATGGCCAGGCAGCCTTCGGCGAGATCGGCCCACGTCAATTCACGGGAGAGCCCCTGCAGGACCGCCATCGGGCCCTCGTCGGCGGAGCGCACGACCGTGTAGCCGGCCTCCGTGGCCAGGGCGCGGAAACTGTCGTGCCCCACCACCAGCACCTCGGAGCCGGGGGCGACGTGCTCGCCCACCATCACGACGGCGGCCTGGGCGCTCGTCATGACGTCCGCGGCATCGACCGTGAAGCCCATGCCCCGCAGGTGCGCGGCGGTGTCCGCGGGCGCCCGGCTGGCGTTGTTGGTGACGTAGACCACCGGTAGTCCGGAGTTCGCGAGGGCGTCCGCGGCGCCCGGCACCGGTTCCGTTCCCCGGATCAGGGTGCCGTCGAGATCAACCAGTAATGCGTCGTGTCCGGCCGACAGTGGAGTGGAGCTCACGTGGCGGTCAGTCCTCGAGTGCTGCGAGGCGAGATCGCGCGTCGGTGCTGTCGCCGAGGTCGGCGGCGACCGCGTGCCCGAACCATTCGGCCGCTTCCCGCGTGCGCTCGGAGGCCAGGAGCACTTCGGCGTACGCGTAGTCGAGTCGGGCGGCTTCCTCCCCGCGTGCAGACGAGTCCAGCCCGGCGTCCTGCAGTGTCACGAGAGCGCCGTCGAGTTGCCCCATATCGACGCGGGCGCCGGCCTCGACGATCCGCAGTTCAACGAGGTCGTCGCCGGTGACCTGCTGCGACTCGTCCCCTCTGGCCAGTTCGATCGCCCGCTGCGGGCGTTCGAGTCCGCGCTCACAGTCGGCCATCATCGCCAGCAGCCCGGGGCCTCCCGAGATGCGCCGGGCGGCGCGGAGTTCGCCGAGTGCCTCAGCCCATTCGCTGGCGCGGTAGGCGAGGACCCCGAGGGTCTCCCGCACCACGCCGATCCGGCCGGCGCGGTTCTTGGCGGCGCGACCGTGTGCGAGCGCGCCGACCGGGTCGTCGTCGACGAGGTACATCGCGGCGACCAGGTGCCGCGCCACGGCGTCGGCGTTGCCCTTGTCCAGGCTGCGCAGGTCGCGGCGGACCTCGATGTCCAGGTCCGAGGCATCGATGTCCTCGGGGATGGCCGGCTCTTCAGCCCGCTTGGCCTGCCTGGCTTCCTGTCCGGGGCGGCCCTGGTCGCGCCGGCCGCGGTGACCGGGCCCCTGGCCACGCTCCTGCCTGCCGGGGCGCCCCCGACCGCCGCGCTTGTCGTCGCGCCGTGGCCCGGACTGTGTGCCTCCGCCGTGTGTGGGGCGGCCTCCTTGTGTGGGGCGGTCCCGGCCGTCACCGGATCGGCGGTCCCGCTCGCCGGAG
>DWWP01000005.1 GCA_019119635.1 Candidatus Dietzia intestinipullorum
AGCGTCACCCCGAGGTGACCCAGCTGCTCACGGAGGGCGGCGATCTCGTGGCGGAGCGCGTAGATGGAGTCCGAGGTCTCGGCCCGGATGTTGTCGCGCAGGTCCTTCTCCACCACCAGCTCGTGCTCGCGGCGCGCGGAGATCTCCCGCTCGAGCTGCAGCTCGTAGACGGTGTGCAGGTCGCGCACGCGCGCGGCCTCGGCGGCGGCCTGGCGGCGGTACCGCGCCACCAGGAAGGCCCCGATGAACGCGGCCCACAGCGCCGCGAGGGTCCCGATCCGCATCCACACCGCGTTGTCGGAGAAGATCATGACGATCGTCGCGATGATCGCCAGTATCAGCAGCACAGCGAGTGCGATGCCCGCGACTCCGCGGTCCTCACCGCGTGCGGATCGTGAGGAACGGGGCTTGTCGGTGGCGCCGTCGGAACTCATGCTCCGCATGATACGCAGAGGAACAGCAGCCACACGGGTAACCTGCCGTGTTCCGGCGGAACGGGTGTCGCGATCCGCCGGGCGGATGCGGTCAGGTGGGCTGGGCGAGCCCTTCGGCCTCGTCCTCGGGGGGCGGGGGCGAGCACGCCGACTCGAGGAACAGCCCCGCGGCCACCAGCAGGACCCCTGAGACCAGGACCGCGATCGAGGCCGGCATCTCGGCACCCGCCGCCGCCAGCTCCCCCAGCCGCGGCACAAAGTAGACGACCAGGCCCACCCCGACGCCCCCGGCCGCCGCCCCGAGGACCGCGGACGCCTGCCCGAGCGCCCCGCAGCGCGCGATGGTGAGCGGGTGCATCTGGCTCCGGTCCTGCCCGACCCCGCCGTCGTCGATCGCCGAACGGATCCGGATCGCGAGCACCACGTCGACCGCGCCCACGGCGAGCAGCGTGATCCAGCCCCAGCCGACACGGGGCAGCGAACCCAGGAAGGTGCCGATGAGGACGTAGGCGGCGACGGCGGCGACGAGTGCGACCAGCGCGAGGGTGGACTTGGCGATGCGCGTCATCCCCGCCCCTCCCCCGGCTCGGGCGCGAGCGCGTGCTCCAGTCGCCGCACCGCCGCGACCTCACCGGCGTCGAGTTCCGCCAGGTGCGCCTGCAGCGGGCGACCGTGCAGGTGCGCGTCCGGCTCGACCTCGGCCCACGGGACCAGCACGAAGGCCCGCTCGGCGGCGCGCGGGTGGGGCAGGGTGAGCGTCTCGTCGCGGTCGGTCACCGCGGCACCGTCGACCTCGGCGGCGATCACGTCGACGTCCAGCGTCCGTGGCCCCCACCGCACGTCGCGGGTGCGGCCCGCGTCGCGTTCCCGCGCGAACCCCCACTCCAGGACGTCGCGGGGCGTACCGGGGTGGACGACGACGAGGACGGCGTTGAGGAAGTCGTCCTGCTCGACACCTCCCCAGGGGGGCGTCGCGTACACGGACGAGGCGGCCCGCAGGAGCCCCTCGGACGCGGCGGCCTCCGCGACGCCGCGCAGGAGTGCGAGGGGATCGCCCTGATTGCCCCCGATCGACAGGACCGCCCGCGTGCTCATGTCGGCCCTCCGTCCGCGCGGGAGCGCCGGGCGACGACGGCGACGTCCGCGAACTCTGCGGGGACGGGCGCCTGCGGCTTGTGCAGGGTCACCTCGACGGCGGCGGCCCGCGGGGCGAGGTCCAGGACGCCGTCGGCGATGCGCGTGACGACGGTCTCGATGAGGTCGCACGGCTCGCCGGCCACCACGTCGCGGGCGAGGAGGGCGAGCGCCCCGTAGTCCACCGTGTCGTCGAGGTCGTCCGATTCCGCAGCGGCCGTGAAGTCCGTCCACACGACCAGGTCCACGAGGAAGTCCTGGCCGTCGCGCCGCTCGTGCTCGAAGACGCCGTGGTGCCCGCGGACCCGCAGGCCCGTCAGTTCGATGCGGTCCGACATCAGCCCTCCGCCCGTCCCGCGGCCCACGCGGCGGCCACGTGGGCGGCGTCGACGCTGGGTCCGACGTCGTGGACCCGCACCCCCCAGGCGCCCGCCGCCGCCGAGAGGGTGGTGATGGCCGCCGTGGCCGGGTCCCGCCCGCCGACCGGGCGCAGCTCCCCGGCCGGATCCGCGAGGAGCGAGCCGAGGAACCGCTTGCGGGAGGCCGCCACGAGGACCGGGAAGCCCAGGTCGGTCAGCCGGTCGAGCCCGTGGAGCAGCGCCCAGTTGTCGCCGGCGTTCTTGGCGAACCCGAGGCCGGGGTCGAGCACGATCGCGTCGTGGTCGACGCCCGCGGCGAGCGCGGCGTCGGCGCGACGGGCCAGGTGGTCCCGCACGGCGCCGACCACGTCGCCGCCGTAGTCGGCGCGCCCGCCGGCGCCCGCCCGGTACTCGTCCGGGGAGACCCAGTGCATGAGGATCGCCGGGCAGCCGTGCTCGGCGACCACCGGGAGCATGTCCGCGTCGGCGAGTCCGCCGGAGACGTCGTTGATGATCGAGGCGTTCTCGGACAGGGCGCGCGCGGCGACCCGGGCACGCATGGTGTCGACGGAGACGGTCACGCCCTCGGCCTCCAGGGCCCGGACCAGGGGGAGGACACGGCGCTCCTCGTCGGTCTCGTCCACGCGGATCGCCCCGGGGCGGGTGGACTCCCCGCCCACGTCCAGCAGGTCGGCCCCCTCGGACACGAGCCTGCGGGCGTGCTCGAGCGCGGCGTCGTGGGCCAGGTAACGCCCGCCGTCGGAGAACGAGTCGGCGGTGACGTTGACCACGCCCATGACCGCGCAGCGGCCCGGGCGCGGCAGTGCGTCCGCGACGCTCACGTCCCGCGCAGGAGGCCGAGGGCCTCCGCCCTGGTCGAGGCGTTGGTGCGCAGGCTGCCGCGGACCGCGGACGTGGTGGTGACCGCCCCGGCCTTGCGGATACCCCGCATGGACATGCACAGGTGCTCGCACTCGATCACGACGAGGACCCCGCTGGGGTCGAGCCGGTCCACCAGCGCGTCGGCGACCTGGCCGGTGAGTCGCTCCTGGACCTGCGGTCGTTTGGCGAACAGGTCGACCAGGCGGGCGAGCTTGCTCAGCCCGGTGACCGCGCCTGACTTCCCCGGGATGTAGCCGATGTGCGCGACCCCGTGGAACGGCACCAGGTGGTGCTCGCACGTGGAGTAGATGGGGATGTCGCGCACCAGCACCAGTTCCCGGTGGTCCTCGTCGAAGGTCTTGGACAGGACCTCCGACGGGTCCGAGAACAGCCCCGCGAACACCTCGCGGTAGGCGCGCGCCACGCGGGACGGCGTCTCCAGGAGCCCCTCGCGGTCCGGGTCCTCGCCGACCGCGAAGAGCAGTTCGCGCACGGCGGCCTCGGCGCGGGGTGCGTCGAAGGCGCGCCCGGTCTCCACCGCCGTGGCGTCGTCGGCGGGTAGGTGGTCAGGGGTGGTCATCAGTCCTCTTCTCGCGCGGTACCGACCAACGGTCAGTCGTCACGTTCCCACGGGGCGCTCCACTCGGACCCGCGGTCCTCCCGGCGGTGCGAGCCCGACCGCCGGCCGTCGGGGTCGACGGCCGACCACGCCCGGGTCGATCCGGCCCGGCCGGACCCGGTCTCGCCGGCCGGCTCGGGGGTCTCGTCCGCGCGCGCCTCGTCGTCGCTGTGCGAGGGCCGCCCGCCCGCGTGCGGGGCCCCGCCGTCGTCGGCCCGACCGGCTGCCGGGAGGCGGGTCGTCTCCGCGGCGCTCGGCCCGCTGCCGGCGCGAGCGGTCTCGCGCGGGGGCCAGCCCGGCGCGGACCAGCCCGGGGGCGGCGGCGTGCCGTACTGCGGGATCCCCGGCGACGGCGGGCCGCCCGCGGGGACGGGCTCACGACGCGGCTCCTCGGCGCCGTCCCGGTCGGCCCCGCCGCCGTCGCGGTCGTCCCCGGCGCCGTTCCTCCGGGGCAGGACCGTCTGGGCGAACGGGTCGGTCGAGGGCGGCGGCCACGGCTCGCCGCGCTCCCGGGCGAGCTCCCCCGGGGTCTTGACGGGCTCGCGCGTGGTGGGGACGCGCCCCGCGAAGTCGTCGAATTCGGTGATCCGCGGCCGCTTGACCACGTCGGCGAACAGCCTCTCGAGGTCGTCCTGCCGCAGCGTCTCCTTCTCGAGCAGCTCGCCCGCCACGGCGTCCAGGATGTCGTGATTGGCCTCGAGCACCGTCCACGCCTCGGTGTGTGCGGCGTCGATGATCCGCCGCACCTCCTCGTCGATGGCGCGCGCGATCTCCGGCGAGTACTCGGGGCCACCGCCGCCTCCGCGACCGAGCATCGGGTCGGCGCTCTCCCCGCCGTACCTGACGGCCCCGAGCCGGGCACTCATCCCGTACTCGGTGACCATGGTCCTGGCGATCCGGGTCGCCTGCTCGATGTCCGAGCTCGCGCCCGAGGTGGGCTCGCCGAACATGTACTCCTCGGCGGCGCGTCCGCCCATCGCCATGACGATGCGCGCGAGCATGTCCGCCCGGGTCATGAGCGACTTGTCGTCCTCCGGCACCACGAGGGCGTGGCCGCCGGTCCGACCGCGGGCGAGGATCGTCACCTTGTGGACCGGCTCCAGGTCCTCCATGGCCCACGCGGCCAGCGCGTGCCCCGACTCGTGGTAGGCGGTGACCTTCTTCTCGTGCTCGCTGATCACCCGGTGCTTGCGCCGCGGTCCGCCCACCACGCGGTCCGTGGCCTCCTCGAGGACGTCGATCGAGATCTCGTCGCGCCCCATCCGTGCCGCCAGCAGCGCGCCCTCGTTGAGAACGTTGGCCAGGTCCGCGCCCGACATCCCGATAGTGCGCTTGGCCAGGGCGTTCATGTCCACGTCCGCGGCCAGCGGCTTGCCCTGCGAGTGCACGGCCAGGATCGACTCGCGACCCCGCAGGTCGGGGTTGGTCACCGGCACCTGCCGGTCGAAGCGCCCCGGACGCAGCAGCGCCGGATCGAGCACGTCGGGCCGGTTGGTGGCGGCGATGAGGATGACGGTCGACCGGTCGTCGAAGCCGTCCATCTCAACCAGCAGCTGGTTGAGCGTCTGCTCCCGCTCGTCGTGGCCGCCGCCCGTCCCGGAACCGCGGTGCCGGCCCACGGCGTCGATCTCGTCGACGAACACGATGCACGGTGAGTTCTGCTTGGCCTTCTCGAACAGGTCCCGCACGCGCGAGGCGCCCACACCCACGAACATCTCGACGAAGTCGGAGCCGGAGATCGAGTAGAAGGGCACCCCGGCCTCGCCGGCGACGGCCCGCGCGAGCAGGGTCTTGCCGGTCCCCGGCGGGCCGTAGAGCAGCACACCCCGCGGGATCTTGGCGCCGAGCGCCTCGTACCTGGCGGGCTGCTGGAGGAAGTCCCGGATCTCGTTGAGCTCCTCGACCGCCTCGTCCTCGCCCGCGACGTCGCCGAACGTGGTCTGCGGCATGTCCTTGGTGAACTCGACCGCCTTGGACTTGCCCACCCCGAACAGGCCGCCGCCGCGGCCCTGCATGCGGGTCATGAAGAAGAACAGCAGGCCGAACAGGATGAGCATGGGCAGCAGGAACGACGCCATCTGCATGAGGAAGCCCTGCTCGGTGACCGTCGTGTCGTATTCCTCGGGCCCCGCCGCGGCCACCCGGTCGAAGATCTGGTCCGCGGCCTCCGCCGGGTACTTGGCCATGATCTGGTCGGTCTCGTCCGCGCCCTCCTCGGGCGTGATCGGCGCCGCCAGCGTGAGCCGGAGTTGCTGCTCCCGGTCCTCGATCAACGCCTCGGTGACGTTGGCCTCGTCGACCTGCTCCAATGCCACCGAGGTGCCGACCTCGACGTAGTCGCGGTCGTCGTTCGCGAAGAACGAGAAGCCCACGATCGCGAGGATGATGACACCCGCGATCGCGACGTTGCGGAAGACTGCGTTGCTCTTACGTTCCATTCGGCCCTCGTGTGGGAAGGACGGTCAGCCGGTCGGCCTAACCCGTGCCACCGACGACAGACGCCGGTATCGCCCCAGGCTACCCGCCACCCCCGACAGCACACCGCGCTGATCGCCCTCGGCGGACAGAGCCCCGTGTCCCGGGGCCCGCCGTACCATCATGACCGTGACCACTCCACCACTGTCCGCCGCCCGGACCGCCGACGCGGTGCGCGACGGCTCCGGGGGCGCACTGGAACTGCTCGACGCGGCGTTCGACCGGATCGCCGACAAGGACTCCAGCATCCGCGCCTTCACCACCCTCCTGCGCGCCGACGGCCGCGCCGCCGCGGCGCGGGTGGATTCGCGATCCGGGGCCGACCGCGCCGCGCTCCCCCTGGCCGGGGTGCCCCTGGCCGTCAAGAGCACCGTCACGCTCGACAACCCGGCGATCCGCCCCCTGCTCGACGCCGGGGCGGTGCCGGTGGGGATCACGGCCGCGCCGCAACTGTGTACGTGGGGGATGACCGACTCCGAGGAGCACGGGATCACCCGCAACCCGCGGGACCTGACCCGCTCCCCGGGCGGCTCGTCCGGCGGGTCGGCCGCCGCCGTCGCCTCCGGGATGGTCCCGTTGGCGGTGGGCGACGACGGGATGGGCTCGCTGCGCATCCCCGCCGCCGCCTGCGGTCTGGTGACCATCAAGCCCGGCTCGGGGGTGGTGCCCACGACCCTCGCGGGTGACAACTGGGGCCGCATGGCCGAATCCGGACCGATCGCCGCCACCGTCGAGGACGTGGCGCTGGCGCTGTCCGTGATGTCCGGGCGCCCCGCGCTCGCCTCGGCGCCCGCCGGCGAGGACGGGTCCGCCGGGGCCGGCGGCGCCCGGGTCGGGGTGTCCACAGCGAGTCCCATCCGACTCGGTCGCGATCTGGTCCGAATCCAGCAACCCTGGACGCGTGCGGCGCGGGAGGCCGCCGACCATCTGGGGTCGGCCGGCCTCGTCGTCGTCGACTCCGAGCTCCCCACGCCGCGCGACCCCGTCCTCTACCTCGCCCGGTGGACCTCCGCGGTGGCCAGGGCCGCCGCCGACGCCAACCTCCCCCTGTCCGCCATGGAGCGCCGGACCCGTCACCACGCGCTGTTGGGGCGGACCGTGTTCCGCACCGGCGGGCCGGGCGACGGCGACACCCGGTGGAACCGCGCCACCACCGCCCTGCGGGACGACGTCGAGCAGGCGATGGTCGACACCGGCGTCGGCGTGTGGCTCACCCCGGCGCTGGCCGATGTCCCGCCCGAGGCGACCGACTGGCACAAACGTTCGTGGGGGCGCTCGCTGTGGGCGTCGATGCGGTTCTCCCCGTTCACGCCGCTGGCCAACGTGCTCGGCTGGCCCGCCCTGACGGTGCCGTGCGGGAGCACCGTCACCCCCGCCGGCCGCGACCTGCCCACCTCCGTGCAGCTCCTCGGCAGGCCGGGCTCGGAGGGCACGCTGCTGGCGCTCGCGGCCGTCATCGAGAAGGGCGGGCACACGGGGCCCTGACCGGCGGCCCTGCGATCGCGGGCGCGGCCTTGCGATCGCGGGTGCGGCCTTGCCAGCCGCCGGAGCGCACGCGTCAGGCGTACTGCTCCATGATCCGGCGCTTGACCAGCTTGCCCGTGGGCGTGCGGGGCAGGTCGCCGACGAAGTCGACGCCACGCGGGAGCTTGAAATCCGAGACGCGCCCGCGCAGGGAGTCCAGGAGCTCGTCCGCCAGCTCCGGGCCCGCGATGCGGTCGGCCGCGGGGACCACCACGGCGTGGACCTTCTCGCCCATCTCCTCGTCCGGGATGCCGATCACCGCCACATCGTCGACGGCCGGGTGCAACGCGAGGGCGTTCTCGATCTCCTGCGGGTAGATGTTGACGCCGCCCGAGATGATGGTGAATGCCCTGCGGTCGGTGAGATAGAGGAAGCGGTCGGCGTCCAGGTAGCCCACGTCGCCGAACGTCGCCCACGTCGGGTGCTCCGGGTGCCGCACGGACGCCGTCTTGTCGGGGTCGCCGTGGTAGGAGAACAGGCCCTCCTCGTTCTCCCAGTAGATGGTGCCGACCTCGCCGATCGGCAGTTCGCGGCCCTCGTCGTCGCAGATGTGGGCGAGTCCCTTGAGTCCGTCCCGCCCCACCGAGCCGGGCCGCTCGAGCGCCTCCTCCGAGTTGATGAACGTGATCCCCATGCCCTCGGTCGCGGAGTAGTACTCGTGGATCACCGGCCCCCACCACTCGATCATCCGGCGCTTGACCTCGGGCGGGCACGGTGCGGCGGCGTGGATCGCGTGCGTCATGCTCGACAGGTCGTAGCGCTCCCGCGTGGCCTCGGGGAGCTTGAGCATCCGCACGAACATCGTCGGTACCCACTGCGAGTGGGTGACCCGGTACTCCTCGATGAGCTTCAACGACTCCTCCGCGTCGAAGCGGTCCATGAGGATCACCGTCCCGCCGACCGAGTTGACCACGCCGCAGAACCGGAGCGGGGCCGCGTGGTACAGCGGCGCGGGGCACAGGTAGACACTGTCGGCGTCGAAGCCGTAGAGGAAGCTGAACACGGGCGTGTAGTGGTCGGCGATCTCGTCGATCTGCCCGTCCTGGAGCTCGACGCGCACGCCCTTGGGCCGGCCGGTTGTGCCGGAGGAGTAGAGGAAGTCGTGGCCGCGGGGCTGGTCGGCGGGCGGCTCGGTCGGCTGTCCGTCCATCACGGACCGCAGGTCCTCGAAGCCGTCGAGCGCGCCGCCGAACGCCACCCGGTGCTCGACCGCCGGGTGCGCTCCTGCCGACAGGTCCACGTGGTCGGCCACCGCGGCGGAGACGAACAGGGCCCGGGCGCCGCAGTCGTTGACGATGTAGGTGGACTCCTCGGGCGTGAGGTGGTGGTTGACGGCCGAGATGTACAGCCCCGAGCGCAGGGCCGCCCAGTAGATCTCGACCATCTCGAGCGTGTTGTCGGAGATCACGGCGATCGTGTCGCCGCGGCGCAGCCCCCAGTCGTCGACCAGGAGGTGCGCGAGCTGCGCCGATCGCGACTCGAGCTGGGCGTAGGTGATCTGCTCGCCCGTGGCGGGGCGGATCATGGCGGGCTTGTCGGGAGTGGTGGCGGCGAACGCTCCGGGGAACATGGGGGAAGCGTAACCGTATATGTGATCACGGTCACGCCGTTGCGGCGGATTCGACGCCGCGGTCACCGCATGTCCGCACCGCGATCAGATCTGGTCGTGCTCACTGCGGTATAAGCGGCCGATGCCCGCAGTGAGCACGACCAAGAGCGCGGTGGGCACGACCAAACGCCGGAAGGCGCGCGCCCCGCGCACGCTGCACACCCCGCGGGCCCCGCGCACGCTGCACACCCCGCGGGCCCTGCGCACGCTGCGCACCCCGCGGGCGCCCGGAGAGAGCGGGTCAGGAGTAGACGCGCGGGTGCAGCTTGCCGATGTACGGCAGATCGCGGTAGCGCTCGGAGAAGTCCAGGCCGTAGCCCACCACGAACTCGTTGGGGATGTCGAAGCCGATCTCGAGGATGTCGAGGGTGGTCTTGACGGCGTCCGGCTTGCGCAGCAGCGTGACGATCTCGAGCGACCGCGGGTTGCGGGTCGCGAGGTTGCGCATGAGCCACGACAGGGTCAGGCCGGAATCGATGATGTCCTCGACGATGATGACGTCGCGGTCGGTGATGTCGCGGTCCAGGTCCTTGAGGATCCGCACGACTCCCGAGGAGCTGGTCGAGGAGCCGTACGAGCTGACCGCCATGAACTCCATCTCGGACGGGATGGTCAACGCGCGGGCGAAGTCGGAGACGAAGATCGCGGCGCCCTTGAGCACGCAGACCAGGACGACCTCGTTCTCGACGTCCTTGTACTTCTCGCCGATCGCGGCGCCCATCTCGGCGATCCGCTCCCGGATCTCCTCCGTGCTCAGCAGCACCGATTCGATCTCGTCCGCGTACTTGTCCACGCCGCTCATGCCGTCCCCGCTCCAGTCGCCCGGTCGATCTCCAGGCACAGCTTTCCATGCCGGCGCCGGGCGACCAACCTGGCCACCACCGCCGGGGCACCCGGGCGGACCGGCCCCGTCGGCACTCCCCTGCCGCCCACGGCCACGCCGCCCTGACCGCGCCACCCGGTCACGAGTTCCGAGACCGCCGCCAGGTGAACGTATGTGGGCGAGGACACCCCGTGCGAGCGCAGCCAGCGTCGCAGGACGCGGGTGCGGACGGCCTCCGGCAGCGGTTCCAGCTCGGCCACGTCCAGGGTGCCGTCGTCGCCGACAGGGACGATCCCGGCAAGGCGTTCCAACTCGTCGTCGTCGACCCGGAGCAGCCCCGCGGAGCGCGCGAGGGACGCGGCGACCCCGCCCCCCAGCACGTCCTCGAGGAGCGGCAGGACCTCGCGCCGGATCCGCACGCGCGTGAACGACGGGTCGACGTTGTGCGGGTCCTCCCACCAGGGCAGACCCGCCGCGCGGCAGGCGGCGCGGGTGTCCACGGCGCGCACGCCCAGAAGCGGCCGGGCCCACGGCGCGTCCCAGGCCGCCATGCCCCGCAGCGAGCGCGCGCCCGAGCCCCGCCCGAGCCCGAGCAGGACGGTCTCCGCCTGGTCGTCGAGGGTGTGGCCGAACAGCACCGGGCGGCCGTCCCGCGCGGCGTCGAGGGCCGCGTAGCGGGCGGTGCGGGCGGCGGCCTCGGGCCCCCGGCCCCCCTTGTCGACGACGACGCCGAGGACACGCCCCTGCGCGCCCAGCCCCCGGGCCGTGTCGACGGCACGCCGCGCCACCTCGTCGGAGCCCGCCTGTAGGCCGTGGTCCACGACCAGCACCTCGACCGAGGCGAACTCGGCGACGGCGGCCGCGGTCAGGGCCAGCGAGTCGGCGCCGCCGGACAGGGCCACGCAGACCCGCTCCCCGAGCCCGGGGTGCGCGCGGCGGAACGCGCGGACCTCGGAGCGGACGTTCCAGGCGGGGCCGAACCAGTCGATCTCGTACCCGGGGCTAGCTGCAGTCACAGACCCTCAGCTCGGACGCGATGCGGTCGAGAACTGGGCGCGCGTCTGCCGGGGAGGTGCCGCGGGCCAGCAGGGCGAAGCTCATCGAACGTCCGCCGGCGTCGGTCACGGTGCCGGCGAGGGCGCTGGTGCCGGTGAGCGTGCCGGTCTTGGCCCGCACCCAGCCGGCCCCCGGCTCGGACGGGCCCTCGTAGCGGCCGGACAGCGTGCCGGTGGCGCCGGCGACGGGCAGGGCGTCCAGGAGGTCGCGCATCTCGCGGGACGCGTCGGGGGCGGCGGCCAGACGCAGGACGTCGGTGAGCACGGTGGCGGAGATGCGGCTCTCGGAGCTCATGCCGGAGCAGTCCGCCAGTCTGACGTCGGACATGTCCACGCCGCTGTCCGCCAGCGTGTCGACGACCGCCCGTGTGCCGCCGGCGAAGTCGGCCTTGCGGTCGGGCTCCCGGTCGAGCGCCACCTCGCGACAGATCGCCTCGGCCAGCACGTTGTCGGAGTGCTCGAGCATCGAGCGCAGGCGGTCGATGAGCGGCGCGGAGTGCACCCGCCCCAGCTCGTGGGCGGTAGCGACGGGGTCGCCCGAGACCGCCACCCGGGCGGGGTCCACGCCCAGTTCGTCGGCCAGCGCCCGGCCCGCGGCCAGGGCGGGCTCGGCGTGGCGCGGAGAGTAGACCTCGGCGGGGTCGATGCGCCCGGCGTCGAGCATCCACGGCTGCACCGGGGCGAGATTGCCCGCGGCGATCTCGACCGGTGACCAGCCCGGGCCCATGTCGGGGCCGGTGTAGGGGCCCGGGTCGACGACGATGCGCTCGGGGTGCAGCCCGCCGTGCCGGACCACGTCGGCGGCCTCCGTGAGCGTGGCCGAGCCCGGGAACAGTGGGCCCGACTCGGCACCCGCCGACATCGTGGGGTCGCCGCCGGGCACCACGACGAGCGTGCCGGGCTCGGTGCCCTCGGCGAGTACGGTGTCCACGCGCTTGTCGGAGGGCAGCCTGCTCAGCGCCGCCACCGCGGTGAGGAGCTTGGCGGTCGACGCCGGGACCCGGGGGGCGTCCGGGCGACGCTCCCACAGGACCTGCCCCGTCTCGTCGTCGACGACCCGCCCGGTGAGGTCGCCGACCGCCGGGGTGGTGGCGAGCGGCTCCAGTCGCCGGGCGAGGGCCGCCGGGTCGAGGGGGGCGGCGCCACCCGCGGGGACCAGGCCGGGCGAGGGCTCCGGCACCGTGGGCTCGTCCGCCTCCACGACCGCGTCCCGCATGTCGTCGCCGACGTCCGTGGCCAGGGCGGCGGCGATCAGCCCCGCGACCAGGAGCAGCACCGCGACCACCGCCACCCCGATGCGCCACGCGAGACCCCGCCCACGCCACACCCCGCGTTCGGCCACGGCCCACCCCTCTCCGGCATCCACACCCTCGCCCCCGGCACCTGTGGCGGGCCGGGGCGCGTCCGTCAGGCACCCACGCTAGCGGCCCACGGACGGCCGGACACCCCCGGCGCGGCACCGTCCTATTAGAATCAGCGCGGATTCCCGGGCAACGGTGCCGGGCCGGCAATGAACGACGATCAGCGAGGTACGCCAGTGTCCGTCGAAGTGACCATCGAGATCCCCAAGGGGTCCCGTAACAAGTACGAGATCCACCACGAGACCGGGAAGATCTATCTCGACCGGTTCCTCTTCACCTCGATGGGCTACCCGGCCGACTACGGCTACATCGACCAGACGCTCGCGGACGACGGCGACCCCATCGACGCCCTCGTGCTGCTCGACGAGTCCGTCTTCCCCGGCGTGATTGTCAACTCCCGCGTCGTCGGCGTCTACACGATGACCGACGAGGCCGGTGGTGACGACAAGCTGCTGTGCGTCCCCGACGCCGATCCGCGCTGGGACCACATCCAGGACCTCGGCGACGTGCCGGAGTTTGAGCTCAAGGCCATCGAGCACTTCTTCCTGCACTACAAGGATCTCGAGCCCGGCAAGCACGTCACCCCGGGCGAGTGGCGGGACAAAACCCACGGCGAGAAGCTCGTGTCGTCGGCCCTGAAGCACTTCGTGGAGCACCCCGAGGACAAGGCCGAGCCCGACCGCGGCTGATACACCGTGTGCCGTCGTGGCTGCGGAGACAGCCACGACGGCACACGAGTCGGGGTCAGCGGCCGGAGTAGTCCGGGTCGCGCTTCTCCAGGGTGGCCGTGACGGCCTCCATCATGTCGGCGGAGGCCAGGAAGCCGGCGTTCCAGGTGGCCACGTACCGGTTGGATTCGCGGACCGGGCCCTCGATGCCCCGGTCCAGCACCTCGCGGACGCCCCGCACGACGAGCGGCGGGTTGTCGGCGATCTCCGCGGCGGTGGCGTGCGCGGAATCGAGCACGCCGGCCGCGTCGTCCGTGAGCTCGGTGATCAGCCCGTAGCGCAGCGCCGTCCCGGCGTCGATGTCGCGTCCGGTGATCGCGAGTTCGCGGGTCAGCCCCTGCCCGATGATGTGCGGCAGGCGGCCCAGCGAGCCCATGTCGGCGACGATGCCCACCTTGACCTCGCGGATCGAGTAGGTGGAGTCGGCCGAACCGTGCCGGACGTCGCACGCCGAGATGAGGTCGATACCCCCGCCGATGCAGCGCCCCTGCACCGCGGCGACGGTGGGCGTGCGGGCGGCGGCCACGGAGTCGATGGCCTGACGCATGGTCTCCACGTGGTCGAGGATCCGCTCGTTCCGGGACGCGTCGGGGGCCTTGTCCGCGGGCAGGAACTCCATGAACTTGGGCATCATCGCCGTCAGGTCCAGCCCGTACGAGAAGTTGCGCCCGTCGCCGGCGATGACGGCGGCCCGCACGTCCGGGTCCGCGTCGAGCTCGGCCATCACGGCGGGCAGCTCGTCCCAGAACTCGGGGCCCATCGCGTTGTTGCGGCCGGGCCCGATCAGCGTCACCTGCGCCACATGCGGGTGCCGCGCGCCCTTCTCGATCCGGACCGATGCGTACCCGCCGGCGGGGGCGGCTGTGTTGCTGGTGTCAGTC
Source organism: Candidatus Dietzia intestinipullorum (assembly GCA_019119635.1). Taxonomy (GTDB): domain Bacteria; phylum Actinomycetota; class Actinomycetes; order Mycobacteriales; family Mycobacteriaceae; genus Dietzia; species Dietzia intestinipullorum. The sequence continues at coordinate 13,885 of DWWP01000005.1, forward strand.
ATGCGTTCAGACTGCCAGAGCCCCCTCAGGCCCGGCCGTCGGGCATGACGAACCACAGGATCAGGTACAGCAGCACCTGCGGGCCGGGGAGCAGGCACGACGCGATGAACAGCACGCGCACGAGCAGCGGGTCGATGTCGAAGTAGTCGGCCACACCCCCGGCCACGCCGCCGAGCCACCGGTCCTCGGACCGGAGCAGTCGCTTGCTGCCGGATGTGCCGGCGCTGCCGTATGTGCCTGTGCTGCCGTATGTGGGGTCGTAGTTCATGACGGTCACCTCGTCGTCGTGTCGGGGTGCCGGGGTCGTCCCCGGCGTCGACATCCACTGTCCTCCGCAGGTGCCCACGAGCACATCGGGGAGCGACCCGGATTCCGACCCTGATCCCGGGCTCAGGGTCGTGCGGCGCCGCTCACGTGTGGAACTCGCCGCAGTCCACGGTGAGCGTCTGACCGGTGATCGCCGACGAGCGGCCGGAGAGCAGGAACAGCACGGGGTCGACGATCTCGGCCTCGGCCGGCAGGCGGCGCAGGTCCATCCGCTCGGCGGTGTGCGCGTACACGTCGTCGACGCTGCCGCCGTACTTCTGCGCGAGTTGCTCGAAGTAGGCCTTGAGGGTGTCGCCGTAGATGTAGCCGGGCGCGACCGTGTTGACGCGGATCTGCCTCGGCCCCAGCTCGGTGGCCAGCGAATGCCCCAGCGAGACCAGCGCGGTCTTGGCGATCTTGTAGCCCGCGTACCGCTCGCGGGAGTGGTGGATGACGGCCGAGGCCATCATGACGACCGAGCCGCCGCCCGACGGTCCCGCGGCCTCGAGCAGCGGGGTGAACTCCTGCGTCGCGCGCAGCGCGCCCATCACGGACAGGTCGATCCCGCGGGTGATCTGGTCGTGGTCGGTCCCCGCGAGCGGCTTCATGCTGGGCACCGCGAAGGCGCTGTTGACCAGGCCGTGGACCGCGTCGGTGTGCTTCTCGACCGTCTCCCGCAGCCCCCGCACGGAGTCGGGGTCGGTGACGTCCACGGGGGCGGCGATCGCGGTCCCGCCCTCGGCGCGGATCTCCTCCGCCAGCTCCTCGAGCCGGGACGCGGTCCTGGCGGCCACCACCACGGTCGCGCCCTCGCGCGCGGCGCTCAGCGCGAGCGTGCGGCCGAAGCCGGGTCCCGCCCCCACGATCACGATGAACTTGTTCTCGAAATGACCTGTCATGGGGCCATCCAACCAGCAGGACCGGCCTCCGGGCGGCGGATCCGGGGCGGACGCGGGCCGGTCCATTACACTCGCGCTGGTCATGGATATCAGGGCAGCAGAGCAGGTCCTCGTCGCCGGGACGGTGGGATGCGGGCGCTGACTCTGGCGACCCTGTTCGCCGCCGCTGCCGGTTACGTGGTGATGCTCGTGGCCGGCCGGGCCCTCGGCCCCGCCGACTACCCGCTGTTCGCCACCTACTGGGGGGCGTTCTTCGCGCTCGGCGGCGTGGCCAACGGGCTCATGCAGGAGACCACACGGGCCGTCCGCTCGGCCCGCCGCGGAGCCGGCGACACGAGCTCCGCCTCCTCCGCCTCCACCGCCGGTACCGCGCCCGTCCCCGCCCCGGCCGGGCCGCGCGTGCGGATCCTGCCCGCCGGCCTGCTGATGGGGCTGGGCCTGGCCGCGCTCGTGGCCGTGAGCACCCCCGCGTGGCCGCAGCTCGGCCTGCCCACGTTCTCCGGGGCGGGCGTGCTGATCATGGCCGTCGGCATCCTCGGCTTCTCGATCCAGGCCGCCACCGCCGGCGCCCTGTCCGGGACCGAACGCTGGGAGACGTACGCGGTCCTGCTCACCGTCGACGCCGCGCTCCGCGTGCTGGTGGCGGGGGTGGCGTGGTGGCTCGGGGACGCCGGCCTCGGCTTCGCCCTGGCCACGGTCGCCGGCACGCTCACCTGGGCACTGCTCGTGGCCCTGTCCCCCGGCACCCGGGCCGCGCTCGCCTCCGCCCTCGACGTGGGCCGCCGCCGCTTCTGGGGCAACACCGGCAGCGCGATGCTCGCCTCCGCCGGCACCTCCGCCCTGGTCACCGGGTTCCCGCTGTTCGTCACGGCTACGGCGCGCACCGCCGATCCCGCTCCGCTGGTGGGCGCGGTGATCCTGGCCATCACCCTGACCCGCGCCCCGCTGCTCGTGCCGCTGACCAGCTTCCAGAGCGCGTTCATCGTCTACTTTGTCGAGCGCCGTGCCCGCGGCCTGCGGTCTCTCGCGGCCCCGCTCGGGCTGGTCGCGGCCTTAGGGATCGTCGGCGCCGGTGCGGCCTGGCTCGTGGGGCCGTGCCTCCTGCGCGTGTTGTTCGGCGCCGAGTTCGAGCTGCCCGGCGCGGTGCTGGCCGCCCTCACCGCCGCGTCGGTGGGCACGGCTGGGTTGATGGTCACCGGCAACGCCGCCCTGGCCTTCGACCGCCACATGCTCTACAACGTCGGCTGGTGGGTCGCGGTCGTGGCCGCCGCCGCGATCCTCGTGAGCATCCCCGGGGAGGTCGACGTCCGCGCCGCGATCGCTCTGCTCGCCGGGCCCGGCCTCGGCGTGGTGGTGCACGTCGCCGGCCTCGCCGTCGCCGCCTCCGGCGCCCGCCCGCGGGGAAGGCACGCCGCGTGAGCCCCCTCCGCCTGCTCGCCCGCCGCGGCGCCGAGCTGCTCGCCGCCCTGATCGTGGCGTCGCTCGTCGCGGCCCTCACCCTCGCCGCGGTGGACGTGCTGTCGTTCCCCGAGCCCAGCTGGCTGCCCGAGACGGCCGGCACGCTCGTCGCCGTCGCCGTCGTCGTCGTGGCCGGATGGCTCCTCCTCCGGCTTGGCGCACACGGCCGCGGCACCGGTGAGCGCCCCCTGTGGCTGCTCGGCGTCGCCGGCCCCGCGCTGCTGGCCTCGAGCCACCTCGGTCTGCTGCTCCACGGCACGCCGCACTACCTGTTCGGGCTGGGCGGCGACCAGGCCAACCGCGTCAGCGCCCTCACCCGCTTTGCCGACTCGCCCGCCCTCAACGACGCCTTCTACGCCGACGCCGCCCCCTTCTACCCGCCGCAGTGGTTCTGGGTGGGCGGCCAGCTGGCCCGGATCGCGGGCGTCGAGGCATGGTTGGTCTACAAGCCGTACGCGATCGCCACCATGGCCATCGCGGGAGCGATCGCCTTTGTGGCCTGGCGCTGGCTCGTCCCGACCCGGCTCGCCGTGGTGCTGGGCATGGTCACCGCGGTCATCGGCGGGCACACCAACGCCTACGAGCCTTACTCGTGGATCCTCATCTGCCTGCTGCCCCAGGCCGTGGTGGCCACGCACCTCCTGTGCGTGCGGGTGTCCGCCTCCGCCCGCACTCGCGCGGGGCCGCCCGCGTGGCCGCTCGTCCTGACGATCGGCGTCTACCTGGGATGGGCCGCACTGGGATACACGCTCATCGCGGGCTTCGCGGCGCTGGTGGTGGCGCTCGTCGTCGTCTCCCACGTGTGGCGCGCCCGCAGCGACCGGGCCCTGGCCGGGGCTCTCCTCGCCCGGTTGGCCGCGATGGCCGCGATCTCTGCCGCGCTCGCCCTCCTGTTCTGGCACCGCTTCCTCCTCGCCGTCCTGGGCGGCGCGATCACCGAGCGGTCCGTGGCCAACGACTTCGCCCCCGAGTCCGGCTCGCGCCTGCCGCTGCCGATGTTCGAGGTGTCCGCCGCCGGTGCCCTGTGCCTGATCGGCCTGGTGTGGATCGTGGTCACCGTGTGGCCCGCCGGAGCCGGGCGCGTGGCCGACCGTGGTGCCACGTCCCTGCGGGCCCGGATCGGCGAGGCGGAGTCCGGGGGCGGGGCGGCGTCCGTCGGCGGGGTCGTCGCTGCGGGCGTGGGTGCCGGAGGTGCCGGGGTCATCGGCGCCGACGGCTCCCGGCTGGGGATCGGGTTCGGGATCGGGGTCGCGGCCGGCGGCCGGGCGATGCCCGACGACGAGAACGGCGACGGTGACGACGACGAGGCCGTCGGGGCCGTCGGGGCCGTCAGGGATGGTGGCGCCGTCGAGGCCGGTGGCACCGTCGGGAATGGTGGCGCCGGTGGGGCCGCCCCGTCGCCCTGGCCCCTGCCCCCGCCCGCCGTGCAGACGGTGCTCGCGCGGTGCCTGGGGCTGCTCGTGGCGGCCGTGTTCGGCTGGTACCTGCTGTCCGGGCTGCGCTCCCTCACGGGGAGCACGCTCCTGCCGTTCCGGATGATCCCCGTGATCACGCTGGCGCTGGCGCTGGCCGGGGTCGTCGGCGCGCTCGCGCTGGCCCGCTGGGCGGTGACCACCTCGCCCGGGCGCTCGCGGGGTCGGGTCGTCGCGGCGGCCGTGGTGGTGGCCGGCCTGGCGGCCGTACAGATGGCGCAGCACGTCTCGGAGGAGGACACGCAGTTCGCCGCCGTCGCGCACGGGACGCCCGCCCCGCCGCGCGACCTGCTCGGCGCGATCGACCAGATGACCGGGGACCGCGAACCGTCCGATCTGGTGGTGCTCTCCTCCGACCCGACCCTCACCGCGTACCGGCCCTACTTCGCGTTCCAGGCGACCGCGCAGGCCTACGCCACGCCCGCCGGGCGTTACGAGGAACGCCTGGACGCGATCCGCGCCTGGTCTGACTCGCGCACGCCCCGGCAACTGGCGGCGGCGCTCGACGCGGGACCGTTCCGCGGGCCGGACGTGCTGGTGCTCGAGCACCACGAGCCCGGGCGGTACTTCTTCCCGGCCGTCATCAACGAGATGCCGCTGGCGCACAACAACTCGGGCGAGGCGATCGACTTCCGGGCGGAGCAGTTCGCCGACCCGGAGCTGTTCGACGTCCGCGAGGTGGGCTCGCGCGTGGTGATCGCGCGCCCCTGAGCGGACGCGGCCCCGGCTCCTGCCCCGGTCCCAGCCCCAGCCCGCGGTTGCGCTGCCGGAATGCACACCAAGCACGGGGTTGCGCTGCCGGAATGGACCAGAGACGCAGCGCAAGCCGCCGGCCTGCGGGCACAGAGGCAGCGTACGCCGCCGACCTGCGGGCGGGCGGCGGCTACTCGAGGGGCCGGAGCGAGTCCGGCGCGGGAAACGACACGACGATCTCGCGGCCCACGTCCTCGACGGCATCGGTCAGGGCGGTGGAGAGCACGATCTCGTCGTCGTACACGTGCGCGATCCGCACCACGGTCCCGCCGCCCCCGGACTCGACACCGTCGCCCTCGCCGCCGCCGGTACCGTCGCCCTCGTCCACCACGAAGCGGTCCATGAGGAACCTCAGGCCGACTGCCTCCAACGCCTCCTCTGCCTCGTGCCAGTCGTCCACCGTCTCCAGCGGCCTGCCCAGCCGGTCGATCGGCACCAGGCGCGGCTCGGCGACCGTCATGTCGATCCAGCCGACCACCTCGCCGTCGTCGCGTCGATGCGGAATCCACGTCGCGGGAATGCTCATGCGGTCAGCTCGTCGGCGTGACTGTCCGGGGTCATGCGGTCAGAACTTGCGGAACGTGTGCCCGAGCAGCTTTTTGCCGCCCTCCGCCAGCTTGCCCGCCTTGGCCGCCGTGGGCAGCAGCGAGAGCGCGTTGAGCCGCGAGGTCACGTGCAGCCGGGCGGCGCGCTCGGCGGTTTTCCAGCCGCGGGCGCCGAAGGCGTCGGCCTCGCCGGCGAAGAAGCGGGCCTCCTCGTCGAAGCGACGGCCGTCGAGCGCGCGGACCGACGAGTCGGAGGCCTGGTGACGGCGGTAGAGGAACGCCAGCGTGGGGTCGTAGATCATGTGGCCGCCGCCGGTGACCACGTCCACCAGCAGGGCGAGGTCCTGCACCACGTCCAGGCCCTCGCGGAAGCCGATCCGCCTCACCCACTCCGAGTTCCACGCCAGGGACGGGAAGTAGGTCCAGTTGCCGTGCATCAGCGAGGTCATGAGCTTCTCGCCGTGCAGCACGGTTCGCCCGTCGCCCTTGGGCTGGGTGAACGACTTGACCGAATCCGACAGTCCCCGCACGGGGGCGCCGTGCTCGTCGATCACACTGACGCCCACCTCCATCACGGCCGCGTCCGGGACCGCGGCGAACCCGTCCGCCACCACCTGCAGGTAGTTGGGCAGCATGATGTCGTCGGCGCCCATCACCACCACGATCGGAGCCGTGACCATGCCCAGGCATTTGCGGTAGTTGCCGTTGGCGCCGAGGTTCTGCTCGTTCTTCTCGTACGTCACTCGGCTGTCGCCGGCGGCGAGCTCACCCATGTAGCGGGCCGGCTCGGGATCCGGGTAGCCGTCGTCGACCACCACCAGGCGGAAATCCCGGTAGCTCTGCGCGAGGACACTGTCCACGGCCTTCTTGAAGTGGTCGACGTCCCCGTAGTAAGGGAGCATCACGTCAATGGCCATCGGGGAACCGCCGTCCTTCTCATCACCGGATTGTGCTTGCGATCGCATAGTATCTACCTGCGATGAACGGTGACAGTGTGCGGCATTCAGATCAGGGCGAGACGGACGGGGAGGCCCCGGCCCGCAATCGCGACGTCTGGCTGATCGTCCCCTGCTTCAACGAGGGCACCGTCATCGAGGACGTGCTCGCGTCGGCGCGCGAGACGTTCCCCAACATCGTGGCCGTGGACGACGGGTCCGTCGACGACTCGGCGGCGTCGATCCACCGGGCGGGCGGACACCTCGTACGGCATCCGGTGAACCTCGGCCAGGGCGCCGGCATCCAGTCCGGCGTCGAGTACGCCCGCGCACAGCCCGGGGCACGGTACTTCGTGACCTTCGACGCCGACGGCCAACACCAGGTCAAGGACGTCCTCGCGATGGTCCGCCGGCTACGGAACGAGCCGCTCGACATCGTCGTGGGGACGCGGTTCGGGCGCCCGCGCGGCGAGAACGACCAGGTCCCCCTGCTCAAGAGGATCGTGCTGCGGACCGTGGTCCTGCTCAGTCCGCGCACCCGGCGCCTGGGACTGACCGACGCCCACAACGGGCTGCGCGTGTTCAACCGGCGCGTGGCCGAAGACCTCAACCTGCGGATGAACGGGATGAGCCACGCCAGCGAGTTCGTCGAACTCATGGACTCGCACGGCTGGCGGGTGGGCGAGCAGCCGGTCGACATCCTCTACACGGAGTACTCCATGTCCAAGGGCCAGTCCCTGCTCAACGGGATCAACATCCTCTCCGACGGTTTCGTGGGGCGGAGGCTCCCGCGATGATCAAGGCACTGCTCCTGGTCGCCGGCGCCGGGCTGGTGGCATTCTTCCTGGCCAACCGCCGCAAGGCCCGCGCCAAGGCGGGCGTGAAGATCGGGTTCGTCCTGTTCGTCGTGTTCATGGTCTACGCCGTGATCCGCCCCGACGACCTCACGCTGGTGGCCAACGCGCTGGGGGTCCAGCGCGGCACGGACCTGGTGCTCTACGCGCTGGTGATGGGCTTCGCCTTTGTCACCGTCTCCACGTACGTGCGGTTCCGCGAGCAGGAACTGCGGTACGCGCGCCTGGCGCGGACGATCGCGCTGCAGAACGCCGTGCGGCCCGAGGACGAGGCGAGCGACACCGACATGCGACCCGCCCCGGACGACGACGACCCGCTGCGGCGGTGACCGCCGCGGCCGCGCCGCGTCGTCAGGCGACGAGGCGGTCGACGGCCCCGCCGCGTCGTCAGGCGCGGAAGTAGTCCACCGTGCGGGAGACGCCCTCGCGGATCGGTACCGCGGGCGACCAGCCCAGGATCTCGGCGGCGCGTGCGGCGTCCAGCGCCGAGCGGGCGACGTCGCCCAGTCGGGCCGGCGCGTACTCGGGCTCGTCCGGCGCCCCCGCGGCCCCGGCGACAAGGGTGTGCAGCTCGCGGTCGCTCGTCTCCACGCCGGTGCCCACGTTGAACCGTTGCCCCGCGGCGCCGGGGACGTCCGCGGCGCGGCGGAACGCCTCCACCACGTCGTCGACGAACACGTAGTCGCGGGTGTTGCCCCCGTCGCCGAAGACCCGGGTGGGCTGACCGGCGAGGAGTCGCTGGGAGAAGATGGCCACCACGCCGGCCTCGCCGTGGGGGTCCTGCCTGGGCCCGTAGACGTTCGCCGGCGCCACGGCCGTCCACTCGATCCCGTACAGGCGGGAGAACATCTCCAGGTAGATCTCCCCGGAGACCTTGCCGGCGGCGTACGGGCTCAGCGGGTCGACGGGCCGCGACTCCGCCACGGGCAGTTCCGTGACCGGACCGTAGATCGACCCGCCCGACGAGGTGAACACGATCCGCCGCACCCCGGCGCGGCGGGCGGCCTCGGCCAGCCGCACGGTGCCCACCACATTGACCTCGGCGTCGTGCACCGGGTCCTCCACCGACTTCCGGACGTCGATCTGCGCGGCCAGGTGGAACACCACCTCGGGGGCCGCCCGCTCGACCACGTCCGCGATCGCCGGGTCCGTCAGCCCCAGCCGGTGGAACTCGAACCGCTCCCCCGCCTCACGCGCCGAGGTCAGGTTCTCCTGTCGGCCCCGGGACAGGTCGTCGACCACCGTCACCGAGTGCCCCTCGGACAGCAGCCTGTCCACCAGGGTCGAGCCGATGAACCCGGCCCCGCCCGTCACGAGCGCCCGCATATGCTCCCCTTCCGGTGTGCGCGCCCCGCCGGCGCCTGATGCGAGGATACGCCTACGCCGGGCGCGCCACCCGGGTGCTCCGGGGCGCTCACTCCGCCCCGTACACCCCGGTCGCGCGGGTCAGCGGGGTCCGGCCGTCGGGTGGGAACGGCGACGACTCCAGCACCTGCCGGAGTTCGGCCGCACTGAAGGCCGCGCGGACGGCGAAGATCCGCACCTGCGAATCGGAGTACACCTTGGCCAGGCCGGGCGTCGCGTCCAGTTCCAGCAGGTGCTCGTTGGGCTGCTGGAAGCCCCAGTAGTTGGGCGGGCTCACGTACACGTAGGTCACGCCGAGCTCGGCGAGCGCACGGTCGACCTCGGGATCGACCCCCGCCCGGTCCATGGTGTGGAAGAGGAAGTCCGTCAGCGGCGCGGTCTGCCCCGGCGGCAGGTAGTGGCGGGCCGTGGACGGCAGCCCGTCGGTGGCGTACATCCAGCCGGATCCCTCGTCGGGGTTGGTGTAGATGAGGCCGGAGTAGGCCTGCGGCTGCTCGGAGAGCCACTCGAAGGCGCGCAGGTCGTGACCGTCGACCATCCGGCCCCAGCGTTGGTTCTGCCCGGCCGCCACCGCGTACTCCGGCGAGGACTGGATCACCCACGACGCCGTCGCGACCAGCGCGATCAATGCCGCGGCGACCCGGGTCGCGGTGACGCCGCGCCCGCCCGGGTCGGTGATCGGGTCGACGAGTCGACCGAACCACGCGGCCAGCGCCTGCACCGTCACACCCACACCGACGCCCACGACGGCGGCCACGAGGACCGCCATCACCACCCCGATCCGGCGCGGGTCGTTGTAGTAGATGCTGCCGATCCCGCGCAGGGCGCCGCCGGTCCAGTTGCCGAAGACGTTCATCGCGTTGACGCACACCACCAGCAGTCCGGCCCACAGCAGCACCGGCCACACCACGCGGCGGCGCAGGACGACCACCAGCCCCAGCACGGCGAGGGCGAGCAACGCCCACCGCACGCCCCAGTCCTCGACGTGCCGCACCTGCAGGGCGGCGGCGTCGGCCCAGCTGCCCGCGCGGTCGGCGCCGGTCTGGAACTCGAACGCCGAGATGTCGTCGGCCTCCTCCGAGACGGTGAGGATCTGCGGCAGCAGGGTGACCACGCCCGCCACGGCGATGCCCGCCAGGACCAGGAAGTCGCGCAGCCGCGCGCGCACCGGGCGCCGGAGCCCGTCGAACAGCCACCAGAACAGGACCATCACCCCCGCGGTGACCATGGCCGAGGGGTGGACCCCGCTGATCCCCACGAACCCGAGCGCGGCGGCCGGGATGAGGCGCCGGTCGGCCAGCGCGGCGACGATCACCGCGGCCACGAGCCCGGCGAGACCGGTCGCGACGCCCGAGGGCGTGGCCGCGACCATGACCTCCACGAACGGCAGCCCGGGGAACAGGGGGGCCGCCAGTGCGGCGACGGCCGCCGAGGTCGCGGCGGCGGGCCGGGAGAACCTGCGGAACGTGAGCAGCCAGGCCACCGCGGCCACGCCGAGCGGGAAGGCCAGCGCCATGCTGCCGATCTGCACCAGGTTGAACGTCTCGACGGCGCCGATACCGCAGATTCCCATCACCAGGGCGGCGATCGCGTGCCACGTGCTCGGGTAGTAGAGGGTCGCCCCGTTCTCCGGGTAGCGCAAGTCGCCGGCCTGGTCCGGGGACGCCTGGCCGACATCGTGGATGAAGCGGATGTAGTCGGCGTGCCAGTGCGCGTCCCAGCCCTGGAAGATGTTCGCGGTGCCGCCGTAGCCGGCGGTGAGCTCCGTAAGGATCATCTGTCCGATGAGCCACGCGCTCACGAGCACGGCCGCCCCGGGGAGGATCCACCACGTGGAGGCGCGCCCCCGCGGCCACCTCGGCCACGCCCGACGGCCCCGGGCGCTCCGCCCCTCGCGTCGGCGTCCCTCGCGTCGGCGGTCCGACGCGGCGTCCCGACGCGGGCGTGCATCCCGGCGCGGGCGTGATCGACGGCGCCACGCCCACAGCGTGCCGGTGATGAGCAGTCCCACCGCGCCGACGACCAGCGCGGTGACGGCCGTGGCGATCGCGTACCCGCCCAGTGACCAGGCCACGTCCAGCCGGCCGTAGACATAGCCGGCGATCGCGGCGACCCCGTAGGAGACGGGGATCGACGTCGCCACCGCCATCCGCAGCGGCAGCCTGGCTGCCAGGCCGACGACCACGCCCGGGATTACGAGCAGTGCGAGGAGGGTCATCATGACCAGCGCGATGTCGATGCCCCGCCTCCGTCCTCTCGTTCCCGTCTGACCGATCCATTATGGGCCACCCCGCCCGCCGGCCTCACCGCGGCACGAGCACACCCACGCTGCCACGCCCGACGCACAGGTCGCTCACGCCCTCGCGCGGCGTGACGGTGACCCCCTCCCCCGAGCCCTCGACCCGCACGTACACCGTCGACAGGCCGCCCGGGACGGGCACCTCAACCTCCTCGCCGTGGTCGAGTCGCACCGCGACGGTCCCGGCCGAATCCGCGAAATGGTTGAGCCTGAGGACCCAGTCGCGGCCGAGGAGCGGCCCGTCGAGCGCGATGCGCGTGCCGTCCGGCGCGATCCGGTGGCCGCAGGCGGGCTCGGCACCCTCCGTCATCGTCCGCCCGGGCACCACGTCCGCAGGATGCAGGGTGCCCTCCGCGTCCACCACCACGGGCTCGCTGGTCCACGCCGCGAAGGCGGGCACCCCGGGAACGCCGTGCAGGATCCGGGACAGGAGGTTGTCCGGGTGCGTCACCGGCAGCAGGACCTCGAGCGGGACCGGCGTGTCGAGCATCGGCGCATCCCGCTCCTCCAGTGCGCCCATGAGGGGTTCGAAGTAGTCGCGGGAGGGTTGTTCCGCCCAGACCGCCCGGTAGGCCACCGTGGAGACCGACGACGACACGACGACCACCAGCACCAGCCCGGCCAGGGCCCACCGCTGCGTCCGCGCGGTGCCGGCGCGGGCGGATCCGGCCGGCACCGTCGTCGACGGATCGGGCCCGGATCGCCGGGGAGCGGCGAGCGCCAGGGCCAGCGCGGCGGCGAGCACCACCGTCGCGTCCGCGTGGTAGCGCAGGGTCTGCACGATCTCCGTGGCCGTGTCCGGCCCCACGCGGGCCACCGACACCAACAGCACCGAGACCAGCGGGTAGAGCGCGACGCCGATCCACAGCGCGCCGGTACGCCGCCGGGTGAACAGGGCCCAGACCAGCACGGCCGCGCCGAGCAGTGCCCCGGCCATGATCGCCGGCACCGGCGGGTCGGCCATCGGCGGGCCCGGATGCCAGCGGCCCCAGCGCCACGGTCCGCCCGCCAGGGTCGGCCCCACGGCGAGACGGTAGGTGTGGTCGATCAGCTCCCACAGGCTCGGCCCGGGGACGGTCGGATCCACGGTGTCGGCGACGTCCGGGGTGTCCTCGGCGAAGCCGATCCGGCCCACGAACGCCACGAAGGCCGCCGCCCACGCGGCGAGCACCACCAACTGCGCCGCCCACATCGACCGGGTCCGCCGCCACAACGCGCGCCGGGGCGGGCGGCGCTCCCGGTCGCCGGTGCGGGCCTCGTCGTCGTCGACCGGGGCGATCCACCACCACCCCCACAGAACGGCCGCCGCGACGACGGGGACGAGTACCGATTTCTCCACGAAGACCAGCCCGACCACGGTCGCCGCGACCGCCCCGACCGCGTGGCGGCGACGCCCCGTCTCGGCGAGCCGCACCGTCGACGCGGCGGCCCAGGCCATCGCCGCCGACAGCGGCAGCGCGTTGACCGCCGCCGCCCACCACGTGGCCGCCGGAAGCCCCAACGGCACCACCGACGCGAGCAGCAGGGGCGCCAGCAGCACCGGGCGGCCCCGCAGGAGCACCCACAACAGCCGGGCCAGCGCCGCGCCCGCGAGCAACTGGAGCAGGGCGATCTCCAGCAGCGGGAGGCGGAAGTCGAGCGGCGCGAGGTGCGAGTTGATCCAGGCCAGCGCCATCCCGCCGGGCATGAGATGACCGTCGTGGTCGGCGAACAGCAGGCCCGGGCCCGGCAGGTCGTGGTGCGCCGCGCGAGTGTGGAGGAGCAGGTCGTCCCAGTAGAACCAGCCCGCCGCGGCCACCCATGTCCGCACCGCGGCGGTCGCCACCACGATCAGCGAGCACAACGCCACGAGTCCGCGCGGGGAGGACCAGCGCGGCGGGGACGGCGGCGCGGCGGACGCGGTCGGCCGGGCCGGCGCGGGGTCGGGGGGCTGCGGAGTGGACGGCATCGCGGCTCAGGGTAGCCGGAGGCGAGCGTGCGCCGAGGATGTCGGACCGTCTGGTTAAGGTTCACCGCATGGCGTCACGTTCTGGTCGCGGTGTGCTCGCGGTGGTGGTCGGTGTGGTGGTGCTGGCCGGGATCGGCTGGTGGGCCGAGGGCGACGAGTCCGCCACGGGGGCGGCCGGTTCGGGAGACCGCGACACCGTTGCCACCGGGTCCCCGCCGTCTCCGGAACCGGCTCCCGCCGAGGTCCCGGCACCCGCCGACACCCGGGAGCCGGCTGACGTCCCGGCGCCCGCCGGGGACGACGCCCCTTCCCCGGCGCCGCCGCCGGACCCGCTGATCGCCCCGGCCCGCGCCGCACTGCCGCAGCTCGAGGTCAAGGGGCGGGCGCCCAAGACGGGGTACGACCGCGACCTGTTCGGCCAGGCGTGGTCCGACGACGTCTCGGCCGAGTTCGGGCGCAACGGCTGCGACACCCGCAACGACATTCTGGGCCGGGACCTCGAGGAGATCACCTATCGGCCCGGGACGGGCGGGTGCGTGGTGCTCACCGGAGTGCTCGAGGGGCCGTACACCGGTGAGCGGATCGAGTTCGAGCGCGGCCGGGACACCTCGTCGGAAGTCCAGATCGATCACGTGGTGGCGATGTCGGACGCGTGGCAGAAGGGGGCGCAGCAGCTCCCGCCGGAACAGTTGCAGGAGTTCGCCAACGACCCCCTCAACCTGCTGGCGGTGGCGGGCCGGGCCAATCAGCAGAAGGGCGACGGCGATGCCGCGACGTGGCTCCCGCCGCACAAGGGCGCCCGCTGCTCCTACGTCTCACGCCAGGTGCTGGTGAAGGAGCGCTACACGCTGTGGGTCACGCCCGCCGAGCGGGAGGCGATGGAGCGGGTCCTGGCCGGTTGCGGCTGATCCGCCGGGCCGGGTCAGAAGTCGAAGAGTCCGCCGCCGTCGCCGAACAGGCCGCCGTCGAAGAACCCCCCGCCGCCGTCACCGCCACCGCCGTCGCCGCCACCCATGAGGCCGCCGTCGAAGAAGCCGTCGCCGCCATCGCCGCCGTCGCCACCCATGAGGCCGCCGTCGAAGAAGCCGTCGCCGCCGTCACCGCCGCCCACGTCGGCGCCGCCCTCGCCGACCCCGGCCGCGAAATCCTCACCGGAGTAGCCGACGCCCGACATGCCGGCGAACATCATGTTGAACATCATCATCGAGCCCATCATCCACACGCCCGTGTGCAGGGCGGAGGCCCACCAGGGCTCCGAATACCACCCCGCCGGGACCGGGCGTCCGGCCACGACGCCGCCCGGGTAGTAGTGGCGGTTCTCGTCGCTGGGCTCGGCGGAGGCGCTGAGCGTGCGGCCCTCGAAGTCGACGGTCCGGTCCTCGGTCACCTGCCCGGCCCGGTCCTGGCCGCTGGTCTTGGGCAGCTCCGGCCCCGGATCCATGCCCATGGTCTCACGGGCGGCACGCACGTAGTACAGGCCCTCGAGGGCGGTGTCCTGGGCCAGGCGGGCCTGGACCGCGGTGCGGGCGTTCTCGAGTTCGGTGGCGGCCGAGGTGTACCGCTCGGAGGCGTCGGCCATGGCCTGCTTGGAGGCCTCATCGGTGCCCTCGAGGTTGAGCACCTGCCCGCCCAGGCGCTCAATCCAGCGTGCGGCCTCGGCGCGGTGGTCCTCGATCTGGTGCATCTGACGCGATTCGAGCTGGGTCCGACCGTTGCTCTGGCTGCGCGAGACGACCGCGACGGCCACCGCGATCACAGCGGCGATGAGGAGGAATTCCACGGGCTGGCCTTTCTCGGGACGTACTCACCGAGCCTACCGGCGCCCGTGCGGCCGGGGCAGCCCCGCCGAACGCGATCCTCCCCCGGCCACGCGCGAGTCCTGCGCGCCGGCGCGTCTGGTCGTCCTCACTGCGGAAATTCGCGCAAATTTCCGCAGTGAGGACGACCAAACCTGTTGGCGGGGTGTTCTGAATGCTGAGCCGCGTGTCGGAATCGAACCGACGACCTTTTCATTACGAGTGAAATGCTCTACCGACTGAGCTAACGCGGCGCGCCCTTGTGGGGCGAGGCCACTATATACGGAACACCCGGCCTCCCGAAAACGCGGGGTCGCCGCCCGCCACGCGTGCCGATCAGCCGAGTGCCTGGCGGATCGCCCCCACCATCGCCGCGACCGCGAACTTGGGCTTGACGTTGACCTCGATCGCCCCGCGGCATTCCTGGATCGCCTCGATCGCGCGCAGCACCGACGCCGGCGGGTAGTGGGCGCCGAGGCGGGCCGATTCCTCGGACTTGTCCGGGTGCACCGGCGCCGGGTCCTGCGCGCCGAGTCCCGCCATGAGGGCGTCCCGGTAGAAGCCGGCCAGGTCCACCAGGGCGAGGTCCAGCGAATCGCGGGTCGAGCGGGTCCGCCGCGACTTCTGTGACTTCTCGAGTTCCTTGACCGCGCCCGTCGCGCCCCGGCCGGCCGATGCGGTGCCCTTGCCGGTGCCGCCGGCACCCAGGGCCGTGCGCAGCTCGTCCACCTCGCGCTCGTCGGATTCCGAGTTGCGGTCCTGGGCCTCCTTCTCCGCCGAGCTGACGAGCTGGTCCGCGAGCGGGAACGCCCGGGACGGGTTGTGCATGACCATCGGCAGGCCCAGCACCACGTCCCTGCGCCGGCGGGTGGCCTCGTCGGTCGCCAGCCACCGGGCCCGGCCGACGTGCCCCGACGAGACCGAGGCCGCCCACCGCGCCTGGTCGGGGTCGATCCCCCCGCCGGCCAGCAGCGCGCGCTCGACGGCCGCGGCGTCCGGTTGCCGCAGCGCGACGTTCCGGGACCGCGACCGCAGCGTCACCATGATGTCCATGGGGTCCGTGGTGGGGGAACACAGCAGGAACACGGTCCGGCTGGGCGGCTCCTCGACCACCTTGAGCAGCGCGTTACCGGACTGCTCGGTGAGCCGGTCCGCCTCCTCGACCATCACGATCTGCCAACGGCCGGTCCCGGGCCGACTGGCGGCGCGGTGGATCGTCTCCTTGACGTCCTTGAGCAGGATGTTGACCCCTTGGGGGGCGAGCAGGTGGACGTCAGCGTGCGTGCCGGCCAGGACCGTGTGGCAGGCCTGGCACTCGCCGCAGCCCACGATCTCCGGGTGCTCGCACTGCAGGGCGGCCGCGAAGCTCAGGGCCGCCACGCTCCGGCCGCTCCCGGGCGGCCCGGTGAACAGCCACGCGTGCACCATGCGGGCGTCGGACTCCTCCCAGCCCCGGCCGGCGACGCGGTCACGTGCGGCCCGTGCCGCCGCGGACAGCTGCGCCACGGCCTCATCCTGGCCGGCCAACCGCTCGAACACCCCTGGCATACGCCCACCTTATCCGCGGCCCCCGACACGACAGCAGTACCCGGGGTCACCGGGGCGAACTAAGCTGGTCCCGATGGAGCGATGGGTGAGGCTGTTCCGGTGGTTGTGGGCCACCCCCTGGCCCGTCTACGCCCTGACGATGCTGCAGGCCAACATCATCGGCGCCGTCTTCGTCTTCGCGTTCCTGCGCTTCGTCCTGCCGGTCGACCGCTTCCTCGACCTCAACGAGTTCCGCTTCCTCAACCAGTACCTGTTCATCGGCTACCTGGTCCTGGCGTTCGTGGGCGGCGTGATCCTGTCGACCCTGCTGATCCTGCCGGTCCTGCGGGCCGACCGCTCGGGAGGCGATTTCGACGGCGGGGTCCGGCGACGGGCCCTGCGGATCCCCTACCACCAGGGGCTGATCTCGGCGGGACTCTGGGCGGCCGGCACCGTGGTCTTCGTCCTGGCCAACATCGGCCACTCGCCCCGCCTCGCCCTGGTGGTGGCGGTGACGAGCGTCCTCGGCGGCAGCACGACGTGCCTGATCTCCTACCTGCAGGCCGAACGGATCATGCGGCCCATCACGGTCCGGGCGCTGGCCCAGGGGGTGCCAGACGACAAGCGGGTCCCCGGTGTGCGCAGGCGGATCTTCCTGGGCTGGGGTCTGACCACCGTCATCCCGGTCGCGGGGATCGTGCTGATCCTGGCCGGCCACTGGGCGGGCCTGTTCGGTACCGAGGCCGAGCACATCCTCGTCGCCCTCGCCGTCCTGGCCACGGTCGCGGTGATCGCCGGCGCGATCGGCATGGGGCTGGTGTCGGACTCGATCGCCGACCCCGTCCGCGAGATGCAGTCGGGCCTCAAGCGGGTCGAGCAGGGCGACCTGGACACGCGCGTGACGATCTACGACGGCTCCGAGATCGGCCGGCTGGGCCAGGGCTTCAACGAGATGGCCGCCGGCCTGCAGGAGCGCGAGGCCATCCAGGACCTCTTCGGCCGCTACGTGGGCGAGGATGTGGCGCTCCACGCCCTGGAGCGGGGCACGGAACTGGGCGGCCAGGAGCGCGAGGTGGCGGTGCTGTTCGTCGACCTCACCGGCTCGACCGAGTTCGCCGCCGCCAACGAACCCGCGCGGGTGGTGGCGGTGCTCAACCAGTTCTTCCGGATCGCGGTGGAGGCCGTCGACTCCAACGGCGGGTACATCAACAAGTTCCAGGGCGACGCGCTGCTTGCGGTGTTCGGTGCGCCGATCGACGTGGACAACGAGGCCGGTCGGGCGCTGCGCGCGGCCCGCGCCCTCCAGAGCGGGCTCGCCGGCCTCGCCCCGCTGTCGGCGGGGATCGGCGTCTCCTTCGGCACGGTCATCGCCGGCCACATCGGCCACGCCAAGCGCTTCGAGTACACGGTGATCGGCGACCCGGTCAACGAGGCCGCTCGGCTCACCACGCTCGCCAAGTCCGAGCAGGGGCACGTCCTGGCCTCGGCGGCCGTCCTCCGGCACGCGGACGCCCCCGAGACCGCGCGGTGGGTCCTGGGGCGCAGCGTGGAGCTGCGCGGACGCGGGGTCATGACGCAGCTGGCGCGGCCCCTCCGGGCCACGCTGGCGGACCGCTGGCAGGCCGGGACCGTGCCGCTGCGGCCGGTCCCGGACGCCACCGACTGAGCGCCGCCCGGCCCGCGGGTCGGGTCAGCGCCGGGCGCCGGCCTTCTTCGCGGGCGACTTGCGCGCGGGGGCCTTCTTCTTGGGCGGGGCCTTGGCGCGACGTTCCGAGAGCAACTCGGCCGCGCGGGCATCGGTCAGCGTCTCGACCGTGTCACCCCTGCGCAGGGAGGCATTCGACTCGCCGTCGGTCACGTACGGGCCGAACCGGCCGTCCTTGACCAGCATCGTCTTGCCGGAGACCTCGTCGACGCCCAGCTCGCGCAGCGCCTTGGGCGCCGCCGCCTGCCGGCCGCGGCGCTTGGGCTCGGAGTAGATCTTCAGCGCCTGCTCGAGGGTCACGGTGAAGACCGACTCCTCGGATTCCAAGGTCCGGGAATCGGTGCCCTTCTTCAGGTACGGGCCGTAGCGACCGAACTGCGCGGTGATCGTGTCGCCGCTGTTCGGGTCCACCCCCACCTCGCGCGGCAGCGAGAGCAGCTTGAGCGCGTCGTCGAGCGTGACGGTGGTCGGTTCCATGGACGTCATCAGCGACCCGGTGCGCGGCTTGGGGCCGGTGGGGTTGTCGGCCTCCTTCTTGGCCTTGCGCGTGACCGAGGCCTTGGCCTTGGTGGCGGCCTTCTTGGCCTCCGACTTCTCGTCGTCGTTCTTCGCGGCGGCGAGGGCGGCCTCGCGCTCGGCGTCGATCCGCTTCTTCTCCTCCGCGGCCTCCGCGAGCACCTTCTCCGCCCATGCGGCCTTCTCGGCGTCCGTCGGCTCGGGGAGCTTCTCGGTGACATACGGGCCGTAGCGGCCGTCCTTGACCACGATCTCGTGCCCGGTCTCGGGGTCGGTCCCCAGCGGGCGGCCGTCCTGGGGCGTGGCGAAGAGCTTCTCCGCCACCTCGAGCGTGAGCTCGTCGGGGCTCATGCCCTCGGGCAGGTTGGCCCGGCGGGACTCCTCCTCGCCGCTGTCGCCGACGACCATGCGCTCGAGGTACGGGCCGTAGCGGCCGACCCGGACGTGGACCGGGCGACCTTCCGAATCGTCGAACACCCGGATCGAGTTGATGCTGCGGGCGTCGATCGCCTCGAGGTTGACGTCGACGAGGTTCTTGAGGCCGACCGCGTAGGCGGACTCGGCCCCGCCCTCGCCCGCGGCGGCGCCGAAGTAGAAGCGACGCAGCCAGTCGTCCCGGTTCTCGCGGCCCTCCGCGATCGCGTCGAGCTCGTCCTCCATGAGCGAGGTGAAGTCGTAGTCGACGAGCCGGCCGAAGTTCTGCTCCAGCAGCCCCACGACGGAGAAGGCGACCCAGCTCGGCACCAGCGCGTTGCCGCGCGAGTAGACGTACCCGCGGTCCTGGATGGTGCGGATGATGCTGGCGTACGTGGAGGGGCGGCCGATGCCCATCTCCTCCATGATCTTGACCAGGCTGGCCTCGGTGTACCGCGACGGCGGGCTGGTGGTGTGCCCGTCCGCGGACAGTTCCTGCCCGGTCAGCGCCTGCCCCTCGGTGAGCTGCGGCAGGCGGCGCTCGGCGTCGTCGGCCATCGGCTTGTCCGACGAGTCGCCGGACTCCTCGGCCGCCTCGACGTAGGCCTTGAGGAAGCCGGGGAAGGTGATCGTCCGGCCGGAGGCGGCGAAGGTCGCCTGCGTGTATCCGGAGGCGTTCTCCCCCGCGCCGCCCGTGATGCGGATGCTCACCGTGGTGCCCTTGGCGTCGGCCATCTGCGAGGCCACGGTGCGCTGCCAGATGAGCTCGTACAGGCGGTACTCCTCGCCGTCGAGCACGCCGTGCAGCTGGCCGGGGGTGGCGAAGCTCTCGCCCGCGGGCCGGATGGCCTCGTGGGCCTCCTGCGAGTTCTTGACCTTGCGGGTGTACTGGCGCGGCGAGGGCGAGACGTACTCGCTGCCGTACAGCTCCGTGGCCTGCGCGCGGGCGGCGGCGATGCCACCCTGCGACAGGGTGGTGGAATCCGTACGCATGTAGGTGATGTAGCCGTTCTCGTACAGCCGCTGCGCGATGCGCATCGTCCGCTCGGAGGTGTAGCGCAGCTTGCGCCCGGCCTCCTGCTGGAGGGTCGAGGTCATGAACGGCGCGTAGGGGCGGCGGGTGTACGGCTTGGACTCGACCGAGTCGACGGTGAAGTCGGCGCCTTCCAGGGCACCGGCCAGGGCGCGCGCCGCGGTCTCGTCGAGCACCACCGAGTCCTTGGCGGCGCCGGTGGACTTGAGTCGACCGTCCTGACCGAAGTCACGGCCCTGCGCGACCCGCGACCCGTCGACCGCGGACAGTCGGGCCGTGAAGCTCTTGGGCTCCCCCGCGTCGCCGGCCCCGCCGCCCGCGGTGGCCAGGACGGCGGTGATGTCCCAGTAGTCGGCGGCGACGAACGCCATCCGCTCGCGCTCCCGCTCGACGATCACGCGGGTGGCCACCGACTGGACGCGGCCCGCCGAGAGCCGCGGCATGACCTTCTTCCACAGCACCGGGGAGACCTCGTAGCCGTACAGGCGGTCGAGGATGCGTCGGGTCTCCTGGGCGTCCACCAGGTCGGTGTCCAGCTCGCGGGTGTTCTCCGCGGCGGCGAGGATCGCGGGCTTGGTGATCTCGTGGAAGACCATCCGCTTGACCGGGACCTTGGGCTTGAGCACCTCGAGCAGGTGCCACGCGATGGCCTCACCCTCGCGGTCGGGGTCTGTGGCCAACAAGAGCTGGTCCACGCCGGCCAGTTCCTTCTTGAGCTCGGAGACCTTCTTCTTCTTGTCCGCGCTCACCACGTAGATCGGCTGGAAGTCGTCGTCGGGGTTGACCCCGAGCCGCGCCCACCGCTCCTTCTTGTACTTGGCGGGGATGTCCGCGGCGCCCTTGGGCAGGTCGCGGATGTGCCCGACCGACGCCTCCACGACGTAGTCCGAGCCGAGGTACGGCTGGATCTTGCGGGCCTTGGTGGCGGACTCGACGATCACCAGGCTCCGTGTACCGCCCGATGCTGTCTTCTTGCTCGCCACTCTAGGTGCTCCCAACCTGCGCTGATCCGTCCGCGGCCCGGCGCCACCGACCTGCCGTCCCGCACCGTCCTCCGCGACGACGTCGAGACCTTCCTACAGGAATTCATACCAGGCGCGGCGCGGACGGCGGCTCCTCCGCCCTCGCCGGGACCCGTCACATTGGCAGCAGCAGACAGATCGGTCTATGGTGGCGGACGAACACCACGGCGGATAAGTGGAACGTGTTACATTTATTCCCACCCCCGACCGTGGCGATGGGCAACGCCGTACCGGCGTACGGTCGAGGCCGGAGAGGGCGGTCGACACGCCCGACCACAACGATGAACCGGAGGTCAGCAGCGGTGGGCAATGCGTCCAAGACCAAGCTGGACAAAGTGGTGATCCGCATCGCGGGTGACTCGGGTGACGGGATGCAGCTGGCCGGTGATCAGTTCACCTCGGAGGCCGCGGCCTTCGGCAACGACCTGGCGACCCAGCCCAACTTTCCGGCGGAGATCCGGGCGCCCCAGGGCACCATCCACGGGGTGTCGAGTTTCCAGATCCAGATCGCGGACTACGACATCCTCACCGCCGGCGACCGGCCGGACGTGCTGGTGGCGATGAACCCGGCGGCCCTGAAGGCCAACATCGAGGACCTGCCCTCGGGGGGCATCCTGATCGTCAACTCCGATGAGTTCACCAAGCGCAACCTGTCCAAGGTCGGCTACGAGTCCAATCCGCTGGGCTCGCCGGCGTACGAGGCGTTCCAGGTGCACGAGGTCGCGATGAGCACGCTGACCATCGGGGCCGTGGAGAGCGTGGACATCGGCAAGAAGGACGCCGCGCGTTGCAAGAACATGTTCGCGCTCGGGTTGCTGATGTGGATGTACGGCCGCACGGTCGACTCGGTCGAGGAGTTCCTGAGGGGCAAGTTCAGCAGCAAGCCCACCATCCTGGAGGCCAACGTCCTGGCCCTGCGGATGGGGTGGAACTACGGCGAGACGACCGAGGCCTTCGCGTCCGAGTACGAGATCCAGCCGGCGCAGCTGCCCGAGGGCCGCTACCGGCAGGTCACCGGCAACACGGCGCTGGCCTACGGGCTGGTCACCGCCGGGGCGTCGGCCGAGATGCCGGTGTTCCTGGGCACCTACCCGATCACCCCGGCCTCGGACATCCTGCACGAGCTGAGCAAGCTCAAGCAGTTCGACGTGACCACCTTCCAGGCCGAGGACGAGATCGCCGGCATCACCGCGGCGATCGGCGCCTCCTACGGCGGCGCACTGGGCGTGACCTCCACCTCGGGCCCGGGCCTGGCGCTCAAGTCCGAGGCGATCGGGCTGGGCGTGATGACCGAGCTCCCACTCGTGGTGATCGACGTCCAGCGCGGTGGCCCGTCGACGGGCCTGCCGACCAAGACCGAGCAGGCGGACCTGCTGCAGGCCCTGTTCGGCCGCAACGGCGAGTCGCCGGTGGCGGTGGTCGCCCCGCAGTCCCCGGCGGATTGCTTCGAGACCGCACGGGAGGCGGCCCGCATCGCGGTGACCTACCGCACCCCGGTGGTGGTCCTGTCCGACGGCGCGATCGCCAACGGCTCCGAGCCGTGGCTACTACCCGACGTGGCCGACCTGCCGGCGATCGACAAGGGCCTCACCCCGTCGCCGACCTCCGAGGACGACGACGACTACCTGCCGTACGCCCGAGACCCCGAGACCCTGGCCCGCGCCTGGGCGGTGCCGGGCCAGGCCGGCCTCGAGCACCGCATCGGCGGGCTGGAGAAGGCCAACGGCACCGGCAACATCTCCTACACCCCCGACAACCACGACCTGATGACCCGCACCCGGGCCCTGCGCATCGCGCTGGTCGATGTCCCCGAACTCGAGGTCGACGACCCCTCCGACGAGGCCGAGGTGCTGGTGATCGGCTGGGGCTCGTCCTACGGGCCGATCGGTGAGGCCGTCCGGCGGGCCCGCGCGAGCGGCCACCGGGTGGCCCGCGCGCACCTGCGGCACCTCAACCCCATGCCGCCCAACCTCGGCGAGATATTGTCGCGGTACCGGCGCGTGCTGGTGCCGGAGATGAACCTCGGCCAGCTCGCGATGCTGCTCAAGGCCCGGTTCTCCGCCGAGATCCAGCCCATCACCAAGGTGCAGGGCATGGCGTTCTCCGCCGAGGAGCTGCAGACCGCGATCGAGGCGGAGTTCGCCGGGCGCCTCACCCACACCGAGCACGACAAATACCGCTTGGCGCTCGAGGGCGTCGTCACCACCACCGGCGAGCCCGCGGCCCCCGACCGCCGTATCGGCCACACCGCCACCGGCACCGCGACCGGTGTCGCCCGGAAGCACTGAGGGCGAGCGAGGAGAAGATTTCCATGTCCACCACAGAGACCGGCCTCGTCGGCAGCCAGCTGCCCCTGGACGCACTGACCCACGTCCCGCACACCGACGACCCGCAGAAGCCCAAGGACTACACCTCCGACCAGGAGGTGCGCTGGTGCCCCGGCTGCGGTGACTACGTCATCCTGGCCACCATCCGCGCCCTGCTGCCCAAGCTCGGACTCAAGCGCGAGAACATCGCCTTCGTCTCCGGCATCGGCTGCTCGAGCCGCTTCCCGTACTACCTCGAGACCTACGGGATGCACTCCATCCACGGACGCGCCCCCTCCATCGCCACCGGCCTGGCCACCACCCGCGAGGACCTGTCGGTGTGGGTGGTCACCGGCGACGGCGACGCCATGTCCATCGGCGGCAACCACCTCATCCACACCCTGCGCCGCAACGTCAACATGAACATCCTGCTGTTCAACAACCGCATCTACGGCCTGACCAAGGGCCAGTACTCGCCCACCTCCGAACCGGGCAAGGTCACCAAGTCCAGCCCCATGGGCTCGCTCGACCACCCGTTCAACACCCTGTCGCTGGCCCTGGGCGCCGAGGGCACCTTCGTCGCCCGCGCCCTGGACTCCGACCGCAAGGGACTGACCGAGGTCCTCGACGCCGCCGCCCGCCACCGCGGCACCAGCTTCATCGAGATCCTCCAGGACTGCCCCATCTTCAACGACGGCTCCTTCGACCTGCTGCGCAAGGAGAACGCCGGCGACCACCTCATCGCGGTCCGCCACGGCGAGAAGATCATCTTCGGCGACGAGGGCCAGCACTGCGTCGTGCGCAACGGCTTCTCCCTGACCGTCGCCGCCACCGCCGACGTCGACGAGTCCGACATCATCGTCCACGACGCCCACTCACCGGACCCCGCCTACGCCCAGGCCCTGGCCAGCCTGTCCAGCCAGGACCTGCAATACACCGTCACCGGCATCATCCGCCAGGTCCACCGCGAGACCTACGACGACCAGGCCCGCGCCCAGGTCGCCACCGCCAAGGAACACTCCCCCACCGACCTGCAGGCCCTCATCAACGGCAACAACACCTGGACCGTCGGCACCACCGCCTGACAGACCCCGGACACGCGCCGCGGGGGCGGCCGCCGGCTCACACCCGGGCGGTGACCGCCCCCGCGATGCGTGCGCGGGCATCCCAGGTGCGTTCGACCACGTCGGCGGTGCCGTGCTCGTCGATCCGGACGGCAGTCGTGGACCGGGTCCCGTACCAGCGGCCCACCCGGACGAACCTCGAGGAGAGCTGCCACTCCCGCCGCAGGGGCACGCCCGTGCGCGGCAGGCGGTGCAGGGGGGCCTTCCGCCGGTCGGCCAGCAGGTCGAGGAGCGGGCCGGCCCAGTCGGGTCCGGAGATCCGGTCGGCGTCCACGAGCTGCTGCACGTCCCGGACGGCGCCGGTGACCTTGGGCCACGGGGTGTCTAGCTGCGCATTGGACAGCCCGTGGACCCGCTCGTCCAGGGCGACGGGGTCGCGCTCGGACCGGTTGGACGCCCACCACAGCTCATCGGGGTCCCCGGCCAGCAGGTTCACGCCGGCGTACTGGTCGAGTCCCGGCGCGATGTGCCGGACGTACCCGGTGGCCGGGACCGGCCCGGCGAGCGCCTCGACGGGGAGCCTGCCGCGCGAGATCGGGGACGGTTCCGTGCCGGGCTCGCGGACGTTGGTCACGGCGGCGAACCGCCCCCCGGCGGCGAGGGAGAGCCAGGTCCCGCCGGCGGTCACGTCCCGTCCGGCGACGATCCCGTCGACCCCGTCCCGTTCGGACGACCACTTGTGCAGCGGCTCGGTGGGACGCTCGAGCGCCTCGTCACGGTTGGCCACCACGATGAGCGGGTAGCGGGGGTGGGTTCTGCGCGCGACGACGAGCATGCACATGAGACGGACCTTACCCACGGACCGGCCGCGGGGCCTCCGGCCCGATCCGGCCCGGCCTCGCCACCGACCCAGCGTGGCCGCGCCCCGACTCAGCCCGGCCACGCCCCCTCGGGGGCCCCGTCCGGCGCCGCACCGATGTTCTCTGCCAGCCTGCGGCGGGCGCGGGCGGTCCCCAGCTTCAGGGCGGGGCCGCCGCCGCGCGGGCCCACGTACGTGCTCCGGATCCCGGCCCTCGCCAGGGCCTCGGCGAGCGCGGCCCGGCGGGGGGCGTGCTGCTCCGCACCGGCGTCGACGCCCAGGACCACCGCGCCGCCGTCGACGATCCGCCCGGCGGTGACGACCCACGTCCGCAGGGCCCCCGCGGTGGGGGTCCAGTCCGCCGGCACGGCGGAGACGGCGCCGCGCCGCCACCGGCGCACGACCGGGGCCAGCGAGGTGGTGGCGGCGGTGGAGACGGTGCAGCGACCGTCCGGGCCCGCCGCCGACCGCGCCGGGTCCAGGCCGGCCGCGCCGAGGATCGCCGTCAGCACCTCGGCCCGCCAGGGGGCGTCGACGACGACGGAGACCTGACCTGTCCCGCCCCGGAGCGTGGACTGACCGCGGGCCGCCAGCACCCCCTCGAGGTCCGCAGGCTCGGGGACGTGGGCGTCCGCTGCGAAGAACGACAGCTGCGACACGGTGCCGAGCCTACGGCCGCCCACGACAGACGGCGGGACCCCCACCACAGAGGGTGGGGGTCCCGCCGGGTCCGGTCCGGTCGAGGTCAGAGCGAGCGGACCGCCTGCGCCTGCGGGCCCTTCTGTCCCTCGCCGATCTCGAACTCGACCTGCTGGTTCTCCTCGAGGGTCTTGAATCCACTGCCCTCGATGGAGGAGTAGTGGACAAAGACGTCAGCGGAGCCGTCCTCGGGCGCGATGAACCCGTAGCCCTTCTCCGCGTTGAACCACTTGACGGTGCCCTGTGCCATGTTTGTCGTGTGTCCTTTTCCGTACTGCACTGGTGCGTCACGCGGGATGGCCACGCGTGTCGGGTCGTACCCGTCCGCCTTCCGGGATCCGGACCACGGGGCGCGTCGACCGGATCCAGTAGACCACGAGACGGGCGCCGAGAGAACCGATCTCCCGAGGTCGTCTCAACCTGGGACCGAACGCCCCCGCTGACCGCACTACGGTCGAGGCGTGACGACGTACGGACGCGAGCTCCTGGAGCACCTGCTCGGCCCCCTCCCGCAGGACCGCTCGCCCCTGACGCACGCCGCGGACCTGCCCGCCCGTGCGGCGCGGTTCGCCGAGTGGCCCGAGTGGGCGCACCCGCGCCTGGTGGACGTCCTGCGTGAGCGCGGCCTCGAGCGCCCCTGGGAGCACCAGGCCGCCACCGCCGAGCACGCGCACGCCGGCCGGGACGTCGTGGTGGCCACCGGCACCGCCTCCGGGAAATCGCTCGGCTACCAGCTGCCCGCCCTGAGTGCGCTCGCCTCCGACCGCAACGCCTGCGTGCTCTACCTGGCCCCGACAAAGGCGCTGGGGCAGGACCAGCTGGCCTCCGTGGTCTCCCTGACCGACGCGGTCCCGGAACTGTCCCACGTGGCCCCCGCCTCCTACGACGGCGACACCCCGTCCGACGCCCGCCGGTGGATCCGCGAGAACTCGCGGTGGATCGTGACGAACCCGGACATGCTCCACCTGTCCCTGCTCGGCCGGTCCCGCCAGTGGACCCGCCTCCTGCGGGGACTGTGCTTCGTCGTCGTCGACGAGTGCCACTCCTACCGCGGGGTGTTCGGCTCCAACGTCGCGCTCGTCCTCCGGCGGCTCGACCGCCTGGCGCGGGCGCTGGGCGGCTCGCCCACCTACGTCCTGGCCTCCGCCACCACCTCCGACGCCGGGTCCGCCGCCACGACGCTCGTGGGTCGGCCCTGCGTGGAGGTCACCGACGACGCCTCGCCGCAGGGCGGGCGCACCGTGGCGCTGTGGGAGCCGCCGCTGATGGACGGGGTGACCGGGGAGAACGAGGCGCCGGTGCGCAGGCCCGCGCCGGTCGAGGCCTCGGGGCTCATGGCGTCGTTGGTGGTCGAGGGCGCCCGGACGTTGACGTTCGTGCGCTCGCGGGCGGGGGCCGAGTCCGCCGCCCTGCGGGCCCGGGAGCAGCTCTCCTCCGGTCACGGGGCGCGGGGCCGCGAGCTGGCCGGACAGATCGCCGCCTACCGCTCCGGCTACCTGGCCGACGACCGCCGGCGCCTCGAGCGCGGCCTGGCCGAGGGCGAGCTGGTGGGCGTGGCGTCCACGTCCGCGCTCGAGTTGGGCGTGGACATCTCCGGCCTCGACGCCGTGGTCAGCGCCGGCTTCCCGGGGACCATCGCCTCGTTCTGGCAGCAGGCCGGCCGCGCGGGCCGGCGGGGCCAGGGCGCGCTCGTGGTCCTGGTGGCGCGGGACGACCCCCTCGACACCTACCTCGTCCACCACCCGGAGGCACTGCTCGGGCGCCCCGTGGAGGCCACCGTCACCGACCCGCGCAATCCCGTCCTGCTCGCCGGCCAACTGCGCTGCGCGGTCTCCGAGCGTCCGATGACGCATGCCGAGGGCGACGCCTGGGGCGCCACCGCCGTCCTCGGGGCCCTGGCGGCGGACGGCCTGGTCCGGCGGCGCCCGTCCGGCTGGTACCCCGCCGCCGACGACCACACCCCGCACGCCGAGGTCGACATCCGCGGCACTGGCGGCGCCGAGGTGGTGATCGTGGACTCCAGCGACGGTCGGATGCTCGGCACCATCGATGCGATCCGCGCGCGGTCGCAGGTCCACCCGGGCGCGCTGTACCTGCACCAGGGTGAGTCGTTCGTGGTGGACGAGCTGGACCTCGAGGACGGGCTCGCACTGTGCCACCCGGAGTCACCCGAGTGGACCACCTCCGCGCGCGAGCAGGTCTCGATCGACCTGGTGGAGACCCTCGAGACCGTGGAGGCCGGCCCCGTCACCCTGTCGTGGGCGGAGGTCGAGGTGACCACCCGCGTGACCGGGTACCAGCGACGCCTGCGCGGGGGCGAGATCCTCGACGTCCCGCCGCTGGACCTGCCGCCGACGACGCTCGCCACCCGCGCGGTCGTGTACACGCTCACGCCACAGCTGTTGAGGGTGGCCGGGATGGAGGAGGCGGACTGGCCCGGGGCGCTCCACGCCGCCGAGCACGCCGCGATCGGCCTGCTGCCGCTCGTGGCCACCTGCGACCGCTGGGACATCGGTGGCGTGTCCACCGCCCTGCACCCCGACACCGGCCTGCCCACCGTGTTCGTCTACGACGGCTACGCGGGCGGCGCCGGGTTCGCCGAGCGGGGCTTCCGGAGGGCCGTGCCGTGGCTGCGCGCGACCCTGGAGGCGATCCGGTCCTGCGAGTGCGAGACCGGCTGCCCCTCGTGCATCCAGTCCCCCAAATGCGGCAACGGTAACGACCCGCTCTCCAAAGCGGGCGCGGTCACGCTGCTCACCGAGGTCGTGGGACAGCTCGCCGCCACCTGACCCCCCGGCCCGCTGTGTGCGGCTAGCATGACGCGCAGGTCAGGGATGCCCGGCGGACTGTTCGAAGGGTGATGCAATGCCTCAGGATTACGGCGACTTGGCCACGTGGATCGGCTCGATCGGCACGGTGGCCGCGTTCGCGGTGGCGTATTACCAGATCCACCAGGAGCGCCGTCACCGCCTGGCGCGCGAGTTCCGAGACCGTCTGGCGGCCCGGCGGGAGCACGCGGACAAGGTCTCGGCGTGGGTGTCCGGGTCGCAGGTGGTGGTGGCCAACCGGTCCGGGCACCCGATCCACGACGTCGACATCGCGCTGGGCACGATCGCCCCGGGCGGTGGCGGCGAGGACACCGCCTCGACCCACCTGGTGGTGGTCCCTCCCGGCGAGCACGCGGTCGATCTCGACCGGTCCGATGCGGCGCCCCACGTCGTGCGGGTCGCGTTCACCGACTCGCGTGCCGACCGCTGGTCCCGCGAGGCCGGCAAGCACCCCGAGCGCGTCGACCAGGCCGACTGACAGCGCCGGGCGACCGCGGCGTCAGATCGGGCCGGCACGGGCCGCAGCCGTCGCCGCCCTGGCGCCGAACACCCCGAGCTCGACCGGCACCTCGGCGCTGATCACCACGTCGTGGCCGTCCACCGTGCACCCGACGACGACGGCGAGGTTCTCCGACGCCACCTGCCCGGCGGTCGCGCAGGCGTCCGTGCCCTGCCGCAGCGCGTGCGCACCGGCCAGTGCCGACAGGTCGGCGGCGGACTGCGCGGCGTGCGCGGCCACGGCGGCCCGGGCCACGAGTAGTACCGCCACGGCGATCGCGAGGACCGCGGCCGCGGCGAACGCCGTCGTCACGGAGACGGAGCCCTCGTCGTCGACCCGCGCCCGCCCGAGGCCGGGGCGATGTACGTGGGCGTGGCCCCCACCCGGTCGCGGCGGACCCGTCACCCCGCGGCCCCCGGCTCTGTCCGCGCCACGGCCCGTGCCGAGAGGTCGACCCCCGGCAGACCGCGCGCCGGGGCGCTGACCTCGGCCGTCGCCCACCGCCCGGAGACGTCCACCGTCACCGTCGCCGCCGGGGCGGCAGTCCGCGCGACCGCCTCGCCCGGCTCCGCCCCGGAGATCGCCGCGATCCTCGCCCCTTCCCTGGCGGCGTCGACGAGCCGGATCTGGGTGAGCGCCGCGCCGGCCCCGGCGGCGGCCACCGCCAGGACCACGACGAGCGAGGCGATCCCCAGGGCCGCCTCCACCGTCACCGAGCCCTCGTCCCCCGCCGGGGTGGTCGCCTCCCGGGGCCGCCGCGGCACCATCACACCGAGGTGTTGAGGGCCTGCTCGATGATCCCGCCGAGCGCGTCGGGGATCGAGTCGCCGCTGACGACTGTGTAGAGCACGGCGCCGAACGCGGCCGCGGCGATGGTGCCGACGGCGTACTCCACCGTCGACATCCCGGCATCCGTAGCGGCGATCGCCTGGAACCTCCGCAGCAGCGCGGTG
>DWWP01000037.1 GCA_019119635.1 Candidatus Dietzia intestinipullorum
TCGAAGAATCAGGAAGACGATGCCTCCGAAGAAGAAGAAGGTCGCAGGGCTCATCAAGCTCCAGATCCAGGCCGGGGCCGCCAACCCGGCCCCGCCGGTCGGTCCGGCGCTGGGCGCCCATGGTGTGAACATCATGGAGTTCTGCAAGGCCTACAACGCCGAAACCGAAAACCAGCGCGGAAACGTCGTGCCGGTCGAGATCACGGTCTACGAGGACCGGTCGTTCGACTTCAAGCTCAAGACGCCGCCGGCCGCCAAGCTGCTGCTCAAGGCCGCCGGCCAGCAGAGTGGCTCCGGCACGCCGCACTCCGCCAAGGTCGGCAAGGTCTCCATGGACCAGGTCAAGGAGATCGCCCAGACCAAGATGGAAGACCTCAACGCCAAGGACATCGATCAGGCCGCCAAGATCATCGCGGGCACCGCTCGCTCGATGGGCATCTCGATCGACGGCTGAACACCCCCGAACACTCGTGGAAGGGCGGCTCAGGCCCGCACCACACCCGACCGCCGCGACGAATGCGGCAGGAATGGACAGGACATGAGCAGGAACAGCAAGGCTTTCAAGGCCGCCGCTGAGAAGGTCGACCGCACCAAGCTGTACTCGCCTCTGGAGGCCATGGCCGTGGCCAAGGACACCTCCTCGACGAAGATGGATGCCACCGTCGAGGTCGCCATGCGACTTGGCGTCGACTCCCGCAAGGCGGACCAGATGGTCCGTGGCACCGTGAATCTTCCGAACGGTACCGGTAAGACCGCCCGCGTCATCGTCTTCGCCGCGGGCGAGAAGGCCACCGAGGCCGAGGCCGCCGGCGCCGACGTCGTGGGCACCGATGAGCTCATCGAGCGGATCCAGGGCGGCTGGGTAGACTTCGACGCCGCGATCGCCACCCCGGACCAGATGGCCAAGGTCGGCCGTGTGGCCCGCGTGCTGGGCCCCCGCGGTCTCATGCCCAACCCCAAGACGGGCACCGTCACCATGGACGTGACCAAGGCAGTGGCCGACATCAAGGGCGGCAAGGT
This sequence comes from Candidatus Dietzia intestinipullorum, assembly GCA_019119635.1. Lineage (GTDB taxonomy): Bacteria > Actinomycetota > Actinomycetes > Mycobacteriales > Mycobacteriaceae > Dietzia > Dietzia intestinipullorum. Next base: position 1,021 of record DWWP01000037.1, read on the forward strand.
CACCTTCCGCACCGACAAGGCCAACAACCTGCACTTCATGGTGGGCAAGGCGTCCTTCACGCCCGAGCAGCTCACGGAGAACTACGCGGCCGCGATGGACGAGATCCAGCGTCTCAAGCCGTCCGCCTCCAAGGGCCGCTACCTCCAGAAGGTCACCATCTCCACCACGACCGGCCCGGGCATCCCGGTCGATCCCACGGCGATCTCCAAGCTCCTCGAGTCGGACTCCGACGCGTAGGTGAGCTGACCCGCCACCCCGAGGGGCCCCGCACCGGCAGTCGTCGGCGCGGGGCCCCTCTGCTCGGTGCTCGCGGCCCCGGCCAGCCGCCCCGGGCTTCTACAGGCCCACGCGCACGGTCAGGGCGCGGTGCTTGATGCTCGCCTCGAACGCGGTGACGGTCCCGGCGTCCTCGCCGTCGATCTGGAAGGCGGCCGGACCGTCGAGCACCGTGGCCGCCATCCGTGCGCCCTGGCTGAACTCCATGGGCTCGCTCATCCGTCGCGCGCGACCCAGGCCGGCGACCAGCTTCCGCAGCGCGGGGACGCGGTGGAGGACGGTGTGCGCGGTGAGCGCGCCCGCCGCGCGGATCCATGCGACCGGCCCCTTGACGCCCAGCGTGAGGACATCCAGCTTGCCGTCGTCGATCACCGCATCGGGCACCAGGACCATCCCGGCCTGGAGCCGTCCGCAGTTAGCCACGAGCAGGGTGCGGGTGCGCGAGTAGGTCTTGGGCCCGCTGCCCACGGTGAACAAGGTCTTGATGCGGTGCCCACGGAGCACGGCACGGGTGAACGAGCCCACGTACGCGATCCACCCGACCTTCGCCTTGAGGGCGTCGTCCGCGCCCGCCACGAGTTCGGCGTCCATGCCGGTGCCGAGCATCACGAGGAAGACGTCCTCGTGCTCCGCCCCGTCCGCGTCGGTGAACAGCACCTCGCCGAGGTCGATCAGGCGGCTGCGTCCGGCCATCGCGGTGGCGAACGCCGCGTCGACGTCGTCCAGCGGGATGTCGAGGTTGCGGGCGAGGAGGTTGCCGGTCCCGGTGGGGACCACACCCATGGGCACCCCGGTGCCGATCAGTCCGCGGGCCACCGACCGGACGGTGCCGTCGCCGCCGCACGCGATCACCAGGCCGACGCCGCTCGCCGCCGCCTCTGCGGCCTGACCCGCTCCCGGGTCGTCGATGGTCGTCTCGATGAAGACGGGGTCCGTCCAGCCGTGCCGGTGTGCCCGGTCCACGGCGTGGCGGCGGATTGCGTCGGTCCCCGGCTTGACGGGGTTGTAGACGACGGCGACACGAGAGGCGGGGAACACGGCTCAACAGTGTCAGAAACCCGGCACACCCGCCATCGGCGTGGTGGCCGGCCCGGATTTGGTTCGTCGGCGCGTGTCCCGATACCATGATGGAGAAGTTTGAATGCCCGACGGCGTCGACGACGTCGCCCGCCGGGCACCTGATCAAGTTTCACCGAAGACCGCAGGTCGCCGCTCCCGCCGGGAGTGGTCGAAGGATCCGGGAGCGCCCGGACGGCCCGCGCAGGAGAACACCGGTCAGCGTCGGACACCGCGGCACCGCGCCGCCTCCACGCCCCGTGCCGCCTGCGCTCGGGGCGTTTGTGCATTTCCGGCAGGAAACAGCAGAAAGGAGGCGAATCATGGCAAAGCCCGCAAAGGTCCAGGCGGTCGAGGAGATCAAGAGCAATTTCCAGAACTCCACGAGCGCCGTGGTCACCGAATACCGTGGCCTCTCCGTTCCGCAGGTCTCCGAGCTCCGCAACGCCCTGGGTGACTCCGCCACGTACACCGTGGCAAAGAACACCCTGGTCAAGCGTGCGGCGCAGGAAGCCGGCGTCGAGGGTCTCGACGACCTCCTGAACGGTCCCACCGCCATCGCGTTCGTCACCGGTGAGGTCGTCGACGCCGCCAAGGCGCTCAAGACCTTCGCCAAGGACAACAAGGCGCTCGTCGTCAAGGGCGGCATCATGGACGGCGAATCGCTGTCCGCCGCCGAGTTCGACAAGATCGCCGATCTCGAGTCCCGTGACGTCCTGCTCTCGAAGATGGCTGGCGCCCTCAAGGGCAACCAGACCAAGGCCGCCGGCCTGTTCAACGCGCCCGCCTCGCAGCTGGCGCGCCTGTTCGCGGCGTACCAGGACACGAAGAACTAGCACACCCCACATGCTTCCGGGTCGCGCCGCGGCGCCGGGACAGACAGAAAGGACTTTGCCATGGCGAAGCTCAGCAACGACGAGCTCCTTGATGCCTTCAAGGAGATGACCCTTCTCGAGCTCTCCGAGTTCGTGAAGCTGTTCGAGGACACCTTCGAGGTCACCGCCGCCGCTCCGGTCGCGGCCGCCGCCGCCCCCGGCGCCCCGGCTGCCGGCGGCGAGGAAGCCGCCGAGCAGGACGAGTTCGACGTCGTCCTCGAGTCGGCCGGCGACAAGAAGATCGGCGTGATCAAGGTCGTCCGCGAGCTCGTGTCGGGCCTGGGCCTCAAGGAGGCCAAGGACCTCGTCGAGTCCGCCCCCAAGGCGATCGTGGAGAACCTCGACAAGGAGGCCGCCGAGGCCGCCAAGACCAAGCTCGAGGAGGCCGGCGCGTCCGTCTCGCTCAAGTGAGCTGACTGACGAGAGCCGATGCTCCGCAGCACCACTGGGGCGGTCCCGCACTGAGCGGGGCCGCCCCAGTTGTGTCGAAATGAGCACTTATCGGCATGTAACGGAACATGGTTACCGAGCGGTAGTTTACAGTGACCGTGGCCACAGATGATGGTTGCAGTGAGGAGTGCTGACGTGGGTGTCGAGGTTTCCGTCGAGGGGCTGACCAAGTCCTTCGGCTCACAGAAGATCTGGGAGGACGTCACGTTCACCCTTCCTGATGGCGAGGTGAGCGCCCTTCTGGGGCCGTCGGGTACCGGCAAGTCGGTCTTCCTGAAGTCCCTGATCGGACTGCTCCGTCCGGAGCAGGGCAAGATCATCATCGACGGCACGGACATCCTCCAGTGCACGGCCAAGGAGCTGTACGAGATCCGCAAGCTGTTCGGCGTCCTGTTCCAGGACGGCGCGCTCTTCGGCTCGATGGACCTGTACGACAACGTGGCGTTCCCCCTGCGCGAGCACACGCGCAAGTCCGAGTCCGAGGTCCGGGACATCGTCATGGAGAAGCTGGAGCTGACCGGCCTGACGGGTGCAGAGGGCAAGCTGCCCGGCGAGATCTCCGGTGGTATGCGCAAGCGCGCCGGCCTGGCCCGGGCCCTCGTGCTGGACCCGGAGATCATCCTGGTCGACGAGCCAGACTCGGGTCTCGACCCGGTCCGCACCACCTACCTCGCCCAGTCGCTCATCGACATCAACGCCCAGATCGACGCCACCATCCTCATCGTCACGCACAACATCAACCTCGCCCGGACCGTCCCGGACAACCTGGGCATGCTCTACCGCAAGAACCTGGTGATGTTCGGCCCGCGCGAGATGCTGCTCACCAGTGAGGAACCGTCGGTGCGTCAGTTCCTGCGCGGCTCCAAGCTCGGCCCCATCGGCATGTCCGAGGAGAAGGACGACGCCCAGATGCGCGCGGAGATGGCGGAGGCCGAGGCCGGGCACAACGACGGCTCGCCGGGGGGCGACGAACTCCTGGGCGTCCCCCCGCAGATGCAGCCCACGCCGGGCTCGCCGGTCCGTCAGGGCGAGCTCCGCCGTGAGAAGCGCGTGGCCGAGATGCTCGACACCCTGCCCGCGAGCGCACAGAAGGCCATCCGCGAGGAGTGGTCGGCCCGCGGGCACGGCAACGGTGCGGTGGCGACCGCGCCGGCCGGCGCGCACGCGGCGCCGGCTGGCGCGCACGCGGCGCCGGAGGGGGCCGGGGACTCCGGTCTCGACGAGCACTACGGTTCAGACGAAGGCTGACTCGTCAGCGGACGAGCCCGGGGGGAGAGATTGATGGCGGAGGGTAGCGCCCAGCAGTCCCAGACTGCGTCGGGCCTGTCGGCTGCGGACGTCGGCGGAGGCGCCCGGACCGCGGTCGGCGCGGCGGGTAGTGTGTTCCGCCTGTTCGTCGAGGTGATCAGGGGGCTGTTCAAGCGGCCCTTCCAGTTCCGGGAGTTCATCGACCAGACCTGGTTCATCGCCTCCGTCACGATCCTGCCGTCCGCGTTCGTGGCGATCCCCTTCGGCGCCGTGGTGGCCATGCAGACGGGCTCGCTCGTCCAGCAGCTCGGCGCCGAGGCCTACACCGGTGCGACCGGTGTGCTCGCCGTGGTCCAGCAGGGCGCGCCGTTGGTGACCTCCTTGCTCATCGCCGGCGCCGCGGGCTCCGCGGTCGCGGCGGACCTGGGGGCCCGCACCATCCGTGAGGAACTCGACGCGATGCGGGTGCTGGGCATCGACCCGGTGCAGCGGCTCGTCGTCCCGCGGGTGCTCGGCATGATGCTCGTGGCGGTGCTGCTCAACGGGCTCGTGTCGATCGTCGGCATCGCCGGCGGCTACGTGTTCAACATCATGCTCCAGGGGGGCACCCCCGGCGCCTACCTCATGTCCTTCGGCGCGCTCGCCCAGCTGGCGGACTTCGTCATGGCGTCGATCAAGGCGTTGGTCTTCGGGCTCATCGCCGGCGTCGTGGCCGCGTACTGCGGCATGAACCCCAAGGGCGGTCCGAAGGGGGTCGGCGACGCGGTCAACCTGGGCGTCGTGGTGACCTTCCTCCTCCTGTTCTTCGCCAATCTCATCCTCACGGCGATGTACCTCCAGATCGTCCCGCCGAAGGGGTCGTGACATGGCAATCCGTACTGACATCGGGGTGCGACGGGCCAAATTCCGAGCGATGGTCCGCCAGCCGGTCGACGCCATCGACAAGATGGGGGACCAGCTCGCCTTCCACCTGCGGGCCGTGGGCTGGATCCCGCAGACCGTCATCCACTACCGCCACGAGGTGCTCCGGCTCATCGCCGAGGTGACCTTCGGCGTGGGCGTGCTCGCCGTCCTTGGCGGGACCATCGGCGTCATCGTCATGATGAGCGGTTTCACCGGTGTGGTGGTGGGCCTGCAGGGCTACGCCGCGCTCGACCAGATCGGGAGCTCGGTGCTCACCGGCTTCCTGTCCGCCTATGTCAACACCCGCGAGGTCGCGCCGTTGGTGGCCGCCCTCGCGCTGTCGGCCACGGTCGGATGTGGCTTCACCGCCCAGCTCGGTGCCATGCGGATCTCCGAGGAGATCGACGCTCTCGAGGTGATGGCGATCCCCAGCGTCCCGTACCTGGTCACCACGCGCATCATCGCCGGCTTCATCGCCGTCATCCCGCTCTACGTGGTGGGGCTCCTGGCCTCGTATCTGGCCACACGCGGTGTCAACACGATGTTGCAGGGGCAGTCGACCGGGTCCTTCGACCACTACTTCCACTTATTCCTGCCACCTGAAGACGTGATCTACTCCTTTGTCAAGGTGATCATCTTCGCCTTCGTCCTGGTGATGATCCACTGCTACTACGGCTTCACCGCCTCCGGCGGTCCGGCCGGCGTCGGCGTGGCCGTGGGGCGCGCCGTCCGGACCACACTCGTCGTGGTGGCCGTCCTGAACTTCTTCGTCGGACTCGCCCTCTGGGGCACGACAACGACTGTGAGGCTCGCCGGATGACGGAGCTGTCGACCACCGCCAAGCGGCTCCTCGCCGCCCTGTTCCTGGTGATTGTGCTCGCTTTTGTCGGGACCACCATCGCGATCTACAACAAGGCCTTCACGTCCTCGGACAGCGTCACAATGATGACCGACGACATGGCGTTCGCCCTGCCCAACGACGCCGACATCAAGGCCCGCGGCGTCCTCGTCGGCCGGGTGGCGGGGGTGGAGCCCGACGGCGACCAGGTCCGCGTGAACATGGAGTTCGATCCCGCGTTCGCCGACCAGCTCCCGGCCAACGTCAGCGGCCGGCTGCTGCCCAAGACGCTCTTCGGCGAGCGGTACGTCGCGTTGGGCTTCCCCGAGCAGCCGCAGGGCACCCTCGAGCCGGGCGCGACGATCCAGCAGGACGACCGCGGGAACGCGCGTGAGCTCGGCGAGGTGCTCGACGGCCTGCTGCCCGTGCTCGAGGCGGTGCCGCCGGAGAAGCTCGCCGGGACCCTCGGCGCGCTCAACCAGGCGCTCGCCGGGCGCGGTGACGAGATCGGCGCGAGCTTCGTGGAGATCGGAAGGGTCTTCGAGGGCATCACCGAGGAGATGCCCGCCCTGGAATCAGGGCTCCAGGACCTCGCGACCTTCTCGCAGACCTATTCCGAGGCGCTGCCCGACCTGATCCACGCGCTCGACGCGCTCCGGACCACCGGGGACACGGTCATCCAGCGGCGGACGGACATCGCGGACGGGCTGCAACGCGTCAGCTCCTCAGCCGAGGTGCTCACGGGCTTCCTCGCCACCAACCGCTCGGACCTCATCGCGCTCGCCGCCGACTCCAAGGAGTCGCTGGAGACGCTCGCCCGCTACACCCCGGCCCTGCCGTGCACGGCCGCGAACTTCAAGACGGCGCTCGACCGCTCGGACGACATCCTCGGCGTGGACGACCCGCACCCCGGTATCCGCGTGACGATCGAGGTCGTCAACCCCAAGGGCCGGTACGTGCCCAACCAGGACGAGCCCCGCTTCTTCGACACCCGCGGCCCCCGCTGCTACGAGCCGGCCGATCCGCCGTACAACTTCGGTATCGCGACCGGCGGCGCCGTGGCGGACGGCTCCTACCAGCCGCCCACCCGCAACCCGGGACAACAACATATCCCCGATCTGCCCAACCCGCTCGACGAGGACGGACCGGTGCCCGAGATGCGTACCCGCGGATCCGTGCCGGCCGCTCCCGGCCGGGCGGTTCCGGAGCAGCCCAACATGCCCTTTCCCTCCACCGTCACCGCCGGTCAGGGACAGGATGTGATGGCGATGTCCTATGCGGGATCGCCACTGGAGAACAGCACGGTCCGCACCGTGTACGGCGTGGCGACCTCGCGTGATGCCACCGATATCCCCGACTGGGTCGGCGGACTCGGCGCCCCGGCGCTGCGTGGAACGGAGGTGGAGTTCCGGTGAAGACCAAACTCAGGGCACTGTTCCGCGGGGGACTGCTCGGCTCCTTCGTCAAGCTGGCCGTGTTCATCGTGATCACCGTCATGCTTAGCACGGTCCTGGCGACCACGATCCGTGGCGGCTCCCGGACCGACGGCACGGAGTACTCCGCGATCTTCTCCGACGCCACCATGGTCGAGGAGGGCGATGACGTCCGCATCGCCGGCGTCGTCGTCGGTCATGTGACCGGCTTCGAGGTGCACGACAGGAACAAGGCCAAGGTCGACTTCGTCATGGCCGAGGACCGCACCCTGCCGCCCAACGTCCACCTGACGTTGCGGTTCCGGAACATGATCGGCCAGCGCTACATGAACATCAGTCGTGAGCCCGGCCCCGCCGGGGCGCACCTGCCCGAGGGGGCCACGATCCCGATGGAGAAGACCTCGCCCGCGGTCGACCTCACGGCGTTGTTCAACGGCTTCCGTCCGCTGTTCAGCACGTTGCAGCCGGAGGACGTCAACGAGCTCGCCGACTCGCTGATCCGGGTGCTCCAGGGCGAGGGCGGGACCGTGTCCAACCTGGTCCGACAGACCGGTCAGCTCACCAACCACCTCGCCGACCGCGATCAGGTGATCGGAGAGGTCATCGACAACCTGACCCAGGTCCTGCAGACCGTCAACGAACGGGACGTCCAGTTCCAGCAGCTGGTGGTGACCACCAGGCAGCTCGTGGAGGGGCTCGCGGCGGATCGCGACGCGATCGGCGGCTCGCTCGACTCGCTCGCGGACCTGACCTCCTCGGCCGAGAACGTGGTGACTGCGACCAGGCCGAGCGTCACCGAGTCCCTGGACCACCTCAAGGTCACCACGGACTCGTTCAACGACAACCGCGGAAAGGTGGACGAGGTCCTCAACAACATGCCGGTCAATACCGACAACCTCATCCGCATGGGCTCGTTCGGCTCGTGGTTCCAGTTCTATCTCTGTGGTGCCGACGTGGTGCACGGTGAGGGCAACAACGTGCCCAACCTGCTCCCCAACGGTGGCCCGACGGTGAACCACGTGCTCTACACCAACGCCGCGCCCCGGTGTCACGCAGGGGGGATCCCATGAGCAAGCGCAAGGCGGGCGAGAACCGCTTCTCCAACGCGACCGTCGGGGCGATCGGGATCATCGCGATCCTCGTCCTGACCGCCACCTCGTTCATGCTGGATTCCCTGCCGATCGTCGGCGCCGGGCCCAAGTACAAGGCGTACTTCTCCGAGGCCGCCGGGCTCACCGACGGCAACGAGGTGCGGGTGGCCGGCGTCAAGGTCGGCGTCGTGACCGGCGTGGACCTCGAGGGGGACAGGGTCGGCGTGGATTTCCGCGCCAAGGACGCCTGGCTCGGCGACGACACGCGCGCCAGCATCCAGATCAAGACGGTGCTCGGGCAGAAATACCTGGCTCTCGATCCCGCCGGGACCGAGGAGCTCGACGGGTCGGACCCGATCCCGCTGGAGCGCACGGTGGCGCCGTACGACGTGGTGACCGCGTTCTCCTCGGCGGCGGAGACACTCGACGAGATCAACGACGACACCCTGGCGCAGAGCCTGGACACGCTCACCGAGGCCATGCAGGCCACCCCGGACGAGTTCCGTGGTGCGATCGACGGCGTGACCCGGTTGTCGCAGACCATCTCCAGCCGGGACGACGAGCTCCGCGAACTGCTCGAGGCCACGCGGACCAGTTCCGAGATTCTGGCCGAGCGCAACGATGACTTCCGCAGGCTGATCATGGGCACCGGCCAGCTGCTCGGAGAACTCAACAACCGCTCCGAGTCGCTCGAGCTGGTGCTCGCGTCGACCCGGGGGCTCTCCACGGAACTGCGCAGGCTGGTCGCGGACAACGAGGCCGAGTTCGGGCCCACCCTCGACAGCCTCGACGAGACGCTGGGCATCCTCACGGACCACGAGGACAACCTCAAGAAATCGATCCACAACCTGGCGCCGTTCTACCGGCTGTACGCCAACATGCTCGGCACCGGCCGGTGGTTCGACTCGGTGGTCACCAACCTCCTGCCGCCCGGCGCCCCGGAGCCGCCCTTCCATCCCGGCGCGCGGACGCCCGCACGACAGAGTGGGATCAACTGATGCACAAGAAGTTGCCGTACTGGCTCGTCGCGCTGATCCTCGTCGTCGTCGTCGCGGTGGTCGCGGTGGTCTACGTGGGCGTCACCCGCTTCGGCAGGACCACGGTCACCGCGACCTTCCCCACCGCCGTCGGTGTGGCTGCGGGTACGGACGTGAGGATCCTCGGTGTCACGGTCGGATCCGTCGACGAGGTCACCCCGATGGGGGACACGGTGGAGGTCAAGCTCCACGTCGACCGCGGCGTCGACATCCCCGCCGACGCCAAGGCCGTCCAGGTCACCCCGTCGGTGATCCCCGACCGCACCGTCCAGCTCCTCCCGGCCTACTCCGGGGGGCCGACGATGGAATCCGGCGCGCACATCCCGATCGAACGGACCGCGACCCCGGTGGAGGTCGACAAACTGTACGAGTCCGTCACGGATCTCACGGAGGCGCTCGGGCCGGAGGGCGCGAACGCCGACGGCGCACTCGACCGGTTCGTGAGCTCGTCGGCCGACAACCTGGCCGGAAACGGCGCAGCGCTCGGCCGCTCGATCGACGAACTCTCGGAGGCGGCCACCACCCTGGCGGACTCCAGCCAGGACATCAGCGAGACGGTGGTCAACCTCCAGTCGTTCGTGACCATGCTCAGGGAGAACGACGCGCAGGTGCGCCAGTTCAACACCCAGATGGCGGACTTCAACGCGACCGTCGCGAGCCAGCGGGAGAACCTCCAGGGCGCCCTGTCCGAGCTCAGCTACGCGCTCGCCGACGTGGCCCGGCTGATCCGGGACAACCAGGACGTCATCAAGTCCAGCGCCGACAAGCTGACCACCATCAGCCAGATCACGGCCGACCAGCGGGACGACCTCGAGGAGATCCTCAAGGTGGCGCCGCTGGCCCTGTCCAACCTCATCAACGCCTACGATCCCGAGTCCGGCACCCTGTCCATGCGCGCGAACATCCCGGAGAAGCAGAACCCGGCCGGCGTTCTGTGCCAGATGATGACTCTGGGACGCCTCAACCCGGGCGACGAGATGTTCAAGGAACTGGACAACCTGCGCCGGGCCGACCTCGATGCCTGTGAGGCGGCGGCCCCCGGCGCCAACGAGCACATCCGGGAGAATTATCCGGATCTGCCGATGGGCATCCTCGAGGGGGAGATGAAGCAGTCGATCCCCGTGCCCGGGACCGAGCCCGGCATCAGGGGCTGGGACATGACGCCCGCGTCCGAGGGAGGGACCCCATGATCAGGAACTCGACCTCCCCGTTGCGCAGGGCGGGGCGTGCACTCGGCGCGGGCGTCGTCGTCACCGCCATGGCCGCCGGTTGTTCGGCGAACCTGGAGGACTACACGCTGCCGGGCGGCGCCGACGTCGGCGACGATCCCAAGACGCTGTCCATCCAGTTCGACGATGTGCTCGACCTGGTCCTGCAGTCCTCGGTCAAGGTCGACGGCCTCGACGCCGGGCGGGTCTCGGAGATCGGCCTCGCGGACGACGGCTGGACCGCCCAGGTGGACGTGGTCCTGCGTGACGACGTCGACCTGCCCGCCAACACCGAGGCGTCCATCCAGCAGACCAACCTGCTCGGTGAGAAGTTCGTCCAGCTCACGCCCCCCGAGGACGAACCGGGCGCGGGCCAGCTCGAGGACGGCGACGTCATCTCGACCTCCAACACACGGACGGCCACCGACATCGAACAGGTGCTCGGCGCGCTGTCGCTCCTGCTCAACGGTGGCGGTGTGGACCAGATCCAGCCGATCGTCGCCGAGCTGCGCAACCTCACGGGCGGACGCGAGGGCGAACTCACCGAGACGCTGCGCTCGGCGGACGAGCTGATCACCGGGCTCAACCGCCAGCGCGACAGCATCACCGACGCGCTCGACGGGGTCAATCTCATGACCTCGCGGGCCAACGACCAGCGCCAGCAGATCCAGGCGGCGCTCGACGAGCTCCCCGCCGGTGTGGCCGTGCTCGAGGAGCAGCGCCCGCAGCTCGTGGAGATGCTGCGCCGCGTCGACGAGCTCGGCGAGGTGGGATCGGACATCCTGATGCAGAGCCGCGAGGACCTCATCGCCGACCTCCGGGCACTGCGCCCGGTGCTCCAGTACATCGGCGAGTCGACCCCGGAGCTCATCGAGCTCACCGGCTTCGTCCCCACGTTCCCGTTCCCCGACGCCTCCATCGAGACGACGGTCGGTGGCGCGGCCAACGTGTTCCTGTCCATCGACGCGACGATCTCCGAGACGCTCCGTAACCTCGGCGCGAACCAGGGGGACCCGGTGCCCGTGAGACCCACCGACACCAGTGGGCCGTACAACGTCGATCCGGAGAACCCGTGGGTGGGGGACAACGGGCCCGACGAACGGACCACGATCGTCCTGCCGCTGCTGCCGGTCCCACCGGTCATGGACCGGGCGGTCACGCCCAAGCCCGCGCCGGGTACGTCGGAGTTCTCCGAGACGTACCTGCCCGAACCAGGGGAGCCCGGATACCGATGAGCAAGACACTTCGAGCCCAGCTCATCGCCTTCATGGTGATCGCGGCGGTCGGGATCACCTACGTCGGCGGCAACTACGTGCGCCTGCCGTCCCTGTTCGGCATCGGCCAGTACCAGGTGTATCTGGACCTGCCCGACACGGGCGGTGTGTTCACCAACGCGGCTGTCACCTACCGCGGCACGTCGATCGGCCGGGTGGGGGAGCTCTCGCTCAACGACGACGGGGTGCGGATCGCCCTCGACCTGGACTCCGGGGCACCGGACATCCCCGCCGACACCGAAGCCGTGGTGGCCAACCGTTCGGCCATCGGTGAGCAGTACGTGGACCTGCAGCCCAACTCCTACAGCGAGCCGTACCTACAGGACGGGGACGTGGTCTCCGGAGGCCGGGAGGCGCTGCCCGTCCGCGTGGAGGATCTGCTGGAATCCGTCGACGATTTCACGAGGTCGGTGCCGCTCGACGATCTCGAGGTGATGGTCGACGAGCTCGGGACCGCGGTCGAGGGTCGCGGCCCGCAACTGCAGAAGCTCTCCGACTCGCTCATCACGCTCTCCGAGGCCGGCATCCGGACCATGCCGCAGCTGCAGGCGCTCATCCGCGACGGCGCCACGGTGCTGGAGACGCAGGCGGACCAATCCGGGGAGATCGTCAGCTTCTCCGAGGACCTGCGGACCGTCACCGAGGCGCTGCGCGACTCCGACTCCGACCTCGAACGTCTCATCACCACGGGCCCCGAGTTCGCCGACGAGACCCGCCACCTGGTGGAGAACTCCGGGGAGCCGCTCACGCGCTCCATCGGCAACCTGTCCCAGACCATGAAGACCGTGGATCCGTTGGCCCCGTCGTTCCAGGTGCTGCTGCAGCTGCTGCCGGCGCTGTCCGCGGGCGGCCTGTCGGTGGCGCCCGGCGACGGGACGATCCACTTCGGCCTGGTGCTCGAGATGGACAACCCCACACCGTGCACGCAGGGTTACGAGGGCACGCAGCAGATCATCGACGAGATGAAGGCCCAGGACCCGTCGTTCGACTGGCAGGAACAGAACTTCCCGCCCAACTACGACGCGCGCTGCACGGTGCCGTTCGGGAGCCCGTCGACCGTCCGTGGTGCGGACCGGGTCGAATACGCGAGCCCGGACGTCGTGCAGCCCTGGGACGACAAGCCCAAGATCGACCCGGACCGGCTCAACCTGTCCGTGGCCGCCGAACAGCTCGCGGTGCTGCAAGGTCTGATCCCCCGGTGACCGTGGCAGCGCCGGTGCTGGTACCGGTGACACCCCGGGCACACGTCGGACCCCGACACCTGTCCGTCCGGTAGCGTCGCCGCCATGAGTTCGCAGGAAGCAGACGGTGGAGGGGACCGGGCCGAGGGGGGCGCGAGCGTTCCACGGTGGCTGGCGGTCGTCTCGGTCGTCGTGCTGGTGGCGGGGCTGGTGATCCTCGGTGTGTTCGGGTGGCGCTACCTGGAGGCGCGGGAGAGCCACTCCGTCGCCACCGAGCGGGACGCGGTCACGGATGTGGCCTCCCAGGTGATCATCAACGCCTTCAGCTTCGATCACCGCGACGTGGACGAGTCGCTGGAGCACCTCGCGTCGGTCTCCACGGGCGACTTCCGGGCGGAGCAGGACCAGTGGGCGGAGGACGTGCGCACCCGCGTCGTCGAGCAGAAGGCCGTCACCACCGCGACCGTCTCGCACACCGCCGTGACCACCCTGGACACCGATGCCGACGAGGCCGCCGTGCTCGTGGTGTTCACGGCGCACTCCGAGCGCGAGGGCGAAGACGACATCACCGGTCGCCAGGCCATGCGCGTGGACCTGGTCCGCGAGGACGGCCAGTGGAAGGCCAGCGCGGTCGATCAGGTCGGTGTGACGGTGCCGGTCGGGGAGTCCAGTGAATCCGTCCAGGGGCTCGGCGGCTCCGTGATGCCGGGAGACGACGCGACCGAGGAAGGCGCGACCGAGGAAGGCGCCGACTCCGCCGACGAGGACGCGACAGACCAGACAGAGTCGGAGGAGTCGACGCCCGCGCCGACGACCTCCGGCGGTCGATGAGGAGAGGCGGGAAGCGCTGATGCCACCCATCAAGAGGAATTCCAGGCCCGCCGCGGGCCAGCCGAACCGTCGTCGTCTGGCGGGGCACGGCGGCCCGGCCGTGCCGGAGGCGGGTGCGGGCGGACAGCCGTCCGGATCGGGCCGCGGCCCCGTCGCAGGATCGGAGAAGCCCCGTTCGGTCAGTGAGCGTCGCCGGGACGCGCGGGCGGCCGGGCGCGCGAGGGTCGTGGTCGGCAAGACGAAGGGCTCCCCGGGACGGGAGAGCTCCGCCCGCGCCTCGAACTCATCGGGCCTCGGCCGCACTTTCACGTACACCGCGCTGGCGGTGGGTGTGGTGGCCGGCGTCGCCGGAGGGGTGCTCGCGATGGAGCCGGGCGTGGAGGTCGAGAACCGCGCGTTCGTGGACGCCGAGACGACCGACGAGGTGCTCACCGCGGCCAGCACCAACGTGCAGCGACTCGTGGCGATCGATCACGAGTCGCTCGACGAGTACCACGCCTCCCTGGGCGAGTTCCTCACACCGAACCTCGTCTCCGAACTCGACGAGAACTGGCCGGCGATGCGCGACAGCTACGAGCAGACCGCCACGTCGGTGGACGCCAACGTGACCGAGGCCGGCCTGACCCACCTCTCCGAGGACCGGGCCGAGGCGTTGTTGGTCCAGGACGTGTCCATGTCCCAGGACGGCGTCGCCGCCGGGAGTACCAGCGGGACGTATCTCGTGGGGCTGGACAAGGTCGACGGCGTCTGGAAGCTCTCGCGGATACCCGACCTGCCCTCCTGATCCGGGGCGGGATTGGCGCCGCGCGGCGCAGAAATCCGGGCGCCCGGCGGGAAATCCTTGACGAACGGCCGCCGACACGTCACCCTTTAGGGGCATCGGGCGGTGGAACGCCGCCCGGGGTGCGTAGTCCCGACCGGGGGCCGATGACGGTGAGAACCGACGAGGGCAACCAGCGCAGGGGACGGACGCCGCGCCACGCTCGCGCACAGCCTCCGGGGTGCTCCCGTCGACGGCTGGACTTTCGCGCCGCCCTAGCGTAGATTCGGACGTTGCGCTGGCTGCTATTTGCCCTCCCGTCCGTCTTGTGGCGGCTCGACCCGGTCGTGACCGGTAGTCCCCGAGCCCTCACGTCGCCCGGGCCGGGGTGAGTACCCGTCGGCGGACCGCTCGCAGATACATCTGTGGTCACCGCCCGTGGTGATCACGTGAGGTGCTGGAAGGACCCATCTTGGCAGTCTCCCGCCAGACCACGTCAGTCTCCACCGTCCCCGGTGCGCCCAGGAGGGTCTCGTTCGCGAAGCTCTCCGAGCCGCTACCGGTTCCGGGGCTGCTCGACCTCCAGACGGAGTCGTTCGAGTGGTTCATCGGCTCGGACGCGTGGACCCAGGAGGCCGCCGCGCGCGGCACCACCAACCTCGAGGGGGGCCTGGAGGCGATCCTCAAGGAGATCTCCCCGATCGAGGACTTCTCCGGATCCATGTCCCTGTCGTTCTCGGAGCCGTACTTCGAGGAGGTCAAGGCGTCCCTCGACGATTGCCGCGAGAAGGACCGCACGTACGAGGCCCCGCTGTTCGTCACCGCCGAGTTCGAGAACACCGAGACGGGCGAGATCAAGTCGCAGACCGTCTTCATGGGTGATTTCCCGATGATGACGGACAAGGGCACCTTCGTCATCAACGGCACCGAGCGTGTCGTGGTGTCGCAGC
This sequence comes from Candidatus Dietzia intestinipullorum, assembly GCA_019119635.1. Lineage (GTDB taxonomy): Bacteria > Actinomycetota > Actinomycetes > Mycobacteriales > Mycobacteriaceae > Dietzia > Dietzia intestinipullorum. The sequence goes on from DWWP01000037.1 coordinate 16,433, forward strand.
TCGTCCGGTCGCCCGGCGTCTACTTCGATCGTTCCCGCGACAAGTCCACGGAGAAGGACGTCCACGCCGTCAAGGTCATCCCGTCGCGCGGTGCGTGGCTGGAGTTCGACGTGGACAAGCGCGACACCGTCGGTGTCCGCATCGACCGCAAGCGTCGTCAGCCCGTCACCGTGCTGCTCAAGGCCCTCGGCTGGACCACCACCGAGATCAAGGAGCGCTACGGCTTCTCCGAGATCATGATGTCCACTCTCGAGAAGGACACCGTCGAGGACACGGACCAGGCCCTGCTCGAGATCTACCGCAAGCTCCGCCCGGGCGAGCCGCCGACGCGCGAGTCCGCCGAGGCGCTGCTGGAGAACCTCTTCTTCAAGGAGAAGCGCTACGACCTGGCCCGCGTGGGCCGGTACAAGGTCAACCGCAAGCTCGGCCTGCCGGACCCCGAGGGTGACGCCACCACCACGCTGACGCGCGACGACATCGCCGCGACCATCGAGTACCTCGTCCGCCTCCACATGGGCGAGGAGACGATGCAGGTCGAGGGCGGCCGCGAGGTCTCGGTCGACGTCGACGACATCGACCACTTCGGCAACCGTCGCCTGCGCACGGTCGGCGAGCTTATCCAGAACCAGGTCCGGGTGGGCCTGTCCCGCATGGAGCGGGTGGTCCGCGAGCGGATGACCACGCAGGACTCCGAGGCGATCACCCCGCAGTCGCTCATCAACATCCGGCCCATCACCGCGGCGCTCAAGGAGTTCTTTGGAACCTCCCAGATGTCGCAGTTCATGGACCAGAACAACCCGCTGTCCGGCCTGACGCACAAGCGCCGCCTGTCGGCGCTCGGTCCCGGCGGTCTGTCGCGTGAGCGCGCCGGACTCGAGGTCCGTGACGTCCACGCGTCGCACTACGGCCGCATGTGCCCGATCGAGACCCCCGAGGGCCCGAACATCGGCCTCATCGGTTCGCTGTCGGTCTACGCGCGGGTCAACCCGTTCGGCTTCATCGAGACCCCGTACCGGCGCGTCGCCGACGGTGTGGTCAGCGACGAGGTGGACTACCTCACCGCCGACGAGGAGGACCGCCACGTCGTGGCGCAGGCCAACTCGGAGATCGGCGCGGACAACCGGTTCGTCGACGACCGCGTCCTCGTGCGCAAGAAGTACGGCGACGTCGAGGTCGTGGATGCCGGCGACGTCGACTACATGGACGTCTCGCCGCGGCAGATGGTCTCCGTGGCCACCGCGATGATCCCGTTCCTCGAGCACGACGACGCCAACCGTGCGCTGATGGGCGCGAACATGCAGCGTCAGGCGGTTCCGCTCGTGCGCGCCGAGGCGCCGCTCGTCGGCACCGGTATGGAGCTGCGCGCGGCCGTCGACGCCGGCGACGTCGTCATCAACACGAACGCCGGGATGGTCGAGGAGGTCTCGGCCGACTTCATCACCGTGATGGACGACGAGGGCGGTCGCCAGACCTACCGTCTGTCCAAGTTCGCCCGCTCGAACCAGGGCACGTGCGCCAACCAGCGGCCCATCGTGGACGAGGGGCAGCGTGTCGAGGCCGGCCAGGTCCTGGCAGACGGTCCGAGCACCGAGAACGCGGAGATGGCGCTGGGCAAGAACCTCCTCGTGGCGATCATGCCGTGGGAGGGCCACAACTACGAGGACGCCATCATCCTCTCGCAGCGCCTGGTGGAGGAGGACACGCTCACGTCCATCCACATCGAGGAGCACGAGGTCGACGCCCGGGACACCAAGCTCGGCGCCGAGGAGATCACGCGCGACATCCCCAACGTCTCCGATGAGGTCCTCGCGGACCTGGACGACCGCGGCATCGTGCGGATCGGCGCCGAGGTGCGCGACGGCGACGTGCTGGTCGGCAAGGTCACGCCCAAGGGCGAGACGGAGCTGACCCCGGAGGAGCGGCTCCTGCGCGCGATCTTCGGTGAGAAGGCGCGCGAGGTCCGGGACACCTCGCTGAAGGTGCCCCACGGTGAGTCCGGCAAGGTGATCGGCGTCCGCGTGTTCTCGCGTGAGGACGACGACGACCTGCCCCCCGGCGTCAACGAGCTGGTCCGTGTGTACGTGGCGCAGAAGCGCAAGATCCAGGACGGCGACAAGCTCGCCGGCCGGCACGGCAACAAGGGCGTCATCGGCAAGATCCTCCCCGCCGAGGACATGCCGTTCATGCCGGACGGCACGCCGATCGACATCATCCTCAACACCCACGGCGTCCCGCGTCGTATGAACATCGGTCAGATCATGGAGACCCACCTCGGCTGGCTGGCCAAGGCGGGCTGGGAGGTGCCGCGTGAGGCGGACGGCTCCCTGCCCGAGTGGGCCACCAAGCTCCCGGAGGACATTCACCGGGTCGAGGCCGACACCAACACCGCCACCCCGGTGTTCGACGGTGCGGCGGACACGGAGATCACGGGCCTGCTCTCGCACACCCTCCCGAACCGTGACGGTGAGCGGATGGTCAAGGGCGACGGCAAGGCCACGCTGATCGACGGCCGGTCGGGCGAGCCGTTCCCGTACCCGGTCGCGGTCGGCTACATGTACATCCTCAAGCTGCACCACCTGGTGGACGACAAGATCCACGCCCGGTCGACGGGTCCGTACTCGATGATCACCCAGCAGCCGCTCGGCGGTAAGGCCCAGTTCGGTGGCCAGCGCTTCGGTGAGATGGAGTGCTGGGCGATGCAGGCCTACGGCGCCGCGTACACGCTGCAGGAGCTGCTCACGATCAAGTCGGATGACGTCGTGGGCCGCGTGAAGGTGTACGAGGCGATCGTCAAGGGCGAGAACATCCCGGAGCCGGGCATCCCGGAGTCCTTCAAGGTGCTTCTCAAGGAGCTGCAGTCGCTGTGCCTCAACGTCGAGGTGCTCTCCAGCGACGGCCAGGCCGTGTCCCTCGGCGAGGGCGCGGAGGACGACGACCTCGACCGCACCGCCGCGAACCTGGGTATCAACCTCTCCCGCGACGAGTCCTCGGCGGCGGACGAGCTGGCGCAGTAAGTAGGCGGACGGGCGGCGGTCACCGCCGTCCCGCTCCGTACCCGAAGAATTTCAGTTCCACCACGGCGGGCCCTGCACACGGCCCCCACCCCGATCGCGGGGCCCGCCATCATCCCACCCGGGAAAGGACGCCTTTCGTGCAGGACGTCAACTACTTCGACGAGCTGGTCATCAGCCTCGCGACGGCCGAGGACATCCGTAACTGGTCCTACGGCGAGGTCAAGAAGCCGGAGACCATCAACTACCGCACCCTCAAGCCGGAGAAGGAGGGCCTGTTCTGCGAGAAGATCTTCGGCCCCACCCGGGACTGGGAGTG
>DWWP01000038.1 GCA_019119635.1 Candidatus Dietzia intestinipullorum
TCTCCGCGTCGCGGCCGATGACGGGGTCGATCTTGCCGTCGCGGGCGCGCGCCGTGAGATCCGTGGCGTACTTCTCGAGCGCCTGGTACTGGTCCTCCGGGTTCTCGGTGGTCACGCGGGTGTTGCCCCGCACGGCGGCGAAGGCCTCCTTGAGCGCGGTGTCCGTGGCGCCGAGTTCGGTGAGGAGCTTGGCCGCGTCCCCTCCGGAATGGCCCGCGGCGATCCCCACGAGGACGTGCTCGGTGGAGACGTAGGCGTCGCCCATCTCCGCCGCGAGGGTCTGGGAGGTGTTGATGACGGCGAGGGCGTCGCGGTTGAAATTGGGGGCGGCCATGCCGGAGCCGGAGGCCTTGGGGTAGCCGCTGACGAGCTCACCCGCCTGCGTGGCGACGAGCTGCGGGTCCACCCCACACGCCTGCAGCAGTGGGCGGGCGATCCCGTCCTCCTGCTCCAGGAGAGCGACCAGCAGGTGGCCGGGCCGGACGTCGGGGTTGCCGGCCGCGGAGGCCGCCTGGACAGCGGCCGAGAGGGCCGCCTGGGTCTTGGTCGTGGGGTTGAACTGGCTCATCGACCGGTCCTTTCTTCGACGTGATGTTGAGCGTACTCGGATCAATCCCGGCCCGCATCGGCCGGACACCCGGTACAACACCCATCAAGTTGAGTCTATTCCGCTCAAGCAAAGTCCCGGCGCGTGGTGCGCCGCGCGTCACCGACCCGCCAAATGGCAGCACCCGCACCGGCCGTGTGGCCAATGCGGGTGCTGTCGTGCGCTGCGTCCGGCTCGGTGCGGGTCCCCGCCGGGCGACCGGGGGGTCAGAGGGTCTCGACGACCTCGTCGTACTCGAGACGGGGGAGGCGGCCCATCCAGGCGTTCTCGGCGGGCTCACCGATGTTGATCGCGACCATCACGCGGTGGCGGCCGTCGGGGAAGAACTCCTTGGTGACCGCGTCGGCATCGAAGCCGGTCATCGGGCCCGCGGCCAGGCCGGCGGCACGGATGCCGATGATCGCGTAGCCGATCTGCAGGCCCGCGTTGAGCTCGGCCGTCTCGGCCCGGGACCCCTCGTCGTCGGCGAACAGATCCCGGGCCCCGGGGAAGTGCGGGAAGACCTTGGGGAGCTCGTCGTGGAAGTCGATATCGGCGGCCAGCAGCGCGACGGCCGGTGCGGCGGCCGTCTTGTCGCGGTTGCCGTCGGACATGTGCGGCAGCAGCCGGGCCTTGGCCTCCTCGGAGCGCAGGACCTTGACCCGCAGCGGCTGGATGTTCATCGACGTCGGCGCCCACTTGACCAGGTCGAAGATCGCGGCGATCTGCTCGTCGGTCACCGGGGTTTCGGTAAAGGCGTTGGCGGAGCGGGCCTCGCGGAACAGGAGGTTCTGCGCCTGCTCGTCGAGGACCAGATCACGCGCCGTCTCAAAAGAAGTAGTCATGTCAATTATCAACGTGGGCCCGCCTTTGCGTATGCCCGACGGTCGCTGTGATCTCTCGCACCGTCCGGGCCGGTCGGAGGTTCCCGGCCCCGGGGGCGGTGGCCCGCACGACCAGCAGACCGCTGACGAGTCAGTCAGAATGGACTGACGACGAAGGAGGCGGGCAGATGAGAAACGGCGTCGTCGTGGACATCGGTGGCAGCGGCACCCGCATCGGCGCCGTCGTCGACGGTCACGTGGTGGGCGTCCACAGCGCCGAGGTGGCCACGGCGGAGGACCTGGCCGCGGCGATCCGCGCCGTCGACGACGCCCCCGCCGGCGTCGGCGTCTCCCTCAACGGCAGGGTCGACGCCGACCGTGGGGAGGTCGCCGCCTCGCGCGCCGCCGCCTGGGCCGAGGGCGAGCTGCGCACCGAACTCGTCTCGCTGCTCGACGTCCCGGTCTCGGTGATCGGCGACGGCGACGCCCACGCGCTCGCCCTCACCCGGCTGCCGCAGGTCGAGTACGGCGGGCTCGCCATCTCCCTCGGCGCCTCCCTGGCCTTCGGTGCCCTCAACCGCCACGGCGCCCTCATCAACCCCTGCGGCCGCACCGGCTGGGATCTCGGCCACTGGCGGATCGTGGGCGACGGCTCCAACACCGAGGCCTGGTGGGCGCTCGGCGGCCACGGGCTCTACGACCTCGAGCGCGAGCACGGCGACGGTGCCGCCGAGATCTACGCCTACCGGTTGGGCTCGTTCCTCGTCGACACCGTCCAGCTCTTCCGCCCGCGGACCGTCCTGCTCACCGGCGGCATCGTGGTGGGCTTGGGCGAGGCGCTCCACGGTCCGGTCGCCGAGCAGCTCGAGTCGCTCCCCCACACCCTCTACGCCCCGCGGGTGGTCTACTCGCCCTCACGCGATACCGCGCTCTTCGGCGCCGCCGTCGCGGCCGGCCTCGCGCTGCCCGGGATCAGCCGACCCTAATCGAGCAGCCCGCGCAGGTCGTCGGCAGTGAGGGCGGCGGAGAAGTGCTCGCCACTGTCCAGGACCGAGGCGAACAGCTCGGCCTTGCGCTGCTGCAACTCCACCACGCGCTCCTCGATCGTGTCGCGCGCGACCATGCGGTACACCAGCACCGGCCGGGTCTGGCCGATCCGGTGCGCGCGGTCGACGGCCTGCGCCTCGGTCGCCGGGTTCCACCACGGGTCGAGCAGGAAGACGTAGTCGGCACCCACCAGGTTCAGCCCCACACCGCCGGCCTTGAGGCTCAGGCAGAACACCTGGGCGCCGCCCTCGGTGAACTCGCCGACGGCCCCGGCACGGTCGGTGGTCTTGCCGTCGAGGTGGGCCACCGAGATCCCCTCGTCGCGCAGCCTGTCGACCACCGTGTCGAGATAGGTGGTGAACTGGCTGAACACCAGCGCACGGTGCCCCTCGTCCACCACCTCGCGCAGGGAGACGATGAGCTCATCGGTCTTGGCCGAGGGGATCGACGCGTGCTCCGGGTCCACCAGCGACGGGTCCAGGCACAGTCGTCGGAGCACGGTAAGGCCGGCGAGGATCGTGATCCGGTTGGACTCGAAGTCGTCGAGCAACGCCAGCAGGGAGGCCCGCTGCCGGGCGAGCTCGCGCTCGTACACCCGACGGTGCGCGGCCGTGAGCTCCACCTCCACCACCGCGTCGGTGCGCGGCGGGAGCTCGCCGGCCACCAGCTCCTTACGACGCCGCAGCAGGAACGGCCGCAGCCGCCGCCGCAGCCGGTCCAGGGCCTCGCCGTCCCCGTGCTTCTCGATGGGGGTGCGGAACTGGGACCGGAACTCCTTGGCGTCCGGCAGTACGCCGCGACACGACAGCGTGGCAACCGCCCACAGTTCGGTCAGGTTGTTCTCCATCGGCGTGCCGGTGACGGCCACCAGGAAGTCCGCGCGCAGCCCGGCGAGCGAGGCGAACAGCTTGGACGAGGGGTTCTTGGCCTGCTGCGCCTCGTCGAGGAACACCCCCGCCCACTCGATGCCGGAATAGGAGTCCGCGTCCAGGCGCAGGACGGTCGACGACGTCACCACGATGTCGTGCGTGGCCGCGTCCTCGGCCACCGTGCTGGTCGACTTGGGCTCGGTGGCCGAGCGCCGGGCCACCCGCAGCGACGGCACGAACCGGCGCGCCTCCGCCTCCCAGTTGGGCACGACCGACGAGGGCGCCACCACGAGGAACGGTCCCGGCGCCCCGACCCCGTCGGCGGCGCTCTCGTGCGCGTGCGCGATCAGGGCCAACGCCTGGATGGTCTTGCCCAACCCCATGTCGTCGGCCAGGATCCCACCGATCCGGTGGCGCCACAGCATGGCCAGCCAGTTCAGCCCCTGCTGCTGGTACGGCCGCAGTTCCGCCTGCAGCGCGGCGGGCACGGCCACCGGGTCCGGGGTGTCCGAGGCGAGCTCGAGCAGCGCCCGGGCCCGGCCGGTCGGCGGTGCGAGGTCGTCCGCCAGCTCGGCGAGGTCGGCGAACACCCCGGCCTGCCCCAGTCCGATACGGATGTCCCCGGAGCCCGGATCTCTGCCGGCCCGATCGGCGGAGGAGGCCAGCGCCTCCTCGAGCAGGGTCCGCAGTTCACCGAAACGCTCGAGGTCCACGGGCACCAGCACGCCGTCGTCGGTGACGAACTCCTCCTCCCCGCTCACCACCGCACTGAACACGGAGCCGAACGGCACCGGCCGGCCCTCGACGGTCACGGACACTGACAGCCCCAGCCAGTCGATCCCCGACCGGTCCTCCTCGGCGGCGACCCCGATCCGCGGCCCCTCGGTCGCCCTCCGGATCTCGGGCACCCCGTCGCGGACGGTCACCCGGACACGGTCGAGCGCCTCGAGCACGTCCACGCCGTCGGCCAGCAGCACCGCCGCGTCGTGCCCGGTGACCCGGCCGGGGCCCGCGCACAGGACCCAGCCCCAGTCGGTCTCCTCGACCCGGGAGGCCAGTTCCAGAACGTCGGGGTCGGCCAGCGCGGGCCCCGCCTCACCCATCGCCGCCGCCGTCAGGGGTGTCCGGCTCTCGGACCCGGTGCCGTCGCTCATGCGCAGGACCTCGATCCGGTTCCACTGCACGACCAGATCCGGGCCGTCGGCGGCGTCCGGCCCGGCGTAGCGACGGATCTCGAGCTCGAACTCCATCGCCTCACGCTCGGGCAGTTCCAGTCGCCCGGCACGGTCCACCACGGGGAAGACCTCGGCGAGGCCGGGGAGGAAATCGCCACAGAACTCCGGGATGGCCTCATCGGGGATCGTCAGCGACGCCCACTCACGCAGGTTCCGCGCCACGTCCGGGTCCAGCCTGCCGACCGGGGAGAGTTCCAAGACACGGTCGCGGATCACGGCGACCAGGTCCCCGTGCGCCCCGACCAGCGCGCCGGGCAGCGGACGTTCCCCCTCGTCGTCGTCCTCCTCACCGGCGTCCCCGTCGGGACGGATCTCGGCCGCGGCGGTGACCACCACGTCCCGCTCGTCGGGGCTCCAGGCGGTCAGTCCGACGCGCCGGGGCGGCCCGGGCAGGACGTCCAGCAGCCCGTCCCCGGGGACGATCTCGATCTCCGCCTCGGCGGCCGTGGAGATCAGCGGCCACAACGCGGGCACCTCGGCGTCACACAGGTCCAGCCAGACGCGGGCCTGCCGCCTGCTCCGGGCCAGCGCGTCGATCGCACGGAACCAACTGGCCTGCGCCTCGCTCATGTCCGCGGTCCACCCGTAGCGCAGGCGGTCCCACTCCACGCCCGCCGCCTTCCAGCGGCTGCCCTTGCCCGGCACCACGATCCGCCCGCGGAGGCGGTTGCCCAGACCCGGCCGCAGGCCGCCCTCCCAGCCGTCGCGGATGTTCTCGTCCGGCACCATCGACAGCTGCAGCCCGTAGGTCTCGCCGTCCGGCGACGGGCCGCCGGACCGGAGCCCCGTCACGGCCTGTTCGAGCTGCCGCCGCCAGTCGGGCTGCCGGCCCGCGGACCGCGGCGGGGTGGATCCGGCGTACAGCATGAGCGCCGCCGCGTGCTTGCACCTGAGCCCGACGGGGCACGTGCAGGTGCTCAGCTTGGGCCGCGACCAGCCCTCGGCGGCGCGCTGCCCGAACGTCACCTCGGTCCGGTACGCGCGGGACCCGGTGCCCTGGACCCGCGCCGACAGGGTCCGCGAGCCCGGCTCGAAGTGGACGTCCCGCAGCGTGTCGAGGTTGGCGTAGCCCCGCGCGCGACCCAGTGCCGCGGAACCCACGAACCGCTCGATCTCGGATTCGGGTACCCACAGGCCTGACGTCACGCGCCCAGGGTAGGCGAGCGCTCCGACATCGTGCGAGATCGTCCGTCCGGCCCGCGCAGGGGTCTGCTACCCGGCAGACGGCGCGGGCTGCTCGTCCCCGGACTGCTCCGACTTGTTGGCGAACACCCGCTCGGCCACGATCACGAGCGCCACCACCACGACGCCGGCGACGGCCGCCGCCACGACCATCGGCCAGTCGGACCCGGGCGCGAGGAGGTCGCCGGTCCCCGTCTGCCACGGCCACAGCGCGCGCAGCGAGCCCACCATGAGGCCGACCATGACGATGAGCGTGGGCTTGCGGAAGTCCTCGAGCAGCCGGTCGAGGATCTTGACGAACAGGGCGATGCCCACGAACGCGCCGGCGGCGAAGACGCCCATATAGGTGAGGTTGCGGTCCTCGACCGCTCCGAGGGTCGGCGCGTACAGGCCCATCGCCATGAGCAGGAAGGACCCCGACATGCCGGGCAGCACCAGCGCGCAGATCGCGACGGCCGCGGCGACGAAGACCAGCAGGTAGGACGGATCGTCGATGGTGCCCTGGGGCAGTCCGGAGAGGATGAACGCGACGGCCGCGCCCGCGACGAGCAACAGTCCCAGGACCCAGGTGCGCCCGCCGCGCGTCTCCCGCGCCATCCCCAGCGGGACCGCGATGCTGGCCGCGACCATGCCCAGGAACAACCCCCGGGAGAGCTCGGGCTGGTCCTCGACGAAGCCGCGCATGACCCCGGCCATGGTGAAGACCATCGCGAGCATCCCCAGCGCGAGCATCGCGAGCAGCCACAGGTCGGCGTGGCGGAACGCCGCTCGGGTGCGCGCACTCCGCTCCGGGCCCAGGACCGCCGACCGCAGGCCGTCCACCACATGGGCGCCGGTGTCCAACAGTCGCGGGTACACGCCGACCACCAGCGCGACGGTGCCGCCGGAGATCCCCGGGACCAGCTCGGCCAGCCCGATCAGCGCGCCGCGCACGACGTTGACCACCGCCTCGAGCGGGCCGGGGCGGGCCGGGGCGGGCGATCGCGGGTCCAGGTCGGAATCGGCGACCGGGTCGTGGTGCACGGATTCCGCCGATCCGTTCGGGTCGGAGGAGGACGCGTCGGCGGGTGACTCGGCAGACATTCCTCCACTATTCCCGACGAGCCGACCCGGCCACCAGCCGACACTCGCGGGAGCGCCGTCACTGTGAGCAAGCCGTCATCGTGTCGGGGCGCCCGACTAGAATCCGACGGGAGCCGGACAGCAGCGAGAAGACAGCGGGACACCAGCGGGAGAGGAGCCGGGCCATGCCGATGCACTACCCCCCGCTGGCCGACGGCAGCTACCGCGTGGGCGACGAGCCGCAACCACTGCCATCGCCCGTCCCGGGGCCCGACGCCACTGACCCGCGTCCCGAGGTCGACGCGCCCGCCGGCCCGGCGCCGGGGCCGGAAGAGCACGCGCCGGAGAAACCCGAGCGGAAGTATCCGCGGGACGCCATCGCAGCCGCGTCGATCATCGGCGGCCTGGGCCTCGTCGTCGTCATCGTGCTGGGGTGGCTGGCCCTCGCGCCCGGCTCCGGCCGCGGGCCCGACGCCCCGGGAGGCCCCTCGCTTCCCCTGCCGATCCCCGGCCGATCGGCCGACGCCCCGTTCACGGTCGACGGCCGCTTCACCGTGGTCTCCTCCCCCGGCGAGCCCGTCTCCGGGGACGCCACCGGGTGCACGCTCCCGGTCAGCCTCGCGGACATCGGCGGCAACTCGGAGATCACTCTGGTCGAGGGGGGCCGTGGCCCGCTGGCCGTGTCCACCCTCACCTACGAGAGGGGCGACACGTCCTCGTGCACGTTCACCTTCGAGTTCGCCGACGTGCCCACCGGACTGCCCTACTACGTGGTCGAGCTCGACGGCCGCGGCCAGCTCAACTACACGGAGACCGAACTGCGCGCCGGCGTCGACATCACCCTCGGCCGCTGACGCCCGCCCCGCGGCTATCCTGAGACCGGCGAGCCGCGCCGCGTTCGCCCGCCCCGACGCCCGAGATGGGAGGCGCACCACGTGAGCAGCCCCGGCACGGAGCCCACGCGCAGCCCGTTCGACCCGACCGACGTGGAGAGGCTCGTCGGGGACATCGAGCTCGGCCCCTACATCGGGGAGCCCGTCGACCCGCTGGCGCAGCACCCCGCCGAACCGGTCACGGTCACGGCCGGGACGGCGCCACTGCTGGTGCTGCGGGACCTGATCGCCGACCCACGGTTCCCCGCCCTGTTCGCCCGCGCGCTCCGCGCCGCCGACCCCGACTTCCGCGGGCTGTTCCCCCGCGACCCCGCTCCCGTCCTCGAGGAGTTCGTGCGCGCGATGACGTTCGTCCTGGAGACCACCGAGGCCGCCGCCGGGGACACCGCCCGCACCGACGAGGTGGTGGAGTTCGCGCGCCATCTGGGCGCCGACCACCGCAAGCTCGAGCTCCGTCCGCACCACCACCAGCACTTCGGCGACGCGCTCGCCGCCACCCTGCGCCACCTGGCCGGCAGCGGCTGGACGGAGTCGCTCGAGACCACCCTCGCCACCGCGTACCGGGTAGTCTCGACGGCGCTGCAGCAGGGCGCGGCCTCCGGGCACGGCCCGGCACGGGTGGGCGCGACCGTCGTGGACGTCCTCCGCCCCACCCGCGACGTGGTGGTGGTGCGGCTGCTCACCGACGTCATGGTGGACTACCACCCGGGCCAGCACCTCAGCGTGCTCACGCCGTACGCCGGCGGTGTGTGGCGACGGATGAGCCCCTCGATCCCGGCCAATCCCGCCGGCCAGATCGAGTTCCACGTCCGCGAGGTCCCCGGCGGCACACTCAGCGGCCCGCTCGTACGCAGTGCCGGCATCGGGGACCGCTGGGTGCTCGCCGACCCGGTCGGCGCGCTCGAGGTCGACAGGTCCACGCCGCACCGCGACGTGCTCATGGTGGCCGGTGGCACCGGGATCGCGCCGCTGCGCTGCCTCCTCACCGACATGCAGCGGCACCGCGACAACCCGCGCGTGCACCTGTTCTACGGCGCCCGCCACCCCGGCGATCTCTACGATCTGCCCGCGCTCGTCGGCATCGCGAGCAGCTCACCGTGGCTCACCATCCAGCCGGTCTCCGAGTCCGACACCGACCCGTGGTGGGCCGGGCCGCGCCAGGAGCTGCCCCGCACGCTGCACCGCCGGCAGACCGGCACCCTCGTGGAGGCGGTCACCGGCTGGGGCTCGTGGGCCGACAGGCAGGTGTTGGTCTGCGGTTCGCCGGAGATGCTGCGCGCGACGGTCCGCGGCATGGTGGCGGCCGGCACCCCGCGCGAGCACATCAGCTTCGACCGCCCCTGACCGGGCCGGGGCCACCCGGCCGAGGCCGCACCGGGCCGACGCTGCACCCGGCTACCCGCCGGAGGTCGTGGTGCTCGCCCCGGAGGTCCCGGATGTCCGGTCCGTGCTCGTCGGGGGCGAGGACGAGGTCGTCGTCGGCGCGGACGACGCGGTGGTCGTCGGGCTCGAGGAGGTCGACGACGACGAGCTGCTGCTCGTGCTGGAGGTCGGCCGGTCGCACGGCGTGAACACCCGGCGGAACTGACTCGGCACGCCCAGCTCCTCGAGCTGCTCGCGGCACACGTCGGAGTCCGGCGCGGCGAGGAACGTCCACGCCTCGTCCCTCCAGGTGTAGAGCTCGAGGGCACCGTCGCCGACACCGGCCAGCAGGAAGCGGCCGTCGCACTCGATCACGTCGGCGCCGCTGTCGACCTCGTCGCTGACGAACCCCGCCGAGCAGCGTTCCGCCACGCCGGGCGGGCCGCTGGTGGTGGGGCTGGGCGAGCGGGAGGTGGAGGACGACGTGGGCGTGGTCGAGGTGACGGTGGTGGTGGGGGCGGCGTTCTCCGTCTCCGCGCCGCCGGCGTTGACCAGCCACACGATCAGGCCCGCGACCAGCGCGATCGCCAGGAGGGCGGCCGCGACGGCCCACGGCGTCGCCCCGGCGCCGCGGTCGTCGTCCCAGCCCTCGTCCCCGGCACCGCCGCCGTAGCCGCCGCCGGGCGGCGGGGGCACGTCCCCGGGTGGCGGGCCGTCGCCGGGCGGTGGGCCACCGGGCGGAGGCGCGCCGCCGCCTGTCTCGGGGCCGGCCGACGGATCCGTGTCCGGGTACTGCGACCACGCCGCCGCGGCGGGGCCGCCCTCGACGGGCGGCAGGTTCTCGGTGGGCGGATCGACGGGCGGCAGGTCCCGGGTGGGTGGGTCGACGGGCGGCAGGTTCTCCGTGGGGGCGTCGTCCGGACGTCCCTCGCCGGAACGCTCGCCGTCCGGGCGGCCCTCGCTCCCCTCGTCCGGGCGCCCGCTGCCGTCGCCGGTCCCGCCGGGTCCGCTCACGGCCGCACCTCCGTCGCGCCGCCGGCCGCCTCCTCGGTGATCCGGCCGTTGGCCAGCACCGGGATCGCCGTGCGCACGCGCGCGACCTCGTCGTCGTCGATCTCGGTCAGCAGCAGCTGCGAGGCCGCACCGGCCTCGGCGCGCACGGTCCCGTCCGGTCCCGCGAGGAGCGAGTGCCCGACGCCGGTCGGGGCGCCGCGCTTGACCTCGACGCCCTCCTCAGCCGGATCTGCCTGCCCGACCGCGACGAGGAACGTGGTGGCGTCCAGGGCCCGGGCGCCGGCGAGCAGTCGCCACTGCTCCACCTTGCCCGGCCCCGCGCCCCACGAGGCGATGCACAGGGTCACCTGCGCGCCGTCTGCGGCGAGCGCCCGGAACTGGCCCGGGAACCGGATGTCGTAGCAGATGCTCAGTCCCACGCCGATCCCGTCGACCGTGACGACCCGCGTGGTGTCTCCCGGCTCGACCGTGTCGGACTCGGCAAAACCGAAGGCGTCGAAGAGGTGGATCTTGTCGTACCCCTCGTGCAGGTCGACTCCGTTCCCGGCCGGCCCGGTGACGAGGAGGGTGTTCCGGACGCGTCCGCCCTCACAGGGGGTGAACATCCCGACGACGACGAGGACGCCGTGCTCCCTGGCCGACGCCGCCACCGCGTTCGCCCACGGGCCGTCGAGGGGCTCGGCGATCTGGTCGAGTCGTCCCGCCCCGAACGCCCGCATGGTGGCCTCCGGGAACGCCACGATCCGCGCGCCCGCCGCGGCCGCGTCGGCGATCGACCGCGTGACCAGCTCGAGGTTGGCGGCGGGGTCGGGCCCGGACAGGATCTGGGCGGCGGCGATACGCACGGCACGGTCCTCCTCGCTGACGGCTGGGCGGATGGGCTGGTCCGCAGGGTGTCCGGAGTCCGACGGTACCCGCGCCGCGCGCTCCCGGCCCGCCCGCGCCCCGGGGTGCGGTCAGTCGTCGTCCCGCTGGTGGCGGGGCCGCCACACCACCACGGCGTTGGAGCGCGGGACGTGGACCAGCTCATTGCCGGCCCGCCCGGGGGCGCCCGTCCGCCTCCGCAGTTCCGCGACCTCCTCGGCCAGCTCCGCCACCCGGCTGCGGAGCGCGTCGGCCTGCGTGGTGAGCTCGATGATCCGCTTGACGCCGGCGAGGTTGACGCCCTCGTCCTGACTGAGCCGCTGCACCTCACGCAGCAGGGCCACGTCCTTGAGCGAGTACCGACGACCGCCGCCCCGGGTGCGTTCCGGGGTGACGATGCCCAGGCGGTCGTACGTGCGGAGTGTCTGCGCGTGAAGGCCCGACATCTCGGCCGCGACCGAGATGACCAGAACGGCGTCCTCGGGACCGAGGTCGCCGGCCTTCCGCCGGGCGGTCATGACGACCCGGCCCAGCCCGATCGGGGATCGAAGCCGGCCTCGCGTAGGGCGTCCTCGTAGCGGACGAGTTCCTCCTCGGCCATACCGGCCGGCGGCGTGGCCACGCTGAGCGTGACCTTGAGGTCGCCGGTGCCCGACTTCCGGGCGATGCCCCGCCCGCGGACGCGGAGTACCTGCCCGTCACGCGAACCGGCGGGGACCTTGACGGTGACCCGGCCGGTGAGGGTGGGGACCGAGACGCGCGCCCCGCGCACGAGCTCGGGGTAGGAGACGGGCAGGTCGACCAGCAGGTCGGCGCCGTCCCGCTGGAACACGGCGTCCTTCTGCACGGTGACCGTCACGTACAGGTCGCCGGACGGGGCGCCCCGGAACCCGGCCTCGCCCTGGCCCGAGAGCCGGATGCGCTGGCCGTCCTGGACGCCGGCGGGGACCTTGACGTTGATGGTGCGGATGCGGTCGGTGACGCCGCTGCCGCGGCAGTCGGTGCACGGGTCGTCGATCTTGGATCCCGTCCCGCCGCAGTCGGGGCAGGGCTCGGCGAAGCCGAAGGCGCCCTGCGTGCGCTGGGTCATGCCGGCGCCGTGGCAGGTGCCGCACACCTTGGGGCTGGTCCCCGGCTTGGCGCCGCTGCCGTGGCAGGTCAGGCAGGGCGAGGCCGAGGAGAGTTTGATCTGGACGGTCTCACCGAGCGCGGCCTCGCGGAACGACAGGGTCAGTGAGGTCTCGACGTCCTGGCCGCCGCGCTGGCGCTGGGGCCGGGTGCGGGCCCCGCCCCCGCGCGACTGGTTGAACAGCCCGCCGAACAGGTCGGAGAAGCCGCCCGCACCACCGCCACCGCCGGCGGCCGCTCCGCCGAAGATGTCGCCGAGGTCGAAGTCGCCGCCGGTGGTGGTGTACGTGGTGCCGCCGGGGGAGCCGAAGCCGCCGAATCCGCCCGAGGAGACCTGGGCGCGGAACTCGTCGTACTCCTTGCGCTTGGCCGGGTCACCGATGACGTTGTTGGCCTCGCTGATCCGCTTGAACTTGTCCTCGGCGGCAGTGTCGCCCGGGTTCGAATCCGGGTGGTTCTCACGCGCGAGTTTGCGATACGCCTTGCGGATATCGTCCTGCGACGCGTTCTTGGAGACGCCGAGCTCGGCGTAATAGTCCTTCTCGACCCATTCGCGTTGGCTCACCAGACGCCTCCCTTCATGATCGTGCTACCGGTGCGCGGTCGTGGCCGGTCAACAGCCACGACCGCACACCGGGGGTCAGCGGACGACGACCATCGCCGTCCGCAGGGTCCGCTCGCCGTAGCGGTACCCCTTGCGCAGGACCGCTCCGAGGACCGGGTCGGATCCCTCGGATTCATCCTGCACCGCTTCGTGCATCGATGGGTCGAACGCGTCGCCTTCCTCACCGAACGCCTCGACTCCCTGCGCGGCGAGCAGGGACCGGACCTTGTCGGCGAACACCTTGAGCGGCCCCTCCTCGAGATCGCCGTGCTCGCGGGCACGCTCGAGGTCGTCGGTGATCGGCAGCAGCTCGGCCAGCACGGACGCCTTGGCGGCGTCGATCGTGGCCTGCCGGTCGCGCTCGACGCGGCGGCGGTAGTTGGCGAACTCCGCCGAGAGCCGCTGGAGGTCCGAGGTCCGCTCGTCGAGCTGCGCCTGCAGCTCGGTCGCGGCGTCGGACCCGGCCTCGGCGGCCGGCTCGCCCGCGTCCTCGGCGGCGGTGCCGTCGTCGACGACCTCGGCCTCGAGGACCTCGGCGTCCACGGTCTGCTCGGCGTCCGCCCCCGCCCACGCCGCCTTGTCGGCGGCGTCGGCGGCCTCAGCGGCGTCGGGCCCGTCGGGGCGGGTCACTTGGACTCACCCTCGCCCTCGTCCTCGTCGACGACCTCGGCGTCGACGACGTCGTCGTCAGCCGAGCCCGAGGCGCTGTCGCCGGCCTCCCCGGCCTCGGCGCCCTCGGCCGCGGAGGCCTCGTAGATGGACTGCCCGACGGCCTGGGCCTCGGTGTTGATCTTCTCGACGGCCGACTTGATGGCCTCGACGTCCGAGCCCTCCAGGGCGGTCTTGGCCTCGGCGATCGCGGTCTCGATGGGCTCGAAGCGGTCGGCGGAGACGGTGCCAGAGTCCTTGTTCTCCGAGACGAACTTCTCCGTCTGGTAGATCGTGGACTCGGCCTGGTTCCGGGCGTCCGCCTCCTCGCGACGCTTGGCGTCCTCCTCGGCGTGCGCCTCGGCGTCCTTGACCATCTGGTCGATCTCCTCCTTGGACAGGCCGGAGCCGTCCTGGATGATGATCGTGTTCTCCTTGCCGGTGCCCTTGTCCTTGGCCGTCACGTGGACGATGCCGTTGGCGTCGATATCGAAGGTGACCTCGATCTGCGGCACGCCGCGGGGGGCCGGGGCGATGCCGGCGAGCTCGAAGGAGCCGAGCAGCTTGTTCTGTGCGGCCATCTCGCGCTCACCCTGGAACACCTGGATCTGCACGGACGGCTGGTTGTCGTCCGCCGTGGTGAAGGTCTCCGAGCGCTTGGTCGGGATAGTGGTGTTGCGCTCGATGAGCTTGGTCATCACACCGCCCTTGGTCTCGATGCCCAGGGACAGCGGGGTGACGTCGAGCAGCAGCACGTCCTTGACGTCGCCACGGAGCACGCCGGCCTGCAGCGCGGCGCCCACGGCCACGACCTCGTCCGGGTTGACGCCCTTGTTGGGCTCCTTGCCGCCCGTGAGCTCCTTGACCAGGTCGGTGACTGCCGGCATGCGGGTCGAGCCGCCGACCAGGACCACGTGGTTGATCGAGGACACCGGGATGCCGGCGTCCTTGATGACGGCCTGGAACGGCTCGCGGCAACGGTCGAGCAGGTCCTGGGTGATCTTCTGGAACTCGGCGCGCGAGAGCGTCTCGTCCAGGAAGAGCGGGTTTTTGTCCGCGTCGACCGTGATGTACGGGAGGTTGATCGAGGTGGACTGCCCGCTGGACAGCTCGATCTTGGCCTTCTCCGCGGCCTCACGCAGACGCTGGAGCGCCATCTTGTCCTTGGTCAGGTCGATGCCGTTCTGCGACTTGAACTTCTCGACCAGCCAGTCGACGATCCGCTGGTCCCAGTCGTCACCACCGAGGTGGTTGTCGCCGGAGGTGGCGCGGACCTCGACGACGCCGTCGCCGATGTCGAGCAGCGAGACGTCGAAGGTACCGCCACCGAGGTCGAAGACCAGGATGGTCTGCTCCTGCTCGCCCTTGTCGAGGCCGTAGGCGAGCGCGGCCGCGGTGGGCT
>DWWP01000039.1 GCA_019119635.1 Candidatus Dietzia intestinipullorum
CCCGCCTCCGACGCGATCCTGCGCGCCGGCCGGTTCTTCCGCCGCGGCGAGGCCTCGGAGGACCTGCGCACGGTCACCCATACCGGCGGCCGTGAATCGGACGTGTTCTACCGCGACCGCTGGAGTCACGACAAGGTGGTCCGCTCCACCCACGGCGTCAACTGCACGGGCTCGTGCTCGTGGAAGGTCTACGTCAAGGAGGGGATCATCACGTGGGAGGCGCAGCAGACCGATTACCCCGACATCGGCGACGATCTTCCCGGCTACGAACCACGGGGGTGCCCGCGCGGCGCCGCCTTCTCCTGGTACACCTACTCACCGACCCGCGTGCGGTACCCGTACATCCGCGGTCGCCTTGCGGAGCTGTGGCGGGCGGCCCGGGCCCAGCATCCCGACCCGGTGGACGCGTGGGCCTCGATCGTCGAGGACGAGCAGAAGACCGCCTACTACAAGCGCGCCCGGGGCAAGGGCGGACTGGTGCGCTGCCGGTGGGAGGACGCGGTGGAGATCGCGGCCGCCGCCCACGTGTACACCGCCAAGACGGTCGGTCCGGACCGGGTGGCCGGCTTCTCCCCGATTCCCGCCATGTCCATGGCCTCGTTCGGCGCCGGCTCCCGGTTCGTGGAGATGTTCGGCGGCTCCATGCTCTCGTTCTACGACTGGTATGCCGACCTGCCCGTGGCCTCGCCGCAGGTGTTCGGTGATCAGACCGACGTTCCCGAGTCCGCCGACTGGTTCAATTCGTCCTACCTGGTCATGTGGGGCTCCAACGTGCCCGTTACCCGCACCCCGGACGCCCACTTCATGACGGAGGCCCGCTACAAGGGCCAGAAGGTGGTGGTGGTCTCCCCCGACTACGCGGACAACACCAAGTTCGCCGACGAGTGGCTGCACCCCCACCCCGGCACGGACGGCGCGCTGGCCATGTCGATGGTCCACGTGGTGCTCACCGAGTTCTACGCTCGTAGATCCACGCCGGAGTTCGAGCAGTACGCCAAGAAGTACACCGACCTGCCGTTCCTCGTCACCCTGCGCACGCGGGACGACGGCGCGGTCCTGCCGCACAAGTTCGTCACTGCGGACGCTCTCGGCGCCGGGGTCCTGGACGCCGACCCGGGAGAGAACGCGGCCAACAAGACCGTGCTCGTCGACGCCGCGACGGGCCGTTTGGTGGTGCCCAACGGCACGGTCGGCCACCGGTTCGGCGAACAGTCCGCGGGTGATTGGAACCTCGACCTGGGCGACGTCGACCCCGCGCTGACCATGCTCGACACCCGCGACGGCACCGCGGAGGTCCTGCTGCCCCGGTTCGACACCCCGCGCGGCGAGGCCGACACCATCACCCGCGGGGTGCCCTACCGGACCGTGACGGGCGACGACGGCGAGGTGCTGCGCGTCGCCACGGTGCTGGATCTGATGATGGCGCAGTTCGGCGTGGGTCGCGAGGGCCTGCCCGGGACTTGGCCCGCGGGGTACGACGACCCGGCGCCGTACACACCTGCCTGGCAGGAACAGCACACCGGCGTGCCGGCCGCCCAGGCCGAGCGCATCGGGCGCGAGTTCGCGCGCAACGCCCTCGAGTCCGGCGGGCGGTCGATGATCCTCATGGGCGCCGGCACCAACCACTGGTTCCACTCGGACCTCATCTACCGGGCGTTCCTCGCGCTGACCATCCTCACCGGCACCCAGGGCGTCAACGGCGGCGGGTGGGCGCACTACGTGGGCCAGGAGAAGGTCCGCCCGCTCACCGGCTTCCAACAGGTGGCCATGGGGCTCGACTGGTCGCGGCCGCCGCGGCAGATGATCGCCACCGCGTTCTTCTACCTCCACACCGGACAGTGGAAATACGACTCCTACGGCGCCGACGTGCTGGCCTCCCCCACCGGCGAGAAGCGCTTCGCTGGCATGAGCACCCCGGACCTCGTGGCCATGTCCGCACGGCTGGGCTGGATGCCGTCGTTCCCCACTTTCGACGCCAACCCGCTCGACCTGGGAGCAGAGGCCACCGCCGCCGGGACCTCCCCGGCCGAGCACGTGGTGGACCGCATCAAGGATGGCTCGCTCCGGTTCGCCGCCGAGGACCCCGACGGCCCCGGCAACGCCCCCAAGATCCTCACCGTGTGGCGGTCCAACCTGCTCGGTTCCTCGGCCAAGGGCGACGAGTACTTCCTCCAGCACCTTCTGGGCACCGACTCGTCGTTGCGCGCCGACCAGGCACCCGAGGGGCACCGGGGACGCGACATGGTGTGGCGGGACGACGCCAAGGACGGCAAGCTCGACCTGCTCACGACGCTGGATTTCCGCATGACGTCCACGACGCTGTTCTCGGACCTCGTGTTCCCCGCCGCCACCTGGTACGAGAAACACGACCTCTCCTCGACGGACATGCACCCGTTCGTGCACTCGTTCAACGCGGCGATCAACCCGCCCTGGGAGACCAAGACGGACTTCGAGACGTTCCGGCTCCTGGCGGAGAAGGTCTCCGAGTTCAGCCACGGCCACCTCGACACCCGCACGGACGTGGTGGCGGTCCCCCTCGCGCACGACACACCGGACGCGCTCGCCAACCCGGGCGGCACGGTCGACGACTGGAAGGATGGGGCGTTCGAGCCGGTCCCGGGTCGGAACTTCCCCAAGATCGTGGCCGTGGAACGCGACTACCGGCTCCTCGGCGAGAAGTTCGGCTCCCTCGGCCCGCTCGCCGAGGAGGTCGGCATGCCGGTCAAGGGGCTGATGCTCAAGCCCGACCAGGAGATCGGGGTCCTGCTGAAGGCCAACGGTGAGACCCGCTCCGGTGTCGGGAAGGGACGACCGCGGCTCGACACCGACATCCGGATGTGCGAGGCGATCCTGTCCCTGTCCGGCACCACCAACGGGCGCCTGGCCACCCAGGGGTTCGAGCAGCTCGAGGCGCAGACCGGGCGCGAGCTCGCCGACCTGTCGCGTGGCGAGGAGGGCAAACGGATCACCTTCGCCGACACCCAGTCCCGCCCCCAGCCCGTCATCACCTCCCCCGAGTGGTCGGGGTCCGAACACGGCGGCCGGCGGTACAGCGCGTTCGTCATCAACGTCGAGCGGCTCAAGCCGTGGCACACGCTCACCGGCCGCATGCAGTTCTTCATGGACCACGACTGGATGGCGGAGGTCGGCGAACAGTTGCCGGTGTACCGGCCGCCCCTGAACATGCACGAGCTGTACGGCGAACCCCACCTCGGCAGTGCGGACGGGTCCGGCGGCGGTGCCGCGCTCACGGTCCGCTACCTCACGCCGCACAACAAGTGGTCCATCCACTCGGAGTATCAGGACAACCTGCTCATGCTGAGCCTCTCCCGCGGTGGGCCGACCATCTGGATGAGCAACGAGGACGCCGAGCTCATCGGGGTCACCGACAACGACTGGATCGAGGCCGTCAACCGAAACGGCGTCGTGGTGGCGCGAACCGTCGTCTCGCACCGCATGCCGTCGGGCACGGTCTACATGCACCACGCCCAGGACCGGACGGTCGACGTCCCCATCGCGGAGACATCCGGTAAGCGCGGCGGCATCCACAACTCCGCCACACGGATCCTCATCAAACCCAGCCACCTGATCGGCGGGTACGCGCACTTCACATACGCGTGGAACTACATCGGGCCGACAGGGAACCAACGTGACGAGGTGACGGTCATCCGCCGTCGCTCGCAGGAGGTGCAGTACTGATGCGTGTCATGGCTCAGATGTCCATGGTGATGAACCTCGACAAGTGCATCGGATGCCACACGTGCTCGGTCACGTGCAAGCAGGCGTGGACCAACCGATCCGGCACCGAGTACATGTGGTGGAACAACGTCGAGACCCGGCCCGGCCTCGGATACCCCCGCACTTACGAGGACCAGGAGAAGTGGAAGGGCGGCTGGGAACTCGGGAAGAACGGGCGCCTCAAGCTCAAAGCTGGCGGGCGCGTCAAGAAGCTGCTCGAGATCTTCTCCAGTCCCACCATGCCGTCGTTGGACGACTACTACGAGCCGTGGACGTACGACTACGACATGCTGGTGTCCTCTCCGCTCCAGGAACACACCCCGGTGGCCCGCCCGTACTCGCTGATCAGTGGCAAACCGATGAACATCGAGTGGTCGGCGAACTGGGACGACGACCTGGGGGGTTCGCCCACCCACATGAAGGACGACCCGATCCTCGGCAAGATCAGCGAGGAGGTCAAGACGGAGTTCGAAGAGACCTTCATGTTCTACCTGCCGCGGATCTGCGAACACTGTCTCAACCCGTCGTGCGTGTCCTCGTGTCCCTCCGGCGCGATGTACAAGCGGGTCGAGGACGGCATCGTGCTGGTGGACCAGGACCGGTGCCGCGGCTGGCGGCAGTGTGTGACCGGGTGCCCGTACAAGAAGGTGTACTTCAACCACCGCACGGGCAAGGCGGAGAAATGTACGTTCTGCTTCCCCCGCATCGAGGTGGGAATCCCCACGGTCTGCTCGGAGACGTGCGTGGGGCGACTCCGCTACATCGGGCTGGTGCTCTACGACGCCGACAAGGTGCTCGAAGCAGCGTCGGTTCCGGACGAGCACGATCTGTTGGCCGCCCAGCGCGAATGCTTCCTCGACCCGAACGACCCGGAGGTGATCGCAGCTGCGCGGGAAGAGGGCATCCCCGAGGACTGGATCGAGGGCGCGCAACGCTCCCCGATCTGGCAGCTGATCTCCCGGTTCGAGGTGGCCCTGCCACTGCATCCAGAATACCGGACCATGCCGATGGTCTGGTACGTCCCGCCGCTGAGCCCCATCGTCGACCGGGTGACGGCCGACGGCGGCGACGGCGAGGACTCCGACACCCTGTTCGGCGCGATCGACACGATGCGCATCCCCATGGAGTACCTCGCCGAGTTGTTCACCGCCGGCGACGTCGACACCGTCCAGGTGGTGCTCAACCGTCTCGCCGCGATGCGCACGTACATGCGCGACATCAACCTCGGACGCGAGCCCCGTGGCGAGATCTGCGAGGCAGTGGGCATGAGCGAGGAGGACGTGTACGACATGTACCGGCTCCTCGCCCTGGCCCACTACGACGAGCGGTACGTCATCCCCACCACCCACCAGGAGGAGGCGCACTCCCTCGAGGAACTGGTGACCGAGTGCAGCCTCGACTACGAGGGCGGCCCGGGGATGATGGGCGACTCCGGCCCGTTCGGCGAGGGCTCGGGCGACCAGGCGCTGCCCATCGCCGTGGAGAGCTTCCATGCCCTCCGGCAACGACAGACGTCGGACACCATCGCGTCACCGGACGACAAGGACCGGCGCGTCAATCTCCTCAACTGGGACGGGCTCGGCACGGGCGGACTCTTCCCACGGAAGAAGGACTGAGCCGTGGCACCCCAGTTCCTGGCCGGCACCGGGTTCGGCAGCGACCTGTTCGCCCGCGTGCGCCAGGCGGTGTCCCCCGCTGCGCGACGGTCGGTCGGCCGCGGGGCCCCGGGAGATCCGGCGCTGTATCAGGCGGCGTCCCTGCTGCTGGACTACCCGCACCAAGAGCTCCTCGACCGGCTGCCACTCATCCGGGAGCTGGTCGACGAGCGCGGGGCCGAGGCGGAGCCGATGCTGCCGCTGCTCGATCTCCTCGCCAGCCGGCCGCTGGAGGACCTGCAGGCCGAGTACGTCGAGACGTTCGACCTGCGCCGACGCTGCTGCCTCTACCTGACCTACTACCGCTACGGCGACACCCGTAAGCGGGGCACCGCCCTGGTGGACTTCAAGGACGCCTACTCCACGGCCGGCGCCGTCATGGAGGCCGCCGAACTCCCCGACCACCTGGGGGTTCTGCTCGAGTTCGGTGCGCAGTACGACCTGGAACGGTGCCGGACGCTCCTCGTCGAGAACCGCGCCGGGCTCGAGCTGCTGCGCCTGTCGCTGACCGACCGGGAGTCCGCGTGGGCGGGCGTCCTCGAAGCCGTGTCCGCCACTCTCCCGGCGATCGGTGGTGACGACCATGACGCGGTCCGCCGTCTCGTCGCCCAGGGTCCGCCCGACGAAGATGTCGGTCTCGAAGCGTTCACCTCGTCGTCCTACCTCGAAAGCGGGGCCCGACCATGATCGGATCGAACTCAGTCGACGTGACCACCCTCGACATCCTGCTGTGGGTGGTCCTACCGTACGTCTGCCTGGCCGTCTTCGTGCTCGGGCACGTGTGGCGGTACCGCTACGACAAATTCGGCTGGACCACCCGGTCGAGCCAGCTGTACGAATCGCGTCTGCTGCGCTGGGGCAGCCCGCTGTTCCACTTCGGCATCCTGTTCGTGGTGGGCGGCCACATCATCGGTCTGGTGATCCCCAAGTCGTGGACCGAGGCGATCGGCATCACCAACGACATGTACCACTGGCTCGCGGTGGGCATCGGCGCGGTCGCCGGCGTCTGCACCGTGGTCGGGCTGGCGATCCTCATCTACCGCCGACGCACGGTCGGTCCGGTGTTCTCGGCGACCACCGCCAACGACAAGGTGATGTACATCTTCCTCGGCGCTACGATCTTCCTGGGCATGTCCAACACGGTGGTCGGCAACATCCTCAGCCACTACGACTACCGCGAGGAGCTGGCCGTCTGGTTCCGCGGCATCTTCTGGTTCCAGCTGGACCCCGGACTGATGGTGAATGCCCCGATGACGTTCAAGGCACACGCGGTGGTGGCCTTCCTCCTGTTCGCGATCTGGCCGTTCACGCGACTGGTCCACGTGTTCTCGGCCCCAATCGGCTATCTGTGGCGCCCGTACGTCGTCTACCGCTCACGGGCGACCGGCCAACTCGGCAACCGTCCGTACCGCCGCGGCTGGGTGCGCAAGGACGTCGGCGACGTGAGCCGTCGCGTCGGCGCCGGGCGGAGGTGATCTGCTGGGGGCGGGGCGCTACTGCGAGCGACTGTCGGAGATCCGTCTGCTCCAGAACTCGTCACCCGCCCAGTTTTCGGGGACGCCCATGCCACGCAGATTCATCGGAGACCGCGTGCTGAGCAGTTCGTGGAGCCGCCGCGCCCAGCCGCTATGCGGAGACACCGAAGCAAGGACAGACTGAAGAGACACCAGCACGGGATAGAGCCGCTTCCTCGAGCGATCCGGCAACGCATCTGCGTCTTTGAGCCACGAGATCGTCGATGAGTTCGGTATCGCCGGGTATACACCGAGACCAACGTTCCAGAGCCGGCCGTGGTGGGCGCAGATGTTGCGCACGCGGACGTAGGTCGGCATCCACGACTCGAGCACCGGGGCCGTCAGGCCGACGCTCCTCGCGATAGCAGTCCTGTCAGAGCGTCGGCGCAGGTTGCGGTAGGCGCTCGTCAATTGCCCGATCGTCAGCATCTCGACCACGAGCCAGGACGGAGGTAACTCGGGCGCGGCGTAGGTCGTGAGGTAGTGCTCGAGCGCGGATCGGTGGACCAACACGTCCTCTCCGGCGTCCGGGGCTCCGCGGAGGCGCTCGTCGCACGCCTCCCTCACGATCTTCAGGAGTCCTGCATGCTTACCTCGGTGCCGGAAGTGCGAGACATCGGTATACCAGTGGGAATCGTCGTAGGCCACCGACATGTGGTCGGTCAGAGCCGCGCGCACGGCGACCTCGATCCGCTCCAATGCGTCCATCACCAGGAGTCGCAGCGCACGGTCGAAGGCATAGAGGTCCAGGACGTCGTCGAACGAAGTCCCCTCCCTGAACAGATGGTCTGGACCGCCGTTTTGGAACGGGATCGTGTACGGGGACAACCTGTAGTAACCGATGTGCTGCAGGTACCTTCGTGCTTTGGCCCGGTCGGGAACATGGAGCCCACGGTCTTGGACGCGTTCCACGAGATCTTCAATGCTCAACGGCGGTTTGTCGAAGGCGATCAGACCGCGCGGCCGCAGTGATCGACGCATAGACCCCCTCCCGGCCTGAGGCAGAAAAAATCCCCCAAGTGCGCATCGTGGAGAGGCGTGGGGGATGTGGTGTTTCCATAGTAGCACGACCCCGCGCTCTCCGTACTCGCACGGTCGTGCCGTCACCGCGAAACCGGACAGCTCAAGCGCCCGTGGCCTCGACCTGAATGAGCGTGCCCCACGGGTCGTCGAAGCGCAGGACGGCGCCATCGTGTCGGACGCCGACGCCGTGATCGGTCAACCGCTGCCGGAGCGCCGCGACGTCGTCGTCGTCGGGTAGGGCGATGTTCACCTGCCCAAGCCCGAGCGCGGCCGCGCGGGGTCCGGCTCCGGCCGTGCCCCAGGTGTTCACGGCGATGTGGTGGTGGTAGCCGCCGGCGGCGATGAACAGCGCCGATCCGAGGTCGCTCATGACCTCGAACCCGAGGGCGTCCACATAGAAGTCGCGGGCCGCGCCGATGTCGCCGACCTGTAGGTGGACGTGGCCGAGCGTCGCCGGCGGCCCGGCCGACCCACTGGACGGCGCCGCGAGGTTGGCGCGGAGGAACGCGTTGGGGTCCAGCGGGTTGGTGGCGGTCTGGAGCAGACCGTTCGCGTCACGCTGCCACGACTCGCGGGGGCGGTCCACGTAGAGCTCGACGCCGTTTCCCTCGGGATCGTCGAAGTAGAAGGCCTCACTGTAGAGGTGGTCGGCGCTGCCGGTGAACGACCGCGGCGCGTGGGTGGCCACCGACGCGACCGCTGCGGCCAGCGCCGGCTTGTCGTCGAACAGCACCGCGGTGTGGAACAGTCCGGCCTCCCCGGGACGACGGGGCGGCAGGTCGGGGACGCGTCGCAGTCGTACCAACGGGTGTCCGGCGCGGCCGAGCACGGCGGTCTCCCCGACCTGCTCGAGCACCTCGAGGGTCACGCCGCTTGAATAGAACGCGATCATCGCGTCGAGGTTGCGGACCAGTAGTTCGACGGCGCCCATGCGGGTGCCGGCGGCCAGCAGGTCATCGGCGGGCCGCTCGACGAGGCTGCGGGGATCGGGGTTCTGGGTGAAGACGGGCACGGGTTCTCCTCGGGACGGCTGCGATGCGTGATGTGTCATCTATAGCAACCGGGCCCGGGCCCCGACTATTCCTTGACGTCGATGAAGCCCGTCGCACCCTTCTCGGCGTTGGCGAAGGAGTGGTCGACGAATGTGTACCGGCCGGCCTCCGGGAACGTCATCTCCACGAATCCGCCCTGCGCCGGGGCGAGCGCCAACGTCTGCGCCCCGCCGGACGTCCCACCGAACGCGTCCCGACCGTCCTTGAGCAGATACGCACCCTCGGCGTACACGGAGTCGAACTGCGCGCCCACCACGTGGAAGCTGGTGCCGTCGTTGGGCCCGGCCGCCACCACCCAGATCCGCACCGTCTCGCCGACCCGCGCCGTGAGCGGATCACGCCGGTACTGCGTGGCGTGCCCGTTGAACATCACCAGGTCGGGTCGCTTCGCCGCGATCTTGTCCATATCGAACGCCTCGTCCGGTCCGCCGAGATACGACTCCGACTGGACCAGCACGTACTCGCGATCCACCGGCTGCAACTCTGGCGGATCCACGATGAGTGCGCCGAACATCCCGGCCGACAGGTGGCCGGTCATGGGCAGGGTGGCGCAGTGATACAGCCACGCCCCGGCCCGGTCGACGGTGAACCGGTACTCCAGCTCCTCCCCCGGCGCAATGGTGCGCATCACCTCGTCGGGGCTCACGTCTCCGGCGTGGAAGTCGATCGAGTGCCCCATCGTCCCCTCGTTGCGCAGGGTCACGATGAACGTGTCGCCGACCTTCCCGCGCAGCGTCGGGGCCATCGGCCGGCCGTTGTAGGTCCACACGGGCCGCACCACCCCGGGTGCGAGTTCGGCGGTGGTCTCCTCGACCGTGAGCGTGATCCGGTGTTCGGTCCCATCTGGCGCCGGGGCCAGCTCGGGGTCGCGGGTGACGAAGTCGTCCGACGGCGGTGCCAGGAGGTCGACGTCGTCGGTGGGAGGCCCGCCGGGTGACGACGACGAGCCGGCGTCCGCCACCGCCTCATCTGTTCCGGCCGCGTCCGGTGCACCCTCCACCTCGACGCGGAACGTCATGCCCATCGCTCGGTGGCCGGCGATCGTGCACCAGCCCTCGACGGACGCCCCCACCACGCCGGCATCGAGCGTCGCCGACTCTCCCGGCTCGACCCGCCCGGTTCCCGAACCGTTCGCGAGGAGCAGATCGTGGACGTTCGTCTCGTCGTCGTTCACCAGGGTGATGACGAGCCGGTCGCCGGCGGGGACGCGCACGGTGTCGGGCACGAACCTCATCCCCACCGCGGCGACCTCCACGGTGGTGGTCTCCCCGGTCGGGGTGACGGCTGCGACGTCCTGCCCGCCCCGGCGCAGCGGCGAGGACGGGTCCACGGCGAGCGCGGTCCCGGTCGCCAGGACCACCACGAGCGCCCCGGCGAGCGCGCCGACGAGGTTGCGCTGACGGCCCGGCGCGATCTCGGGCCGCGGGGTGTCCCGGCTGACGCGCGGGGGCTTCTCCCCTGCGGCGCGGGCTGCCGCGGCCTCCCGGATCACCGCGAGTTGCGCGCGCACGGCCCGGATCATCACCGGCAGGAACAGCGCGAAGCCGAGGAAGGCCAGCGCCGATCCCACGACGCGGGTCCAACTGGTGCCGCCCGGGACGAGAAAGACCACGAGGCCGGCGTTGACCAGCACCAACCGGAAGACGGCGAGGCGGTTCATCTCGATCATGCCCGCCCGCACGGCCGCCGGCCCGCCACGCATCACGGTGGGCATGAGGAAGCTCATGGCACCGAAGAGGATCTGTGCGGCGGCGCCGGCGAGCAGCGGCGTGGTCACCGCGGAGAGATCGTCCAGCCGTCCGGTCGCGACGAGCCAGACGGTCCAGCCCAGCGCCACGGGCAGCCACACGAGTCCGCAGGCGATGCTCATCGACGCGAACTCGCGGGGCGGCGCGGTCCGGGCGGCCCGGGCGAGGAACCACAGGTGGGACAGGACCGCCACCAGGTAGACCCCCAGCGCGGCGGCGGTGACGACGTCCGTCCCGGCCAGTGCGGACCCCGAGGCCACGACGACCGCCGCCGACATGACGCCGAGTGACCACACCGCTGCCCGGTCCTGCCCGTCGACCATCGGGGCCCGCAGCACCGTCGACCAAAACGTCACGAGTGTCGTCAGGACGGTGATCCCCACGAAGCCCAGGACGTTGACCGCGAGATGGACCGCGTGGAGCCGGAGCGCCCACTCCTCGCCCGTCCCGACGCCCATCCACGCGCCGGCGACGGCCCCGGCCGGGAGGAACGCCGCGGCCACAGCGTAGAAGCGGACGATCGGACGGAACCGACTCGGCAGCGCCGCACGGATCTGGCGCACGAGGTCGACCACGTACCAGGCTGTCGCACCGCCCACGACCGCCGCGCCGGCGACCACCGCGGGCGACCACGCGGCGATCATCCCGGCCACCAGCACGACGATGCCGGCGTTGAGCAAGAAGATCCTGCGCACCTGGGTCCGTCGCGCGTCGTCGGCCGGGCGGGAGTGCAGGAGGGTCTCCGTGAAGTGCTGCCCCCACACGAGGATCGAGTTGGTGAGCAGTCCCAGCGTGAACACGTGGACGATCACCCACGTGGACGCGGGCACCCACCGGTGGACCACGCCGAGTACGACGAGCGCGACCATCCACAGCTGCACGGGTCGGGTGGCCCGGCGGTGCCACGACACGCGCCGGCCCGCGGGTCTCCGGGGCGCCGCGTCGGTCATGCCTGCAGTCTAAGCAGGCCCTGAATGACCACGTCGGTGGCGTATTTGCCGCCTCTCAGCTCCTGACCGGCTGGAGACCCGCGGATTCGAGCGCCTCACGGCCGCGGTCGGAGACCACCAGCGAGCGGAACTCCCGTCCGGCCTCCCGCGCAGCCTCCCCGTCGGGGCCGCGCTCGTCGCCGGAGAGCACCCGGGCGAGGATGTAGCGGGTCGCGCCGGCGTCCTGTGCGAGGAGGCGTTCGCGCTCCTCCACGTCGACCCGCGACACCCAGCCGTGGGACGCGGCGACGTCGGTGCGGTAGATGATGCCAGCGTCGAGTTCGTTGTCGCCGAGTCGGGCCGCGAGCGCACGGGACCCGGCGTCCCGCTCGTCTACCACCGGGGTCACGCCGGCTGTCTCGAGGAGGGTGTCGGCCGCCTCGCCACACGGCACCACCTCGTCGCACAGACCGACCCGCAGCTCCTCGCGGGACAGGTCGTCGAGCCCGCTCACCCCGGCCGGGTTCCCCGAGGGCACGGCGAGCACCACGTGATTCCTGGCGAAGACCTCGGGTTCGGCCACCGCGCCCGCCTCCACGGCGCCGCGGACGGCCTCTGCACTGGCGGAGGCGAAGATGTGGACATCGGTCCTCGTCTCCAGTGCCTCGGCGAGGTCCGCGGACCGCCCCAGTTCCAGGTGGACCCGCACCCCGGGGTTCTCGGCCTCGAAATCGCCGATGATCTCGGTGAACGCCCCGGCCAACGACGGCGCGGCCGCCACCCCGAGTGTCACCTCGGCGTCGCCGGGATCGACCGAGGCGCACGCGGTGAGCAGTGAGAGCGCGGCCGTCGCCGCCACCGCGGAGACCGGGCGCCGGTGCACTCCTCAGCCCCCGGCGAAGGGCGGCAGGACGTCGATCGCGGTCACCTCGTCCAGGCTGGCGGCCGGGTCGCGCGTGGTCGACTCACCCACCAGGAAGGACGACACGGTGACGATGCTGGCCAACGGCTCCCCGTGGCGTTCGCAGATCTCGGCCGCGAGCTCTCCGATGGTCGTGGCCGCCGTGTGGAGCCGCTCGCGGGCGGTTCCCGCGGCGTCCTCCGCGGCGGCGTAGTACCCCACGGTGATCATTCTCGGCGTCCCACTCACGGGCTCGACTGTATCGCTCGTCAATTGATGCGTCATCCACCAATCGCTCCCATGGACCGGCGCGGGCGGTGGAACGCGTCCCCGCCGATGCCGTGCCCGGCTTGTTTGCCCCACATCGCACCGCGCCACACCCGCGCCACCTCCTCGTCCCCGGCTCCGGAGCGCAGTACGCCGAGGACATCGGTCTCGTCATCACTGAACAGGCATGATCGCACGGTCCCCTCCGCGGTGAGGCGGGTCCTGTCGCATGCCGCGCAGAAGTTCCTGGTGACGGTCGCGATCACCCCGACCGTGGCGGGGGCCCCGTCGGCGGTCGTGTGGCCGGGGACCTCCCACAGCTCGGCGGGCGCGGCGGGGTCCTCGCGGCCGACAGGGTGCAGGTCGAAGCGCTCACCGAGCGTGTCCAGGACCTCACGGGCCGTCACCATCTCCACGCGGGACCACGTGTTGTCCGCGTCCAGCGGCATCTCCTCGATGAACCGGAGTCGGACGCCCTCGGCGAGCGCCCACTCGAGCAGGTCCGGAGCGCCCGGGAGGGTGGCCCGCATGGGGACGGCGTTGACCTTGACCGGGTCCATCCCCGCGTCCCGCGCGGCGCGGATCCCCCGCAGGACGGCGGGGAGTCGGTCGCGCCGGGTGAGTTCGGCGAACTCGGCCCGCCGCACCGTGTCGAGCGAGATGTTGATCCGGTCGAGGCCCGCCTCCACCAGGCCGCGGGCCCGGTGCTCGAGCCCGACCGCGTTGCTGGTGAGCGCGATCGGCAGCGCGGGGCAGGTCTCACGGGTCCCGGCGATGATCCGCTCGAGGTCGTTGCGCATGAGCGGCTCGCCCCCGGTGAAGCGCACTTCCTGCACGCCCAGTTCCCGGTGCGCGAGAGTGACCAGTCGGACCACCTCGTCGGTGGTCATCCGGGCGGCGTCGGGGATGGGCGGCAGCCCCTCCTCCGGCATGCAATACGTGCAGCGCAGCGAGCACTTCTCGGTGAGCGAGACGCGCAGGTCGCGGGCGGTTCTCCCGAAGGTGTCGACGAGCAGCGGGGTGTCGGGGCGCGTGGGGCGGGGGTCGGTGACGGTCACGGTGACCTCCCTTCGTCTGCCTCGGCGCCGAGTATAGGCGCCGCGGCTACCGTGGGGATATGCACACCGAGCACGTCCCGTCCGATCAGTCCGGGGCCCGACCGGGTCCGGCGGAGTACCGCGAGCTGCTCCGCGAGCACCTGGCTCCGCTGCGGGAGCGGGCGCGCCGGAGCACGCACCTGCCGCTGGTGGCGTGTGCGGGGTCGGTGTTGGCCGTCGAACTGCGGGCACCGGTGGACCTCCCGCTCTTCGTGAACTCGCAGATGGACGGCTACGCGGTGCGGTCGGCCGACGTGGCCGGGGCGGGGCCCGGCTCGCCGGTGCGACTGCAGGTGGTGGGCACGACGATGGCCGGTGACGAACCGGGCCAGGAGGTCGACGACGACGAGGCCCGCAAGGTGATGACCGGTGCGGCGGTCCCGTCCGGCGCGGACTGTGTGATCCCGGTGGAGGACACCGAGGTCGACGGGGACGCGGTTCTGGTACTGCGTCCCCGATCGGCGGGCGAGTTCGTCCGCAGGCCCGGGGACGATGTCCGCGAGGGCGACCTGGTGCTGCCTGCGGGTGTCCGGATCGCGGAGCGGCACCTGGCCGCCGCGGCCTCGCTCGGGGTCTCGGGCCTGGACGTGCGGCCGCGCCCACGGGTCGGCGTGATCGCCACCGGCGCCGAACTGGTGCCCCCGGGGCGCCCGCTGGGGCCGGGCCAGATCTGGGAGTCCAACGCGGTGACGCTGTCCGCCGCGCTGCAGGCGTGCGGGTGCACGGTGTCGACGAGCATCACCAGCGGGGACGACCCGCAGGAGTTCGCGGCGGCCCTCGACTCGGCCTGTACGGACGCCGACCTGGTGGTGACCGCCGGTGCGGTGTCGATGGGGGACGCCGAGGTGGTGCGCCAGGTGCTCGGCGACAGGGCGGACTCGAGGTTCGGCCCCGTCGCGATGCAGCCCGGCGGCCCGCAGGGCCTCGCCGGCTGGCGGGACACCCCCGTCGTCTGCCTGCCCGGCAACCCGGTGAGCGCGCTGGTCTCGTTTGTCGTCCTGCTGCGGCCGCTCCTGCTGGAGGCGGTGGGCAGGGAGCCGGTGCGCGCGGTCCGCGGGCGACTGACCGGCGCGGTGTCGTCGCCGGCCGGACGGACGCAGTACCTGCGCGCGGTCCTGGACCCGGGAGTCGACGGCGAGCGGCCGACGGTCGAGCCCGTCTCCGGCCCGGGCTCGCACCTCGTGGCGACGATGGCGCGGGCCGACGTGCTGGCCGAGATCCCGGCGGACGTCACAGAGTTGCCCGCCGGCGCCGAAGTGGAGGCCCTCCCGCTGTAGCGGTGTCGCCGGGCGTCGACCGGTCGTAGGGTCGGGCCATGGCCACACGTACCGACACCGTCGCACGGCACATCATCGACACCCTCCACGACTCCGGGGTGCAGCGCGTCTACGGCGTGCCCGGCGATTCGCTCAACGGGGTCACCGACGCGATCCGCCAGGCCGGGACAGTGGACTGGGTGATCACGCGCCACGAGGAGACCGCGGCGTTCGCCGCGTCCGCCGAGGCCGCGATGACCGGCGGACTCGCGGTGTGCGCGGGCTCCTGCGGTCCGGGGAACCTGCACCTGATCAACGGGTTGTACGACGCCCAGCGCTCGAGCATGCCTGTGCTCGCCCTGGCAGCCCACATCCCGTCGGAGGAGATCGGCTCGGGGTACTTCCAGGAGACGCACCCGCAGGACGTCTTCCGGGAGTGCAGCGTCTACGTCGAGCACGTCTCCAGCGCGGACCAGATGCCGCGGCTGCTGCGGATCGCGATGCGGGAGGCGATCGAGAAGCGCGGCGTGGCCGTGCTGGTCCTGCCCGGTGACGTGGCGCTGCAGGAGATCACGTCCGAGGTGGTGCCCATCCGCCCCACCGCCAGCCGGGTCGTCCCCGCGGAGGAGGACCTCCGGCGTGCGATCGAGGCCCTCGACGGCTGCGAGGACGTGACCATCCTCGCCGGTGCCGGCTGCGCGGGCGCCCACGAGGAGCTGCTGCAGATAGCCGAGACGCTCAAGGCGCCGATCGTGCACGCGATGCGTGGCAAGGAGTGGGTGGAGCACGACAACCCCTACGACGTGGGCATGACCGGCCTGCTCGGCTATTCGTCCGGCTACAAGGCGATGATGGAGGCCGAGACGTTGCTGGTCCTGGGCTCCGACCTGCCCTATCAGCAGTTCTACCCGGACGCGACCGTGGTGCAGGTGGACATCGACGGCGCCCAGATCGGGCGGCGCACCCCGGTCGAGGTGCCACTGGTCGGCGGCGTGGCCGAGACCGTCCGGGCGCTGCTGCCGCGACTGAGGACCCACAAGAAGCGTAGGCACCTCGACGAGTCCGTGAAGCACTACACCAAGACGCGGCGCAAGCTCGACGACCTGGCCTCACCGTCGCGTCGGACCATCCACCCGCAGTACCTCACGCGGGTGATCGACGAGCACGCCGACGACGACGCCGTCTTCCTGCCCGACGTCGGCAGCCCGGTGACCTGGGCGGCCCGCTACCTCACCATGAACGGCCGGCGACGGATCGTCGGCTCGTTCACCCACGGGTCCATGGCGGGGGCCGTGCCCCAGGCCATCGGTGTGCAGATGACGGACCCCGACCGCCAGGTGATCACGCTCTCCGGCGACGGCGGGCTCGCGATGCTCATGGGCGAACTGCTCACCGTGGTACAGCACGACCTGCCGATCAAGATCGTCGTGTTCAACAACTCCTCGTACAACTTCGTCGAGGTGGAGATGAAGGCCGACGGGTTCGTCAACTACGGCACCGAGCTCGAGAACCCGGATTTCTCGCGGGTCGCCGAGGCCGTGGGGATCAAGGGGTTCCGGGTCGACAAATCCAAGGACCTGACCAAGACCGTCAAGGAGTTCCTGGCCCACGAGGGGCCTGCCCTGATCGACGTGGAGGTCGAACAGCAGGAGCTGTCGATCCCGCCGTCCATCACCGCGGAGCAGGCCAAGGGCTTCACCCTCTACTCGCTGCGCACCGTGCTCTCGGGTCGCGGCGACGAGCTCGTCGACCTGGCCAAGGCGAACCTCCGGCAGCTGTTCTGAGCCGCCACACTCAGTCCGCGCTGTCGAGCGCCTGCTGCCAGAAGTCGGTCTCGAGCCGGGTGGCCGTGCGGAACACCTCGGTGAGCTCGTCGAGCCTGCGCTCGGAGAGCCCGTCCGCGGCCAGCTCGTCCAGCTGCACGGTGGCGGCGCGGGAGGCGGCCGTGAACTCCTCGCCGGCGTATTCGCCGATCCACTCGCGGTACGGGTGCTCCCCGGTCCCGCCGTGCTCGGCGAGCCGCGGCTCGAGGCGGGCGCCGATCTCGGCGTAGCCGATCGTGCACGGGGCCAACGACACGGACAGGTCCAGCAGGTCGCCGGCCATGCCACTGTCCAGCACGTAGCGGGTGTAGGCGACGGTGGCCTGTTTCTCCGGGGCGGCCTCGAGTTCGGCCCGCGGGATGCCCCACCTCTCGGTGAGGGTCAGGTGCAGCCCGGTCTCGGCGAGGATGGCCCCGGTCGCGGCGTGGGCGGCCGTGACGTCGGCGAGGGTGCGGCTCTTGTAGGCGGCCAGGGCGTTGGCGCGGGCGAACTGGACGAGGAAGTGGAAGTCCTGGACCAGATAGTCCTGGAAGACCGGCAGCGGCAGGGTGCCGTCGCCGAGCTGCTCCACGAAGTCGTGCCGGGTGTAGGCGTCCCATTCGGCGTGGCAGCGCGCCTTCAGGGTCTCGAGCAGGCTCACGGGCCTCCTTCAGTACTCGGTCGGCATGCCGGTGGCGGTCGACTCGAAGTATGCCACCCGGGCCCGGCTCGGCGGGACACCCTCCCAGCGCGTGAAGGACCGGGTGAACGTCGCGGTCTCCGCGTAGCCGAGTTCGGCCGCCACCTCGGATACCGTCGCGCCCTGCCCGAGCAGTTCCAGCGCCCGCCCGTGCCGCACCTCGTCGAGCAGCCGGCGGAAGGACGTGCCCTCCCCCGTCAGTCGACGCCGCAGCGTGCGCACGTCGAGGTGCAGGTCAGCCGCCACCTCGGCCATCGACGGCCACTCAGCCCGCTCGTGCCGCAGCCGACTGCGCACCTGTCCGGCCACCCCGACGCGCGCCATCCGGACGTCCAGCACCTCGCGGCACTGCTTCTCGAACAGACGCGCCGTGTTCTCGTCCGCCTGGGGCAGTCGCTCGCCCAGCTGTTCGGGCGTGATCACCAGCCGGTTGCTCGCCGCATGCGGCCGGACCAGGTGGGGCTCAAGTCCCCACGCCTCGCCGAGCAGTGCCGCGCCGGCCGGCTCGAGGGTGGTCTCGATCGCGGTCAGGCCGAGGTCGATCTGCGCGCCACGGAACGCGGCGGCCAGCCCCGCGAGGTCACGCTCCACCACGAACGCGCGCACGTCCGGCGGGATCTCGTCGTCGTCCCCGACCGCGTACGCGTAGCGGTCCCCGGCCTCGACGAGCGAGAAGCGCAGGTGTGTCGGAGACAGTGCGAGGTACGGGATCGCCCGCTCGATCGCCTCTCGGACGGTGGGGCCGGCCAGCATCATGAACCCGATGACGCCGGTGCGTCCGATGGTCGAGTGGGCCCCGATCTCGATCCCCAGCCCCGGCCGGCCCCCGAGTCGCCCGAGGATGTTGCGGATCACGGCGAACTCCTGGTGCGCCCAGATGAGCGCGTGCTCGTCGTGCAGGTCCTCCGCGTTCAGGCCGGTCCCGGCCAGGCATTCCCTCGTCGTCATCCCGTGCGCGGCGCCGCCGTCCACCATGATGCGGACGCCTTCGGTGCCGCGGGGCACCGCCCACACCGGTGACGAGATCATCGGCCGACCGTATCAACGCCCACCCGTCGGTGGCCGAAAATGTCAATTTCTCGCCCGCTGTTGCCCTTCCGGTCGTGCCGCCCGGTGTCTACCGTCACAGTCATGACTCTCGCCAGCGATGTTCGTGCCGACACTGCCCTCACGGGCACCACAGGCCTCGCCGAGGAGCTCCAGGCGCTCTACGCCCGCGCCAAGGCCCGGGTCGGCGAGGACGACCTCGCCCACATCCGCCACGTCACCGCCTACGGCGAGGCGATCGACGCGCGCCGGCGCGAGCTGCTGCGCGACGGCGGGCCGCGGGCGATCCGGCGCGCCACCGCGCTGGAGATGATGTACCGGCTCATGCAGTTCTCCGAGCTGGGCCACAACATCATCCACGGCTCGTACGATCACCTGCCCGGCAACGGCGAGTACCACTCCGACCGCTACGACTGGGATTTCAACGTCGACGTGGAGCACTGGAAGACCATGCACCACGTGGGCCATCACCCCAACACCAACATCGTCGGCCGGGACCACGACCTGGGCTACAGCATCCTCCGGGGAAGCGCCGGCCAGGACTGGTACGGGCACCACGCCGGGCAGGTCGCGATGGTGTCCGCCCTCGCGGCCCTCGCCCCGTTGGCCGCGCCGTTCTTCCTGTCCAACATCGCGCGGAAGGTCGAGGGGCACCGGTTCTTCAGCTCGTACACCCTCCGGACGCCCGCCCGGATCGCCGGCCGCGACGCCCGCCGCCGCTTCGTCGACGAGCCGTTCCGTTCCGGCTGGAAAACGCTGCCCACGCTGGCGGCCAACTATCTCGGCGGCGTCACCGGGTACATGTCGGTGCTGTTCCTCGTCTTCATCGAACACCACGCGGGCGAGCTGGAACTGTTCACCGACCCCGGCCCCGACGAGACCGCGGACCAGTACTACGAGCGCCAGATCCGGGCGACCCGCAACTTCCTGCCCAGCACCTCGATGGACGACGCCCTGGCCCGCATCCTCGCCGAGGAGGTGCCGTTCGCCGACCGCCCCGACCTCCGCATCTTCTACGGCGGCCTGGACACGCACGTCGAGCACCACCTGTTCCCGGACCTGCCGCCGTCGATGCAGCGGCAGATCGCGCCGGAGGTGCGCGCGATCGCCGCCCGGTACGGACTGCCCTACAACGAGACCCCGCTGCTGGAGACGGTGCCGCTGATCGCCAAGACCCTCACGGGGTTGTCGGCGCCGCTGGGCGAGCGGGAGTTCGGCCGCCCCCGGGAGCTGTTCACGCAGCCCCGGGCACTGCTGCGGCGTCTGGCGTACGGGATGGCCTACAAGCCGCTGCCCGAGTCGCCGTACCTGGACAAGCCACGCTTCTACAACGTGCCGGTCGCGGTCCTGTCCGCCGCCCCGGCCGCCGACGGGCAGGCGCTCTCGGTCCGGCTGGCCCGGCCGCGCGGCTGGGACGACGTCGAGTGGGACGCGGGCGCGTACGTCTCCGTCCGGATGACCGTCGACGGCGAGGAACTCGTCCGCCAGTACAGCCTCGTGCACGACAGCACGTCGGCGTCGGACGCCATGGAGATCTGCATCAAGCGCGTCGCGGACGGGCGGGTCTCCAACCGACTCAACGACGAGCTGCGGGCCGGCGACCACGTCACGCTCGTCGGCGCGCCCCACTCGTCCGGGGAGTTCGCCATGGACGCCCCCACCGCGCCGTCCCTGCACATCGCCGGCGGGGTGGGCATCACGCCGATCATCAGCCTGCTCCGGCGCATCGCCCGCGAGACGAGCGAAGCGGGGGTCCGCGCGGACGCGACCCTGCTCTACTTCAACCGGGATGACCGCTCGATCCTCTTCGAGCCGGAGCTGCGCGCGCTGGCCCGCGAGTCGGGCATCACCCTGCACCTGTTCACCGACACCCCCTCGCCCCGCGCCGATCTGGACTCCGGCCGGCTCACCCCCGAGCTGCTCGAGCGGGTCGTGCCCGACGCCGCGTCGCGCGAGACCTACGCGTGCGCGCCCCTCGTCGTCGTCGACACCGCCCGTGACGCCCTGACCGCGCTGGGCCTGCCCGCGGAGCGGTTCCACACCGAGTCCTTCACCGCCCCCGAGCTGGAGCGGCCAGCCGACGACGGCAGCCGCTACACCGTCCGCTTCGCCCGTACCGGGACGTCTGTGGAGATCGACGGCGGCACCACCCTGCTCGAGGCCGCCGGCCGGGCCGGGATCCGCGTGCCCACCGGCTGCGAGCGCGGCCTGTGCAAGGCGTGCGTCACCACCAAGCTCGACGGCACCACCCAGCACGAGGGCGACGGCCCGGCGCAGGAGCGGGTCACCGTGTGCACCAGCATGGCCTCCTCGGACATCGAGCTCGACCTTTGACTTCGTCCTGACCTGGACATACGTTGCCCCAGGTGTCCTCTTCCCAGACGATCGTCCCCGAACGCCGGGCGTGGCTCGCGCTCACCGCCCTGTGCGCGGGACTGTTCATCACACTCATGGACCAGGCGCTCGTGGCCGTGGCGCTGCCGAGCATCCGCGAGGATCTGGACGCGAGCATCAACCAGACCGTGTGGGTCGTCGCGGTCTACCTGCTCGCCTTTGCCGCCCCGCTGCTGGTCAGCGGGAGGCTCGGGGACCGCTTCGGCCAGCGCAACGTCTACCTGGCGGGGATGGGGGTGTTCACCGCCGCCGCCACGGCCGCGGCGTTCGCCCCCTCGATCGAGCTGCTCATCGTGGCCCGCGCCGTCCAGGGGCTGGGAGCCTCGCTGCTCAACCCGCAGCCGCTGAGCATCATCCACCGGGTCTTCGCGTGGAACCGGCGTGGTGCCGCGATGGGGATGTGGAGCGCCGTGGCCAGTTCGGCGGGCCTGTTCGGTCCGATCCTCGGCGGGCTGATCGTGGGTTCCGCCGGGTGGCGCTGGGTGTTCGCCCTCTACATCCCGTTCGGGCTGCTCGCGGTGGTGCTGGTCGCACTCCTCGTCCCGCGCCTGCCCACCGGCGTCGGCCGGATCGACCTGGTGAGCGCCCTGTTCGCGGTGGTGGCCGTCCTCGCGGTGACGCTCACGCTCCAACAGGGACCCGACCTGGAGTGGCCGTTGTGGCTGTGGGCCGTGTTCCTCGTCGGCATCGCGGCGGCGGCGGTGTTCGTGTGGCTGCAGTTCCGCGCCCGCCGCCTGGGCGTCGACGCGCTGATGCCGCCGGCACTGTTCGCCCACCGGAACTTCGCTCTCGGCTCCTTCTCGGTGTTCACCCTGGGCTTCGCGGTGTACTCGATGAACATCCCGATCATGCTCTACCTGCAGACCGCGGAGGGCTTGTCGGCGGAGGTCGCCGGGCTGATGATGATCCCCACCGCCGTCGTCTCCCTCGTGCTGGCGCCGATCGTCGGTCGGCTCACCGACCGGACGGCGCCGGGTGTGGTGTCGACGACCGGCTTCGCGTCGATGGTCGCCGCGATGCTGCTGTTCGCCGGGATGATGGCGTTCCGGGTGCCGGTGGCGTGGCTGCTCGTGCCGCTCGTGCTCATGGGCGCGGCCAACGCGATGTGTTGGGCGGCGAACTCCGCCGTGTCGATGCGCGGCCTGCCCTCCGATCTCGTCGGCGCCGGGTCGGGCGTCTACAACACCTCGCGCCAGGTGGGGGCCGTGGTCGGTGCGGCCGCGCTCGGCGCGGTCATGCAGGTCGGCATCGAGAGCACGGACTTCGCCACCGCGATGGGACTCACGCTGGTCCTGCCCGCCGCCCTGCTCCTCGCGGGTGCGGCGGCGGTCCGGCGCTTCCGGCCCGATTCCCCGCACTGACGCCGACTATCCTGGCCCCTATGACAGATCCGCAGCTCACGCACGTCGACCCCGAGGGCCGCGTCCGCATGGTCGACGTGGGCGCCAAGGCCGTCACCAGCCGCACCGCCACCGCCGAGGGCGTGTTCCGGACGCGGCCCGACGTGGTCCGCATGGTCGCCGGCGACGAGCTGGGCAAGGCGGATGTCCTGGCCACGGCCCGGATCGCGGGGATCGGCGCCGCCAAGAAGACCTCCGAACTGATCCCGTTGTGCCACCAGATCCCGCTCAGCTCGGTGAAGGTGCACTTCGACCTCGATCCGGAGGCGGGGGAGATCCACGTCGTGAGCACCGCCAAGACCACGGGCCGCACCGGCGTCGAGATGGAGGCCCTGACCGCCGTCTCGGTGGCCGGGCTGACGCTGCACGACATGGTCAAGGCCGTCGACCCACTGGCCACCATGGACGGCGTGCGGTTGGCCGCCAAGACCGGTGGCAAGCGGGGGGACTGGTCACGGGCCTCCGGCGCCGCGACGGGGGGTGTCGACGACGACGAGGTCGCGTCCGGCTCGCGCACGGGCGTCGTCCTGGTCTCGTCCACGGCGGCCGCCGCGGGCGATCGCGAGGATCTGACGGGGCCGGAGATCCGGTCCTGGCTGTCCGAGCGGGGTTTCGGGCCGCTCGAGGTGCACGTGGTGGCGGATGCCGATATCGCCGGTGCTGTGGCCGAACAGGTGCGCCGCTCCCCCACCGTGCTGCTGACGACCGGTGGCACGGGCGTCGCGGCGGATGACCGCACGCCCGAGGCGACCGCTCCGCATCTCACCGTCGAGTTGCCCGGCGTTGCCGAGGCGATGCGCGCCAGGGGACTGGACGTCACGCCGACCGCCGCTCTGAGCCGCGGCATGGTCGGCTTCGCGGGGCGGACACTGGTGGCCAACCTGCCGGGCTCGTCGGGCGGCGTCCGGGACGGGTTGGCCGTGCTGGGCGAGCTGCTCGAGCATCTGCTCGATGTCCACGCGGGAGCCGGCCATGACCACTGAGGACCCGCTCGCCCGGATCACCGACGCGGTGATCGACCCGCGCGAGGTGGAGGAGGCGGTCTGGAGCACTGCGGACGGCGCGATGGTGACGTTCTCCGGCGTGGTCCGCGATCACGACGGCGGCCGCGACGTCCACGACATCGAGTACTCGGCGCACCCGGTGGCCGCCGACATGCTGGGGAGATTGTGCGAGGAGATCGCCCGGGAGCGTGTGATCCGCGTGGGCGCGGTGCACCGGGTGGGTGTGCTTCCGGTGGGCGAGGTCGCCGTCGTGGCGGTGGCGGTCGCGCCGCACCGGGCAGAGGCGTTTGCCGCCTGCTCAGCTCTGATCGAGCGCCTCAAGCACGAGGTGCCGATCTGGAAGCGGCAGCGCTTCGCCGACGGTGTCTCGGAATGGGTGGGCGTCGGCGACGGCTGATCCCCGGTGGATTGGTCAGGTGCCCGTCCTCGGCGATGAGCCGCTCGAGGTGGGTGTTCCAGGCGTCGTGCCGGATCTGTTCTCGTGCCCGGGCCAGGGGGCCGCTGGGTCTGGTGCGGTGCTCGTGGCCGGTGTCGGTGATGATGACCAACTCCCCCAACGGTCCGGGCCGGTAGGCATTGTGGCCGAAGGTCTTCTCCAGGTGGTGCTTGCGGCACAGGCACACCAGGTTCCACTCCGTGCTCGGCCCGCCGAGCTCGGGCTCCGTGGTGTTGAAGGCGATCACATGATCGATGTCGCAGTGAGCGGCCGCCACACTGCACCCGGGGTGCCGGCAGGTGCCGTCTCGCAACCGGATCCGCTCGACCATGGCGGGGGTCAGCACGTACCGCAGGGCGTGGTCGGGCGAGTCGAGCGCCCCGGGGGCCGGGTCGACGACCTCGAACCGTACCCGCACCTCATCCTGATCCTGGTCGTCGCCGTCCATCAGCTCGCGGCACAGCCATTCGAAGCTGCTGTAGGCGCCGTGGACGAACTCCACCCGGTTGGGCAGGCCCCGGGCGGTGGCGGCGATGACACTGATCCGCACCGGCTGCCCACCCGCGGTGGCGTTGCCCACGCCCGGGCGCGGCAGGCCCCCGAAGGGCACCGCCTCGACGACCTCCATCGGCTCACCGTCCGGGCCGGCCTCCACCGTGGTGGCACCGGCCGGGGTGTACACCGCCAGTGCCGCCAGGGCGTCGGCGCGTAGCTGGTCGATCGTCCCGCGCTCCCCGACGGCAGCGGCCGCCTGGGCGTCGCCCTCGATGCGCTGGCGCAGGAACTCGGCGGCAGCCACCGGCAGCGTCGCCCACAGGGTGGCCATCCCGTTGCGGGTGGGACGGAACCGCACCCTGCGCGACCGGGACGCCTCCCGGGTGGCGTCCTCGGCCGCGCCCGGATCGTGCTGCTCCACCGCACGGTCGACCGCCGATTCCACCGCGCTGCGGCTTGGCCGGTCCCCGTCGGTGACATCGGCGACGATCCCTGCCACCACCTCACGCTCCACCGCGGCCACACTCGCGTCCGGCACGCCGGCCAGACGGCACGCCAGGTCGATGGCCAACTGCTCGGGCACCAGGCCCCGCCCGACCGCCTGCCGAAGCCGCGGCAGGCGGGTATGGATCTGCACCCCCGCGGTGACCAGGCGCCCGGCGTGCCAACACGTGAGCTGACAGGCGGCCGCCAGATGGTCGCGGGCCCGCGACTGCGGATCCAGTCGCGCATACGCCGGCAGTCCGCGCCCACCACGGGCCCGGTCGACCTCCTCGGACTCCTCCGCCAGGCGCGCCATCTGCTCGACGATCACATGCGCGGCCTCCAGCCGCGTGGCGCCGGCCTTGTTCTGCGCAACCGTCGCCGACCGCGCCGCCTCACTGACCGCCTCCATGCCCACCACGTCGAGAGGCTCCGGCAGGTCGAACAACGCACTCATCGTCGTCGTCATACCAGCCCCCCAACCGAGTTACATCGAACGTATATACGAGACTACCTGTCCACGCCCAGTCGCGCAAGTGTTCGAACACAGCTCAGCCCAGGCGAGCGGACACCCACTCGGCCAGCA
The DNA here is from genome assembly GCA_019119635.1 of Candidatus Dietzia intestinipullorum. GTDB lineage: Bacteria > Actinomycetota > Actinomycetes > Mycobacteriales > Mycobacteriaceae > Dietzia > Dietzia intestinipullorum. The sequence continues at coordinate 25,528 of DWWP01000039.1, forward strand.
CGTGCGCACACGCGTCCACGCCGTCGACCCACGCGTCGCCCGCGCTCTCGTCAGCCGGGTCGGACACGTGCTTGACCAGACGGGTCGGCACCCCGAGCACCGCGCCCGCCGCCGCGATCGCATAGGCCTCCATGTCCACCAGGTCCGCGACGCGGGCGAGCCGATCGCGCACCGAGCCGCCGGCCACGAACATGTCCCCGGTCGCCAGTACGGGCGCCGCGGGACCGCCGGGAGCCGAAGGCGGGTTCGACGACGACGGCACCACCGCCCGGGTCGCGGAGAGCGCGAGCGGCGGGCCGTCGTGCCGCCCGGTCACGGCGTGGAGCGCGAGGTCGTCGTAGTCGTGCTGGAACACGGTCGACACCTCGTGCGTGCCCGCCATCCCGGGGTGCAGGCCGCCGGCGGTCCCCACGTTCACCATTTCCCGGGGCCGCACGCCGGCCCCCAGGACGCCCGCGACGGCCAGGGCCGCGCGCACCTTCCCCACGCCGGTGACGAGGACCGGGAAGTCGGTGACGAAGTGCCGGGCCTCCTGTTCGAGGGCGACGACGAGCGGGTGCGACGGGTCGATTGTTCCGATGAGCTCCACGGCGGACCACGCTACCGAACGGTAGAGTGACGTGGACCACTCGCGCAGCCGTGCGGGACGAGGAGGTCATCATGTCCGAGCGGGTCTACAACATCATCGAGGTCGTGGGGACGTCGCCCGACGGGACCGACGCCGCGATAGCCAACGCCGTCGCGGAGGCGTCCAGATCGGTCCGTCACCTCGACTGGTTCGAACTCCAGTCGGTCCGGGGGCAGATCGACGGCGACAAGGTCGCGCACTGGCAGGCCACCATCAAGATCGGCTTCCGCCACGAGACCTGAGCGGGATCCGTTCCACCACCTCGTGCCGGGCGCGCCCTCGTGGCCCCTCGCCGAGGAACGAGTCGACGAGCACGACCTCGTCGACGGCCCAGGTGCTGCTGCCGAACGTGTCCAGGATGCGCAGCCATGCCGTGGCGTTGTCGCGCCCGCTCATCCTCGCGAGCGTGAGATGCGGCCGGAACCGCGCGCCGTCCGGAGCACACCCTGAGGCGTTGGCGGCCGCGCGGGCCCCGGCGGCGAGCGCATCGAGCGGCCGCTCCCGGTGCCCGTCCACGCCGTGCTGCTCCACGCCGGCCCACAGCACCCTGGCCCGCTCCACCGACGGGAACGCGCCGGCCCCGGCCAGCCGGAGCCGGAACGGTTCGTGCTTGCGGCCGACCGCGGCGAGGCGGTCGACCAGCTGGTCGATGCGCCACTCGTCGACGCTCGGGCAGAACGTCAGGGTGAGGTGCCACTGCGACGGGGCGGTCCACGCCGGGCCCGGCCGCGGCTCGAGGAAGCGTTCGAGCTCCGCACGCACGTGCTCCGGCGGCAGGACGGCGACGAACATCCGGTGACCCACGTCAGGCGCTGCCGATCCACAGGCCCACGAGCGCGGCGAGCACCGTCATCAGTAGGGTCCCCAGGCCGTAGGTGAGTGCCATGACATACCGCGACTCCCGCAGCAGGCGGACCGCGTCGACGCTCGCGGTGGAGAACGTGGTGTACCCGGCCAGCAGCCCTGTGGTCACCAGGGTCACGGCGAGCGACCCACCGCCGGCGACCAGCCCGAGCACCAGGCCCAGGAGCAGCGAGCCGGAGAGATTGACCAGGAACGTCCCCAGCGGGAACCGGGTCCGCCAACGCGTGGACACCGTCCGGTCGACCGCGTACCGCAGCGCCGCGCCCACACCGCCGCCGAGCGAGACCCACCCGATCGCCACCGCGTCCTCCCAGACCTGGTTCACGTCCGCGACCGCCCGTGTCCGGAGCCCCGGACCGTGATGCCGAGCAGCATCCCGCCCGCCGCGGCCACGCCACCCAGCACGAGCGTGGCCAGGCCATAGGTCACCGCGGTGTGCAGGTCGCCCCCGCGGGTGAGGTCCGCGACCTGGTACGCGATCAGGGAGTACGTCGTGAACCCACCGCAGAAGCCCGCACCCAGTACCAGGCGCGCCCCGTGTCGTCGTCCCGTGTCGCGCCGCGCGTCGAGCACCTCCACCAGCAGCCCCAGCGCGAACGCGCCGGCGGCGTTCACGGCGAGCGTGGAGGCGAGCGGCTGACCGGGGAACAGGGTCGAGACCACGACCCGCGCGGCGGTCCCCGCGGACCCGCCCACCGCGACCAGCGCCAGAGCCACGGGGAGCCTCACGTCGAGAGTCCGGCCTCCAGGGCCGCGTCCAGGGCGGGGCGGTCGCCGGTCACGTCGAGGCCCTCGGCGTCGGCTCCGGCGCGTCCCCACAGCAGCAGGGCGAGGGCCTCGGGTGGGCCCGCCACCCCGGCCTCGGGGGCGTCGTCGGCCCCGGGGACCTCCCACTCCAGGTCGGTGCCCGGATCGACGGCGCCCGCGGGTTCGGCGCCGGAGGCGAGCCCTTCGCTGCCGTGGAGGACGGCGCGGAGACGGAGGGTGACCTGCGGCTCGGGACGCAGCACCGCGGCGAGCGGACGGATGGCGGTACAGAACTCGTCGACCGTGTCCACGGCCACGTCCTCCGGCAACGGTGTGGTCGCGGCCGGGCCGCCCAGTGCGTTCTCCAGGTCCCAGCGGTGGATCGCGGTCTCGTGCACCATGCGGCGCAGCCAGTACACGGCGCGACCGGGGCCGGCGAACGTCCACGCGGGGGCATCGGGGGCGGCGTCGGTCAGGGTGTCGAGCAGCTCGCCGGTCAGGCCCGCGTACCAGTCGGCGAGAGCCGGCCCACCGTCCCCGGCGGGCGGCGCCGATTCCATGACCGCGCGCAGTCCGCGGGACCGCTCATCGGGGTTCCGGTCGCGGACGTTCGCCCCACCCCACCAGTTGGCGGCGCCGAGATGCGCGACGAGGTCCCGGACGTTCCAGTCCGGGCAGCTCGGTACCGGGGCGGCGGGGTCCGCGGCCGGGTCGGCGAGCGTGAACCGCACGAGACCGGCCTGGGCCTCCAGCGCGTCGAGCATCCGCTCCCGGGTCAGGCGCGGGCTCACGTGCGGATCCCCTTGTCTGCCGGGCCACGTCGGGAGAAATCGATCTGTCGGGCCGCGTTGGACACGGCCACCACGGTACCGGTCCCGAACACGCCGTCGCGGTCGAACAGCGAGGCCGTCCCCACGGCCACTCCGTCCGCGCCGAGGTGCTCGTCTGCCTCGATCCCGAAGTCCGCGCTGCGGGGCAGCCGCGCCAGCGCCACCGTGAGGTCGGCATTGATGAAGCCGATGCCCTCGGTGCCCCAGTTGGTCATGAGGCTCGTCGCCTCGCCCAGCGTCACGGCCCGCTGGAAGGGCGTCGCGCCCTCGTCCGCGACCACGTCGAGGGACCGGTTCCACGAACGCTTGCGTCGGTCGCCCTGGTGCGCACCCATGTCCTGTGACCAGTACCCTGCCGTGTCGCCGCTGCCCCAGAAGGGGCGGGTGCCGGGCTCCATCTCCGCCGAGGCGACCTGTTCCGGCGGCTCGACCGTCCGGTCCGAGCGCCAGATCCGCCCGGCCGGCTCGTCGCCCCGGCGCAGCTGCACGAGGGTGGCCCGGGCGACCGTCGTGCCGCCCTGCACCACGTGCGCATCCGCGACCTGGATGCGGTTGCCGCTGCGCACGGCCTCGGTGCGGACGGTCAGCGGATCCACGCGGACCGGGGAGAACAGGTCCACGGTCAGGCGCGCGGGCTGGAAGCCGTCCCGCCCGTGCTCGAGTTCGAGAGCCCGGGCCGCGGCCGCGACCACCGCGGGGCCGTTGACCATCTCGTCGGACCAGGCGCTACGCGCATACCTGGTGGGGACGTACTCCCCGCCGTCGAGGGTGAAGAAGGAGCGCCTGTCGGTCATCTCACACCGCTGCGCCGGTCACGGCGGCGGACCCGCCGGCGGTCCACGACCGCAGGGTGGCCGCGAGCTGGGTCTCGAAGTACTGCTCCGCGCTCGGGGACTCCCGCCACACGCCGATCTCGAGCGACACCACGCCGTGGAGCGACGCCCAGATCGAGGTGCTGATCTCGTGCACGTCGGCATCGCGGAACAGGCCCTCGTCCACGAGCGCGTCGACGAGTTCCAACAGAGGCCGCCGCCACTGCGGGCCGGCCGCGGCGACCTCGGGGCGGTGCGTCGGGGCCGGATCGCCCACCACGAGGCCGTAGAGACCCGGGTTCTCCAGCGCCCACCGCCGGTACGCCCGGCACAGGGCGCGCATGTCCGTCTCCACGCTGTCGTGCCCCAGCACCTCGCGCAGCGCCGTGGCGAGCTGCCGGTCCGCCTCCGCCGCCACGGCGGCCAGCAGCCCGGACTTGCCCCCGAACATCGTGTAGATCGCCGTGGTCGAGGTGCCCTGCGACGCGGCGAGAGGCCGCAGCCCCAGCGTCGACGGCTCCGCGTCGCGGAGCCTCCGGGTGGCCTCGGTGAGGATCCCGTGCCGTAGGGACTCGTCGTATTGGGCACGGGCGGGCGATCGACTCATGACGGCAGGCTACGACGACACCGTGACGATCCCGTGATGGCAGCGTGGCGTGTCCGCACGTCATCACGCTGTCATCACGCCGTCCTGGCGGTCAGTGCGCGTCGGCGTATGCGGACATGACCTCGGCCGGAATGCGGCCACGCTCGGAGACGTTGAAACCGTTGTTCCGGGCCCATTCACGAATCGCCTTGGTATTGCCGGGAGAGCTCTTGGCGGACGACTTGCGTGCGGGCCTGCGTGCGGCTGAAGAGGTCCTGCGGCCAGCCTCGATGTAGGGCGCCATCACGTCGCGGAACGCCTCGGCATTCTCGTCGCTCAGGTCGATCTCGTATTCCTTGCCGCCAAAGCCGAACGCGATCACATTCGCGTGGTCTCCCAGCTCGGTGCCGTCGAGGTCGTCGATGTACTGGACATGGGTCTGCTGCGCCATTATCTCCCCTATCGGTGGCGTGATCTGTTCGCTGATTATTATGCACCAATCCGCGTGGACGGCCACCCACGGTAATGGGGTCCTGAAAAGCGATCGATTTTATCAATCGGTATTCATCGTCGAATTCTCCGCATAGCGGCGCACCACCAGATCGATGAGCTCGGGGTGCGCGCCCAACGGCGGGGTGGTGATATCCGCTCCCGCCGCGGCGAGCCTGTCGGCGAAGAACCCGGGCGCGAGCAGGTGGGTGAGGACCGCGATCCGGCCGTGCCCCTGCGCCCTCAGATCCGCCACGGCCTCCGGCACGGTCGGGGTGGACGCCGAGGCGAACGCGCCCGTCACCGGCACCCCCAGAACGCCGCTCAGCGTCGAGGCCAGGGCGTGGGTCTCGGAGACCGAGTCGGCATCACTGCTGCCGGCCGCGCCCAGGACCACGGCGTCCGCACCGAAGGCGCCGGTCCCGCCTGCCTCGGCGAGCCGCTGGACCAGCGCCCGGACCACCTCGGGTTCCTCGCCCAGGTGCGGGGTGAGCGACACCGGTCCGGGCGCCCGTCGGCACGCGCCGGCCACGTCCTCGACCACGTGATAGCCGCGCGCGAGGAACAGCGGGACCACGACGGTGGGGACCGCGTCAGCGAGCACGCGGTCCGGGCCGGGGGTCTGGATGTCCACCCAGGCCATGCGGCAGTCGACCGCGAGCCGCTTGCGGGTCTCCAGCAGCACGCGGCTGAGCTCGCGGCGTCCCGTCGCGGACCGCGTCCCGTGCGCCACCAGCAGCAGGCGGGGCGGGAGGGGGCCGGCAGTGCTCGTCGTCGTGGTCATCCCACCGAGCATGCCGGAATCGCCGCACACACCTCGTCCCGTCCGGCCACAATGGACCGATGAACCGGCGTGCGCGACGCGGAGCCCGGCCCGAGGTGACGCTGGGGAATTTTGCGGCCGTCTACGACTTCTACGGCCCCGGCCGCCGCAGGGACGCCTTCGCCCACCCGCTGCTGCGGCTGGTCACGGCCATCTGGGCGCCGCGCATCGAGATCACGGCCGAGGTGGCGGCCCGGCTCCGCGAGCTGCACGACTCGGGTACGGGTGTGGTCCTGGCGGCCAACCACCCGTCGGGGCACGACGCGCTGGTCCTGGCGTCGGCGGTGTGGGACGCCCGGGTCCGCTTCCTCTCGGGAGGCACGGGGCTGGCCAAGGACTCGCTGTTCAGCGGGCCGACCCGCCCGTTGTTCGAGTACACGGGGACCATCCCGGTGTTCCGCGCGAAGAACTATCCGGATGTCCCCGCCGACACGCACGTGGCGGCGGCGGAGCGGATGATCGAGGTGTGCTCGGACCGGCTCGGGGCCGGCGGGGTCGTGTTGTCCTTTGTCGAGGGCACCAACTCCGCACCCGAGGACCTCCGGGCCCTGCGGCCGGAGTCGGTCAAGCGGGGCGTCGGGCAGATCGTCCACGGCGCCCTGTCCGCGGGACGGCCGGTGGCGCTGCTGCCGGTGGGTATCTCCTACCAGGGGCGGGAACGGTCCCGGGTCCCGCCGCGGCGGGCGATGGTGCGGGCCGGGACGCCGGTCCTGTGGGGTCCCGGGGAGCCCGTCCCCACGGTCGACGAGGTGCGTGAGGCCGCCCGCACGGGCATCAACTCGGCGCTCGACGCGGCATGGCGGGAGGGCTGAACGCTCAGGCGGCACCGTCGACCACGCCGGGCACCACCTGGAAGGCGACGCCACGGGCCTCGAGCGCGCGGGACGCCGGGGCGAGCGCGGTGGCCGGGACCAGTCGCACGACGCCGTTGCCCGCGGCGGTCCGCGCCGCCACGAGCGCGGTGGCCTGATCAGCACTCAGCGACGGGCCGACCTCGGCCACCTCGACGTCGTCGTCGAGTTCCCCGAGCAGACCGGGATCCGCCGCGCCGTCGACGACCAGCACGTCGGCCGCGTGGATGAGGCGGCGCGCGCGGATGGTGAGCAGGTCGCCGTCACCGCAGTCGCCCACGAGGGCGGCCCACCCGACGTCCTCACGACGGCGGGCACGCAGGCCGGCGGGCTCGGTGGCCAGGGACCGCGCCACGTGGCGGCCAACCCGGACCGAGCGGCGCGGGTCGCCCGAGTCCACGGCGATCCGGACCGGTCCCGACGGGGTCGACACGGCCGTGCGGGCGGGCACCCGGGCCGATCCGAGGGCGGCGTCGCCGGCGGTCACGCACCAGATCCGCTGCCGCTCGCACAGTGCGGCGACCTCCGCGTCGACCTCCGGGTCGCCCGTGGCCACGTGGACCATCCACGGGGTGTCGAGGTCGTCGGGGGTGAAGGCACGGGGGACGACGACGACGGCGCCGCCCGCGCGCGCGGCGAGCGACTCCATCTCCGGGGCTAGCTCCGGTGCCACCACCCGGACCAGCGCGCCGGCCTCGAGGAAGGTCCGCGCACGCCGGGCCGAGACCGGGCCGCCCCCGACCAACAGCACCTCGCGCGCGGACAGCCCGACCGTCAGCGGCAGGCCGTCCAGCGCGGGGGCCGGCGCGGGGGACGCGAGAGCACTGGTCACAGGTGGATACCGCATTCGGTCTTGGACGAGCCGGCCCAGCGGCCGGCGCGCGCGTCCTCGCCGGCCTCGACGCGTCGCGTGCACGGCTCGCAGCCGATCGACGGGTAGCCGTCGTCGAGCAGCGGGTTGAGCAGGCAGCCGTGCTCGTCGGCGTAGTCGTGGACCCGCTCGAGCGTCCAAGCCACCAGTGGGTTGATCTTGATCATCGAGTGCTTGGCGTCCCACTCCACGATCCCGGCGCCGGCGCGGTGGTCGGTGTCCACGCGACGCAGGCCGGTGATCCAGGCCTCGTAGCCGGAGAGCGCGGCGTCGAGCGGCTCGACCTTGCGTAGGCGGCAGCACATCTCGG
>DWWP01000040.1 GCA_019119635.1 Candidatus Dietzia intestinipullorum
GCCGCAGTTCCACGCCCGTACCGTCGCGCGAGGGCCGGACGTCCACGTCGATCAGCTCGTCGTCCGCCACGACCCCGGTGCCCAGCAACAGCTCCTCGGCCTCGGTCACGCCGTCGGCGGTGTCGGTCCGCACCACGGGCAGGTGTGCGGGCGACCAGCGTGCCTCGAAGGCGCGGACCGAGGCGTAGCCGGCGTCCTCGCCGTCGGCCCGGAACGGCGAGGACGCCGCGAGCGCCAGCAGGGCGGGCGCGTGCTGCACCACGCGGCGGGCCACGAACTGCGCCTCGTCGCCGTCGTCGACCCCGACGGTCACCCGGAAACGCGCGTCCGCCCGGGTGCGGGACTCGTATCCGGGGGCGACCTCCGCCCCGTCCGGCCGGAACGAGATCCCCAGGGAGGGCAGCGCGCCGGCGGCGACCATCCCGGCGCCGAGCCCCTCTGCCGCGTCCTGCACGCGCGAGCGGCCGGCGCGGACCGCCGCCCCGAGCTGATCGAGCCCGGTGTGGGAGCCGCAGTCGGTCACCACGAGGGCGTCGTGCCGGCCGACGCGCACGTCCGGGTGTGCGGCGGCGTCGACGATCTCCACCGCTCGCCGCACCGGCAGCAGCGTCCGCAGGTCCACCACGTGCAGCTCTTCGTCCACCCGGACCGGTCGCAGTGCGCGCGTCATACGGCGCGACGCTAGGTCAGCCCCGGTCGGGCTGCATCCGGTCCCGGCGTCGGCGGTGCGGAGCGCGTGCGGCGGACCGCGGGCCCGGAGGGTGCCGGGTCAGCGCGACTTCCAGACGGGCGCGCGCTTCTCCGCGAACGCCGTCGCGCCCTCCGCCGCGTCCTGAGAGGTCATCACGGCGATCATCTCGGCATCGTTCTGCTCCCACCGGGGCTGTTCGCCGGACCGGGCGCCGTCGGCGATCCCGAGTGCGAGGCGCTTGCTGGCGCGCACGGCCAGCGGCGCGTTCGCGGCGATCGCGTCGGCCAGGCCGAGGGCCTCGTCGAGCAGCCGATCGGCCGGCACCACGCGATTGACCAGGTGCAGGTCGAGGGCGCGGTCGGCGGAGATCGGCTCGCCGGTCAGCATCATCTCCATGGCCACCCGGTGGGGCACGTAGCCCGGTAGCCGGAAGGCGCCCCCGGCGGCGGCGACGAGGCCGCGCTTGACCTCGGGCAGCCCGAACACCGCGTGCTCGGCGGCCACCACCAGGTCGCAGGCGAGCGTGATCTCCAGGCCACCGCCCAGGGCCGTGCCGCCCACCGCCGCGATGATCGGCACGGACACAGGGTGCTGCATCATTCCGGCGAAGCCCCATTCGCGGTTCTCCGTGGGGAAGATATCCTCCCCCTTGGAGATGGCCTTGAGGTCGGCGCCCGCGCTGAACGACTTGTCGCCCGCGCCGGTGAGCACGACCGCCCGGATCTCGGGGTCCGTGTCGGCCTCGTGCAGCGCGCGACCGAGCAGGGTGCTGACCTCGCTGTTGACGGCGTTGCGCGCCTCGGGACGGTCGAGGGTGACCAGCAGGACGTGGTCGCGGCGCTCGGTGCGGACGGCGGGACGGTCGGCGGTGCTGTCGGGAGCGGGATCGGAAGTCATGGGGCCATCCTCCCTCCCCCGCGCGGGAAACGGTGGACAATGTGGATATATTTGATTTCGACTAATGGCTGCCGGCCTCCGGACGGCCCCGATCCCGGAAGCGAGGTGGCGGTGTGGCCGCGACTCGACTGACCCAGCGCCCGCAGCTCTCCGAGGAGGTCGCGGACCACGTCCGCACCCGGATCATGAGCGGGCAGGTCCGTCCCGGGGACTTCGTGCGGCTCGACGAGACGGCGGCCTCGCTCGGCGTGAGCGTGACCCCGGTCCGCGAGGCGCTGCTCACCCTCCGCGGCGAGGGGCTGGTGGACCTGGTCCCCCGGCGCGGGTACGTGGTCTCGCCGATGAGCCGCCAGGACGTCGAGGACATCTTCTGGCTGCAGACGGTCCTGTCCAAGCGGATCGTCGACCGGGCGCTGCCCCTCTACGACGACGACGCGGTGGAGATCCACGCCCAGCTGATCGACGATTTCGAGCTGGCGGACCGGGTCGGCGACGTCGAGGGGATCGTCCGCGCGCAGTTCGGCATCCACCGCGCCATCAACCGGGCCTCGCGGTCGGACAAGCTCTCCCGTTTCCTGTCCAACGCCGCCCGCTACCTGCCGTACGGTCTCTACGCCTCCGACCCCGACTGGCGGCGGGCGGCGCTCCGGGACAACCGCCGGATGCTCGAGGCCCTGCGCTCGGGCGACCTCGCGACGGCCCACGCCGTGATCGAGGACGAGTACTCCACAGGCGCGCAGCTGCTCCTCGGGCACCTCGAGCGCGCCGGGGTGTGGGACGAGGAGGAGGCCGCCCGCGAGGCCTGAGCCCCGGGCGGCCGCCCGCTCCACCCGGCGGCCCCCTCCCCCGCGACTCACATGAGCTCGCGCCCGGTCCGCACGCGCCACCGCATCTCGGCCAGCAGTACCCGGTAGGTGGCGGTCCGGACCGGCGCCGGCAGCAGTCGGTTGAGCGCCGCCGTCACCCGCAGGAACCGCTGGAACCGACGCTCGTCCACCGGGCTCCACGGCAACCCCAGCGCGTCGCGGAACTCGGCGTGCAGGAATCCCGAGGTCACCCACCTGTTGAGGCCACCGAACAACGCCGTGGTGGGTTGCGGCAGCATCCGCAGTTCGGACAGTCCCACCAGGTGCTCGCGGACGGGCTCGTCGAAGTGGATGCGCTTCTTGCCCTCCTCCCAGTAGTCGTCGAACGCCTCCCGGGTCGCCGGCCACTGCGCGGGCCGCACCTGGAGGGTCGTGCCGAGGGTCTGCGCCGATTGGTAGAACGCCTCGTTGTCCGCGGCGCTCATCGGGCCGTGCAGCCACAGGTAGACGTCCTCGAACCCCACGTACAGGCAGGCCGCCACCCACATCTGCAGCTCGGGGTCCATGGCGCTGTAGCGCACGCGGCTGGCGGGGGTCGAGTGCACCATGCGGTGGATCCGGGTGACCTCCTCCTTGTAGATCCGCTTGTCCTCCTCGGTGCCGAACACCGCCACCGCGAGGTACTGGAAGGTGGTGCGGGCGCGCTTGAGGGGACGCTTGTAGACGTTGCCGGTGTCCACGCGGCTCTCCCTGACGCCCCAGCCCACCTCGGGCCAGGACAGCTGCATGATGACGTTGGCGACGCCCCCGAACCCGCCGATCGAGTCGACGGCGTCAGCGAGCCGGGGCGGCGTGGGTCGGTCGGCCGGGGCGGGTCGGTCGGCGGTCGGACGGGTGATCATCTGGTTCTTCTCCTGTGGTCGTCGTGCGGAAACGGGGACGGGGTCGGTGTCGGGACGGCCGGGGTGCCGGGCGGCCGGCGCTCTAGGCGAGGTCGGCGGAGTCGAGCAGCCACCGGTCGCCGTCGCGGCTCAGGCCCACGACCATGCGACTGGCGTCGACGCGGCCGTCGGGAACGGTGACGTTGCTGATCTCCTGGTCGAGGAAGACCAGGACCACGGCGGAGTCGTCCGCGACACTCTCGACGGCGGAGCGGACCACCGTGCCGGTGGAGGCGCCCTCGCCGCTGCTGAGCAGCTCGCGCAGGCCGTCGGAGACCTCCCGGTAGCTCTCGGCGAACTCCGGGGTGGCCTCGGCGGTGACGGCCTCGAGATTCGCGTCGACGTCCGCGTGGTCGTAGGTGGCCAGCTGCTCGACGAGCCGGGAGGCCTCCGCGGCGGCCGTGCTGCGCAGCTGCTCATCCTCGCGGTCCTGCCACACCAGGTAGCCGAGGTATCCGCAGGCCACGAGGAGCGCCACCAGGATCGGGACGACGACGAGGCCGCGCCGTCGCGGGCGGTCCGCCGCCGCGGAGGGGGCGGGCGTGTCGCCGGGGGAATCGCGGGGGTTCTCATCCGCCATCTCTCAGTCCTTCCATCATGGCCGCCCAGTAGGCGGCGATCTCGGTTCCGGTCGGGACGAGCACGGGGTCCTCGGCCACCTGCGGGCCGATCACGGTGCCGGGCACGGTCGCGTTCGCCAGCCCCTCGTCGTCCGGGCGCGGTGCGGCGCGCGAACCGCGCTGCTCCAGGTCGTCCCCGGGCGGGCAGTACAGCCGCAGGTCGGTCTCGCGGGGGGACTCGTCGAGCACGTCGCGCGGCTCGTACGGGTAGACGCAGACGGGGCCCTGGGTGGCCACCAGCTGGAAGTCCGCGCGGCCGTCCCGGACGGTGCCGGCCAGTGCGCGCAGGCCCCGCTCGCCCTGGGTCAGCGCGGCCTCCCAGGCGGGACCGCGGTCGCGGAATGCCGGCGTCACCACGAGGGTGTTGGACAGGAGCCCGGCCGCGTCGTCGCGGTTGGCGTCGAGCAGGTGTTGGGCCCGCAGCATCGCCTCCGGTGACCGCTCGAGGAGGTACACGAGGCTGTCCTCGCGGCGGGCGAACTGCGCCGTCACATCGCGGGCGACCGACGCCGAGCCGGATACGGGGGCGTCCCGGGCGGCGAGCGCGCGGGTCGTGCCGAGCCCGTCGTCGACCAGTCCCCGGAGGGTGGGTGCCCGCTCGGCCACCACGGACGTGAGTCGCGCGGTGTCCTCGAGGATCGCGCCCAGCCGGGGGCCGTTGCCCTCGAGCGCGGTGGCAGCGCTGTCCCCCAGGGACTCGAGGGAGCCGGGGTCGATCGCTCGCAGCGAGGTGTCGATGCTCGAGATGAGCTTGTCGAGCGACGGCGGCTGCTCGCCCTCGGGGATCAGCAGCTCGTCGCCGTCGCCCAGGAACGGTGCTGTGTGCGAGTCCGGTCGCACGTCGAGGCGGCGGTCCCCCAGCGCCGTGCTGGTGACCACGCGGGCGTGGGCGTCGGCGGGGATCTCGACGCCGTCGAGGACCCGCAGTCGCAGCGTGACGCCTTCCCCCGGCCCGTCGAGGGAGACGCCGCGGATCTCGCCCACGTCCGCGCCGCGGTAGGTGACGCGGACCCCGGGCCCCAGCCCGCGGGCGTCCTCGACGTGCGCCACCACCTCGTACCCGCGGGCCACGTCGGCGTCGCCGGCGATGTACCGGAAGCCGTAGGCGATCGCGACGACGGAGATGAGGGCGAACAGGAGTACCTGGGCCAGGACGTGGCGGTTCACGGCGCACCTCCTCCCGCGTCCGGTTCCCCGGCCGGGGGGAGTCGGTCCGGGGGGCCGGAGGCTCCCGGCGGCAGGGGGCGTCCCGCCCGCTGCTCGCCCGCGGTCCCCAGCGAGTCCAGCGAGCCGGGCAGGTCGAGCGCGCCGTCGAAGGCCAGGTGGTCGCCGCGGACCGCCTCGTCGAAGAGGTCCACGAATCCCTCGAGGGAGTCGAGCGTCGGGGCCACTTCCGCACCGAAGCCCTCCATGTCCTCGAGCAGCACCGTCAGCGTCCGCAGCGACGGGGTGAGCCGCCCGTCCGTCCCGGAGGTGAACTGCTCCACCCGGACCGTCAACGCCGTGGTGCTGTCCATCAGCGCGGTGATCGCCTCCCTGCTGCGCGCGGCCTCCGAGACCAGGTCGGCCGACACCGCCATGCCCCGGTCCAGGAGCTCGCGACGGTCGGCGAGCGTCGCGCCCACCCTGTCCAGCGCCACGACCGTCCGGTCGATGTCGTCGCGGTGCGCCTCGTACAACTCCAGCGCGCGCTCGCCGCGGTCCCGGATCCGCGCGAGCTCGTCGCCGCGCCCCTCCAGCGCCACCGTGAGCTCGCCCATCACGGTGCCGAGTTGCTCGATGCCGCTGCCGTTGAGGAGCAGCCCCAGTGAGGCGAGGCTGGACTCGAGGTCCGGGCCCACGCCCGTGCGGGCCCGGGGGACGAGTCGGCTGTCCTCGAGCTTCTCCGCGGTGCCGCCGTCTCGCGGTGGCGTGAGCGCGACGTAGGGGGTGCCGAGCGCGGTGGGCAGCCGGATCTCGGCGAACACGTCGGCGGGCACCCCGGTCTCCGCCTCGAGGCGGACCCCGACCACGGCGTCGCTGCCGTCGGTGCCGACCGTGTCCACGCGCCCGACAAGCCGCTCGCCGTAGCGCACCTCGGCTCCCGGGGCGAGGCGGTCCGCCCGCTCGAAGCGCATCTCGACGTCCGACGAGCCCGGCCCCAACGACAGCCCCAGCGGCAGCGCCTGCAGCGCGAGCCTCGGAGAGTTGAGGGCCACGACGGTCGCTGCCACCAGCAGTGCCACCCCGATCACGACCGCCCCCGCCCGCGCGAGGTGCGGGCGCGAGCGTGTCCGCCACCGCGCCATGTCAGCCACCCCCCGTCGCGCGGTCCATGGCGCCCACCAGGCCCAGCGGATCGCTCTGTTCCACGGGGAACATCAGGGGATTGGTCAGTCCGGCGCCCGTGCACAGCGGCATCGGGTGTTGCGCGCACAGCTCCCGGCCGCGCGCGAAGTGCGTGATGTTGGAGGAGACGTCGAGCCGGATCCGGGCGCGACCGTCGGGGCCGATCGAGCCGGCGAGGTTCTCCATCATCAGGGGGTACAGGTCCAGGAACTCGGCGAAGTCGCTCCGGTGCGCCGCGTACAGTTCGGTCACCTCGCGGGTCGCACCTGTGGCAGCGGTGATGTCCTCGCCGCGCTCGGCCACGAGCCGGTCCACCTCGTCGAGGATCACCCGCAGATCCTCGGCCGGCGCCGCCACGTCCAGCTGGTCCTCGTCGATCTGCCGGCCGAGCTCGTCGAGCCCCAGCACCAGGTCGCGCAGCCGGTCGTCGCGGCCGCCCGCCGCCTCCATGAGCACGTCGAGGTGGGCGACCAGTGCGTCGAGGTCCTCGGCACGGTCGCCCCCGACCGCCGACACCGTCGACAGGTCGCGGATCGCGCGGCTGAGGGACTCCCCGCGTCCTTCGAGGGCCTCCGCGCCCCAGTCCAGCCCGTCGCCCACCTCGTCGGCACCGGGCTCGAACGCCGAGCTCAGCGTGTCGATACCGGAGACGAACTCGTCGAAGTCGAGCGGGGAGCGAGTGCGCTCCACGGGGATCACGCCGTCGTCGGGGAGCGTCGGCCCGTCGGTGTGGGCGGGCGTGAGCTCGACAAAGCGGTCGGCGATGACGGCGGGGTTCATCACCATCGCGCCCACGTCGGCGGGCAGGGTCGTGCCAGGGTCGAGGGAGAGGTGCACGCGGGCGACCCCGCCGGCGGGCTCCACCTCCTCGACGATCCCCACCTCGACGCCCACGATCCGCACCTGCGAGCCCGCGTAGACGCCGTCGGCGGAGGCGAACTCGGCCACCACGCGGACCCGGTCGTCGCCGCCGCGTGCGCCCGAGAGCAGGTAGGCCAGCACGAGGGCGGCGACCAGCGCCACGAGGAGCACCGACACGATCCGGATCCGGCTCAGTTGCATCCGTCCATCACCCCCAGGGCGCACAGCGCGGAGTCGGGGATCGGCCCGGTCGGCGTCGCGACGTCCGTCCACGGCCCATTGCCGGTGGCATCGGCGACCGCGCGCAGCCCGGGCGGCATCCGCGTGAGGACCTCGTCTATCACGTCGATGTTCCGCCGGTAGGTCTCGCTGATCGAGCGCATGTTGGCCAGCAGTCGGTCCACGTCCTCGGACTCGGAGCGGAGCAGGTCGCTCACCTGCTCGGCCAGCTGGTCGAGCGAGGTGACCAGCGAGCTGAGCGCCTCGCGTCGCTGGGTGAGCACGGTGACCACCACCTCCGACTGCGTGGTGAGCGCCCGGATGCTCTCCTCCTGGCTCACCAACACCCCGGTGAGCTCGCGGGTGGTGGTGACCACCCGGGACAGCCGTTCGTCCTCGCGGGCGAGGAGGCCGAGCGCCGCGGAGACGTCGTCGACGGCGCGGCCGGTGGCGTCGGGATCCTGGGGCAGCGCACTGTCGAGCGTGTCGAGGAGCTCGCCCACGGCCTCGGTGTCCAGCCCCTCCGCCAGTCCGGTGACCGCGTCGCCGAGGTCGTCGAGCGTGTACGGCGACGTGGTGCGCTCGACCCCGATCCGGCGGTCCGGCCCGAGGTTCCCGGCCCCCGCGGGCGTGACCTCGAGGACCCGGTTCCCCAGGATCGATTTGAGCCCGACCGTCGCCGTGCTCGCCTCACCGAGGTCCTGCCCCCGGTCCAGCCGGAAGGCGACGACGGCGAGGCCACCTCCGAGCTCCAGCGAGTCCACCCGCCCCGACGGCACCCCGGCGACCATCACGGGGTCGCCCTCCCGGAGTCCGCCGGCGTTGGCGAACTCGGCGGTGTAGACCTCGGTGCGGAGCTGATACCAGACGCGCGGCAGCGCCATGCTCACCAGGAACAGGGCCCCCACCAGGAGGATCGAGACGGCGCCCACCAGCACCGTGTTGCCGCGACGCCCGTGGCGCGGGTCGCGGGCCAGGTCGGTCAGGCTCTCGCGGACCACCCCGAGCGCCCGGCGCGCGCTGCGCCCACCTCGCAGCTCCCCTGGGATACTCATCGGCACACCCGCGAGTTCTGGTAGCCGAACAGGCTGGTCTCCCAGTCGTCCCACTTCACCGTGAAGTTACACATGTAGAGGGAAAGGAACCCGCCCTTCTGCGCGGTGGCGTTGACCTCCCGCGCGAACGTGGGCGCGGCGGCCAGGGCGGCGTCGAAGGCCGGGGTGTGCGGGACCCAGCCGTCCGTCGTGGCCCGGGCGGCGTCGATGCTCCGCCTCAGGTCCGGTTCCGTCTCCCGCAGCATCGCCGCGAGGGTGGCCGTGGCGCTGTCGCCCCGTTCGAGGAGCACCGCCAGATCGGCGCCGTCGCCGTCGGCGAGCGCCCCGGAGACCATGTCCAGTCCCCGGACCAGGCGCTGCAGATCCTCGCCGCGCCCCACCAGCGTCTGGTTGAGCGAGGTGATGTTGTCCGCGAGCCGGGTGTACACGTCCTGCCGGTCGACCAGGTCGCGGCTCAGCAGCGCCAGCCGGCCCAGCAGCGTGTCCATCGCCCCGGGCTCGCCCTGGAAGGCGGACACGACGGTGCGGGACAGGGCGTTCACCTCCTCGGGCTCCACGGCCTCGAACAGCGGCTTGAACCCGTTGACCAGGGCGGTGAGATCCACCGGCGGGGTGGTGGCCGCCAGCGGCAGGGTCTGGCCGGGGGCCAGTTCCTGCGGCCCGCCCACCGCGGGCCGCCCCTCCGCGGTGGGGTCGAGCGAGAGGTAGCGGATACCGAGCATGTCGCCGTACCGGACGGAGGCACGGGCGCCGGAGGTCACCGGACTGTCCCGCTGCACCTCGAAGTCCACGACGGCGATCACCTCCCCGCGCGGGCCCGTCGCCCGCTCGACGCCGAGGACCCGGCCCACGCGCACACCGGCGACGGTGACCTCCGAGCCCGCGCCGAGCCCGCCGACATCGGCGAACTCGGCGCGGTACTGGTGGGCGCCCCAGCCGATCGGCACCCGCAGCGTGTTGACCACGAGGACCGTGCACAGCACGCCCACCAGGCAGTAGGCGAACAACTGGAGGGCGGGCCACAG
Source organism: Candidatus Dietzia intestinipullorum (assembly GCA_019119635.1). GTDB lineage: Bacteria > Actinomycetota > Actinomycetes > Mycobacteriales > Mycobacteriaceae > Dietzia > Dietzia intestinipullorum. The sequence goes on from DWWP01000040.1 coordinate 9,444, forward strand.
GCCGCGACGACGGGTCATCGGACCGTCACCTCCGTCCCGCGGACGAGCGGGGCGAGCATGGTCCACGCGGCGGCACCCGGGTCGGCCTCGGGGTCGGCGTCGGCGGCGGGGTCGAGGCCGGGATCGGGAGAAGGGCCGGCTCCGGGGCCGGGGTCCCCGCCCGCAGCGACGGCCTGCAGCTCGCGCAGCGCGTCCCTCTCGCCGGCCGCCCGGACGGTCGGCCCCGGCCGTTCACCGTCTCCCTGGCCACCGCCGGCCCGGCCCCCGCCCGGCGGGCCACAGGTGGACCCGTCCAGCCCCGGGTACCGGGGGCAGTCCTCGGGCCCGTACGGCATCGGATCGGCGAACGACGGCACGGCGGTGATGGCGAACCTGCCGGTGGAGAACGCCGCCGTGCCCGCCTCGCCCATCGGCCGCAGCGCGTACAGGGTGCGGATCACACCGTGCGGGTCCGTGGCGGTGCGGTCGAAGACCTCGCCGGTGTCGTGCGCGAGGGTGATGGCTCCGGGCACCGTGCGGTCGGCGGCCAGTGCACCCGATCGCGTGGCCGCCAGACCCGCGTCGAGCAGCCGGCTCAGCGAACCCGGTCGGTCCAGGACGACCTGCGACAGCCGGGTGGCCTCCTCGAGGGTCCCGACGATCTCCGGTCCGGCAGAGGCCAGGTCCTCGGCCAGGTACGCGATGTCCCCGGAGGCGGACGCGGCGTTCTCGAGGGCCGGGGACAGGTGCTCGCCCGCGCGGTCGGCGTCCTCGATGACCCGGCCCAGCATCTCCCCGCGGCCGTCCAGCGCGCGCGCCATCGCGGTGAGCGCCACCTGCAGCCGCTCCGGCCGGATCGACACCAGCAGGTCGTTGGCGCGCGTGAACACGTCGTAGAGCTGCACCGCCTCGGCCGAACGGTCCGCCGGGACCGAGTCGCCGTCGGACAGCGCGGCCGCGGTCGGGGCAGTGCGGGCGGTCGCGTCTCCCGTCGCGGGCGGCACCAGGTCCAGCCGCACGTCGCCGAACAGGGTCCGGGGCACCACGCGGACGACCACGTCCGCGGCGATGGCGTCGATGTGATCGGAACCGATGAGCATCTCGATCCTGGTGCCGGGCTCGTCGTCGTCACCCGTCCTCACCCCCTCGGAGGCGCGCACGTCGCCCACCTCGACCCCCTGGTGGTGGACCGGCGCGTGCACCGGGACGCGGCCGGCATCAGGCGGCAGTGTCGCCGTCACCACGGCGCCCGAATCCAGGGCTCCGGCGCCGCGCGCCACCAGCAGGCCGGCCACCACCACCGCGACGACGGACGCGACCAGTCCGCGGACCGCGAGCGTCCGCTCCGGGGTCGGGGCCACCGCCCGGCGCCTCACGTGATCCCCAGTGCCGGGATCTCGGGGACCAGACCCCACAAGGCGAAGGTCAACACGATGTCGATGAAGCCGATCATGAGGATCGACGTCCGCAGCGCCCGGCCCGCCGCCCGGCCGACACCCTCCGGGCCGCCCGAGGCGTGGTAGCCGTAGCTGCAGTGCACCAGCACGATCACGGCGGCGAAGGCGACGGCCTTGGTGAGCGAGTACAGGACGTCCTCGGCGCCGAGCGAGATGTGGAAGAAGTGGTCATAGGTGCCCGCCGAGCCGCCGTTGACGTAGACCACCACCACGCGCGTGGCGATGTAGGTCGCCACCAGGCCGATCGCGTACAGCGGGACGATGCAGATCATGGTGGCGGCCAGTCGCGTGCCCGCGAGGTACGGCACGGTGGGGACGGACATGGCGTCGAGGGCGTCGATCTCGTCGGAGATCCGCATCGCGCCGAGTTTGGCCGTGAACCCGGTGCCCACCTTGGCGGCCAACGCGATCGAGGCCACCACCGGCGCGAGCTCGCGGGTGTTGGCCATCGCCGAGAGCATCCCGGACAGCGACGTCATGCCGATGAGGTCCAGTCCGCGGTAGGTCTCGACGCCCACCATGATCGCCGCGACGGCCGACATCGCCAGGACGATCCCTACGGTGCCGCCGCCGGCGATGAGCGAACTGGAGCCGAATCCCACGTCGACGACCTCGCGGAGCACCTGCTTGCGGTACCGCACGAGCGCCGTGGGCAGCGACACCAGGACGCGGCCGGCAAAGGTGACGTGGCGGCCGACCTCGGGCATCCCTGAGGCGAGCCGGGAGGCGGTCCTGCTGACACGGGAGGCGCGCAGGCGTTGCGCCGCGGTCGTCTCGGTCACCCGGAGTGCGTTCACGTCAGTAGTTCCCCACCGTGGGCACCGCGAGCCCGTAGACGGCCGAGGCGACGGTGTTGACGACGAACACGGTGACGAAAGCCAGAACGACGGTCTCGTTGACAGCGTCCGCGACCCCGCTCGAGCCCCCGCTGGCGTGCAGCCCCTTGAACGTCGCGATGAGGGCGGAGACGATCGCGAAGGCCACCGACTTGAGCATCGCCATCCACAGGTCGGAGGGCCGCCCGTAGGCACTGAGCGTCTGGAGGAACGCCCCGGCCGACTCCCCCTGCACGTACACCTGGTAGATCAGGCACGCGGTCACGCCCATCGCCGTGACCAGTGCGCACAGGACCACGGCGACGAGGACGGTGGCGATCACGCGGGGCACGACGAGCCGCTCGATCACGTCGAGCCCCATGACCTCCATGGCCTCGACCTCCTCGCGGATGGTCCGCGAGCCCAGGTCTGCGCAGATGGCCGAGCCGCCCACCCCGGCCAGCATGAGCGCGCAGACCAGTGCCGAGGCTTGCCCCACCACCACGAACGCCACCACCGCCCCGGCGTAGCCGGACGCACCCAACCGTCCGGCGAGCTCACCCACCGAGACGGCCACGAGCACACCGACCGGAAGCATGAGCAGCAGTGCCGGCACCGAGCACACCCGCGCGATGAACAGCGCCTGGTCCCGCGTCTCGGTCAGCGAGAGCCTGCCGGTCACGACGGTGCGCACGCAGCTGCCGAGCGTGAACGCCGAGAAGCCGACCAGCGAGCCGACCTGGGCGGAGAGGTCGACGACCGGGCCGCGGCCGGTGGGCAGGTGGAAGGTCATGGCCGCCGCCGGGTCAGACGCCCACGGATCCGTGCTCGGAGCGCAGGGTGCCCTTGACCACCTTGCCGCTGGCGTTGCGCGGCAGCTCGGCGACGTGCACGAGGCGCTTCGGCCGTTTGAAGGCGGCGAGCTTGTTTTGCAGCCACTCGTTCACCTGCTCCAGCGTGAGGTCCGCGGTGCCTTCCTTCTGCACCAGGACCGCCACCGGGACCTCGCCCCACTTCTCGTCGGCCCGGCCGATCACCGCGACCTCGACGACGTCCGGATGGCCGGCGATCGTGTTCTCGACCTCCGCGCAGTAGACGTTCTCGCCGCCGGAGATGAGCATGTCCTTCTTACGGTCCACCACGTAGACGAAGCCCTCGGAGTCCATGCGGACCAGGTCCCCGGAGTGGAACCAGCCGCCTTCGAACGCCTCGGCGGTCTCGTCCGGCTTGTTCCAGTAGCCCGACATCATGGTGGGCCCCCGGTACACGATCTCCCCGACTTCGCCCGGGGCGACGGGTTCGCCGAAGCCGTCGACGACGCGCGCGCGGATCGTGGGGATGACCTTGCCCACCGATCCGAGCTTGCGCAATGCGTCGTCCCCGTCCATCGCGCAGGTGATGGGGCTCATCTCGGTCTGGCCGAACACCGCGCAGTTGAGGGCCTCGGGGAACGTCTCCGCCATGGCGCGCAGGATGGTGTCGGTGCTCGGCGCCGCGCCCCAGGAGATGTTCTTGAGCCGGAGCGCGCGGGGCCGGGCCTGCTGCTCGGCGCACACGGCCTGCCACTGCACCGGCACCAGGAAGATGCTCGTGATCTCCTCCGCCTCGAGCGTGTCCAGCAGGGCGGCGGGGTCGAAGGCCTGCAGCGGATGGATCACCGTCGTGGTGCCCAGCTGCAGGCTGGGCGCGATCGAGCCCAGGGCCGCGATGTGGAACATCGGCGCCGCGCACAGGGCTCGACCCGCCTCGTCGTAGAGGCGGAACACCCGGATGCAGGTGAGCGCCTGGGCGGTCATGTTCTCGTAGGAGAGCATCGACCCCTTGGGGCGGCCGGTGGTGCCCGAGGTGTACATGATGAGCGCGGTGTCGTCCTCCCGGACGTCGACGGGCGCGTGCGGCTCGCCCTCCTCGGCCAGGGCGTCGGCGAACGTCGTCTGGTTCTCGGTCCCGGGCTCACCGCCGATCACGAAGTGCTCGCCGGGTTCCTCGCCCTGGGCACGGATCGCATCGACGAGCGGCGCGAGCATCGCATCCGTGACCACGGCCTTGGGTGTGCAGTCGCTCACGAGATAAGCGAGCTCGCCCGGCGTGAGCCGGAAGTTGACGGGCACCGCGATCGCGCCGAGCTCGTTGATCCCCAGTACGGCCTCGACGAACTGGGGGCTGTTGAGGGTGATGAGCATGACGCGGTCGCCCGCGGTCACCCCGCGCCGGGCCAGCGCGTCAGCGAAGGCGCCGACATCACGGTGCAGCTGCGCCCAGGTGGTGGTGTCGCCGAGATAGCGCAGCGCCTCACCATCGGGGTTCATCTCGGCGTGGGTCGCGACCCACGTGTTCCAGGTGTTCCGCCGGGCGGCGTGGAGCTCGGCGGTGGGGTCGGCGGCGGTTGTCGTCATGGTTCGACCTTTCAGGAGGGCCGTCGGACGGGCTTGTCGGATGGGCTTCTCGGATGGGCGGGGCGGGCGGAGGGGCTGCCTGTGGGGGCGGGCGGTCAGGAGAACGACGGGCGGCGCTTCTCGCGGATCGACGCGACCCCTTCGGCGAAGTCGGCGGAGGCGAGCAGCTCGCTCTGGCCCGCGTGCTCCCGCGCCAGCGCGGCGTCGAGCTCGGTGAGCGTGGAGGCGGACACGGATCTCTTGGTGAGTTCGAGCGCGCGGCGCGGGCCGCGGGCCAGCCGTCGGGCGGCCTTGTCCGCGACCGCGCCCAACTCCGTCGGGGCCGGCACGTCCACGGCCAGTCCGAGGTCTCGCGCCGAGGCGGCCGAGACGGCGTCACCGCGCAGCAGGATCCGGGAGGCCACCGACCGGCCGACCGCGGCGGGCAACAGGACGCTGGCCGCGCCGTCCGGCATGAGTCCGATGTTGGTGAACGCGAACAGCAGGTACGCGTCCTCGGCCATGAACATCAGGTCCGCGGCCAGGGCGAGCGAGACGCCGACGCCGGCCGCCGGGCCGTTGACCGCGGCGATCACCGGCATCGGCGCGGTGAGCACCGAGCGCACCAGTGCGGACGCGGCGTCCATCGTCTGGCCGGGCGTCGGGGCGCCGTCGGGGTTCTCGCCGATCGCCTGGAGATCGGCCCCGGTCGAGAAGGCGCCGCCTTCTCCCCGGAGGACGACCACCCGCGTCGCGGGGTCCCCCGTGACCGCGGTGACGAGCTCGATGAGCGCGAGGACCGTGCCGTGGTCGAGGGCGTTCATCCTGTCGGGCCTGTTGATGCCGATCGTGGCGATACCGAGGTCGTCGGTCTCGAGGGTGAGGGCGTCGCGTCCGGTGGCGGTCATCGGACCGCCTCCTCGAGTGCGCCCGTCCCGGCCTCGGCGGATCTGGTGCGGATCACTGGTGAACCTCCTCGTGGACCGACTCCGGGCGGCCACGTCGACTCCGTCGACGAGGACGGCGGGACGACGCCGAACTGTGGGCCGCAGGCGTGTTCTCGCGGATTCGATCACATATATCTGTGAATGTGGGTTTACTATGTCGACTGTATCCGTTGTTGTCAAGATCACACCGGCGTTCCGCGTCTTCCGGAAGGACCCGTCCGTGCCCCGTTCCACCGCACCGTCCGGCGAGCGCGTGCCCGCCCCCGCCCCGGGCTCGCGACGTGCCGAGATCGCGCTGGTCGCGGCAGAGGAGTTCACCCGCCGCGGCTACCACTCGACCCGCGTGGAGCACATCGCCGACCGGCTGTCCGTGACGCCCGGGGCCCTCTACCGTCACGTGCCGGGCAAGTACGAGATGTTCCGCGACGCGACCTTCCGGCTGACCGACGATCTCGAGGCCGCCACGCGGGCCGTGCCACCGGCAGACCTCGGCCGCCTGGTGTCCTCGGTGACGGCGACGACGCTCACACATCGTCGTCGCGCGGCCCTGTACCGGTGGCAGGGGCGCTACCTGGGGCACGACGACCGGGCCCGGGTCGCGCGCGCTGCCGACAGGACCCATCGGGCGTTCGCGGACGCGGTGCTCGCCCACCGGGGACTCGAGCCCGACCCCGCTTGCCGCCAGGACCCCGCCGAGGTCGCCCTGGCACGCGGCACGCGATCCGCGGCGAGCGCGATCCTGTCCACCATCGCCTCCCTGGGCGACCACCGCGTCGAGCTCTCCCCCGCGGACGCGGTCGCCCAGATGACGTCGATCGCCGTCGACCTCGCCGCCTCCGTCTCCGCGGCAGCGCCGGCGCCCGGGCGCTCCGCCCCCGCGACCCCTCCGGCGTCCCCGGACGCACCGGCTGCTCCCCGACCGCGGCTCCGGGGCGGGGCGGCGACCCGGGAGGAGGCGATCACGGCGGCGATCACCCGGTTTCACCGGGACGGCTACGACGCCGTCTCGATGGAGAGTATCGGCGCGGACGTGGGCATCGCGGCCTCCGCGCTGTACCGGCACTTCTCCGGGAAGTCGGGGCTGCTCACGGCCGCTGTGGACCGCACTGCCGCCTTCGTCGAGGCGACTCTCGACGACCACGCCGCCCGCCGCGGCCCGACGGGCGACCCGGGGACCGTACTGGCGGACCTCGTCGACGGCTACGTCGACATCGCGTTCTCCCACGGGCCCGAGCTCATGCTCTACTATTCCGAACTCGGCGCCGTCGACCCGGAGGACAGGCGCCGACTGCGGAGCTCCCAACGGCGCCAGCTCGACCGGTGGACGGGGCTGGTCCGGGCGGCGCTGTCGGGCACCGAGGAGGCCGCCGCGCGCGTGCGCGTCCAGGCCGCGCTCGCAGTGGTCCTCGACGGCGCCCGGTCCGCCGGGTACCACCCGTCCGCGGCGGGACGGTACGCCCAGCTCGCGCGCACCGCGCTGCTCTCGTCCTGGCCCCCGGGCTGAGAGCCGGCACTCAGACCAGCGGCGTCACCGCGCCGCGCGAGTAGCGGGCGATCTGCCGCCGGATACGGCGGTCACCCCGGCGCTCGACCGCAACACGTACCCGCGGCGAGACGGTGGCGGCGCCGTGCAGAAGAAGGTTGGCGGGGATCACGAGGGCGGGGAACCACGGAAGTGCGGGCCGCAGCCCGAGCTCGCGCATCCCGGCCGGGCCGTTGAGATAGGTGGCGATGCTGCGGTGCCGGGCGATGTCCAGTCGGCCGCGCAGCGCGGCGGCGTGGGGGAACTCCGTCCCGCCGTAGGACGCCAGGAGCGACTCCGCGAGCACGCGGGAGTCGCCGTCAGGCGGGGGCGAGGTGCGCAGGAAGTGGTACATGTCGCGCAGTCCGCGCCGGGGAGCCGAGTGCAGGAACTGCTCCTCGACGCCCATGACGTGGCCCATCCACCGCCACAGGTGCATCACGGCCCGGGCGTCGGCGGGCGAATGCGGTATCCCCAGCACGAGTGTGCCCAGCAGGAACGTCGCGGAGAACAATCCGTTGGTGGCGGCCATGTCGGCCTGGTTGATCGGAAGCCCCTTGGCCTCGACGTCCCAGCCCTTCGAGAGCATCGTGCGGTTGACGCGCGCGTGCATGAGCCGCACGTGCACGGTCATCTCCCAGCCGGGCCGGCCCGGGCGCCACCCGTCCGGCGCGGCCACCGCGTGCCACCAGGCCATGGTCTCGCCGACCCGTCGTGCGGTCCCCTCGCCGGTGAGCCGGCCGGTGGCCACCAGGACCGCGGTCGTGGCGGCGGGTCGGTAGCCGCCGAGCAGCGCGAGGTCGCCCAGCACGTCCTGGCCGGTGAGACCCGCCCGCATGCAGGCGCGGGCGCCCCGGGCCGCGAGCTCCGGGTCCACCCAGTCGGGGATCCGCGTCACCGAGTCCACGAAACGGCGGAGCTCGTCCGGCTCCCCCGTGGGGACCGGCTCACCGGCGACCGCCGCCCGCAGCGCCTCGTGCACGCGGACCATCGAGGTCCGGCGGTCGGCTATCGCTCCGAGCACACCGTCCGCGAGGGGGTCACCGGCCCGGAGGGCGGTCGCGATCCGCTCCCGCTCGGCCGCCGTCGGCCCCGACCGGCCCTGGGCGAACGGCCGGAGCATGCGCCCGGCGCGCCGCCCCCACACCTCGTCCGCCGCGAACCGGGCCGGCGGCCCGGGCGCGGCGCGGCGGCTCGGGGTCGTCGCGGTCACCGGCCACTCACCTCCCGTGCGCCACCGGACAGCCCCCGGCACGGGTGCCGCGTGGCTGGATCGGACACGCTCCCAGATCCGCCGGCCGGTATCCCACCGGATAGCCGGGATAGGTGCGGTTCTCGGTGCCCTCCGTGCCGAGCGCGACCCGGCGCACCGGCATCCAGCGCACGGCCGCGGACCGGGCCCGTAGCGCGGCGGACCCGAGTCGGCGCAGGGTGGGCGACGGCGACCGGAAGCCGAACGCCCGGATCATCTCGTCGTCCACCAGCGAGAGCACGACCTTCCGCACGGCAGGGCGCGTCCACGCGGGGTACCACGCGCACATCAGCTCGAGCGTGTAGGTCCCGATCGCCTCGTTGTGGGGGTCGTAGCAGAACTCGCGCGCCTCGTAGTCGTCGCGCCACCGCCGGAACTCGCCGATGTCCTCGGGGATGTCGGAGATGTTCATCCGCTGGCCCACCGCCCGGTAGAAGTGGAACGCGGCGAGCCGCTCGTGCGGGTGGAGTCGACGCCATCCCACGGAGTCGATCCACTCCAGCGGCTCGTAGATGAACGTCGACAGCACATACAGCATGTCGTCATTCGTGATCTCGTACCGCGCGTGCTGCCGGTTGATCACCCGCAGCGCCTCTCTCCCGCGGGGCGTGTCGACACCGTGCTCGACCAGCTCGGCCATGAGCAGCGCGGTGTCGTCGTAGCGCTGTTGTGGGCGGTCCCGGAACTCGCCCGCCTCCGCGAGGACCGCGGAGACCGACGGCACGCAGAACGTCCGGTAGAGCGCCAGCTCGAGGGAGCGTTGGTAGTCCCAGGGGAACTCGTACGCCGCGGTGATCCGGTGGATCTCCGCCGCATCCGCCACCGGGTCCAGGCCCGCGATCACGTCACGCCAGTACCAGCGACCGGGGCGCCGCGGGACCGCCGCCGTGACCGGGTGCTCCTCCTCCGGATCCGCGACCATCGCGGCGGGGATCGCGCCGAAGACCCCGGGGAGTGCCGCGGGCCCGGCGTCCGCCGACCTCGTCGTCGGGACCCGGGGCGTCGGCGTGGGTGTCGCCGTCATCTCACATCACATCTTTCCCTGGACATTCGCGAGCATCCACCGGACCACCCTGAGGTCCCGCGGCTTGCGCGTCATGGTCATGAGGTTGAGTGGCGCGGGGAACTTCTGGACGGTGAGGGCCTTGGGCCGCGAGAACTCCCGCAGACCGTCGGCGCCGTGGATGCGGCCGAAGCCCGACGCCCCGGAGCCGCCGAAGGGCAACGACGGGATGCCGGCGAAGGCCAGGAACGCGTTGACCGACACCATGCCCGTGTCGAGCTTCTCCGCCAGGGCGAGACCACGCCGGCGGTCCTTGGTGAAGATCGAGCCACCGAGCCCGTACGAGCCGGCATTGGCCTTGTCCACCGCCTCCTCCAGGTCCCGCACCGAGTTGATGACCACGGTCGGGCCGAACGTCTCCTCGGTCATCGCCGTGGAGTCCTCCGGGACGTCCACCAGGACCACCGGCTCGATCAGCTTCTCGCCCACCGAGTCGTCGGAGCCGACGGTGGCCCGCCCGCCTCTGGCCAGGGCGTCCCGGACGTGCCGGCGCACGATGTCGACCTGCCCGGCCAGCGTCATGGGTCCGTAGCTGGAGGCCGCGGTCATGCCGGGGTCCAGCGCGCGCACCTTGGCGGTGAACGTCTCGACGAAGCGGTCCTTGACGTCCTCGTGCACGTAGATCCGCTCGACGCCCGCGCAGGTCTGTCCCGCGTTGCCCATCGCGCCGAACACCGCCTGGTCGGCCGCCGACTCGATATCCGCGTCCGCGTCCACGAGCATGGCGTCCTTGCCGCCGCCCTCGATGACCACCGGGGTCAGCGTCTCGGCGCAGGCGGCCATGACCTTGCGTCCCGTGGCCGCCGAGCCGGTGAAGGCCATCTTGTCGACGCCCGCGTGGCACAGTGCGTTGCCGGTCGAGCCGTCGCCCGTGACGGTCTGGATGAGCGGCTGCGAGGCGCCGAGCGAGTCCCACACCTCGGCGAGCCACACTCCCACTCCCGGCGTGAGCTCACTGGGCTTGAAGACCACCGCGTTGCCGGCCGCCATCGCGTACGACAGCGTGCCCATCGGGGTGAAGGCCGGGTAGTTCCACGGGCCGATCGCCCCGACCACGCCGTAGGGCTGGTACTCGACGTACGCCTTCTGGTTACTCATGAGCAGGCCCGCCGAGACCGGCCGGCGGCGCAGCACCTTGTCGGCGTTCTTGGCCGCCCACTCCAGGTGGCTCACCGTGAGCAGGACCTCCAGCAGCGAGTCCTCGGTCGGCTTGCCGGTTTCCGCCGTGATGAGGTCCGCGAGCTCGTCCGAGCGTGTGGCGACGGCCCGCTTGTACTCGAGCAGCCACTCCTTGCGCCCGCGGGGACCCTGGGTGGCCCACCACCGTGCGGCGGCACGGGCGCGCTCGACCGCCAGGGCCACCTCTTCCGGGCCGGCGACCGGGTACTCGGCCAGGGTCGTGCCGTCGCGCGGGTCGATGCTCGCGAAGGTCGTTCCGATCCTTGAGGGCTCGGTGGTCGTCATCGGATGCGTCCTCTCACTTTAGATCACATATATTTGATGTACGATGCAGTGATACTGGACACATTAGTCGATGGTGTCCATCTCCGATACCCCACCGAGCGGAAACCGAGGCGTGCAGTGTTCGACATCCTGACCGAAGAACAGAAGGCCTTCGCCGCGGCGATCGATGATTTCTGCGCCCGCGAGGTCGGGGGCCCAGAGTCGCGGCGCGCCCTCATCGACGAGGGCGGCACGCACTCCTCGACCATCTACTCCAAGTACGCCGACCTCGGCTGGCTGGGGCTCACCGTCCCCGAGGAGTACGGCGGGGCCGACGCCGGCGCCGTCGAACTGTGCCTCCTGCTGGAGCACTCCCTCAAGGGCCTGGCGCCCATCGGCGGCATCGGCCCCACGCTCATCACCGCCGCCGCCTACCAGAGGTTCGGCAGCGAGGAACAGCGCAGGCGCGCGCTCGAGCTGGTGGTGAACGGCGGCACGCTGTCCATCTCCATGTCCGAGCCCGGCGCCGGCTCCGACGTCGCCGCGCTGCGGTGCAGGGCCGAGCGCGACGGCGACGACTGGGTGATCTCCGGCCAGAAGACCTGGTGCTCCAACGCCCACTTCGCCGACCGCATCCTGCTGGTCGCCCGCACCGACTCGTCGGGAAAGAAGCACGAGGGCATCACCATGTTCGACGTGCCGGCCGACCTCCCGGGCCTGCAGATCACCGGAATCGACACCATGGGCGGCAAGGAGGTCAACGACCTCTACTTCACCGACGTGCGCCTGCCCGCGGACTCCGTGGTCGGCGAGGTCGGCGGCGGCTGGCAGCAGCTCATGACGGGCCTCAACACCGAGCGGCTCATCCTGGCGGCGATGCAGCTCGGCGTGGCCCAGCGCGCCTTCGACGACTGCCTGAGGTTCGTCCGCGAACGCGAGCAGTTCGGCCGCCCCGTCGGGTCGTTCCAGGTGATCCGCCACCGGATGGCCGACCTGGCCACCGAGATCGAGGCCACCCGCCTGCTGGTCTACGCCGTGGCCGCGAAGGTCGACGACGACCCGCAGGCCCTGTTCCCCCGCGAGGCCTCGATGGCCAAGCTCAAGGCCACCGAGCTCAGTAAGCGCGTGACCCTCGAGTGCATGCAGTCGATGGGCGGCTACGGCTACGCCACCGAATACGGCATGGAGCACCTGGTGCGCCAGGCCGTGGTGTCGACCGTCTACGGCGGGACCAACGAGGTCCAGCGCGACATCATCGGGAAGACGTACGGGCTATGAGCGCCGCCGACGCCGAACTGGCGCAGCTCCGTGCCCTGGACGTGGTCCCCTCCGACAGGGTCGTCGCACTGTGGGACCGCCTCGTCCCCGCCCGCGTCGACGACATCGCCGGCAGCCGCTGGAGGGGCACCGGCCTCGACACCGGGCACCCGATGTTCGCCACGCTCGGCGAGATGCGCTGGTGGGGCAAGGACTTCACCGATCCGCGCAAGGTCGATCCGATCCTGGTGACCGATGAGTCCGGCGAGGTCGTGCCCGACACCTCCGCGACCGGCGGCGGCGGGGCGTCACTGTGGGAGGTCTCCTTCCGCGACCGCCCGACTGCGTCCATGGTGTACGACCGACTGCCGGTGATCGACCACTTCGCCGTCGTCACCTCCGACGCCGACGGCCGGCCCACCACCCTCCTCGCGGTGATGAACGGCCGCGGCACCGTCTCCGGCGGCGAGCATTTCTGGTTTGTGCTGGACCGCGAGCGCTGACCCGTCGCGCGAACCCCGCCTCAGCCGCGCTTGACCGCCCGGTCGGCCCGGCGCCACACGCGGAACGTGTACCAGGACGCCGCCAGCATGAGCAGCAGCACGACGGACGCCCAGATCGACGGGCGGCCGGTCGCGATCAGCCCCACCGCGTTGACCAGCGCGAGGAGCGTGAAGAACCCGACGAATCCGCCGAGGACCTCGAGCCGCTGCCGCGTCCCCAGCGCGTCGCCGCCCGAACGCCCGCCACCACCGCGTGCCATGGTCAGTTCTTGAGTCCGCCGGAGGTGAGCCCGGAGACGATGCGCCGCTGGAAGATCAGCACCATGATCACCAGCGGCACGGTGACCAACGCGCCGGCCGCCATGATCGCCGCATACGGCGGCGTGTACGGGTTGATGCCGGAGAAGCGCGCGATCGCCACCGTGACCGGCTCGGTGCCGGTGGTGGAGAGCTGCTGCGACAGCAGGAATTCGTTCCAGGTGATGATGAACGCGAGGATCGCGGTGGTGAACAGCGCGGGCGCGGCGAGCGGCAGGATGATCTTGACGAACGCCTGCCCGCGGGTGGCACCGTCGACCCGCGCGGCCTCCTCCAGTTCCCACGGCAGGTCGTTGAAGAACGACGTGAGCGTGTAGATGGTCAGCGGCAGCGCGAACGAGATGTTGGGGATGATCAGCGCCTGGTAGGTGCCGATCCAGCCGATGTCGGTGAACAACTGGAACAGCGGGGTCACCAGGGCGACGCCGGGGAACATCGAGGCCGCGAGGATCACGCCGGTGACGAGGAACTTGCCGCGGAACTCCACTCGCGCCAGCGCATAGGCGGTGAAGACGCCGAACAGCAGGGCCAGAGCCGTCGTGACGGAGCTGATGAGGACCGAGTTGATGATCGCGCCGAGGAAGTTGTTGCCCTGCTCGCGGGACAGCGCCTCCGCGAAGTTCTCCATGGTGAAGTTCGACGGCACCGGGTTGGAGGAGAACACCAGCCGGTTGTCGCGGAGCGAGGTGACCAGCATCCAGTAGAACGGCGCGAGCCCCCAGATGAGGATGAGCACGGCCCCGATGTACGTACCGATCCTCGGGCCGAGAGGCCCCCGGGGGGCGCGGATCACCTCGTCGTCGTCCGGGAGTCCCGCGCCGGCGCGGGCCAGCGCGGGGGCCGGTGCCGTCGACGACGACGAGGCCGAATCGGTCGCTCGATCGCTCACCGGATCTCCTCCTTCTTTCCGGTCCTGTCCTCGACGACGTTGGCTCCGAGGAATTTCACCATGACAAAGGCGACGGCGAAGATCATCAGGAACACCAGCGTCGAGATCGCGGACGCGCTGTTGAAGTCGCCCGTCCGCATCTCGTTGACCACCAACATCGACACGGTCGCGGTGTGGGACGCGGAGTTGGGCGACACGAGGATCACCGGCAGGTCGTACATGCGCAGCGCGTCGAGGGTCCGGAAGAGGATGGCCACCATGAGCGCGGGGCGCACCAGCGGCAGGGTGATCCTGGTGAACTGCTGCCACCGGGAGGCCCCGTCGACGCGGGCGGCCTCGTAGACGTCGCCCGGGATCATCTGGAGACCGGCGAGGATGAGCAGCGCCATGAACGGCGCGGTCTTCCACGTGTCGGCCACGATGATCGCCAGCCGGGAGTAGACGGGGTCGGTGGTCCAGGCGATGTCCGCGCCGAGGATCGTGTTGGCGATGCCCTCGGGCGCGAAGATGAACGCCCACAATTTGGCGGTGACAGCGGTGGGGATCGCCCACGGCACGAGCACCGCGGCCCGCAGCAGGGACCGACCCCAGATGCTCTTTCCCATGATCACGGCCATGGTGAAGCCCAGAACGGTCTCCAGCGAGACCGTGGTGACGGTGAAGAAGAGCGTGTTGGCCATCGCCGGCCAGAAGTCCACCGAGGAGACCCCCGGCGGGCACGTGACGGTGCCGTCGCCGCCGGGGCCGGGGCACGCCTGGGTGAGCCAGTAGAGGTAGTGCTGGATTCCCGCGAAGCCGCCTTCGGAGAACATCCCGGTGGCCGGGTCGAGGCCGCGGTCGGCCTGGAACGACAGGTAGAGCGCGCGGATGATCGGGTACCCGATCACCACGGCGAGGATGGCCAGCGCGGGGCCCACCATCCACACCGGCCGCCAGTCGAATTTCTTGGTGACCAACGGGGCCGCGGATTTCTCGCTCGTCGTCATTCGTCAGCTCCTCGCCCCTCCACGCGCACCGGAACCGGGCGGGCCGGTGGGCCCGGGACACGTTACCCGGAGCCCACCGGCCCCTCCTCTCGGACCGTCAGGTCACTGCGCGGCCTGCGAGATGGCGCCGCTCATGTCCTCGAGCGCCTGCTCGACGGGCTTCTCGTCCTTGAGCGCGGCGTAGGTGTTGTCCTGGATCGCCTTGGAGACGTCCGGGTAGAACGGCGTGACCGGGCGCGGCTGCGCGCTGTCGAGGGCCGCCTTGAGGGCCTCCATGTAGGGGAACTCCTGCTGGAGCCCCTCGTCGTCGTAGATCGAGGACAGCACCGGCGGGAACGACTCCTGGGCGAAGCCCATCTGGACCTCTTCGGAGATCACGAACTCGAGGAACGCCTTGGCCGTGGCCTGGTTCTCCGAGTAGATGTTGATCGCGTTGTTGTAGCCGCCCAGCGTCGACTGGCCGTCGCCGTCGGGCCCGACGATCGGGGCGACGTCGAACTGGCCCTGGACCTCGGACGTCGGGTCGGTCTGGCCCGACTCGTACATGTAGGGCCAGTTGTAGGAGTACATGGCCTCGCCGCCGAGGAACGCCTGCGCGGTCTCCTCCTCGGTGAAGCCGTCGGTCTGGGGAGCGATGACGCCGTCCTTGTAGGCGTTGACGAGGGTCTCGAGGCCCTCGCGGGTCTCATCGGAGTCGAGCTCGGGGGTCTGGCCGTCCTCGCCGACGACCTGGCCGCCCCAGCTGTTGATGAACTGGGTGGCCTCCACCGTGAGTCCCTCGTACTGGCTCAGCTGCATGTGCAGGCAGTCGACGTCGGCCTCCTCGGCGGCGCCACACGACTCGACCAGTCCGTTCCAGTCCGCCGGGGCCTCGGGCTGGAGGTCCGTGCGGTAATAGAGGAGCTGCGCGTTGGTGTTCTGCGGCACGGCGTAGAGCGTGTCGTTGTACGTCGCCGACTCGACGGCCGCGTCGACCAGCCCGCTCGTGTCGATCTCGGTCTCGCCCTCGATCGGCTGCAGCCAGCTGTTGGCGGCGAAGTACGCGGTGTCGGTGACGTCGAGGGCGAACACGTCGTACTCGCCGCTCTCGGTCTGGAGGGACTGGACCAGCGTGTCACGCTGTCCGTCCTGCTCGGCGGGGAGCTCGTGGAGGGTGACCTCCTGGTCGGGGTTCTCCTGGTTCCACTGTTCGATGACGGGCCGGAGCTTGTCGGTGTCGTTACTGCCCATCGCAAAGGTGATGGGGCCGACGCCCGCGTTGCCGCCCTCCGCCTGCTCGCCGTTCTCGTCGCCGGAGGCACAGCCCGCGGCCACCAGCGCGACGATGGATGCGGCCGCCGCCGCCTTGAGGAACCTGCCGTGATCGGCCATGTGCTCTCTCTCCTGTGTGTCGTGTCCCGACGCCCCCGGCGGCTCGTGCCGCCGGGACTCGTGACGCGTTCCCGGTGTGACGCGGGTCTCTCTGAGGACATGCTGAGCGTAACGCACAGCAGCCCGGTTCGGCGGACGACCCACGGTCGACCACTGTCGGGCCCGGGCCGGGAAGGACCTCCCGGAACGTCGAGACTCAAGTCACAGGCGACACTCTAGCAACAACAGATGTTGCACCGTGCGCCGCCTCGCCGAAATTTCGCCCCCAGCGAGACGGCCATCTCACTCGATCGAACCTTAGGTTAGGCTCGCCTTTGTTCCGCCTAGCGCACCGTCGCGCCCCACAACCGAGCGCCCCCACCGTCCCCGTGACCCTGGCCGCCCGCCGCGAGATCAGCCCCTCCTTCGTCCGGCTGACCCTCACCGGGGACGGGCTCGACGACTACCAATTCACCGGCTGCGACCAGTGGTTCCGGCTCTTCCTCCCCACCGAGGAGGCCGAGGCGCCCCGGACGCTCCCGGACATGGGCGCGCGCAGCATCGCCGCCTACACGCTCTCGCGGCCCTCACGCCGACCACTCATCCGCAACTACACGACCGCCGACTACCGGCCGGCGCGCCCCGGTGAGCCGGGCTCGGCGGAGCTCGACCTGGACGTCTACGTCGACGACTCGCACACCGGCCCGGGACTGAGCTGGGCCACCGGGGCCGTGATCGGCTCGGCCGCCGCCCTCCTCGACGAGGGCCGCCTCTACGCGCCGCCGGAGGACTCGGACACCGAGCTGCTGGTGGGCGACGAGTCCGCCCTCCCCGCGATCGCCGGGATCCTCCGTGACGCACCCGAACACCTGCGTGGCTACGCGGTGGTCGAGGTCGGCGAACGCCGCGACGTGCGGGAACTGGCGGCGCCGCCGGGCGTCGAGACCGCGTGGGCGGTCCGTGGCGACGCCGAGCCGGGGTCCGCCGCCACCGAGGAGGTCCACCGGCGTGGCGTGCCCGCGGGACTGTCCTACGCCTACCTGGCCGGGCGCAACACGATGGTCACGGGCCTGCGCCGCCACCTGGTCCGGGAGCACGGCGTGGGCAAGGACCGCGTGGCGTTCACCGGCTACTGGCGCTGACCATCCCCGCGCCGGGGCCGCATCAGCGCAGGCGCGCCCCGGTCTCGACGTCGAAGAACCGGACCTCACCGTCGGCCGCGGCGAGTTTGATGGTCTCGCCCTTGACGGGATGGTCCGTGGACTCGGCGCGGTACACCACGGGGTCGCCGTCGGCCGTGGAGCAGTGCAGGTAGCTGTCGGCTCCCAGTTCCTCGACCAGCTGGACCGTCACCTCGAGGCCGTCGTCGGGCACCAGCCGGAGGTGCTCCGGCCGGACGCCCACGGTGACCCGCTGCGCCGCACCCGCGGGGACCGGCTCGCGGAATCCCTCGAGGTCGACGGTGCCGTCGGCCACCGGGACGTCGACGAGGTTCATGGCCGGCGAGCCGATGAACCCGGCGACGAAGGCGTTGACCGGGTCGCGGTAGAGCTCGCGGGGCGCGGCGACCTGCTGGAGGACCCCGTCGCGGAGCACGGCCACCCGGTCGCCCATGGTCATCGCCTCGACCTGGTCGTGGGTCACGTAGATCATCGTGGTGGCCAGTTCCCGCTGCAGTCTGGCGATCTGGGCGCGGGTCGCCACGCGGAGCTTGGCGTCCAGGTTGGACAGGGGCTCGTCCATGAGGAACACCTGCGGGTTCCGCACGATCGCGCGCCCCATGGCCACGCGCTGACGTTGTCCGCCGGACAGCTCCTTGGGCTTGCGGTCGAGGTACTCGGTGAGGTCGAGCATCTCCGCGGCGCGGCCCACCTGGTCGGCGATCTCCTGCTTGGAGGCCTTGGCCAGCTTCAGGGCGAAGCCCATGTTCTCGCGGACGGAGTAGTGCGGGTACAGCGCGTAGTTCTGGAACACCATCGCGATGTCGCGGTCCTTGGGCTGCATCCCGGTCACGTCGTCGTCGCCGATGAGGATCCGACCGCCGGCCACGTCCTCGAGGCCGGCCAGGGCCCGCAGTGTCGTGGACTTGCCACACCCCGAGGGGCCCACCAGCACCAGGAACTCACCGTCGGCGATCTCCAGGTCGAGGCGGTCCACGCTGCGCTGTGCGGCACCGGGGTAGACGACGGACACGTTCTCGAAGGTCACCGAGGCCATAGGAGGTCTTTCCCTTCACCGGCAGGAACGTGCCGGACGATCCGAGATAGAAGGCGGACACATATCGGGCGAACACGACGACTGTAGCGCCACCCGCGCCCGTTCACCGGCACTGCGTCCACAGTTCACCTGCGCGTGTTCCGGACGAGACGGGATGGTCGGTCGGGCTTCCTAGTGTCGACGCGTCCACGCGCCCGGTGCGCTCGTCCACGTCGTCAGGGAGACCCGTTGTCCGTCCGTCGCATGCTTCCCCTCCTCACGCCCGGCATCTCCAATCGCCAGCACATCACGTGCGTGTACCGATGCGGTGACCAGTGCGCCGCGCCGGTGCCCAACACGACGACGAACCCCTACTTCGGGGACATCGCCACGGAGATCAGTCGCCGGGGCGCGCTCAGGGCCGCCGGCGTGGTGGCCCTCGCGGTGGGCGCCACGCAGGTGCTGCCCCGGACCGCGGCCGCCCAGGGCTCTCTGGACCCCTCCGGCCTCGGCGGTTCCCTCGACGGCGGATCCCTGGGCCCGCACGGCACCCTCGACACCGGCTTCGAGCCCGTGGCCCCCAACACCGCGGACGCCGTGACCGTCCCGGCCGGGCACTCGAGCGACGTGGTGATCCGCTGGGGCGACCCGGTGGTGCCGGGCGCCCCCGAGTTCGACTTCGAGAACCAGTCCGCGGCCGCCCAGGCACAGCAGTACGGGTTCAACTGCGACCTGGCCGTCCTGTTCCCGATGGACGACCGGGACGAGCGTTTCCTGCTCACCGTGAACCACGAGTACTCGACCGAGCCGATGATGTTCCGCGGCTACGACGAGGAGAACCCGACCCGCGAGCAGGTCGAGATCGCCTGGGCTGCGCACGGTCTGTCCGTGGTCGAGCTGGCCAGCCGCACCACGGACGGCGGGCTCGACCCGGTGATGGGATCCTACAACCGCCGGATCACCGCACTGACCCCGTTCGAACTGCGCGGCCCCGCCGTCGGTCGCCTCACCCGCACGACCGCCGACCCCACCGGCGCGCGTGTCCTGGGCACGCTCAACAACTGCGCGGGCGGCCACACCCCGTGGGGCACCGTGCTCTCCGGCGAGGAGAACTTCAACCAGTACTTCGGCACCCCGGGGGAGGTCACCGACCCGGCGCGCCTCGAGCAGTTGGACCGCTACGGGATCACGGCCGACACGTCCGACCGGCGGTGGGAGGAGTTCGACAGCCGCTTCGACCTCGCCGCCGAGCCTAACGAGGTCCACCGCTTCGGCTACATCGTCGAGGTGGATCCCTGGGACCCCGACTCGACACCGGTCAAGCACTCGGCGCTCGGCCGCTTCAAGCACGAGGGCGGCACCGTCCACGTCACCGACGACGGCACCGTCGTCATCTACTCCGGCGACGACGAGCGCTTCGACTACCTCTACAAGTTCGTCTCGAGCCGCAGAATGGCCCCCGGCCGCGGCGCCACGGCCCGCGCCGAGAACATGCGCATCCTCGACGAGGGCACCCTCTACGTGGCCACGTTCACCGGCAACTCCCCCGCCGGTGAAATCGACGGCTCGGGCGCCGTGCCCTCGGACGGCGCGTTCGACGGCACCGGCTCCTGGATCCCGCTGCTCACCGTGGACGCCGCCGGGAACGCCGTCTCCCATGTCGACGGGATGTCGCCCGAGGAGGTCTCCGTGTTCACCCGTCTCGCCGGGGACCGGGTGGGCGCCACCAAGATGGACCGCCCCGAGGACGTCGAGCCCAGCCCGACCACCGGCAAGGTCTACATGGCGCTGACCAACAACACCGACCGCGGGGTCGACGGCAACCCGGCGGCGGACGAGGCCAACCCGCGGCACACCAACAAGCACGGCCAGGTCGTGGAGATCACCGACGACCACGCGGGGACCTCGTTCGGCTGGAACCTGCTGCTGGTGTGCGGCGACCCCGAGGAGGCCGACAGCTACTTCGGCGGCTTCGACAAGTCCAAGGTGAGCCCGATCTCCTGCCCGGATAACGTGGCGTTCGACCCGTCCGGCGGGCTGTGGGTCTCCACGGACGGCAACTCGCTCGGCTTCAACGACGGCCTGTACTCGGTGTCCGTCTCGGGTCCGAACCGTGGCGAGACCAAGCTGTTCCTCACCGTGCCGGTCGGTGCCGAGACCTGCGGCCCGCTGGTGTTCGCGGACCGGGCCCTCGTCAACGTCCAGCACCCGGGCGAGTCCGACACTGCCTCGATCGAGAACCCCGCCTCCCACTGGCCCGACGGCGGCTCGTCGCAGCCGCGGCCGTCTACCGTCGTGGCGTGGAAGGACGGGTTCACCGGCGGCGCGGGGTCTACCGGTGCGGGCTCTACCGGCGCGGGGTCAGCCGGCGGCGCGTTCGGTTCCCTGGTCCCGTGATCGGCCCCGGCGGGCGTCGGCGGCGATCGTCGCCGCTACGCCCGCCGGGTCGTCGGTCATCGGCACGTGGCCGTCCCATGTGCGCTCGACCCGGGCCTGCGGGAACACGCGCGGGACCTGCGTCGCCTGGCCGACGAGCAGCGCCGCGTCGAGGCGCCCCCACCGGACCGTGATCGGCAGCTGTTCGTCGACGGGCTCGGAGAAGACCCAGTCTCCGTCGAGCAGACGGGTGACCACCGTGTTGTCGCCGATGGCGGCGCCGTCGATCGCCATCGCCTCGGCCGGGTACCGCCAGGGGCGCGCGCAGAACACCGCCATGAACAGCGACCGGCCGATGGTCGTCCGCGACAACGCCGGGATCGCTGGACCGGCGACCGCGGCGGCCTTGATGATCGAGCTGAACAGCCGGCCCGCGTGGCGGCGGTCGGCGTCCGAGCGGAAGAACCCCGCCGGGGACAGGGCGGTGACCCCCGAGGCGAGCCCCCGGGCGCCCAGCTCGAGCCCGAGGAACCCGCCGAGGGAGTTGCCCGCGATGTGCGGCCGCTCGCCCGCCGGGGTGACCTCGCGGACGAACTCCGCGAGCCGGTCGGCCATGTAGGAGACGGGTTCGGCGTCGGCGGGGACGTCCGGGGACTCGCCGTGCCCGGGGAGGTCGACGACGACGACGCGGTGGTGGTCGGCGAGGAGCGGGACGATCGGATCCCACGCGTGCCCGCGGTGGACGACTCCGTGCACCAGGATCACGGTGGGGCCGGTCCCGGTGATGGTGTGATGAAGGGACATTGGGCCGAGTCTTCCCGATGCGCCTCACGTAGGACCCCCACGACATGCGAGAACATGCTTATATTCCCCGCACACGACGGGGGGCTGCCGATGAACACGACCACACACGGACCGGGCTACGCCGTGGCCACCGCACTGCGCCCCGTGTTGCTCCGCCTGGATCTGCTGGTGCGGCGGCAGCACTCGCTCTACCTGCTGAGTCGCGCGCAGACGTCGATCCTCAACACGCTGGTCCTCCACGGGGAACTGCGCATGAGCGAGCTCGCGCGGCTGGAGAACGTCCGCGTGCCCACCACCAGCAACGCGGTCTCCGTCATCGAGGACCTCGGGCTGGTGGAGCGGCTGCGGGACGCCACGGACAAGCGGGGGGTCCATGTGCGTCTCACCGACCTGGGCAGGACGCGCATCGGCCAGGTCCTCGCGGCCCGTGACCGGGACATGGCGGACCGGATCGACTCCCTGTCGGCGGAGCACCGGGAGGCGCTCGCCGCCGCAGCTCCTGCGCTCACCGCGCTGCTCGATTCCTTCGACGAGCTCGACGCGGCCTTCTGACCGTCCCGGGCACTAGCCTGGTCAGTATGAGCACTGTCCTGATCACCGGCGCCTCCCGCGGGATCGGCGCGGCCACCGCGTACCGCCTGCAGGACCGCCACGACCTGGTGTTGGTGGGTCGCGATCGCGACGCCCTCGACTCGGTGGCCCGGTCGTGCCGGTCGGCGCGCGTCGTGGTCGCCGACCTCACGACGGCGGAGGGTGTGGACAGCGCAGCCGGGGGCCTCACCTCGCTCGATGCGCTCGTGCACTGCGCCGGGGTCGCCGACCTCGGGCGGATCGAGGAGTCCACCCCCGACCAGTGGCGGCGGGCGTTCGAGGTCAACGTGCTGTCCGTGGTCGAGTTGACCCGCACCCTGCTGCCCGCGCTCCGTGCGGCGTCGGGCCACGTCGTCGTCGTCAATTCCGGCGCCGGGGTCCACACCAGGCCGGGCTGGGGCTCGTACAGCGCGTCGAAGTTCGCGGCCCGCGCGTTCGCCGACGCGCTCCGCGAGGAGGAGTCCGCGCTGCGGGTGACGTCGGTGTTCCCCGGGCGGGTCGACACCGACATGCAGCGCGGCATCGTCGCCCACGAGGGCGGCACCTACGATCCCTCGCGCTACCTCTCCCCGAGGTCCGTGGCCGACGCGATCGGGCAGGCGCTGGAGTCCGGCCCGGATGTCGAACCGGCCGAGATCGTGTTGCGCCCCCGCGCGCACTGACCGAAACGGTGTCCGGAGGCGGGCGGGTGTCGTAACGTCTCCAGCATCATGACCAGCCACGACAGTCCCCTTCGCATCACCGTGATCGGTGCCGGCGTGATCGGCTGTTACCTGGGCGGACGCCTGGCCTGCCATGCCGACGTGACCCTTGTCGGACGCCCCCATGTGCTCGACCCGATCCGCTCCGAGGGCCTGACCATGGAGTCCCGCGACGGGGATCGGCTCCACGTGCCGCCGGGCGGGGTCGCGCTCTCCGAGGAACCGTCGTCGGTGGCCCGCGCAGATGTGGTCCTGGTCTGCACCAAGGCCGGCTCGACCGCTGCCGCGACCGCGGAGTTCGCGCCGCACCTGCACCCCGATGCCGTGGTGGTGGGGTTACAGAACGGTCTGCATTCGACCAACATGATCCTGGACGGGGTCGACGGGGCCGGTGTGGTGGCCGGGACCATCCCGTTCAACGTGACGCGCACCGGGCCTGCGACGTACCGGCGCACCAGTGCCGGCGAGATCCGGATGGCCGACCATCCGAGTGTGGTGGACCTGATCGACACCATGCGGCAGGCCGGGTTGCAGGTGCGTCCGACCGATGACATCCAGGCCGTGCTGCACGGCAAGGTGCTGATGAACCTCAACAATGCCGTGCAGGCGCTGTCCGGGCTGCCGCTGCGCGCTCAGCTGCTCGACCGGGACCTGCGGCGGTGCGTGGCGTTGTGCCAGTCCGAGGCCCTGCGCGTGTTCACGGGCGCCGGGGTGGTGCCGCGGGTGCCGATCGTGGTGCCGGCCGCGTTGCTGCCCTGGGTGTTGCGTCTGCCCACGCCGGTGTTCCGCTCGCTGGCCAGCCCGATCCTGCAGGTCGACCCGGACGGGACCTCGTCGATGCACGAGGACCTGGCGCACGGCCGGCCGACCGAGATCGACATCCTGCAGGGCGAGGTGGTCCGGATGGCGCGGCGCCTCGATCAGACCGCGCCGGTCTGTGCCCGCGTCGTGGAGTTGGTGCACGAGGCGGAGGTCGCCGGCCCGTCCCGCCGGCTGTGGAGCGGGCGATCGCTGCTGGCTGATCTCAAACGGGCCCGTCGCGTCTCGGGTCAGTCGTCGTAGCCGAGGGAGAACGCGGCTTCGAGATCGTGGCTGGACAGCGCACGGAACGCGATGTGGGTTTCGGTGTCCACCACGCCGGGGACCTTGTTGAGTCGATCCGAGACGATGTCGGCCACCTCCTCGTTCCGGCGTGCCCGCACCAGCACGATGAGGTCGATCGTCCCGGTGACGGAGTAGACCTCGGAGACGCCGTCGATCTCGGCGATCGCTTCGGCGACCTCGGGGATCCGGGGCGTCTCGGCGTGGACAAAGACGATTGCGGTGATCATGGCACCAGATTACGTCGGGGGCCGGATGCGCCGGACGCGAGTCAGCTCATGTTCTCCGGCGTCCAGAAGGCCCGCATCGAGGTGACCTTGCCCTGGTCGTCGTGCGCCATCAGGTCCCACACGTTGATGGTGGCCTTGGAGTCGGCGTCGAAGTGCGTGGTGATCTCGAAGTTGAACAGCAGCTCGTCGCCGCAGACGCGCGTTTCCAAGACCTCGGCGTCGATCTTCAGGGCGGTCACGGTGGCGTAGAACTCGCGCACCGCCTGCGCGCCCTCGTGGACGGTGCCGCCGCCGACCGGGTCCTCGACGGTGGCGTTCTCGGCGTACAGGCTCATGATCTTGTCCAGGTCGCCCTCCTGGAGGCCCGCGACGTAAGTGTCGGCGGTGGCGCGGATCTGTTCGGGGGTGGCGCTCATGGATGGTCCTTTCGGGCCGGGGGACGTCGGTGTCGGTGCCCGTGCGATGACAAGGCCCCATGAGCCTAGAACGTGTTCTCGTCCGTCTGGTCAGAATGGGGGTCTGTCGAGGAGTTCGGCGAGTTGTCGTTCGACTCGGCTTTGGTAGTTGACGGCGATGTTGGGGATGTCGGCTGGTAGTGGGCGTGGGGTGTGTTCGGGGCCGGGGCCGGGT
>DWWP01000041.1 GCA_019119635.1 Candidatus Dietzia intestinipullorum
GCTGGGAGGTGTAGGCGAAGATGTCGGAGATGATCCGCATCGACGGCGTCGGCGGGTAGATGTAGGTGTTGCGGACCATGAACTCCTTGAGGATGTCGTTCTGGATGGTCCCGGACAGCTGCTCGGGGGCCACGCCCTGCTCCTCGCCGGCGACGATGTAGAGCGCCAGCACCGGCAGCACCGCGCCGTTCATCGTCATCGACACGCTCATTTTCTCCAGCGGGATGCCGTCGAAGAGGGTGCGAGTGTCATAGATCGAGTCGATCGCCACCCCCGCCATGCCGACGTCGCCACGCACCCGCGGGTGGTCGGAGTCGTAGCCCCGGTGGGTGGCCAGGTCGAAGGCGACCGACAGGCCCTTCTGCCCGGCGGCGAGGTTGCGGCGGTAGAAGGCGTTGGACTCCTCGGCGGCCACCACGTAGAACGCCAGGATCGGCAGGACGGCGCCGTTCATGGTCATGGACACCGAGACCGAGGAGAGGTCGATGCCGTCGAAGAGCTCGCGCATGTCGAGGATCGAGTCGATCGCCACGCCCGCCATGCCGACGTCACCGCCGACCCGGGGGTGATCGGAGTCGTAGCCGCGGTGGGTGGCCAGGTCGAACGCCACGGACAGTCCCTTCTGCCCCGCGGCGAGGTTGCGCCGGTAGAAGGCGTTGGACTCGGCGGCGGTGGAGAAACCCGCGTACTGCCGGATTGTCCACGGCTGGTTGACGTACATCGACGGGTACGGGCCGCGGACGTACGGGATGGCGCCGGGCACGGTGTCCAGCGGGAAGGGCGTCACCGCGTCGTCGTCGTCGGTCGTGGCCGTGCCGGCCTCCACGGCGTCGCGGTCGGCCTTGGTGAAGACCCGCTTGACGTCGATCCGCTCGGGGGTCTCCCAGAGCTCGGCGTCGGCCGGGCCTGACCGGCTGTCGTCGAGGGAGGCGGTGTCCCGGGGGGCGTCTCCGCGCAGCGGAGCGGTGCTGAAGTCGGGGAAGGTCGTCATCTCACTTCACTCCCAGCTGGTCGAGGAGGGCGGACAGGGCGGCGACGGCGTCGATGCCGAGCCCGAGGTAACCGTCGGGACGCTCGGCCGCGTCCGCGGGGAACCCCTTCTCGCGTCCTGCCAGATAGACGGTGTCGATCCCGGCGTCGCGCAGCGCGCGGACCGCGTCGGGCCCCTCGGTGGCGTACCGCTTGTCGGCGCCGCACAGTACGGCGACGGTCTCGCCCTCGCGCGCCGACGCGTAGTCGTCGGCTCCGGTGAGCAGTGGGTTCCGACCCTCGATGCCTCCGGCGGCGAGGAGGTTGGACGCGAAGGTGACCCGCCCGGTGGTCTCGGCCTGGGGCCCGAGCCCGGCGATGAGCACAGTCGGCCGGGCGCCGGTGGCCTCGAGGTGGGCGTCGGAGCGATCACGCAGCTCTTCGAAGGCACGACCGTACCGGTAGTCGTCCCCGCCGCGCTGGGCGGGCTCGAGTGGCGTCTCCCCCGGGTCCGGGAACTCGGAGACGCCGGTGACCGGCGCCGTCCGGGTGGCGATGTCGGCATCGCGCGCCTCGCGGACCCGGGCGATCGCGTCCGCGACGGTGCCCGAGGCGATGGCGGCCGCGAGTCCGCCCTCCCCCTCGATGGCCTGGAGGGTCGACCACGCGGACTCGGCCAGGGCGTCGGTGAGCGACTCCACGTACCAGGACCCGCCCGCCGGGTCGACCACGTGCCCCAGGTGCGACTCCTCGAGCAGGAGCAGCTGGGTGTTGCGGGCGATCCGCTCGGCAAAGGATCGGGAGGTGCTCGCCAGACCGCCGGGCAGGGAGCTGTCGAACGGCAGCACGGTCACGGAGGTGGCGCCGCCGACCCCGGCCCCGAACGACGCGAGTGTGGTGCGCAGCATGTTCACCCACGGGTCCCGGCGCGACATCATGGCGGACGAGGTGACGGCGTGTTGCGGCGCGTCACCGGCCTCGGGGACACCGAGGAGCTCGGCGACACGGGCCCACATGAGTCGTCCGGCCCGGAACTTGGCGATGGACTGGAACTGGTCGTCCGTGGCGGACAGGCGGAACGAGATCTGGTGCAGAGCGTCGGCCGCCGACAGCCCCGCGGTCATCAGCGCCCGCACGTACTCGAGTCCGGCGGCCACCGCGTAGGCCAACTCCTGGGCATCGGCCGCACCGTCGGCGTGGAACGCGGTGCCGTCGGCGACGAAGGTGCGGATGGTCTCCTCACGCTCGGACACCTGCGCGGCCAGCCGGACGGCGGCGTCGAGGCTGAGAGCGGGGGCCCCGTCATAGGCGGACGTCACGGAGGTGACGCCGAGGTCGGCGATGATCGTCGACCGGTCGTCCACGCCGTCCCCGGCCTCCCTGCGCGCGTCGACCAGCCCGAGGTAGGCCTCGGTGACCTCGACGATGTCGTCGCCGACGTCGAACGTGACCGGGGCGAGGTCCAGGTAGACGCCGTCCAACACCCGGGGCACGTCGTCGGCCGACGTGGTGAGCCACAGGGACGTGGAGCCCTGGCCGAGGAGGTCGAGCACGGAGGTGTTGACGTCGCGTGGGTCGCCCGAGGCATCCACCCGCACGGTCACGTGCCACCCGTTCTCCGGCAGCGTGCTCCTGTCACCGCCCCGGACGAACGGGAACCGACCGGGCGCGGTCCGCTCGGCGACCTCGTCGGCACGCGTGTAGAGGGGGTTGACGTCGATGCCGTCCCGGGTGGTGGCGACGAGCTCACGCCACGCGTCCTCGGGCATGTCCGCAGGGTCCTTGCGGGCGGTCTTGGCGAGGGCCGCTGCCACGGAGGCGTACCAGGATTGTAGGTCGGGGCCTGTGGTCGGACTGGACACCTGTACCTCGTTCTCTTGTGGAGTGAAGGGGCTCACTCACGACTCTAGCGGTCCGGTGTCGCCGGCCACACCGGGGGCCGGGGACTACCTTGGTGCCCATGACCGGACGGGTGGCGGGGTGGTGCGCGGCCCTGCTGGCGCTGGTGGTGGCGGCCGCGTTCCTGCCGCTGCCGGAGCCGGCCCTGGTGCGGGAGTGGGCCGCGGAGCTCGGCCCCTGGTTCCCGCTCGCGTTCTTCGGCACCTATTCGGTGGTCACGGTGGCGCCGGTCCCCCGCTCGACCTTCACCTACACGGCAGCCGTGTTCTTCCCGCCGGTTCTGGCGGCCTCCGGGACGCTGGTCGCCACGGGGATCGCGGCGTCCGTCGCGTTCGGTGTCGTCCGGAGGCTCGGGCACCACCGTACGGAGGGGCTGCGGGCAGATCCGCGCATCGCCGCGGTGGACCGTCGGCTGCGGAGACGAGGCTGGCTGTCCATCGCGAGTCTGCGCATGGTGCCCGCGGTGCCGTTCTCGGTGCTGAACTACGCCGCCGCCCTGTCCTCGGTCCGCTTCCGGCACTTCCTGCCGGCCACGGTGCTCGGCAGCGCGCCCGGGACCGTCGCCGCGATCCTGCTGGGGCAGGCGCTCACCGCCGGCGGGACGTCCGCCGCGGTGTGGGCCACGGTCGGGTTCGCCGTCCTGGGCCTGCTGGGCATCGTCGTCGACGCGCGTCTGCCTGTCCGAGCGCCTGTCGACGACGACGAGGTGTCGCAGCCGTCCTGACCCGCGATGGCGGGGCCGCCACTCAGTCGGTCTCGGTGACGAAGTCCACCAGACGCTCGACCGCCCCGAGCAGGGCGGGCTCGATATCGCGGTAGGAGCCGACGGCGGCGAGCACGCGCCGGAAGCCGTCGGCGGGCTCGCCCCAGCCGAGCCGGTCGCAGATGCCGGTCTTCCAGTCCTCGCCCCTCGGGACCACCGGCCATTCGCGGATGCCGACGGCGGACGGCTTGACCGCCTGCCAGATGTCGACATACGGGTGCCCCGTGACCAGGACGTCACCACCCAGTCCCGCGACGATCGCGGATTCCTTGCTGCCCTCCACCAGGTGATCGACCAGCACCCCCAGCCGGGCGTGCGGCGTGGGGCCGAACTCGCGCACGAGCGCGGGCAGGTCGTCGATCCCGTGGAGAGGTTCCACCACGATCCCCTCGACGCGCAGGTCGTGCCCCCAGATCCGCTCGACCAGCGCCGCGTCGTGGATGCCCTCGACCCAGATCCGGCCGGCCCGCGCCGTGCGCGCCCGCAGCCCCTCGACCTTCCGTGATCCGGAGGCCGTGACCGCGGGCCCGCGAGGGGTGGCCGCGGGCCTGCGCAGCGTGACCGGTCGCCCTTCGAGCAGGAACGCGGCGGGGGTCATCGCGAAGAGTCGGACCCGGCCGTGACGGTCCTCGAGTTTGACGAACTCGCCGTCGCGACTGCGGTCGAACCCCACCACGGCCCCACAGAACCCCGACTCGGAATCCTCGATCACCAGGTCGCGCGAGGCCTCGACCACCGGGATCTCCGGTCGGCGGCGACGGGCGGTGCCGGACAGGACGTCGGATCCGTACATGTCTGCCATGGCCCGTCACCGTAGCGGGCCCCGCGGCGGGGGTGCGGGCGGCGCACCGGCCGGTACGCTCGATCGTCATGACCACACCCGTCACCCGCGGCACCGCGCTGTCCGACGCGTGGCCGCTGCCGCTCTTCCTGGTGCGCACCGCGTGGGGCGACCAGCCGTTCGACGAGCTGACCGAGTACGTGTCGGGGCTGGCCGATGCGCATCTCGTGGAGGTCACGGGCGAGCCGGTCGGTCCGCTCGCGGACGCCTCCCCGGCGGCAGGGGTGGCCTCCCTGTTGCCCGGACTCGTGACCACCCTCCGTCGCGCCGGTGGACGGTATCCCGCGCCCGAGGTGCTCTCCCTGCTCACCGCGGCGCCCGGCGACTCGTCGAGCCTGCCCCCGGTGCCCGCGGTCCGCGCGGACGTCTCCACGGCGGGGTGGGGTCTGTTGGTCCGGGACCCGGACACGGCCCAGGCCGTCCTGGTGACCTGCAGCCGGGCCCACGGAGACGTCCTGCGGTGGCGGGCACGGGGCCTGGTCGACTGCCCGGTCGCGCCCCAGCCCGACGGCCCGTCCCACGCGCTGGCCGAACTCGGTGGGGCGGTGATCGAGGCCGCGGAGCTCATCGAGCGGACGCCCGCCCGGGCCGGCTCGGGCGGGCCGGCCCGTCACGGTCTGGATGACCGCGTCACCCGGCTCCCCACGGGCCTGCCCTCCCGGGTGCTCGAGTTGTTGGACCGCGTCGACCGCGTGGACTCGGTGATCGCGTCGGCCCTGGCGCAGCCGGAGGTGGGTGCCGACCACGCTGCTCGTGAGCCCGTACTCCGCAGGCTCGTCAGCGTGCAGGACGGAGCGCGTAGGGCGGCCGTCGCGGCCGCGGGTGACGCCGCGCTCCGGCGCGGGTAGCGGGCGCTCAGGCGCCGCAGCAGGCCACCGCGCAGCGGTTGCCGTCGCGCGTGCATCCCAGCGAGGGCTCGCGGCCGGGCCGTTCCCCGGCGATCCCCGTCTCGAGTTCGTCGACCAGGTCCAGCACCATCCGGGTGAACTCGTCGCTCGGTCCCGGAGTGGCGCAGCGGGTCACCCTGACCCCGAGGTCGGCGACCTCGTCCACGAGTTCGGTGTCCAGATCCCAGATCACCTCGACGTGATCGGAGACGAAGCCGATCGGGCAGATCACCACGTCGGTCACACCCTGCTCGGCGTGGAGCGCGCGTACGTGGTCCACGACGTCTGGCTCGAGCCACGGCACGTGCGGCGGCCCGGAGCGGGACTGCCACACGAGATCGTGGTCGGCGACGCCGGCCTCCCGGGCGACCAGACGGGCCGACTCGGCGACCTGGCGGCTGTAGAGGCGGCCGGTGCCGTCGGCCGGACCGGAGTCGAGGTCGGCGCGCTCGGGGACGGAGTGGGCGGTGAAGACGACGCGGGCCCCGGCCGCCGCGCGGCTCACGGCCTCCCGGAGGTCAGCGGCGAAGCGCCCGACGAACAGGGGGTGGTCGTGGAACTGCCGCAGGCGGTGCAGTGTGGGCGCGTCCGGCACCGCGGCTCGGGCCCGCGCGATGTCCTCCTGGTATTGGGCACACCCCGAGTAGCCGCCCCACGCGGAGGTGGCGAACACCGCCGCACGGCGCACGCCGTCGGCCGCCATCTGCCGGACCGTGTCCTCGGCCATGGGCGCCCAGTTGCGGTTACCGAAGTAGACGGGCAGGTCCCGCCCCCGCAGGACGAGCTCGTCGCGGAGGTGGTCGATGATCTGCAGATTGAGGTCGTTGAGCGGGCTGCGGCCACCGAGGCGGCGGTAGTGGGCGGCCACCTCCTCGAGCCGCTCCGGGGGGACGCCCCGGCCGCGGGTGACATTCTCGAGGAACGGGATGACGTCCTCCTGGCCGTCGGGCCCGCCGAAGGAGAGCAGCAGCAGGGCGTCCACGGGGGCGGCCTCCGTCACGTCAGCCCTCCTGTCCGCTGAAGGACACCGTCCCGGCACCGCCGTCGGCGTAGATCACGGTGCCGGTGGTGGCCTTCATGAGGTCCGACAGGAGCGCGACGGCCGTCGTGGCCACCGGCGTCGGGTCCTCGACGTCCCATCCCAGGGGCGCCCTCCTCGCCCACTCGTGCTGCATCTGGTCCAGTTCGCCCCCGGGGCCGACCGCGTCCCCCGCGATGGCTTTGGCCGCGAGGGTCTTGAGCGGGCCGGCCGCGATGAGGTTGGAGCGGATCCCGTCCGGGCCGAGCTCGCGGGCAACGTAGCGGTTGACGGCCTCGAGAGCGTTCTTGGCCACCGACATCCAGTTGTAGAACGGCATCGAGAAGCGGGGATCGAAATCCAGGCCGATGATCGACGCGTCGGTGCTCAGCAGCGGCCGGGTGGCCCTGGCGAGCGAGGCGTAGGAGTAGGCGGAGACATCGAGCGCCACGGAGACGTCCTTCCACGGCGCGTCGAGGAACGGGTCGCCGAGGCAGCTGGGCGGGGCGAAGCCGATCGAGTGCACCACCCCGTCGAGGGTGTCCGTGTGCTCGCGGACGCGTCCCTCGAGCGCGGCCAGGTCCTCGTCGCTCTGGACGTCGAGCTCGATGACCGCGGGCCGCACCGGCAGCCGCTTGGCGATCGCCTTGACCAGCGAGGGCCGACCGAAGGCGGTGAGGATCACGGTGGCACCGTGCAGCTGGCAGTGCTTGGCGATGTGGAACGCGATCGACGCGTCCGTGATCACGCCGGTGATGAGGATCGTCTTGCCGGCCAGCAGGCCGGTCGAGGTGTCATCGGTCATGCTCAGTGCCCCATTCCCATGCCGCCGTCGACCGGCAGCACAACTCCGGAGATGTAGCCGGCGTCGTCGCCGGCGAGGTAGCTCACGGTTCCCGCCACGTCGTCCGCGGCGCCGGCGCGACCCAGCGGGATCGCGGCCAACGCCTGCTCCCGGGTCCTGTCGTCCAACGCCGCGGTCATGTCGGTGTCGATGAATCCCGGTGCCACCACGTTCGCGGTGATGTTGCGGGATCCGATCTCCCTGGTCATCGACCGGGCCATGCCCACGAGCCCCGCCTTGGACGAGGCGTAGTTGACCTGGCCCGCCGTCCCCGCGTGGCCGACCACCGACCCGATGAGGATGACGCGCCCGAACCTCGCTCGGATCATGCCCCGGGTGGCGCGCTTGGCCACCCGGAACGCGCCGGTGAGGTTGGCGTCGACGACCCGGGCGAACTGCTCCTCCTTCATGCGCATGAGCAGCGTGTCGTCGTTCATCCCGGCGTTGGAGACCACCACCTCGACGGGCCCGAGCTCGGCCTCGACAGCGCTGAACGCGGCGTCCACCGAGTCCGCATCGGTGACATCGCATTCGACACCGAACATCCCGTCCGGCGCGCCCGAGCCGCGGTGGGTCACCGCCACCCGGTGACCGTCGGCGCGGAGCCGTTCGGCGACGGCCCTGCCGATCCCGCGGTTTCCGCCGGTCACGAGGACCGTGCGTGGGGTCGTGATGCGAGTGGTCTCGGAAGCCATGGGTCCAACCTAGCGAACCGTCGGGGCGCTCCCCGCGCCCCGTGCCGGGTGAGTCACGGGATGCGGCGGTGGGTCACCAGGGAGCCGGCCGCGGCGAGCATCGCCAGCAGCGAGCCGGTGATGAGCCAGGGGCGCGAGGCGTCGGTCTTCTTCCACTCGTAGCCGATCTGTTCCTCGAGCGTGCGGTAGACGGAGTCGAGCTCCTCGAGACTGGACGCGGTGAAGAAATCCCCGCCGGAGATCTCGGCGATCCTGTTCAGGGAGGCGTCGTCGACGGGGACCGGCTGGGGCTGCCCCTGGATGTCCACCGTCCCGTACATGGTCCCGAATGAGATCGTCGACACGGGGATGCCCGCCTCCGCGGCGTCCTCTGCGGCGGTGAACGCTCCGCGCTCCTCGGTGGGGTCGGCCGGGATGGTCTCCTTGCCGTCGGACAGCAGGACGATGCGGGCCGGCGGCGCCTGGTCGGGCCCGCCGAGGCTCTCGGTGAAGGAGGTGATGGCCTGGGTGGACGTGTAGATGGCCTCGCCGGTGGCCGTCCGTTCGTCGAGGCTCAGTCGGTCGATCGCCCGGACGACGGGGCCGCGGTCCGTGCTCGGTGCGACGAGCATGGAGGCGGTCCCCGCGTAGGAGACCAGCCCCAGGTTGACGCCGGGGGTGAGGTTGCCCGCGAAGGTCGTGGCGGCTTCCTGGGCGGCCTCGAGTCGGGACGGCGCGACGTCGGTCGCCTCCATCGACAGGGACACGTCGACGACGAGCATCACCGTCGCGCGGTTGCGGGGCACCTGCTGGTCCTTCTGTGGGCCCGCCAACGCGACGATCAGCGACACCAGGGCCAGGACGAGGACCACCGCGGGTACGTGCGTGAACCACCGCCTGCCGCCCCGGTCGACGGCGCGGAGGGTGCCGAAGTTGCCGAAGCGGACCGTGCGGCGGCGTTTGGAGCGCAGCGCCACGACGTAGCCCACCACGATCGCGACCGGCACCAGCAGCAGGATCAGCCACAGCGGGTGTTGGAACTCGGACAGGCTCACGCGCCCCCCTCCCCGTCGTCCGGCAGGTCCCTCGTCAGGTTCTCGCCCGTCGGGTACCCGCCCTGGCGTCGCACGCCGACGTAGTCGATCACGTCGCGCACCCAGTCCCGGTCGGTCCGCAGCGCGAGGACGGGGGCGCCGCACCGGCGCAGCGCCGAGTGGACGTCGGCGCGGTGTGCGTCGGCGGCCCGGCGGTAGTCCGCCGCGAGGGCGTCGTCCACATCCACCTCCAGCACCTCTCCTGTCGCGGGGTCCTGGAGCAGTGCCGCGCCGACGGCCGGCAACGCGATGTCGAGGGGGTCCGCCACGTGCACCGCGAGGAACTCGTGGCGGGCCCCCAGGACGCGGAGTGACCGCTCCCACGTGGTGTCGCCCAGGAAGTCCGAGACCACCGCGACGAGGCCGTGCCTCCGGGCGGTGTTGCGCACGCTCTTCAGTGCGTCCTCGAGAGTCCCGCCCGCCGAGACCTCGGCGGGCGACCGGGAGACCTCGTCGAGTAGCCGCCGGACGTGGTCCCGCCCGCCGGTCGCGGGGAGGACCCGCGGTCGGCCGTCGCCGGTGAGGACCATCCCCACCCGGCTGCCGCCGACGGCGGAGAGGAAGCCGACGGTGGCGACGACGGCCTCGACGAGTCGACGCTTGGACCCGTACCTGCCCTCGACGTCGATGCTGGACGACAGGTCCACCACCAGCCAGGTCTCGAGCTCCCGGTCGGCGATGGTCTGGCGGATGTGGGGTTCGGTGGTCCGGGCGGTGACCGACCAGTCCATCGACCTCACGTCGTCACCCGGCTCGTACGGGCGCGCCTCCCCCGGCTCCGTGCCCGGCCCGGGCAGCAGGCCCCGGTGGTCGCCGTTGAGCACCCCGTCCAGTCTCCGGGTCACGAGCAGTTCGAGGTGGGCGAGCGCAGCCCGGGCCGACGCGCCGACGGGGTCGTGGCGCGTGTCGCCGTGCTCGCTCGTCACCGTGCTGGCGGCCCGTCGCCGGGCCGCGGCGAGGCGTGCTCGGGCCCCGTCCCCTGCTGGGGTCGGGCGTGCTGACCCTCGCCCTGCTGGGCGGGCACGGCGCTGATCTGCGGGAGCGGGACCGCCTCGAGGACGCGACGGACCACGGTGTCGGCGCTGACGTCATCGGCGAGGGCGTCGTAGGTCAACACGAGGCGGTGCCGCAGGACGTCGGGCAGGACGTCGACGACGTCCTGCGGGACCACGTAGTCGCGGCCGCGCACAAGCGCGAGGGCGCGCGCCGCGGTGACGGCGCCGAGCGTCGCACGCGGGGACGCCCCGTACGCGAGCCACCGAGCCACGTCCTCGAGTCCGTGGCGCGCCGGCTCGCGTGTCGCGATGGTCACCCGGACCACGTAGTCGACGAGCGCGTGGTGCACGAACACCTCGCGCACGGTCTTCTGGAGCCGCAGCAGCGACTCCTCGCCGAGCACCATCGACGGCTCCGGGGGCAGCGTGCCCATCCGGTAGACGATCTCCCGCTCCTCCTCCGGGCTCGGGTAGTCCACCACGAGCTTGAACAGGAAACGGTCCCGCTGTGCTTCCGGCAGCTGGTAGACGCCCTCGCTCTCGATGGGGTTCTGGGTCGCCATGACCAGGAACGGCTCGGGCATGGGGAACGTCTGGCCACCGATCGAGACGTGGCCCTCGGCCATCACCTCGAGAAGCGCCGACTGGACCTTGGCGGGGGCGCGGTTGATCTCGTCGGCGAGAACGAAGTTGGCGAGGATGGGACCGAGTTCGACCTCGAACTCCTCCCGCCCCTGCCGGTAGATCCGCGTACCCACGATGTCCGCCGGGACCAGGTCGGGCGTGAACTGCAGACGGCGGAAGCTCCCGCCGACCACGCGGGCGAAGGTCTCCACCGTGAGCGTCTTGGCCACGCCCGGGACGCCCTCCAGGAGGATGTGGCCCTTCGAGAGCAATCCGACGAGGATCATCTCGATGAGCCGGTCCTGTCCCACGACGACCTTCTTGACCTCGTAGACCGCACGCTCGAGCGCCCGGGCGTCCTCGGCGGCGGAGGCGGCGGCCCCGCTGGTCTGCGCGGATGTCTGTTCGTGGTGGGGTTCGCTCACCGCGGCGGGCTCCTTCGCGTGCTCGGGCAGGGTGTCCGGGTCGACAGTACCGGGGTGGCGGAGGCGGCGCCCCGTCCCCGGTCCCGTCGACCACCGCGTCAGGTCAGTCGGACGACCATCGGGGAGATCCCCGCCATGCGCACGGGGGAGATTTTGACGACGTCACCCGACTGGGGCGCCTCAACCATCTGGCCGTCGCCGAGGTAGAGCGCCACGTGCCCCGGCCAGAACAGCATGTCGCCCCGCTGACGCTCGGAGACCGGGTACTGCGGTCCCGCCGTGTACTGGTAACCCGTGTAATGCGGTAGCGCCTTCCCGATGCCGGCGAACGCGTAGATCATCAGCCCCGAGCAGTCGAAGCCGATCTTGTTGTAGTCCCCGTGGGCGTCGGCCACGCCC
This sequence comes from Candidatus Dietzia intestinipullorum, assembly GCA_019119635.1. GTDB lineage: Bacteria > Actinomycetota > Actinomycetes > Mycobacteriales > Mycobacteriaceae > Dietzia > Dietzia intestinipullorum. The sequence continues at coordinate 11,433 of DWWP01000041.1, forward strand.
CCGTCGCGGATGCCCCGGGTCGGCCCGTTCGCGTCGCCGCCACCCCAGGCGTAGGGCTTGCCGAGCTGTGACAGGGCGCGGTTGACCACGGTCTCGACGCGGTCGGAGTCCGAGGGCGTACCCGTGTCGCCGCCTCCCCCGCCGCCGGTGTTCCCACCCTGCCCCGGTGCGACCGGCCCCTGCTGGACCGAACCGAAGTCGGCCCGTCCGATGGCGTCGACCACCTGCTGCACGATCGCCTCGTTGTCGCCGTCGACCCCCGCGCTGATGAGGTCGCCGACACTGCCGGCGTCGACGCCGCCACCGAGGGCGTCGCCGAGGGCATCGCCCGCGCTGCCGGTATCCAGGCCCCCGGCCAGTTGTCGGACGGTCCCCAGATCGAGGTGTGTCGGCAACGCGGACGCGATGTCGGCGGCCTGACGCTCGGACTGCGGGGCGTCGGCCAGGGCCCGGACGGCCGCATCGCGGGTCGCGTCCTGATCGACCTGCGGCTCGGTGACAGCCCGGGGCCCGGCCGGCGTCGCGCCGGACTCGGACAGTGCGCGTTCGTTCTCCTCGAGGGTGGCGGTCAACCCGTCGACCTCGGACTCGAGAGCGGTGAGCTCGTCGCTCACCGCGGCGACCTCGGACTCCGCGGCATCGCGCCGGGCGGACGCATCGGCATAGCGCTGCTCGGCGGACAGGCGGGCCTCGGCTGCGGCGGCTTCGCGTCGGGCCGCCTCGTCGGCCGCCGTCACCATCTCGTCGACCACGCCACGCTGGTCGGCGGCCGCCCGCTGGAGGTATTCCTGCCGGAGCCCGGCGTCGGAGGGGCCGCCCGGGTCGAGGAGCGCCGACGCCGCTCCGGGCGCGGTGCCCTGCCGGTGCAGCAGGCGCGAGTACTCGTCCAGTTCGCTGCGCGCCGAGTCGACGCCGTCCTCGGCGTCCTCGCGATCGGCCGAGGTGCGCTCGGCGTCGGCGATCGCGCGGTCCAGGTCGACGCGCGCCATCTGGAGGTCGACAAAGGTCTTGTTGACGTCCTCGCGTTTGACGGCGATCGATTCCCTCGCGGAGTCGAGTCGCGCCGAGGCGTCGGCGACCGCGCGGATCAGACTGCTGGTGTCACCGGACGCCGCCGCGGGGGCGGGTTGTGCTCCCGCAACCGGGGCGGAGATCCCGGCGGTCGCCGTGCCCACGACGAGGGCCGCGGCGAGGACGGCCCGACCGGCCCCGTGTCCCGGGCTGGTCCTTCTGCTTCTGTTGTCTCTGCGCTGCGCTCGTCCGGTCAACTGCGGACGCCGCGCCGTGGTGGTACGGCGCGATGCATGGTCAGGCTCCACGTTTCACCTTCCGATAACCGCACACAGGTGCGGTCGACCGCGCGACCCGCACGGCGGGACGCGTCACCGAGACGGCGGAGACTCCGTGATGCCTTCCCCTGCGCCACTGGAGTCTCAATCCGACTCGGCAGAACCTATTGTTCCTTTGAGTACCGTAGGCCACAGACAGCACATCCGAAACATAAGGCGGCAAAATACACTGCTGTAACTCATTTAGCAGCAGGACACGCCCTGTGTCGCCCGCTCGCGACCCTGCAGCCTGCAGTGGTCAGGGCTGATGACCCGTCCCTGCCGGGGCGGGTGAACACGGGAGCGATGGGTTCAGCGGCGACGGCGGCGCATGGCCACGAGGAAGGCGATCGTCGCGAGCACCACGAGCACGAGTACGACGGCGGATATCGCCCCCCAAGGCAGGGCCGGGGCGGTGATCTTGTGCGCGAAGACCGTGGCCGAGGCGACCGGGTCGTGCTCACGGGCGGCGTCGTCCTGCCCGGCCTCGAGTACGTGCCTGGGGACGGTGTCGCTGGAACTGCCGGTGAAGACCGGCGTGCGCACGAACACGGTCCCGTCGAACTGCTTGTTGAGCAGGGTCGCCACGTCACGTGCGTCGGTGTAGACCGGCGCGGCCTCCTCGGTGTACACCACCATCAGGTCCACTCCGTGGTCATCGGCGTCCTCGATGACCTCGCGGATACCTTCCACATAGGGGTCCGGCGCCGACACCCCGTCGTCGGCCAGATCGGCGGCGACGGCCTCGAAGTCGAGCCAGGTGGGGACGGCGTCCCCGTCCAGCGAGACCGCGGGCCCGGCGTCACGGGCGAGGGCCGTCACATCGTCGTCGATACTGTCCACGTGTTCCATGGTGCCACCCGACCGCGACCCGTCCCGGCCGCACGCGCCGCGTCCGCCCGAAATCCGCTCCGACCCCCGCGGACGGGGTGTGCCGTTCTGAAAATGGGACGGGCGTACTGGTAGGTTGGATGCCGAAGACGGACGCGACGGTCCAGAATGGATCCCGCGTCCGCCCCGGTGACGCCACCGGCATGACGTGGTGCGCCGGGAACGATGACGAACCCGATGACACACCACGAGTGGAGCTGACGTGACAGCAAGCATTGACAGCTTCGGCGCCAAGGGATCCCTTGACGTCGGCGACGAAACGTATGAGATCTTCCGGCTCTCGGCCGTCCCGGGCGCCGAGACTCTCCCCTATTCCCTCAAGGTCCTCACCGAGAACCTGCTGCGCACCGAGGACGGCGCGAACGTCACCAAGGAGCACATCGAGGCGCTCGCGAAGTGGGACCCGAGTTCCGAGCCGGACACCGAGATCCAGTTCACGCCCGCCCGCGTGATCATGCAGGACTTCACCGGCGTGCCCTGCATCGTGGACCTCGCCACCATGCGTGAGGCCGTCCAGAAGCTCGGCGGCGACCCGGACAAGGTCAACCCGCTCGCCCCCGCGGAGATGGTCATCGACCACTCCGTGATCATCGAGTCCTTCGGCGGCGCCGATTCGTTCGAGAAGAACGTCGAGATCGAGTACCAGCGCAACGAGGAGCGTTACCAGTTCCTCCGTTGGGGCCAGGGCGCGTTCGACGACTTCAAGGTCGTCCCCCCGGGGACCGGCATCGTCCACCAGGTCAACATCGAGTACCTGGCCCGGTCGGTCATGGTCCGCGGCGGACAGGCCTACCCCGACACCTGTGTCGGCACGGACTCGCACACGACCATGCAGAACGGCCTGGGCGTCCTCGGCTGGGGCGTCGGCGGCATCGAGGCCGAGGCTGCCATGCTCGGCCAGCCCATCTCCATGCTCATCCCGCGCGTCGTGGGCTTCAAGCTCACCGGCGAGATCAAGCCGGGCGTGACCGCCACGGACGTGGTGCTCACGATCACCGAGATGCTGCGCCAGCACGGCGTCGTCGGCAAGTTCGTCGAGTTCTACGGTGCCGGCGTCGCGTCGGTGCCGCTGGCCAACCGCGCCACCATCGGCAACATGAGCCCCGAGTTCGGCTCCACCGCCGCCATGTTCCCGATCGACAGCGAGACGATCGACTACCTGCGCCTGACGGGCCGCGACGAGTCCCAGTTGGAGCTCGTGGAGGCGTACGCCAAGGAACAGGGCATGTGGCTCGACCCGGAGGGCGCGGAGCCCAAGTTCTCCGAGTACCTCGAGCTGAACCTCGGCGACGTGGTCCCCTCGATCGCCGGCCCCAAGCGTCCGCAGGACCGAATCGAGCTCGCCGACGCCAAGAGCGCCTTCCGCAAGGACATCCACAATTACGTCGAGCAGACGGAGGACGCGCTCGGCCTCCGCGAGGGCAGCCGGATGCAGGCCGAGGGCGGCGCGCCGTCTGACGCCGACGGCGGCGCGAAGCTCGCCCACGCCGAGGAGGACGCCGTCTTCGCCGATGCCTCCGCCGGCGCCGAGGGACGCCCGTCCAACCCGGTCGAGGTCAAGGTCGGCGACGACGACATGGTCCTCGACCACGGCATCGTCAGCATCGCCTCCATCACCTCGTGCACCAACACCTCCAACCCCTCGGTCATGATCGGTGCCGGCCTCCTCGCGCGGAAGGCGCACGAGAAGGGGCTGAAGACCAAGCCGTGGGTCAAGACCTCCATGGCGCCGGGGTCGCAGGTCGTCACCGAGTACTACGAGCGCGCCGGACTCTGGCCGGACCTCGAGGCCCTCGGCTTCCACCTGGTGGGTTACGGCTGCACCACGTGTATCGGCAACTCGGGTCCGCTCCCGGAGGAGATCTCGGCTGCGATCCAGGAGAACGACCTCTCCGCCACCGCGGTGCTCTCCGGTAACCGGAACTTCGAGGGCCGGATCAACCAGGACGTCAAGATGAACTACCTGGCGTCCCCGCCACTGGTGATCGCCTACGCGCTCGCCGGCACGATGGACTTCGACTTCGAGGCCGACCCCCTCGGCAAGGACTCCGACGGCAATGACGTCTTCCTCGCCGACATCTGGCCGTCCCCCGAGGAGATCGAGTCGACCATCAAGGCGTCGATCTCCTCCAACGAGTACAAGTCCAAGTACGCGGACGTCTTCACGGGCGACGCGCGCTGGGCCGGACTCGAGACCCCGGACGGCACGACCTTCGAGTGGGACGACAAGTCGACCTACGTGCGCAAGGCCCCGTTCTTCGACGACATGGAGAAGGAGCCGGCCCCGGTCGAGGACGTCTCCGGCGCGCGCGTCCTGGCCAAGCTCGGGGACTCGGTCACCACCGACCACATCTCCCCCGCCTCGACGATCAAGCCGGGCACGCCCGCGGCCCAGTACCTGGACGCCAACGGCGTGGAGCGCAAGAACTACAACTCGTTCGGCTCGCGTCGCGGCAACCACGAGGTCATGATCCGTGGCACGTTCGCCAACATCCGCCTGCAGAACCAGCTGCTCGACGGTGTGACGGGCGGCTACACCCGCGACTTCACGCAGGACGGCGGCCCGCAGGCGTTCATCTACGACGCCGCGCAGAACTACGCCGCCGAGGGCACCCCGCTGGTGGTGCTGGGCGGCAAGGAGTACGGCACCGGCTCCTCGCGGGACTGGGCGGCCAAGGGCACCCGACTGCTCGGCGTGCAGGCCGTCATCGCCGAGTCGTTCGAACGCATCCACCGCTCGAACCTCATCGGCATGGGCGTCATCCCGCTGCAGTTCCCCGAGGGCGAGTCGCACGAGACCCTCGGCCTCGACGGCACGGAGACCTTCGACATCTCGGGCATCACCGAGATCAACGAGGGCACCACGCCCAAGACGGTCAAGGTCGTCGCCACCTCCGACGACGGTGCGAAGGTGGAGTTCGACGCCACCGTGCGCATCGACACCCCCGGTGAGGCGGACTACTACCGCAACGGTGGCATCCTGCAGTTCGTGCTGCGAAACATGGTGAAGGGCTGATCCAGCTCCAGCCCTCCCCCGTCAGTGGTGTGCGGTCGTGGTCGGTGGAACGACCACAGCTGCACACCACTGGCGTCTCCCCCGCGGAAGGGGTCTCATGCCCAGGGTCAGTCAGGACCACATGGACGCTCGTCGCCGACAGATCCTGTCGGGCGCACGCGTCTGCTTTGCCGAGTACGGGTTCGAGGGCGCCACGGTGCGGCGTCTCGAGGAGGCCACCGGCCTGAGCCGGGGGGCGATCTTCCACCACTTCGACGACAAGGACGCGTTGTTCCTCGCACTGGCGCACGACGACGCGGAGGACATGGCGGCCACTGTCGCCGAGCAGGGCCTGGTCCAGGTGATGCGCGAGATCCTCGCCGATCCCGACGAGTTCTCCTGGCTGGGCACCCGATTGGAGATCGCGCGAAGGATCAGGACCGATCCGGCGTTCAGTGAGCAGTGGAGGGACCGTCAGGACGAGGTGGACGCGGCGATCCTCGCGCGCCTGCGCAAGAAGAAGGCCTCGGACCGGATCCGGACCGACGTGCCCGATGACGTGCTGCGGGTCTACCTGGACGTGGTCCTCGACGGCCTGATCACCCATCTGGCCTCCGGACGCGGCACCGAGTACGTGAGCCAGATGCTGGACCTCGTGGAGGCCTCGCTGCGCACCGGCCGCGACTGAGCTGCTCTCGCGCTTTTCCGTCCCCTCCCCGTCGACGGGGGCGGGCGCTCAGCGATCGGGCGTACGGTGGGGCGAATGACAGCTTCTGCGCCTCAGATCCCCCTGATCGAACTCAACGACGGCCGCTCGATACCCCAGCTCGGGTTCGGCACCTTCCAGGTGCCCCCGGAGGACACCGAGAGGGTCGTCTCCGATGCGCTGGAGGTCGGTTACCGGCACCTCGACACCGCGCAGATGTACGGCAACGAGGAGGGCGTGGGCCGCGCGGTCGCCGCATCCGGCCTGGCGCGCGACGATCTCTGGATCACCACCAAGCTCAACAACCCCTTCCACGAGCCCGCCGCGGCCAGGGAGGCCACCGAACGCTCCCTCGAGGCGTTGGGTGGCCGGATCGACCTGTATCTCGTGCATTGGCCTCTGGCCATGCACGCGGACGTCGCCCGCGTATGGGAGGTCATGGAAGGCGTCCGCGCGGACCTGCCGGTCGACTCGATCGGCGTATCCAATTTCCACGCCCCGCACCTGGCCCGCCTCGCCGAGGCCGGCCTGAGCGTCCCCGCTGTGGACCAGGTCGAGTCCAACCCGTACTTCGTCAACGACGAGGTGCGCGACTACTGCGCCGAGCACGGGATCTCCGTCGAGGCGTGGAGCCCGCTCGCGCAGGGCAGGGTCTTCGGTGACGCACAGCTGCAGTCGCTGGCGGAGCAGGTCGGTCGCTCCGTCTCGCAGGTCGTCATTCGGTGGACGATCCAGCGGGGCGACATCGTCTTTCCCAAGTCCTCCAGCCCGGAGCGCATGCGCGAGAACCTGGACGTGTGGGACTTCGAGCTCACCCCCGAGCAAATGGCGGCGATCTCGGCGCTGCACGACGGCACCCGCTCCGGCCCCGACCCGGACACGTTCGACTGGCGGGGCTGAGCCCTCGGGCTGCACGGAATCCCCGTGGCGGCGCCGCGGCGAGCCTAGGCTCGGTCCATGTCGACCTCCGCAGCGCCCGGGGTCGCCGGACGCGCTGACCCGGCGGCGGGAACCCGCCCGTCTCGGTCTGCTCTCGCGGCGTACGCGGCCGGCAGCCTGGGTACGGGCGCCTTCGGCACCCTGCCCGGCCTCGTGCTGGCCTACTACCTGACCGATTCGATCGGCGTCGCGGCGGCACTCGCGACGGTGCTGGTGCTGGTTCCGAAGGTGATCGACGTGCTGGCCTATCCGCTCATCGGGGCGCTGACGGACCGGGCCTCCCACCGCTCGGGGCGGCGGACGGGGCTCATGCTCGGCGGGGCGCTCGCGCTGCCCGTGCTGTTCGTGGCCACCTTCTCCGCCCCGACGGGGTGGAGCACCGCCGCCGCCGGCGCGTGGGTGATGGGGTTCTTCCTGCTCGCCTCGCTCGCCTACTCGTGCTTCCAGGTCCCCTATCTCGCGTTGCCGGCCGAGCTCACCGACGATCCCGGGGCCCGGGTGACGATCCTCGCGTGGCGGGTCGCGGTGCTGGCCGGCACGATCCTGGTGGTCGGGGGCGGCGGGCCGGCCCTGCGTGAGGCCGCCGGTGGCGGGGCGAGAGGGTACGTGGTGATGGCCGCGGCGGTCGCCGTGCTGATGCTCGTCGGCATGGCGTGGTCGACCTTCGGCGCGGGCCGACGCACCGTGCTACGGGCGGATGCCCAGATCGGGGGCCTCGCTCGCCAGTACCGGGACGGGATCGACGCTCTTCGCGTGACCCGGCCCTTCCGACTCCTCGTGGGGGTGTTCTGCCTCCAGGCCGTGGCGACCGCGGTCATGCTCGCGGGGGGACAGTACGTCGCCACCTACGTGCTCGGGGACGAGGCGGCACTCACCGGGTTGTTCGTCGCCCTGATCGGCCCCGCCCTGCTGGTCATGCCGCTGTGGGCACGCCTGGCGCACGCGCACGGCAAGGTCCCGGCGCTCACGGCCGCCACGGTGCTGTTCACCCTGGCTTCGCTGATGCTCGTCGCCGCCGGCGTCTGGCCGGGCGGATGGGTCCACGTCCCGGTCGCGCTTGCCGGGATCGCGTACGCGGGCATGCAGGCTCTACCGATGTCGATGCTGCCGGACGCGACCGACATGGACCGCGAACTGGGTGGGCGCCGGCGCAGCGGCGCGATGAGCGGACTGTGGACCGCGTCCGAGACCGGGTCGATGGCGCTGGGCCCGGTCGTCGTTCTGTCCCTCCTGGCGCTCGGCGGGTTCCGCTCCGGTGGCGTGGCCGACCAGCCGGGCGCCGCACAGTGGGCTATCGTGCTCGGGTTCTCCCTGGTGCCCGCGCTGCTCGCCGGCGCGAGCCTGGTGCTGATCCGGGCACTCGGACGAGCACACCCGCGATGGAGGGAGCCCTCATGACCCGCGACCCGCTGGCCCGAATCGTCGCCGAGCGGGGTGAGCGCGCGCTCGAGGAACTCTCGGTGCTGCGGTCCTCCGATCCGCCGACCACCGGGGGCCGCGTGCTGTCGTACGTCTACGACTCCGGGGTCGAGGGACTGGACGAGCTCGCCGTCCGGGCGTCGGCACTGGCCTACGGCGTCAACGGGCTGGACCCCACCGTCTTCGGTTCGGTCGCCGCCCTCCACGGGGGCATCGTGCGGAGGATGCGTGCGGTATTGGCACCGCCGGACGACGACGAGGTGTTCGGCAGCGTCACTTCGGGCGGGACCGAGAGCTGCCTCCTGGCGTGCCTGGCCGCGCGCGAGGTCCGGGCGCGCACCGCCGGCGACGGGTGCTCGATCGTCGCGCCGGTGACCGTCCACGCGGCGTTCCGCAAAGCCGCACACGTCCTGGGGATCCGGTTCGTGGGCGTGGAGGTCGACCCCGCCACCGCCCGCGTCTCCGCGGACGACATGCTGGCAGCGGTGGACTCCGACACCTGTCTCGTGGTGTGCTCGGCGCCGTCCTACCCCACCGGGGTGATCGACCCGGTGGTCGACGTGGCCGCCGGGCTCGAGTCCCTCGACCGGAGCATCGGGCTGCACGTGGACGCGTGCCTGGGCGGTCTGGCGCTGCCGTTCTGGCCGGCCTCCCCCGGGGCCGGGCCGGTCACGAATCCGTGGGACCTGCGGGTCCCCCGTGTCACCAGTATCTCCGCCGACCTGCACAAGTACGGGTTCGCGCCTAAGGGCACCTCGGTGCTGCTCAGTCGCGGCCGACAGCGGCATCGCGCCGCGTGGTTCGCCACCACCGACTGGCCGGGGTACCCGGTGGTCAACCCGACCCTCGCGGGCTCCAAGCCCCTCGAGCCGGTAGCGGCCGCGTGGGTCGTGATGGAGGCACTGGGGGACGACGGGCAACGCGAACTCGTGGCGCGGACGGCGCGGGCCACCGAGCGCCTGGCCGCGGGGCTCGCCGAGATCGACGGGCTCCGGCTTCTCGACCGCGATCCGGGGCCCCTCCTGGCCCTCGGCTCGGACGCGTCCCGGCCCGAAGGCCGACGCGTCCACCCGCACCTGTGGGCGGACGCGTGCGGCCGTGCCGGCATCGCCGTGCAATGTCAGCCCGGCTACCGACAGACACGCGGGGATATCGCCTCGTCCGCCCACCTCACCGTCACCCCGGTGACCGAGGAGCTCGTCGAGGAGATCCTCGCTGTCGCCGGCGCGGCGGCCGACGAGGTGCGCGGGCAGCCGGCCCCCGCTCCCCCCGCCGGGTTCGCCGACGTGCTGGACGCCCTGGACAGCGGCGCCCTCTCGCCCGCGGACATCCTGGCCCTGCCCGAGGACGACGTCCACACCATGGTGGCGGCCGTGCTCACCGGAGACGCGGAGCCCGGCATGGCCACCCTGCTCGCCGCGATCGAACGGCTCCCCACGGACGTCGGCGCGCGGCTGGTCCGGGCGTACCTCGCCGCCGTCATGGAGGGGTGACGGCCCCGAACGGACGGCAGTCGAGTTCGGCTGTTATATGCGCGAACGTCGCCCTCACTCGCTGCGCTCCCTCAGGCGAGTTCGACGGCCCGCATGCGCGAACGTCGCCCTCACTCGCTGCGCTCCCTCAGGCGAGTTCGACGATCTCCATGTATTCCTCGCTCCACAGGTCCTCCGTGCCATCCGGCAGGATGATGACCCGCTCCGGCTCCAGGGCCTCCACCGCGCCCGGGTCGTGGGTGACCAGGACGACCGCTCCCTCATAGGTGCGCAGCGCGTCGAGGACCTGCTCGCGCGAGGTCGGATCGAGGTTGTTGGTCGGCTCGTCCAGCAGCAGCACGTTGGCCGCCGAGGACACCAGGCCGGCCAGTGCCAGCCTGGTCCGCTCACCGCCCGAGAGGGTGCCCGCCGGCTGGTCGAGTTGCGGGCCGGAGAACATGAACGCGCCGAGCAGCCCGCGTAGATCCTGCTCACCGGCATCCGGGGCGGCGTGCCGGATGTTGTCCCACACGCTGGTGCCCATGTCGAGCGTGTCGTGCTCCTGGGCGAAGTAGCCCACCTTGAGACCGTGGCCGCTGACGATCCCGCCCTCGCCGTCGGTGCGCTCCACGCCGGCGAGCAGCTTGAGCAGGGTGGTCTTGCCGGCGCCGTTGTAGCCCAGCACCACCACGCGGCTGCCCTTGTCGATCGCCAGATCCACCCCGGCGAACACCTCGAGCGACCCGTACATCTTGGTGAGTCCCTCGGCGATCAGCGGGGTCTTGCCGCACGCGGCCGGCGTGGGGAACTTGATGCGCGCAGCCTTGTCCGAGACCCGCACCTCGTCCAGCTCGTCGATCATGGCGTCGGCACGGCGGACCATCTGCTTGGCCGCCGCGGCCTTGGTGGCCTTGGCGCCCAGCTTCGCGGCCTGCATCTTGAGGGCGGAGGCCTTCTTCTCCGCGTTCGCCTTCTCCCGCCGGCGCCGCGCCTCGTCGGTGGCCCGCGCGTCGAGGTACTTCTGCCACCCCATGTTGTAGGCGTCGATCTCCCCGCGTACCGCGTCGAGGAACCACACCTTGTTGACCACAGCCTCGAGGAGCTCGACGTCGTGCGAGATGATGATCAACCCGCCCTCGTGCTTCTCCAGGAACTGACGCAGCCACGTGATGGAGTCGGCGTCGAGATGGTTGGTGGGCTCGTCGAGCAGCAGGATCGTCTGCGACTTGCCGGCGCCGTCGGATGCGGCGAAGAGGATTCGGGCCAGCTCCACGCGGCGCCGCTGACCGCCGGACAGCGTACCCAGGTGCTGCGTGAGGATCCGGTCCTCGAGCCCCAGGCTGTGACAGATCCGCGCGGCCTCGCTCTCGGCCTCGTACCCGCCGAGCGCCGAGAACTCGTCCTCGAGGCGTCCGTACCGCTTGACCGCCCGGTCCAGGACGTCGTCGTCTGCGGCCTCGGCCATCACCGTCTGTGCCTCGGCCATGTCGGCCATGAGCACGTCCAGGCCCTTGGCGGAGAGCACCCGGCTGCGTGCGAGCTGGTCCATGTTGCCCTCGCGGGGGTCCTGGGGCAGGTAGCCGATGTCTCCCGAGCGGGTGACCGTGCCCGCGTACGGCTCGCCCTCGCCGGCGAGGATCCTCATCGTCGTCGTCTTCCCGGCGCCGTTCCTGCCGACCAGGCCGATCCGATCCCCCGGCTGGACACGCAGCGACGACCCGTCCAACTGGAGGAGGGTGCGGACGCCGGCGCGTACCTCGAGGTCGTCGATGGTGATCACGTGCGCGGGTACCTCACTTGCGGGAGAAGGGACGGACTGGGCGGCCGGTGGGCCGACCCGCCACCTTACCGTCGGACCCCGCGACCAGCAAACTCCGGTGACGTGGGTCTCCGGGGTGCGGAATTCAGCCCAGGCGGCGGCCGTACAGGTTCTGGACCGACCGCCCGAGTCGCCCACGCGCATCAGACAGCCGCGTGTCTGTGAGCACGCCGCCCCCGGGGCCGCCGACGGTCTCGGAGTCCAGGTGCACCCAGTCGACGTCGGGGTCGCGCACGAGCGAGACCACGAGGTCACAGTTGATCGCCGGGGACGCCATCGGATCGGTCGCCATCGAGATACCGCTGGCAGAGTCGGCGACCACCACCGTGTGCTGCCAGCCGGTCATCGTCTCGCCGTCCACCAGTGCGGCGCGGCTGCGGCCCCACGCCGCGGCCGGCCCGAGCGCCTCCCCGGAGCCGGAGTCGAAGGAGAAGTCCACCACCGACAGGTAGCCGTCCTTGTGGGCGAACGGCAGCATCGGACCGCGCTCGCGCGGACGGTCCTCCGTGCCGGGCCCGGCGTGCGAGCCGACGGACGGGAAGTCGTCCGGGGTGGTGCGCATCCGCCAGCCCCGTGCTACCAGGGCGGGCCGGCCGTCGATCGACGCCGTCGCCTCGAGCAGTTCCACGCTCCGGCCCGGGCGGACCTGCCGGACCTCGATGGTCAGCGGCGCGATCGGCACGGGGCCGAGGACGTCGACGGAGACCCGGGCGAGTCTGCTCGAGTCCGTCCGCGGTTCCATGGCGCGGACGAGCAGGGCGCTCGGCGGGCCCGCGTGCTGGGCGTCGGCGCTCCACGGGCCGGCGGTGAGTGGCGAGGACTCGAACCGGCCCTCGTCGGTCTGGCGATAGAACGCGCCGGACATGTGGCTCCTCTCGGACAGCGGTAGTGTCCCCACTGATGAATCTTACGGGGGACGGCATGTACGACGTGGCCGTCGTGGGTCTGGGGCCCGCCGGACGCGCGCTCGCCTCGCGTGGCGCCGCCGCGGGCCTGCGCGTGTTGGCGATCGACCCCGCTCCCGACGTCCGCTGGCGCCGCACGCTGTGCCTGTGGGCGGACGAGCTCCCGGCGTGGCTCGACGCGGACGTCCTCGCCCACACCGTCCGGAACCCGGCGCTGTACGCGCCGGAGCGCGCCGTGATCGACCGCACCTACGCGGTGTTGGACAACGACCGACTGTGGGACGCACTGCCCCTGGGAGACGGGGCGACCGTCGAGCGTCAGGCGCTCAGCGACTCCGAGGTCGCCGGGCTCACCTTGAGGGCCCACCGGGTGGTCGACTGCCGCGGCGCGCTGGGCCCCGGCGACCACGGACCGCTCCAGACGGCGTACGGGATCGTCCTCGGCGCGGGATCCGCCTCCCCGGCGTTGCGGGGGGATCCCGCCGTGTTCATGGACTGGAGAACGGATCACGACGACGACGAGGTCGGCCCGTCCTTCCTGTACGCGATACCCCTCGGACACGACAGGGTCCTGCTCGAGGAGACCTGCCTGGCCGGGCGCGACGCCCCCGGGACGCGCCCTCTGCGCGAGCGGCTGCGTTCCCGGCTGATCCGCCGTGGCGTGTCCGCGGCCGCAGTGGACGACCCGCTGGCCGTTGAGGAGGTACGGATACCGCTCCTCCCGCCGGGGCGCGAGTACGCCGATCCCCGGGTGACGGCGTTCGGCACCGCCGGCGGGCACGGCCACGCCGCGACCGGCTATTCGGTCGCGGCGAGTCTGGGAGCGGTGCCCGGGGCGGTGAATGCTCTGGTGACCGGCTATCCACTCCCCCGGCCGCGGGCGCGGACGACGACCGCGCTCCACCACGCCGGGCTGCGGGCGTTGCTCGGCGCGGAGGACGCGACCCTGCACGGACTCTTCGATGCGTTCGGCCGGATCGACGAGCGCCGCCAGCGCTGGTTCCTCGGGGGCACGGGGCCCTCCTACCAGGTGGCGTCGTCGATGTGGCAGATGTGGACGCGAATGCCCGCCCGGGAACGGGCGGGCATGATCGCGGCTGTCGCCAGAGGGACTAGACGGTGAACCCGATGGCCCGGAGCTGCTCCCGGCCATCGTCGGTGATCATCTGCGGGCCCCACGGCGGCATCCACACCCAGTTGAGCTCGAGCTCGTTGGCCAGGTCGGAGCCGACGACCGCGCCGCGGGCCTGGTCCTCGATCACGTCGGTCAGCGGGCAGGCCGCCGAGGTCAGCGTCATGTCGACACGGGCGATCGTCGACCCGGTCGTCTCACCCGGGCGGACCCAGATGTCGTAGACCAGTCCGAGGTCGACCACGTTGATCCCCAGCTCGGGGTCGACCACGTCACGCATGGCCTCCTCGAGATCGGCGACCAACGCGAGGTCGTCCTCCGACTGCTCGGGACGGTTGGGGTCCGGACGGAACTCCCCGTTGTAGGCGGTACCCGCCTCGGTGGGGTTCTCCGCACCCGACATCGGGTCGTCGACCGCGGGGTCGTTTGCGGGACTCATCTGCTCAGTCATCTCTCACTCCTCACGAGGGATCGGTCTGTTGACCGAGTGCATCCTTGTAGGCCATCCACCCCAGTAGAGCGCATTTTACTCGCGCGGGGTACCGGGAGACGCCGGCGAGGGCCACGGCGTCGTCCAGAAGTTCCTCGTCCCCTTCTTCCTGGCCGCGGGACGAGATCATGTGATGGAACGCGTCGTAGACCTCGATCGACTCGGAGACCGGGCGGCCCATGATCAGGTCGGCCATCATCGAGGCGGAGGCCTGGCTGATCGAACAGCCCTGCGCGTCATAGGAGACGTCCTCGACCGTCTGCTTGTCGTCGGACAGCTGCAGGCGCAGCGTCAGCTCGTCCCCACACGTCGGGTTGACGTGGTGGACCTCCGCGCCGAACGGCTCCCGGAGTCCGCTGTGGTGTGGGTGTCGGTAATGGTCCAGGATCACTTCCTGGTACATCTGTTCCAGCTTCACAGGCTCTCACCTCCCCTGCCGAAGAACTCCTGGGCCCGGCGCAGGGACCGGCCCAGCGCCTCGACCTCGTCGAGGGTGTTGTACAGAGCGAACGAGGCCCGGACGGTCGACTGGACGCCCAGCCGACGATGCAGCGGCCACGCGCAGTGGTGGCCCACCCTGACGGCCACCCCGTCGTCGTCGAGTACCTGGCTCACGTCGTGGGCGTGGATCCCGTCGACGACGAACGAGACCGCACCGCCGCGCGAGACCATGTCCGTGGGTCCGATGATACGGATGCCCGGGATCTGCGTCAGGGTCTCGAGCGCCGCCACGGTGAGGGCCTCCTCGTGGCGGGCGATCGCCTCCATCCCGACGCCCTCGAGGTAGCGCACCGCCGCGGCCAGTCCCACCGCCTGCGACACCATGGGGACCCCGGCCTCGAACCGCTGGGGCGGATCCGCGTAGGTGGACTCCTCCATGGTCACCGTGCCGATCATCGACCCGCCGGTGAGGACCGGTGGCATGGCACGCAGTACCTCGCGACGCCCGTAGAGCACGCCGATGCCCGTCGGGCCGAGCATCTTGTGCCCGGAGAACGCGGCGAAGTCGACGCCCAGCTCGTGGAAGTCCACGGCCATGTGGGGCACCGACTGGCACGCGTCGAGCACCACCATGGCCCCGACCGCCCGGGCCTTCTCCACGACCCGGGCGACGTCCGTGACCGCGCCGGTCACGTTGGACTGGTGGGTCACCGCGACGACCTTCACCGCATCGGTGAGCTCGAGCGAGTCGAGGTCGATGCGGCCGTCGTCGGTGACCCCGTACCAGCGCAGTGTGGCGCCCGTCCGGCGACACAGCTCCTGCCACGGGACGAGGTTGGCGTGGTGCTCGAGCTCGCTGATCACGATCTCGTCACCCGCACCGACCGCGTACCGGCCGAAGCGGTCGTCACCGCAGGCGAAGGCGACGAGGTTGAGGGCCTCGGTGGCGTTCTTGGTGAACACCAGCTCGTCCACATCGGTCCCGACGAACCGGGCGATGTCCGCCCGGGCGCCTTCATAGGCGTCGGTGGCCTCCTCGGCGAGTTGATGTGCGCCCCGGTGCACGGCTGCGTTGGACCGCGTGAGGAAATCCCGCTCGGCGTCGAGAACCTGGGTCGGGCGCTGCGAGGTCGCCCCGGAATCCAGGTACGCCAGGGGCTTTCCGTCACGCACTGTCCGCTGCAGGATCGGGAAATCCGCGCGGAGGGCGGTGAGGTCGAGGGTCGAGGTCATCTTCTCCCAGCTCTGCTGATCAGGCGGTCGCGGCGGTGAGGTACTTCTCGTAGCCGTTGGCCTCGAGCTCGTCGGCGAGCTCGGGTCCGCCGGACGCGGCGACCCTGCCGCCCACGAAGACGTGGACCTTGTCCGCCTTGATGTAGTTGAGGATCCGCGTGTAGTGCGTGATCAGGAGGATGCCGCCGTTCTCCTCCTGGCGGTAGCGGTTCACGCCGTCGGACACGGTCCGCAGCGCGTCCACGTCGAGGCCGGAGTCGGTCTCGTCGAGCACGGCCATCCGGGGCTTGAGCAGGTCCAGCTGGAGGATCTCGTGGCGCTTCTTCTCGCCACCCGAGAAGCCCTCGTTGACGCTGCGCTCGGAGAAGGCCGGGTCGAAGTCGAGGTCCTTCATGGCCTCCTTGACCTCCTTGACCCAGTGCCGGATCTTGGGGGCCTCGCCCCGCACCGCGGTGGCCGCGGAGCGCAGGAAGTTGGCGGTCGAGACGCCCGGGATCTCGGTGGGGTACTGCATGGCCAGGAACAGGCCGGCGCGGGCGCGCTCGTCGACCTCCATCGACAGGACGTCCTCACCGTCGAGGGTGACGGTGCCCCCGGTGACCTCGTACTTGGGATGCCCGGCGATGACGTAGGCCAGTGTGGACTTGCCGGAGCCGTTGGGCCCCATGATCGCGTGCGTCTCACCGGAGTTGATGGTGAGGTCGACGCCCTTGAGGATCTCCACCGGCTCCGAATCCTCGGTCGCGGCGACGCGGGCGGTCAGGCCCTTGATCTCGAGAGTGGTCATGGAAGGTACTCGCTATCTTCTCTGAAGGGTCGTGGGGATTTCTCTGGCGGAGGCCCGGTCACATTCCGGAGGACTGCAGCTCGGCCTCGACGGCCTCGGTGACCCGCTCGCGGATCTCCGGCACTCCGATGCGGTTGATCACCTCTCCGAAGAAGCCGCGGACGACCAGGCGCCGTGCGACGTCCTCGGGGATGCCCCGCGACATGAGGTAGAACAGGTGCTCCTCGTCGAACCGGCCGACGGCGCTGGCGTGGCCCGCGCCGGCGATCTCGCCGGTCTCGATCTCGAGGTTGGGGACCGAGTCGGCCCGGGCCCCGTCGGTGAGCACGAGGTTGCGGTTCATCTCGTAGGTGTCGGTGCCCTCCGCCGCGGCGCGGATGAGGACGTCCCCGATCCACACCGTGTGCGCATCGGGCAGATTCGACGTCGCGTCGCCCTGCAGCGCGCCCTTGTAGAGGATCTCGGACTTGCAGTTGGGGACCGAGTGGTCGACGAGGAGCCTGTGCTCGATGTGCTGCCCGTCGTCCGCGTAGTACAGGCCGTTCAGGGTGACCGTGCCGCCCTGGTCGCTGAAGCCGGCGAACGGCGCGATGCGCACGACCTCACCACCGAACGTCACCGCCGTGTAGGTGAGCGAGGCATCCCGGCCCACCAGGAGGTGGTGCCCGGCGAGGTGCACGGCGTCGTCATCCCAGTCCTGGATGAGGACCACCTCGAGGTGCGCGGAATCGTCCACCAGGAACTCGACGTTCTCGGCGATCGAGCCGCCGCCGCGCTGGTCCACGACGAACGTGGCCTTGGCGAACGGGGCGAGGCGGATCTGCATGTGTCCGTAGGCCAGCTCGCCCTCGCCTGGACCGTCGACTGTGATGTGCACGGGCTCGGCGAGCTCGGTCTCCTTGGCCACACTGATCACCGTGGCCTCGTCGACGGACGAGTACGCCTGTGCGGCGACCCGGTCCCTCGGCGCGCCCGCCTTGCCGAGACGCTCGTCGTCCGTGCTGACGGTCTCGACGGTCACGCCGTCGCGATCGGGAACGGACACGAGCAGGCGGCCGGTGGCGGCGACGTTGGAGCCGTCATGGATCCCACGCAGCCGCTTGAGCGGCGTGAAGCGCCAGATCTCGTCCTTGTGACTGGGCACCTCGAAGGCGTCCACGTCGAAGGAGGAGAACTGGTCGCCCTTGGTGGAACCCACGGGGACGCCGTAGCGGTCCGTCACCGGTGCGGGTGTCTCCGGGCTGGGGGTGGTGGTGTCGGTCATGGTGGTCAGCCCACCGATCCTTCCATCTGCAGTTCGATCAGGCGGTTGAGCTCGAGGGCGTACTCCATGGGGAGTTCCTTGGCGATCGGCTCGACGAATCCGCGCACGATCATCGCCATGGCCTCCTCCTCGGCGAGCCCGCGGCTCATGAGGTAGAAGAGCTGGTCCTGGCTCACCTTGGAGACCGTGGCCTCGTGCCCCAGCGTGACGTCATCCTCGCGGATGTCGATGTAGGGGTAGGTGTCGGACCGGCTGACGTTGTCCACCAGGAGCGCGTCGCACTCCACATTGGACTTGGAGCCCTTGGAACCCGGGTTGACCTGGATCAGACCGCGGTATGCGGAGCGTCCGCCCCCTCGGGCCACCGACTTGGAGACGATGTTCGACGAGGTGTTGGGGGCCAGATGCAGCATCTTGGAGCCGGTGTCCTGGTGCTGCCCCTCGCCCGCGAACGCGACCGAGAGGACCTCGCCCTTGGCGTGCTCGCCGGTGAGCCACACGGCCGGGTACTTCATGGTGACCTTGGAGCCGATGTTGCCGTCGATCCACTCCATGGTCGCGCCCTCTTCGGCCTTGGCGCGCTTGGTGACCAGGTTGTAGACGTTGTTCGACCAGTTCTGGATGGTCGTGTAGCGGCACCGGCCGCCCTTCTTGACCACGATCTCGACGACCGCGGAGTGCAGCGAGTCCGACGTGTAGATCGGCGCCGTGCAGCCCTCGACGTAGTGGACGTAGGCGTCCTCGTCGACGATGATCAGCGTCCGCTCGAACTGGCCCATGTTCTCGGTGTTGATCCGGAAGTAGGCCTGCAGCGGGATGTCCACGTGGACGCCCGGCGGCACGTAGATGAACGAGCCACCCGACCACACCGCGGTGTTGAGGGCGGAGAACTTGTTGTCGCCCGACGGGATGACCGAGCCGAAGTACTCCTCGAAGATCTCGGGGTGCTCCTTGAGCGCGGTGTCGGTGTCCATGAAGATGACACCCTGGCTCTCCAGGTCCTCACGGATCTGGTGGTACACCACCTCGGACTCGTACTGCGCAGCCACACCGGCGACGAGCCGCTGCTTTTCCGCCTCGGGGATGCCGAGCTTGTCGTACGTGTTCTTGATGTCCTCGGGCAGGTCCTCCCAGCTGGTGGCCTGCTGCTCGGTCGAGCGCACGAAGTACTTGATGTTGTCGAAGTCGATCCCGGAGAGGTCGGAGCCCCACTTCGGCATCGGCTTCTTGTCGAAGATCCTGAGAGCCTTCAGACGCTTGTCGAGCATCCAGTCGGTCTCGTTCTTCTTGGAGGAGATGTCACGAACCACCGCCTCGGACAGACCGCGCTGGGCGGCGGCCCCGGCGTCGTCCGAGTCGTGCCAGCCGTAGTTGTACTGGCCGATGGAAGCGATCCGCTCCTCATCGGTGGTCGGCTCGTGCCCGGTGACGTCGGCCGTCACCTGATCTGGGGTGATGGTCATCGCACAGTCCTTTCGGCGGTCGCGGCCGACGCGTCTGCGTCGACCGGTGCGGGAATGGTGGCCGTGAGACTCTCCATGGACACCGTCCCCGAGGGGATGTTCGTCGTGCAGGCGCAGTTGCCGCCTGCGATCGTGGCGAGGCGCTGGACGTGGCTGCCGACGATCTCGGAGACCATGTCCTGTTCCGCCTCGCACAATTCGGGGAAACGTGAGGCCACGTTCCATACGGGGCAGTGATGCTGGCACAGCTGCAGCCCCGTTCCCACCTCCTCGACGGAGGTGGCGTATCCGGCGCCCGTGAGGGCGACGGCGATCTCGTCCGCGGCGCGCTGCACGTCGGCGGCGTCCTCGGCCGGGCGGACGTGGCCGATGACCGAGCGGATCCGGTCGCGGGCGAACTGTGTCACCGCAGCGGAGCCACCGACGCGCCGCAGCGCGGTGAGCGCCTCCACGGCGAGGTGATCATATCCGTGGTCGGCCGTGCGGCGCCCCGTCGCGGTCACCTGGAACGCCTTGGCGGGCCTTCCCCGGGTTCCGGCGTGGCGGGTGCGGACGGCTTCGACCTCGCCGGACTCGGCGAGATGGTCCAGGTGACGGCGGACGCCCGCTGCGGTGAGGCCGAGGGTACGGCCGATCTCGGCAGCTGTGAGGGCCCCGCGTTCGAGGAGTAGCTCGCGGACCGCCGAGCGGGTGTCGGGGCGTGCACCGGTCTCGTACACGTGTTGCACGCTCATGGGCCACCCCCTTCCGGTTATGCTCGGTGCGCCCTGTGGGGGAAGCACTGCTGTGGGTTTCACTGCCTTCATATTACGCAACACATCTGTGACGTAAATATTCCCACCCCCGGGCGGACGCGTTCACGGAGAAAGGGTGACGGCCGGATGTCTCGCGGAACCCCTGCCCGTGGAGCGGGTTCGGTCACCTCACGATTGCACTCCGAGGAACGGCCCACCGGGCGGCTCCCGTCGGCCGATCTGGCGCGACTGCGCCGCATCCGCCTGATCGGCACGACCGCCGCGGTCGCCATGGCAGTCGGTGCGCTGGGTGCCGGCGCACTGCCTGTGCTGCAGAACCCCATCGCCGGCGAGCGACTCTTCGGACTCTGGCTACGCCTCCAGCCCTCGTCCATGACGGTGGTCATGACCGGGATGGTCGTCGTGACCTTCTGTTGGCTGCTCCTGGCCCCCTACGTCCTGGGCCGCGACCGGCGCGGCCGGTTGAGCGGCCGTCTCGGCAGGGCCGACCTGGACCGGGTGATCGCGTCGTGGGCGCTTCCGCTCGCGCTCGCACCACCGATGTTCAGCAAGGACGTCTACAGCTACCTCGCGCAGGGGGCGATCGGCAACGAGCTGGCCGACCCCTACGCGCTCGGCCCGGTCTCCGCGCTCGGGGCCTCGCACGCGCTCACGGTCAATGTCCCGGACATGTGGCGCGACACCCCCAACCAATACGGACCGCTGTTCCTCGGCGTGCAGAAGGTCATCCACTCCCTGACCGGCGACGACGTGGTGGCGGGGACCATCCTGCACCGGATCGTCGCGGTACTCGGGATCCTCATGCTCGGGTGGGCGGTCCCCCGGCTCGCCGAATACTGCGGGGTCTCCGACGTCGCCGCCCTGTGGCTGGCCGTCGCGAACCCACTCGTGCTGTTCCACCTGGTCTCCGGGATCCATTCCGAGTCGCTGATGATGGGTCTCCTCGCCGTCGGACTGGTCCTCGCCCTGCGGGCGATCGACTCCCCCGTCGCCGATCGTCGCGCCGTCGTGTTGCTGGTGGCGGGCACCGTCCTCGTCACCGGGTCGGCGCTGGTCAAGCTCCCCACGGTCGTGGCTCTGGGCTTTGTCGGCATGGCGCTCGCGCGACGGTGGGGAGGCGGCGCGCGGGCCACCGTACGGGCGGCGCTCGTGATGACGGCGATCAGCGGCATCACCACGGGCGCGATGATGCTCGCCACCTCGTCGGGCACCGGATGGGTCACCAAACTCGGTGCGGCGACCACGTTGCGCAGCTGGCTCTCCCCGCCCACGGCTCTGGGGGTGACCGTCGGCGGGATCGGCCAGTACCTGGGGCTCGGCGACCACACCGAGCAGGTCCTCGCGATGGTGCAGACCGCCGCGCTCCTCGTGGCCGCCGCGTTCACGGTGCGGATGCTGTTCGCCGTCCAGTCCAGGCGCATCAACCCGGTCGGCGGACTGGGCGTCTCGATGGCCGCCGTCGTCCTATGCTTCCCGGTGGTCCAGCCCTGGTACGTGCTGTGGGCGCTCATCCCGCTCGCGGCGTGGGCCTCCCGGGTGGAGTTCCGGCTCCCGGTGGTGGCGGTCAGCGCGGTGCTCGCCTGCTTCACGCTCCCGCCGGGTGCCGGACTCCCGGCGTTCGTCACGGTCCAGGCCTGGGCCGCGACCGTCGTCGCCGCCCTGGTCCTGCTCGTCGTCTTCTACAGATGGCCGGGCCTGTTGCGGTACCGCTGACGCACTGGGCTTAGGATCGAGCCCGTGACCCACTCCGACGACTCCCCCGCGCTCGTCGTCGAGGGACTGGTCAAGCGGTTCGGCACGATGACCGCCGTCGACGGACTGGACCTGCGGCTCGAGCGCGGCCGGGTGATGGCTCTGCTGGGCCCCAACGGGGCGGGCAAGACGACCACTGTCGAGATGTGTGAGGGATTCCTGGCGCCGGACGACGGCACCGTGCGTGTCCTCGACCTCGACCCCGTACGTCGACGCCGGGACGTCCGGAGCCGGATCGGCATGATGCTGCAGGGCGGCGGCGCCTACCCGGGCGCGCGGGTCGGCGAGATGATCCGTCTCGTCGCCTCGTACTACGCGGAGCCCCTCGACCCAGACTGGCTGATGGACGAACTCGGGCTCACCGACCACGCCCGGACCCCGTACCGCAGGCTGTCCGGTGGTCAGCAACAGCGCCTGTCGCTGGCGATCGCCGTGATCGGCCGGCCGGAACTGGTCTTCCTGGACGAGCCGACCGCCGGACTCGACGCGCAGTCCCGGTTGGCCGTCTGGGACCTCGTCCGGGCACTGCGCCGCGACGGCGCCGCGGTACTGCTGACCACCCACCTCATGGACGAGGCCGCCGCTCTCGCTGACGACGTGGTGATCATCGACAGCGGGAGGCGCGTGGCGTCCGGCACCCCCTCGGAGCTCGAGAAGGTCGGAGCGTCGGAGGGGGTGACCGTGGTCGTCGACGGCGATGTGTCGCCGGGCCTGCTCGACGGCGCTCTCGGGCCGACCCACACCGTGACGGTCGGCCCGTCCCGGGGCGTCCTCGAGGTGCACGGGCCGGTCACGCCCGCTCTCATGACCGCGCTGTGTTCAACGCTCGAGCGGGCCGGGGTCCAGCTCTCCACGCTGTCCACCCGCACAAGGACCCTCGAAGAGGTCTTTCTCGATCTGACCGGACGGGATCTACGTTGACCGACACCCAGGCATCCAACCGGTTCGCACCCGGCACCTTCTCCCACCCTTCGGTGCCGGCGGGCCCCGCCCGCATGATCGCTGCGCAGACCCGGATGGAGCTCTCGTTGTTCCTCCGCAACGGTGAGCAGCTGCTCGTGGCCCTCGTCATCCCCGTGGCCGTGCTCTTCGCGCTGGCCGCCGTGGATCTGGGCGCCGTCCCCGAGCCACGGATCGACTACGCGATCACCGCGGTGCTCACCCTGTCCGTCATGGGGACGGCGTTCACCGGGCAGGCCATCGCGGTCGGCTTCGACCGCCGCTACGGCGCGCTCAAGAGACTCGGCGGGACGCCCCTGCCGTCCTCGGTGATCATCGCGGGGAAGATCGTCGCGACGCTGGTCCTGGTCGCCGGGCAGAGCATCCTGCTCGGAGCGATCGCGGCCGCCCTGGGCTGGCGGCCGGACCCCGCCGGACTCGGCGTGGCCGTCGTGTTGATCGCACTCGGGAGCATCTCGTTCTCGGCGATGGGGCTGCTGTTGGGCGGGACCCTCAAGGCCGAGATCGTCCTCGCGTTGGCCAACCTCATCTGGTTCCTCCTCATCGGCGCGGCGGGCCTGGCGATCGGGGTGGCCGACCTCCCGGCAGTCGTGCACGACCTCCTCGTCGTCGTACCCTCCTACGCGCTGACCTCCGCCCTCGTCACCGCCGGCGGCGGTGGGTTCCCCGCGCTGGCCACGCTCGTCCTGCTGGCCTGGACCGCGGTGACCGGCGGCCTCGCGGTGCGGTACTTCTCCTTCACCTGACCGCGGGTGTCGGCGGTCACGCCCCTAGAATCGGCGGTGTGACCACCCCACCGCGCAGCCTTCTGTCCCGACTCCCCGCCCCGTCGATTCGGGTCCAGAAGGGCCTCGCCCTGGCGAACGTCATCGCACAGATCGGCATCATGACGACCGGTGTCACCGTGCGGGTCACCGCCTCCGGGCTCGGCTGTGAGACGTGGCCGCGGTGCAACGAGGACAGCCTCGTCCCGGTGCCCGGGGCGGCACCCGCACTGCACCAGGCGGTGGAGTTCGGTAACCGATTGCTGACCTTCGTCCTGACCGCCGTGGCGGTGGCGCTCATCCTCGCGGTTCTCCGCGCCGGACGCAGACACCAGATCACGCTGCTCGCACTGGCGATGCCCCTGGGGATCGTGGCGCAGGCCGTGATCGGCGGGATCACGGTGCTGACGGGGCTGCTCTGGTGGACCGTCGCGCTGCATCTGATGCCCTCGATGGTCCTCGCGTGGGTCGCGGCGATCTTGTTCGTCCGCATCGGTGAGGACGATGAGGCGCCCGCGCGCCGGGTCGTCCCCGCACCCCTCTCCTGGCTCACCGCCCTGTCCGCCGTTCTGCTCGCCGCGGTCGTCGTCAGCGGGACCATGGTCACCGGGGCGGGCCCCCACGCGGGTGACGCACGCGTCGCGGCGTCGGACCGCCTCCAACTGCCCATCCAGTGGCTCGTGCACTTCCATGCCGAGCTGACGGTCGGTTATGTGTGCCTGCTCATCGGGCTGGCCCTGGGACTCCTCGCGCTCCGCGCCGAGGGGCCCGCCATCCGGCGCAGCGCGATCGTGATCGGACTGATCGTGGTGCAGGCCGCCGTGGGGATCACCCAGTACCAGCTGGGCGTGCCCGAACTACTAGTGGTGATCCACGTGACGCTCGCCGGCACCATCACCGCGGTGACCGCCTCGCTGTGGGCGGCCGGGGTCATCCGACGCAGGGCCTGACCCCGGCCCGCACCACCCGGCCCGCTCAGACGAGCGCGCCGGGCCCCGCCATGCGCTTCCAGTGATTCTCCGGAACATCGACCCTGGAGATCAGCTCACGCGTCCAGTCCGAGCCGGAGAGTCCCTCGACCGACTCGACCAGCGCCTCGGCCTGGGACAGCGTGTCGACCATCTTGTCGCCCATCGTGCCGTCGGCGCCGACCAGCGTGAGCCGGATGCCACGACGCCCGACGGGCTGGACCACCACATCCGCGGTGCCCCCGTGGCGGGACAGGAACCTCTCCACGAACTTGACCGCCCGGGCCGGCGGCGTGGGGCCGGCGGGCTGGGGCTCGGCGGCCTCGACCGTCTCGGACGGCGCCTTCTCCGCCGCCGGGGCCGGCGTCGACTCCTCGGCGGGCGCGGCTGTCCCGGTGACACCGGCGTCGTCGGGCCCGTCCGACTCCTCCGAGGAGCTCGTCGAGGCCGCCGCGGCTCCCGCGGCAGCGGCGCCGCCACCCAGCGCGACGGCGGCCGCGCCCCCACCGGGGGCCTTGGCCTTGGAGCCGCCACCCAGCGTCAATCCGCCCGATTTGCCGCCGCCCGGAGCCTTGGGGGCGGACCCCTTCGACTCCGACGGCGCCTGCTCCTGCTTCTCCGGTGCGTTCTCCGCTTCCGCCGACGGTGCCGCGTTCTCGGACTCGGCCGGCTTCGGGGTACCGCCACCGAGGGAGAGCGAGGCCGCGCCCCCGCCGGGCGCCTTGGCCTTGGAGCCACCGCCCAGCGTCAACCCACCGGCCTTGCCGCCGCCCGGGGCCTTGGGAGCGGAGGCTCCGGACCGCGCCGCCGGCGACTGCTCCTCGGTGGCGGGCTGAGGGGCCGATTCGGACGTATCGCCCGCTCCCCCGTCGGCACTGCTCGCCTCCGGAGCCTCCTCCGTCCGATCCGGTGCATTCGAGGCCGCCGACGCCGCACCCGCCGCAGCCGCAGCGGCGCCGCCGCCCAGGACGAGCTTGCGGGCGCTGCCCCCGCCCGGGGCCTTGGCCCCGGATCCACCGCCCAGTGTGAGACCGCCCGAGGCGGGCGCGCCCGTGGCGGGGGGCCCGGCCTCCGTGGCGGGTGCCGTGGTCGCGGTATCGGGGCCGGCCTGCGTCATGTCCTCGACCGAGCCGGTGCCGGCGGTCCCGGGTTCGGATGCCGCGGCCTCGTCAGTGGCATCGGCATCCGCGGGGGCACCGGCGTCGGCGGCGGTGCCGGCGTCCGCGGTGGCACCCGTCTCGGTCACGTCGGTCGACGTGGTCGCGTCGGCGCTCGCGGGCGCGCTCTCGGACCCGCTCGAGGTCACCACGGGCTGACCGGCCGCCCGAACTCGCGGTCCCCCGGCGTACTGGGAAAGGATCTGCAGGCTCATGGGCCACAGCCTATCGCCTGCCCTACACCAGCTCTCCCGGCGCTCCGGGGAAATGGTCTACACACGTCGGCCCAGACGCGGATACTGGGCGGCATGCGTGCAATCCAGATCACTGCCCACGGCGGTCCCGAGGTCCTCACGCCGGTCGACCTCGACATCCCGGAACCCGGGCCCGGCGAGGTCCTGATCCGCACCGCGGCGATCGGCGTCAACTACATCGACACCTATTTCCGCGAGGGTGTCTACAGCAGTGACCTCCCGTTTGTGCCCGGAAGCGAGGGGGTGGGCGTCGTGGAGGCCGTCGGTTCGGGCACGCCCGACCTCGTCCCCGGCGACAGGGTGGCCTGGTGCCAGGCGCCGGGCTCCTACGCACAGTACGTGGTCGCCCCCGCCCCGGCCCTCGTCACCGTGCCGGACGGAGTCAACGACCGTGTGGCCGCCTCGATGCTCCTGCAGGGACTGACCGCGCACTACCTGATCACCGACACCCATCACGCGGTCGGGGGCGACACCGTCCTGATCACCGCGGGCGCGGGCGGTGTGGGCCAGCTCCTCATCCAGATGGCCGTCGCCCGCGGCTACCGGGTCATCACCACCACCTCGACCGAGGAGAAGGCGGCCCGGTGCCGTGAGCTGGGCGCGCACCACGTGTTGTTCTACGCCGAGGCGACCGCCGAGCGGATCCGGGAGCTCTCCGACGGCGGGGTCGCGGTGGTGTTCGACGGCGTGGGTGCCGACACCTTTGACACCAGCCTGGCCTCGTTGCGGCCCCGCGGGATGCTCGTGTTGTTCGGCGCCGCGAGCGGACCGGTCCCGGCCGTGGACCCGCAACGGCTCAACTCGGCGGGATCAGTGTTCCTCACCCGTCCCACACTCGCGCACTACATCGCGACGACCGAGGAGTACCGTGCTCGCGCGGCCGAGGTGATGGAGGGTCTGCTCGACGGTTCGCTGCGGCTGAGCGTCGGCGCGACATTCGGTTTGTCCGAGGCGGCCGAGGCGCATCGCTCCCTGCAGTCGCGCCAGACCACGGGGTCGGTCGTCCTCGATCCCACCCGGTGAGGCGGGGCAGGTAGTCGCCCCGCGCCGCTGACCAACCGGCCCGCTGTGGTCGACTCGACTCAGGGGAGCATCTCGGAGATGGTCTGGAGCCCGAGCACGGCGTCCACCGAGAGGGCCACGAACACGCCGGCGAGATAGTTGTTCGAGAGCATGAACAGCTTGAGCGGCTTGACCTCGACGCCGCGACGCACGCCGGCCTCGAGCTTGTGGGCCATGACGATGAACCAGATCCCGAAGCCGGCGGCACCGGCCGCGTAGACCCAGCCCGCCGCCGGGATGAGCGCGAAGGTGCACAGGACGGTCACCCAGGTGTAGATGGTGATGCGCCGGGTGACGCCCTCGGGAGACATCACCACCGGCAGCATCGGCACGCCGGCGGCCTGGTAGTCGTCCTTGTAGCGCATCGCCAGTGCCCACGTGTGCGGCGGGGTCCAGAAGAAGATGATGAGGAACAGGACGATCGCCTGCCACCATCCGGCGGAGGCCATCTCGACGTTGTCGGTGATGACGGCCCATGAGACCAGGACCGGCATGCAGCCGGCGGCCCCGCCCCAGACCACGTTCTGGGCGGTGCGACGCTTGAGCACCAGCGAGTAGACCAGCACGTAGAAGCAGATGGTCAGCAGGATGAACAGTGCGGCGAGCCAACTGCCGGCCAGCAGCCCCAGCCACAGCATGCTGCCGACGCCGAGGGTCAGGCCGAACACGAGCGCCGCGCGCGGGCTCACCGCGTGCCGGGCCAGCGGCCGCCGCTCGGTGCGCTTCATCACCTTGTCGATGTCCGCGTCGACCACCATGTTGAGCGAGTTGGCGCTCGCGGCGCCCATCCAGCCGCCCACCAGGGTGAGAAAGACCAGTCCCAGGTGGACCGATCCACGATCGGCCTGCAGGAGCGCCGGGATCGCGGCCACGAGAAGCAGTTCGATCACGCGCGGCTTGGTGAGCGCGACGTAGGCCATCACCACGTCCACCGCCCGGGTGCGCCCACTCGCCTGAGCCGGCCCCCCCGAGGAGTCTGGAGCGGTGGCGGGATGTCCCTCACTCCGGGTCGTGGTGGAATCGTGCACCGGTACTCCTCGCAGCAGATGTCAACGCACTACGCAGCCGATACTACGTCCAGGGCGGGGGTGCGGCGAAAAGGCGGGGGCAGGGACCTGGCCACCCCGCTCCGCGCCGACCATTAGAGTGGGCGAGGACATACGCGCGGATCCGCGCCGCACCCTCGACCCGGGAGAACCACCAGTGACCAGCGCGTCGGAGATCACCGAGCTCACCACCGCCCGCCACCCCTCCGACTGGACGGACCTGGACACGCGCGCGGTCGACACCGCTCGGGTGCTCGCGGCGGAGGCCGTCCAGAACTGCGGGAGTGGACATCCGGGCACGGCGATGAGCCTGGCCCCGCTCGCGTACACCCTCTACCAGCGGGTGATGCGACACGACCCCGCCGACCCGAAGTGGGTCGGACGCGACCGGTTCGTCCTGTCCTGCGGACACTCCTCGCTCACGCAGTACATCCAGCTGTACATGGCGGGCTTCGGCCTCGAGCTCGCAGACCTCAAGGCGCTGCGCACGTGGGGCTCGCTGACCCCCGGCCACCCGGAGTGGGATCACACCGACGGTGTGGAGATCACCACCGGCCCGCTGGGACAGGGACTGGCGTCGGCGGTGGGGATGGCGATGGCGTCGCGGTACGAGCGTGGACTGTTCGACCCGGACGCCCCGGCCGGCAAGAGCCCCTTCGACCACTTCATCTACGTGATCGCCTCGGATGGCGACCTCCAGGAAGGGGTCACCTCGGAGGCGTCGTCGCTCGCGGGGACCCAGCAGCTCGGCAACCTGATCGCGGTGTACGACGACAACGAGATCTCGATCGAGGACGACACCGCCATCGCCTTCTCGGAGGACGTCGCCGCCCGCTACGAGGCGTACGGCTGGCACGTCCAGACCGTGGACGGGGGCGAGGACGTGGCGGCGATCGAGGAGGCCGTCGCCAATGCCCGCGGCGTCACCGACAAGCCCTCTCTCATCGTCCTGCGCACCGTGATCGGCTACCCGGCCCCGACCAAGATGAACACCGGCGCGGCCCACGGGGCGGCACTCGGTCAGGACGAGGTCGACGCGGTCAAGGACGCCCTCGGGGTGGGCGGCACGGAGCCCTTCACCGTCGACGACGACGTGATCGCGCACACCCGGGGCGCGCGCGATCGCGGCGCGCGCGTCCACGCACAGTGGAGCGATATGTTCCACGCGTGGGCCGACGCCAACCCCGAGGCCAAGAAGCTCTTCGAGCGCCTGTACTCGGGCCAGTTGCCCGAGGGCTGGGACACGGGGCTGCCGACGTGGGAGGCCGACCCCAAGGGGATCGCCACGCGGAAGGCCTCGGCGGAGGCCATCCAGGCTCTCTCCGAGACCCTCCCCGAGCTGTGGGGCGGCTCCTCGGACCTGGCGGAGTCCAACAACACCCCGGTCAAGGGCGCCGACTCGTTCGGGCCCGATTCAATCTCCACCGCGATGTGGTCAGCCACCCCGTACGGCCGGAACCTCCATTTCGGCGTGCGCGAGCACGCCATGGCCGCGATCCTCAACGGCATCGCCCTGCACGGCCCCACACGCCCGTACGGCGGTACGTTCCTGATCTTCAGCGACTACATGCGTCCGGCTGTCCGGCTCGCGGCCCTGCAGGGCAGTAACGCCTACTACGTGTGGACCCACGACTCCATCGGGCTCGGTGAGGACGGTCCCACCCATCAGCCGGTGGAGCAGCTGGCCGCGCTGCGTGCCATCCCGGGTCTGGCGGTCCTGCGCCCGGCCGACGCCAACGAGACCGCGGCAGCCTGGCGCGCGATGTTGATGGGACTCGACGGCCCCAAGGGACTGTGCCTGACCCGCCAGAACGTCCCCGTCCTCGAGGGCACCGCGAGTGCGGCTCGTGAGGGGGTCGTCCGCGGTGGGTACGTGCTGGCGGAGGCCTCGACCGGGACGCCCGAGGTCCTGCTCATCGGCACGGGTTCGGAGGTCCAACTGGCGGTGGCGGCGCGCGAGACCCTCGAGGCGGAGGGCATCCCGACCCGCGTCGTCTCCATGCCGTGCGTCGAGTTCTTCGACCAGCAGGACGCCGAGTACCGCGAGTCCGTGCTCCCTCGCGCCGTCCGCGCCCGGGTGAGCGTCGAGGCGGGCATCGCGATGCCGTGGCACCGCTTCCTGGGCGACGCCGGCGAGGCCGTGTCGCTCGAGCACTTCGGCGCGTCAGCTCCGTACCAGACGTTGTTCTCAGAGTTCGGCATCACCGCCGAGGCAGTAGTCGACGCGGCCCGCGGGACTCTCGCGTCCGTCGCAGGGGAGGCATGATGACCAACGCCAATCTCGCCGCACTGAGCGCCGCGGGCGTCTCGGTCTGGCTGGACGACCTGTCGCGTCAGCTGATCACCTCGGGTGGACTCGCCCAGCGGATGTCGACGTACTCCGTGGTCGGGGTCACCACCAACCCGGCCATCTTCCAGTCCGCGCTGGCCGACTCCTCGGCGTACGAGTCGGCCCTGACCGAAGCGGTCCGGGAGAGCCGTGACGTGGATTCCGTGGTGCGCGCCCTGACCACCGCCGACGTCCGTGACGCGTGCGACGTCCTCGCCGGCGTGTACGAGGCGACGGACGGGGTCGACGGCAGGGTCTCGCTCGAGGTCGACCCGCGGCTCGCGGACGACACGGCGCGGACCATCACCCAGGCGGTCGAGCTCTCCGAGGCGGTCGACCGCCCCAACGTGATGATCAAGATCCCCGCGACGGAGGCCGGGCTCCCCGCGATCACGGAGGTGATCGGTCGCGGGATCGACGTCAACGTCACTCTCATCTTCTCGGCCGACCAGTACCGGAAGGTGGCACAGGCCTACATCGCCGGCCTCGAGAAGGCGGCACAGGCGGGTCACGACCTGGCACGGATCCATTCGGTGGCCTCCGTGTTCGTCTCCCGCCTCGACACCGAGGTCGATTCGCGACTGCCGGAGGACTCCCGACTCCGCGGGACCGCGGGATTGGCCAACGCGCGGCTGTGCCAGGACGTGTACGAGGAGATCTACGCCGGCGACGGCGCGTTCACAGAGCTCGCGCGCCGTGGTGCCAGGCCGCAGCGTCTCCTCTGGGCCTCCACCGGTGTCAAGGAGCCCGCCTACCCGGACACCATGTACGTCAGCGGCCTGGTCACCTACGGGACGGTGAACACCATGCCGTTCGCCACGATGGAGGCGTTCGCGGATCACGGCGCGCTCGAGGGCGATACCGTCCGCGGCACCGGCGAGGCCTCCCGGGCCACGCTCGACGCTCTCCGCGCCGAAGGCATCGACCTCGACGAGGTCTTCGGCCTGCTGGAACGCCAGGGCGTGGAGAAGTTCGTTACCGCTTGGGACGGGTTGATCGACACGGTCCGCAGTCGGGTCGACGAGATCCCGTCGGGGTCGTGACCGGCCCCCGGCACGAGCACAACGGCACGGACTGGGTCAACCCGCTCCGGGACCCGCGTGACCGTCGGCTCCCCCGGATCGCGGGTCCCTCGGGTCTGGTGATCTTCGGGGTCACCGGAGACCTGTCCAAGAAGAAGCTCATCCCGGCGATCTACGATCTCGCCAACCGCGGCCTGCTGCCGCCCGGCTTCTCTCTGGTGGGCTTCGGTCGACGTCGCTGGAGCACCGAGGAGTTCGCGGAGTTCGCCCGGCAGCAGGCCCGGGAGCGCTGCCGCACGCCGTTCCGTGACGAGGTCTGGGAGCAGCTTGCGGAGGGACTGCGATTCGTCACCGGGACCTTCGACGACGACGAGGGCTTCGACCGGCTCGCGGAGGTGCTGACCGAACTGGAGTCGGACCGCGGAACGGCCGGGAACTACGCCTTCTACCTGTCGATCCCACCCGACGACTTCCCCACCGTCTGCCGGCACCTCGAGCGCACTGGCTGCGCGCGTGCGGACGACGGTTCGTGGCGCCGCGTCGTGATCGAGAAGCCCTTCGGTCACGATCTCGAGAGCGCCCGCGAGCTCAACGACGTGGTGGGCGCGGTGTTCCCCGAGGACTCGGTCTTCCGGATCGACCACTACCTCGGAAAGGAGACCGTCCAGAACATCCTCGCGCTCCGGTTCGCCAACCAGCTTTTCGAGCCGGTCTGGAACGGCAACCACGTCGACCACGTGCAGATCACGATGGCCGAGGACATCGGCCTCGGCGGCCGGGCCGGATACTACGACGGCATCGGCGCGGCCCGCGACGTCATCCAGAACCATCTGATCCAGCTCATGGCGCTGGTCGCGATGGAGGAACCCACTGATTTCTCCGCGGCTGCGCTGCGCTCGGAGAAGACCAAGGTCCTCGAGTCCACCTCGCTCGCCCTGCCGATCTCCGAGACCGCCGCCCGGGGACAGTACTCGGGCGGCTGGCAGGGCTCGGAGCAGGTGGTCGGGCTCAAGGACGAGGAGGGCTACGACCCGGACTCGACCACGGAGACGTTCGCCGCGATCACCCTCGAGGTGCACAACCGCAGATGGGCCGGGGTCCCGTTCTACCTGCGCACCGGAAAGCGACTGGGCCGGCGCGTCACCGAGATCGCCGTGGTGTTCCGCCGGGCGCCCCACCTCCCGTTCGACTCCACCATGACCCAGGAGCTCGGCAAGAACGCGTTGGTGATCCGGGTGCAGCCGGACGAGGGCGTCACCCTGCGTTTCGGATCCAAGGTCCCCGGGACCGCGATGGAGGTCCGCGACGTCAACATGGACTTCGCGTACGGCGAGGCGTTCACCGAATCCTCCCCCGAGGCGTACGAGCGGCTCATCCTGGACGTGCTCCTCGGCGAACCATCGCTCTTTCCCGTCTCCCGCGAGGTCGAGCTGAGTTGGGAACTGCTCGACCCGGTGCTGGATCACTGGGCGTCCGAGGGTGCGCCCGAGCAGTACCGGGCGGGCACCTGGGGCCCACCCGGTGCCGATGAGATGCTCGCACGCAGTGGACGTTCCTGGAGGCGGCCGTGATCATCGATCTCCCCGACACCTCGACGCGAGAGATATCCAAGAAACTCGTACGGATCCGCGAGCAGGCCGGCCTCAGCACGATCGGCCGGGTCCTCACCCTGCTGGTCCTCACCGACCACGTCCGCGGCAGCGAGGCGGCGATCGAGGCCGCCAACGAGGCCAGTCGCGAGCATCCGTGCCGCGTGATCGTGGTGATCCGGGGCGACAGGGCCCTGGCGAGCCGTCTCGACGGCGAGATCCGGGTCGGCGGTGACGCGGGCGCGGCAGAGGTCGTGGTCCTGCGCACCTCCGGCGCGATGGCGTCACAGCCCGCGTCGCTGGTCACCCCGCTCCTCCTGCCGGACACTCCCGTCGCCGTGTGGTGGCCCCGCAACTCCCCCACCCTGCTCTCGGCGGACAAGATGGGTCGCCTGGCCCGCCGGCGGATCGTGGACTCGGACGCGGAGGGACACCCCACCGATGCGCTGGCCAAGCGGGCAGCCGGCTACTCGCCCGGCGACACCGATCTGGCCTGGGCCCGCATCACGCACTGGAGGTCGCTGCTCGCGGCCACCCTCGACCGGCCTCCCCACGAGCCGATCACCGGCGCCACGGTGTGCGGACCCGAACGGGCGGCCTCCGTCGACCTCGCGGGCGGGTGGTTGGCGTCCCGACTCGGCATCGACGTCCAGCGGGCGGTCGGCCCGCGGATGGTCGTACTCGAGCGGGCCTCCGGGACCATCGTGGTCCGGCAGACCAGCGCCACGTCGGCCGAACTGACGATCACGGGCCTCGAGCCCACGCGGGTCTCCCTCGTCGCACGGTCCGTCGCCGACTGCCTCGCCGAAGAGCTTCGCCGGATGGACGCCGACGGTGTCTACGCCGATGCCCTCGCCAACCATGACCGCGTGATCTACACGTCGGCCTCCGTGCGCTAGACGCGCGGGAAGAGAAGAACCAGGAGCATTCGATGTCCACCCCACGTCACCATGTCCACGCCGACGCCGCCGCCGTGGCCACCGCGGCGGCGCGCGCCGTGGCCACGCACCTCGCCGAGAGCATCGCCGCGAGCGGCCAGGCGTCCCTCTCCCTCACCGGGGGCTCCGTCGGCGTGGCGACCGCTGCCGCGCTCGCGCGTCACGAGGTGGACTGGGACCGCGTCACGATCTACTTCGGCGACGAGCGCTTTGTCCCCGCCGACGATCCCGAGCGCAATGACGGCCAGCTCGATACCGCATTGCTCGAGGGGCTCGGGGGGCGCCCCACCGTCCACCGGTGGCCGGCCCGAACCCGGGACGACGACGACGTCGACGACGCGGCCGCCGGGTTCCGCGCCGCCTTCCCGGCCCCGGCGGACGACACCCCGCTGTTCGACGTGACGATCCTCGGGATGGGCCCCGAGGGGCACATCGACTCGATCTTCCCGCACTCCCCAGCGGTCGAGGAGACGGGCGAACTGGTGGTGGGGGTGCGCGACTGTCCCAAACCGCCGCCCGAGCGGCTCACGTTCACACTTCCGGCGGTGCGCCGCTCACGCCACGTGCTGGTGGTGGCGGCCGGTGAGGGCAAGGCCGAGGCCGTGGCACAGGGCCTGGGCGGCGCGGCGCCCTCGGACTGGCCGGTCGCCGGCGCGGTGGGCATGGAGTCCACCACGTATCTCCTCGACGAGGCCGCGGCGTCGCTACTCAGCTGAAGGCGCGCCGGCCCGCCTCGCGAGGCGGGCCGGGTCAGCCGAAGCGGATGAGGAGGCCGACGGCGAAGATGGCGATCACCCAGAGGATCGCCACCACCACCGTCACCCGGTCGAGGTTGCGCTCGACCACACTGGAGCCCGAGAGGCTGGACTGGACACCGCCGCCGAACAGCGAGGACAGGCCGCCGCCCTTGCCGCGGTGCAGCAGGATGAACAGCATCAGCAGCAGGCTGGAGGCGATGAGGAAGATGTCCAGGGCGAGCTTCATGTGCGGATCGGGCCTCACGTCGGGTCGGTACGGGTGGATGACGACGGGACCATCCTACCCGGTGCGTTCAGGGGGACGAACCCGGCGCGCGCCGCAGTCGCCGAGCGCGCGCCGGGGGTGGCGATTCAGAGGAGCGGGCCACCGGCGGCGATGGCGGACAGCTGTGCGAACTCGTCGGGCTTGAGCGAGGCCCCGCCGACCAACCCGCCGTCCACGTCGGTCTGGGCGAGGAGCTCGCCGATGTTGGACGCGTTGACGCTGCCCCCGTAGACGACCCGCACAGCCTCTGCCGTCTCGGTGTCGGCCACCTCCGCCAGCGCGGCGCGGATCGCCGCGCACACCTCCTGTGCATCGGCGGCGGAGGCCGTCTTGCCGGTGCCGATCGCCCACACCGGCTCGTATGCGATCACGGTGGAGGCGAGCTGCTCACTCGTGAGCCCGGCCACCGAGCCCTTGAGCTGCTCGACCACGTGCGCGACGTGGTCCCCGGCCTCTCGGACCTCGAGCTTCTCCCCCACGCACACGATCGGGGTGAGATCGTGCGTGTGGCAGGCGGCCGCCTTGGCTGCCACGAGCTCGTCCGTCTCCGAGTGGTGCTCGCGTCGCTCCGAATGTCCCACGACCACGTAGGTGCACCCGAGCTTGGCGAGCATCCCCGCGGAGATCTCGCCGGTGTAGGCGCCGGACTCGTGGACCGAGACGTCCTGGGCCCCGTAGGCGAAGCCGAGCTTGTCGCCCTCCACCACGATCTGGACGCCGCGGATGTCGGTGAAGGGCGGGATGAACGCCACATCGACCTTCTCGTGGTACTTCTCCGGAAGGGCGAAAGAGACCTTCTGCACCAGCGCGATGGCCTCGAGGTGGTTGAGGTTCATCTTCCAGTTGCCGGCGATGAGCGGGGTGCGTGCCATGTTCTCTCCTGTGGGGCGAAGCGGTGATCGATCAGTTGGTGCGCTCGAGGGCGGTGACGCCCGGGAGCTCCTTGCCTTCGAGGTACTCGAGGGATGCCCCGCCGCCGGTGGAGATGTGGGAGAAGTTCTCCTCCCCCAGCCCGAGGGTGCGGACGGCCGCGGCCGAGTCCCCGCCACCCACGACGGAGAACGCGCCTGCGGAGGTGGCGCTGATGATCGCCTCCGCCACCCCGCGGGTTCCTGCCGAGAAGGCCTCGAACTCGAACACGCCCATCGGACCGTTCCAGAAGACGGTCCCCGCGGAGGTGAGCTTCTCCGCGAACGCGCTCACCGACGCCGGGCCGATGTCCAGTCCCATGCGGCCGTCGGGGATCGCGTCCGCCGGCACCACCTCGTGCGCGGCGTCGGCCGCGAACCCGTCGGCGGCCACCACGTCGACGGGGAGCGAGATGACGTCACCGAAACGGTCGAGAAGGTCCTTGCACGTGTCGATCATCTCCTCCTGGAGGAGAGACGACCCCACGCCGTGGCCCTGTGCGGCGAGGAAGGTGAAGCACATCCCCCCGCCGATCACCAGTGCGTCGACCTTGGGCGCGAGTGCCTCGATCACCGCGAGCTTGTCCGACACCTTGGAGCCACCGAGGACCACCGCGTAGGGGCGCCGGGGATCGCCGGTCAGGTCGGCCAGGACGTCGACCTCGCTCTGCACCAGATCGCCGGCGTAGGCGGGCAGGTGCGAGGCGACGTCGTAGACCGAGGCCTGCTTCCGGTGCACCACGCCGAAGCCGTTGGACACGAAGGCGCCGTCCTCCCCGACGAGGCCCGCGAGTTCGGCGGCGAACTCGGCCCGCTCGGCGTCGTCCTTGCTGGTCTCGCGGGGATCGAAGCGGACGTTCTCCACCAGCAGGACGTCGCCGTCGGTGAGTCCGTTGGCCCGCTCCCGGGCGTCGGGTCCCACCACGTCGCCGGCGAGCTGCACGTAGCGACCGAGCTCGTCGCCGAGCTTCTCCGCGACCGGGGCCAGGGAGAACTCCGGGTCCGACGTGCCCTCGGGGCGCCCGAGGTGCGCGGTGATCACCAGCGCGGCGCCGGCGTCCAGGAGTGACTCGAGGGTCGGCAGGGAGGCCGTGATGCGGCCCGCGTCGGTGATGGTCGACCCGTCGAGCGGGACGTTGAGGTCGCAGCGCACGAGGATCTTGCGATCCTCTACGCCGGCGTCGAGCAGGTCGGAGAGCGTGCTCACGGCCATGGGGTGGACTCCTCCGGGAGTGTCGGTGTGGGGTATGTGCTGCGGGCCCGGCCCGGGGACGCGCTCGACGTTCCCGGGCCGGGCCCGACGGATGCTGCTGTGCGCTCGGAGGGCTCGGGGGACCTCAGAGCGACTTGCCGACCAGGCCGATGAGATCGGCGAGACGGTTGGAGTAGCCCCACTCGTTGTCGTACCAGGAGGCGATCTTGATCTGGCCGTCGATGGCCTTGGTCAGCGGCGCGTCGAAGATTGACGAATGCGGGTCGGTGACGATGTCGGAGGAGACGATCGGGTCCTCGGTGTACTTGAGGATGCCCTTCATCGGACCCTCGGCGGCGGCCTTGACAGCGGCGTTGACCTCGTCCACCGAGGCCTTCTTCTCGAGCTCGACCGTGAGGTCGGTGAGCGAGCCGGTGGGCAGCGGGACGCGGACGGCGTAGCCGTCGAACTTGCCCTTGAGCTCCGGCAGGACCAGCGAGACGGCCTTGGCGGCACCGGTGCCGGTGGGCACCATGTTGAGCGCCGCGGCCCGTGCACGACGCGGGTCCTTGTGCGGTGCGTCCAGCAGGTTCTGGTCTGCGGTGTACGCGTGGACGGTGGTCATGAGGCCCTTGACGATCCCGAACTCGTCGGAGAGGACCTTGGCCACCGGCGCGAGGCAGTTGGTGGTGCAGGAGGCGTTGGAGATGATCGTCTGCGAGCCGTCGTACTGGTCGTCGTTGACGCCCATGACGATGGTGATGTCCTCGTCAGACGCGGGCGCGGAGATGACGACCTTCTTGGCGCCGCCTTCGAGGTGGCCGCGGGCCTTCTCCGCCGAGGTGAAGATGCCGGTGGACTCGACGACGACGTCGACGCCGTAATCGCCCCACGGGACCGAGGCCGGGCCCTCCTTGACCGCGAGTGCGCCGATCGTGGTGTCGCCGACGGTGAGCGAGGTGTCGTCGAAGGTGACGTCCTTGCCCAGGCGGCCGAGGGTCGAGTCGTACTTCAGGAGGTGAGCGAGCATGTCGTTCGTGGTCAGGTCGTTGACGGCCACGATCTCGATGTCCGTCTCGCCCCGGGCCTTCAGCGCCTCCACCGCACGGTAGAAGTTGCGGCCGATCCGTCCGAATCCGTTGATGCCTACGCGCACGGTCACGTGAAGTCTCCTTTGAGGTGATGCGGTGTCTCTGCGGGCACGGCGGTGCCCGGCTGCGTGGCCCAGACTACCCGGCACACCGGCCCGGAGGTGGCCGGGCGCGGGCGTGGCGGACTCACGCGTCGTCGAGCATGTCCTCGGTGACGACGGACTCGGTGTCCGGTATCCCCAGATCGGACGCCTTGCGGTCCGCCATCGACAACAATCGCCGGATGCGGCCGGCGACGGCGTCCTTGGTCATCGGCGGGTCCGCCAGCTGACCGAGCTCCTCGAGCGAGGACTGACGGTGCTGGACGCGTAGCTCGCCCGCGGCGAGCAGATGGTCCGGCACGTCCTCGGCGAGGATCTCCAGCGCCCGCTGGACCCGGGCGGCGGCGGCCACGGCGGCCCGGGCCGAGCGACGCAGGTTGGCGTCGTCGAAGTTCGCGAGCCGGTTGGCGGTCGCACGGACCTCCCTGCGGGACCGGCGCTCCTCCCAGGCGTCCCGGGCCGAGGCGGCCCCCATCCGGGCCAGGAGGACGCCGATGGCCTCACCGTCGCGGATGACCACGCGGTCGCCGCCCCGGACCTCGCGTGCCTTTGCCGTCACCCCGAGCCGGCGTGCGGCACCGACGAGCGCCATGGCCGCCTCCGGGCCGGGGGCTGTGACCTCGAGAGCCGAGGAACGCCCCGGCTCGGTCAGCGATCCGTGCGCGAGGAACGCGCCCCGCCAGCTCGCCTCCGCTGCCGCGACGGAGCCGCCGACCACCGAGGCGGGCAGGCCCCGCACCGCGCGGCCGGTACCGTCGACCAGCCCGAGTTGGCGGGACAGGTCCGCCCCCTTGTCGATCACCCGCAGGACGAACTTGCGTGCGGATCGACCGCCGGAGCCCCCGATGGGGTGGACCTCGCAACGGACGGAGAACAACGAGTCGAGCTCGCCGGCGAGCCTGTCCGCGATCTCCCCGGCGTCGACCTCCGCCTCGATCACCAGTCGCCCCGACAGGACCTGCAGTGTCCCGCCGAAGCGCAGGAGTGAGGCGACCTCCGCCCTCCTGGTCTCGGAGTGTCCGACGGGGACCCTCACCAGCTCGGACTTGACCCGTGCGGTCAGTGACACGCCCTGCTCCTTCGTTCTCGTCATTCTCCGGTCCCCGACACCGCCGCAACGGTGAGCGCCTCTGCGAGCAGCGCCGGGTCGTGAACGGCCTTCATGGTCCCATCCGCCCGCGTCTGCGCGACCTCCGCCGTCTCGATCCGCGCGCCGAAGCCGGCGGCGGCGCGTTCGAGATGCTCGCGCTCGGTCCCGCTGAGCTGCATCCGGGGGTCCACGAGGATCACGTCGACACCGACTTCGGGCGCGTGCTGTCGCAGCACGTGGAGGTGCTGCTCGGCGGAGAAGCCCGCGGTCTCGCCGGGCTGCGGAGCGAGGTTGAGTACCAGTAACTTGCGCGCCGTGGTGCGCGCGAGCGCCGCCGCGATATCCGGGACGAGCACGTTGGGGATCACGCTGGTGAACCACGAGCCGGGGCCGAGCACGATGAGGTCCGCCGAGTCGATGGCGTCCACCACCCCGTCCGCCGCGGGCGGGTCGGCGGGTGTGAGGCGGACCCGGCGCACGCTGCCCGGGGTCGTCGCGACCGCGACCTGTCCCACGATCGTGCGGACCACCCTCGGGTCGGCCTCCAGCCCCACCACCTCGGCGGCGATGTCGAGCGCCACCGGCGACATGGGCAACACCCTCCCGGACGTGCCGAGGATCGATCCGACGGCGTCGAGGGCCTCGAGCGGGTCCCCGAGGAGTTCCCACAAACCGGCGAACACCAGGTTGCCGACGGCGTGGCCGGCCAGGGCCCCGGTGCCCCCGTACCGATGCTGGAACAGGCGAGTGAGGCGCTCGTGCTCGTCGTCGTCCGCCGCCAACGCGCACAGCGCCATCCGCAGGTCGCCGGGGGGCAGGATCCCGAGCTCTCGGCGGAGCCGCCCCGACGAGCCTCCGTCGTCGGCCACGGTCACGACGGCGGTGATGTCGTCAGCGACGAGCCTGGCGGCCCGCAGCGTCGCGGAGAGGCCGTGCCCTCCGCCGAGCGCGACGACGGAGCCGATCCGACCGGTGCTCCCGGATGTGCTCGTGTCGGTCATCCTGGATCACTCCCGACCCAGATCGCGGTGTCGGACGTGAACCTCGACCGCCTCCAGTCCGGTCAGCCTGGAGGCGAGCGACTCGGAGATCGCGACGCTCCGGTGCTTGCCCCCGGTGCAGCCGACGGCGATCGTCATGTACCTCTTGCCCTCCCTGCGGTAGCCGGTCATCGCCAACTCGATCATCGTGACCGCCGAACGCAGGTATTCCTCGATCGACGGGTCGGCGAGGACGTAGTCCTGCACCGGCTTCTCGCGTCCGGTGTGCCGCTGGAGCTCGGGGACCCAGTGTGGGTTGGGCAGGAACCGCATGTCGAGGAGCATGTCCACATCGACCGGGACGCCGTATTTGAAGCCGAAGGACTCCACCGTCAGGTGGAAGTCGAAGCCGGGGTCGCCGAACGGGGGCTCGAGGCGGTGCCGTAGATCGTGAACGCTCAGCGTGGTGGTGTCCACCACGACGTCGGCGCGGCCGCGGATCGGCTCGAGGACCCGGCGCTCCCGCTCGATGCCGTCGACCAGCCCGTCGCCCCTCTGGAGGGGGTGGGAACGACGCACGTTGTTGAACCGCTTGACCAGGGACTCGTCGGAGGCCTCGAGGAAGAGGATCCGCGCGCGCGGCCTGCCGTCGAACCGCTCGAGCAACGACGTGACGTGCCGGTCGAAACCGAGGCTGCGGACATCCACCACGATCGCCAGCCTCCGCGGCTCGGAGTCGGTCCCCTCGATGCGGTCGAGGAACTCGAGGACGAAGGTGAGGGGCAGGTTGTCCACGACATACCAGCCGAACTCCTCGAGGACCTTCGAGGCCGTCCCCTTCCCCGCTCCGGACATACCGCTGACGAGGAGCAGTTCTGGTCCGTCACCGTGTTCGTCCACCGTGTCACCTCGAGTCGTTCATCGGTCCGTCCTGCTGCGCGGCCGAGTCTTCCACGTCCGCGCCGGACGTGTCGGCGCCCGGCGTGTCGCTCGTGTCCGGCGCGCGCGGGGCCGGCCCCAGCGCGGTGCGGATGGCCTCCGCGACGCCGGGCCCGATCCCCGGGACCTCGCAGAGTTGCTCCACACTCGCCGCGCGGAGCGAGGACACCGTGTGGAACTTCTCCAGCAGGGCCGCACGCCGGGCCGGGCCGAGGCCGGGGACGTCGTCGAGCACCGAACTGGTCATGCGCTTCGACCGGGCCCCGCGGTGCGCGCGGATCGCGAACCGGTGGGCCTCGTCGCGGAGGCGTTGGAGCAGGAACAGGCCCTCGCCGTGGCGGGGGAAGATCACCGGGTACTCCTCGCCGGGGAGCCAGATCTCCTCGAGTCGTTTGGCGATCCCGACCACGGGGACGTCGTTGACGCCCAGTTCCACGAGCACCTCGGCCGCGGCCTCGACCTGGGGGCGGCCGCCGTCCACCACGAAGAGCTGCGGGGGGTACGCGAACCGCCGACCCGGGGCGGCCGCCGGTGCGGAATCGGTCTCGTCGTCCACGGGTCCGTCCGTGTCGTCGGGCGTGACGGCGGGGGCCTCGTGGTGCCG
Organism: Candidatus Dietzia intestinipullorum; assembly: GCA_019119635.1. Taxonomy (GTDB): domain Bacteria; phylum Actinomycetota; class Actinomycetes; order Mycobacteriales; family Mycobacteriaceae; genus Dietzia; species Dietzia intestinipullorum. The sequence continues at coordinate 53,241 of DWWP01000041.1, forward strand.
CCGGAAGCGGCGGCGGGTGACCTCGGCGATGCTCGCGACGTCGTCGGAGTGGCCGTCGCCGGCGGCGTCGCGGATCCGGTAGAGGCGGTAGTCGCTCTTGCGCGCGATGCCGTCTTCGAACACGACGAGTGAGGCCATGACGTCCGTGCCCTGCGTGTGGGAGATGTCCACGCACTCGATGCGCAGCGGTGCCGAGTCGAGTTCGAGGGTCTCCTGGATCTCCTGCAGCGCCGCCGATCTGGCGGTGAGGTCCCCGCTACGACGGAGCTTGTGCTGGGTCAACGCCTCCACGGCGTTGCGGTGGACGGTCTCGGCGAGCGAGCGCTTGTCGCCGCGTTGCGGGACCCGGAGGGACACCCGTGATCCGCGCAGGGCGGAGAGCCAGTCGGCCAGCTCGGTCGAGTCCTCCGGTAGTGCCGGCACGAGGACCTCCCGGGGGACCGCGGCGGCCAGATCGGTGCCCTCGTCGGACGCTCCGGCGAGCTCCGCCTCCCCGCCATAGAACTGGGCGAGGTAGTCCGACACGACGCCGGGGACGGCGAGCGCCGGATCGAAGCGACCGTCCGCCCCCACGCCGTGCGCGTGCTCCACCACCCAGCCCCGCTGCCCGCGGATCCGTCCGCCCCGGACGTGGAACACCTGAACGGACACCTCGAGCTCGTCGGCCTCCACGCCCACGACGTCGGCGTCGGTCCCGTCGCCCAGGACTACCGCCTGCTTCTCCATGGCGCGGCGCATCGCGCCCAGATCGTCACGGAGGCGGGCGGCCCGTTCGAAGTCGAGGTCCTCGGACGCCGAGATCATCTGCTTCTCGATCCGCCGCATGATGGCGTCGGTCCGCCCGGCGAGGAAATCGCAGAGCTCGTCGACGATCACCCGGTGCTCGTCCGGTGTGACACGGCCGATACACGGCGCGGCGCACTTGTCGATGTAGCCGAGGAGACACGGCCGCCCGAGTTGGGCCTGCCGCTTGTAGACGCCCGCGGAGCACGACCGGACGGGGAAGACGCGCTGCAACGTGTCGAGAGTGTCCCGGATCGCCCACGCGTGTGAGTACGGGCCGAAATAGCGGGTCCCCCGGCGGCGGGGGCCGCGGTAGACGAAGGCCCGGGGGATCTCCTCCCCCACGGTGACCGCCAGGAGTGGGTAGGTCTTGTCGTCGCGGTACCGGACGTTGAACCGCGGATCGTATTTCTTGATCCACGTGTACTCCAGCTGCAGTGCCTCGACCTCCGTCGAGACGACGGTCCACTGCACACCGGCGGCCGAGGTCACCATCTGGCGCGTGCGCGGGTGCAGGAGCGTCAGATCGGCGAAGTACGAGCCGAGTCGGCTGCGGAGGTTCTTGGCCTTGCCCACATAGATGACGCGCCCGTGCTCGTCACGGAAACGGTAGACGCCCGGGTCCGTCGGGATGGTGCCGGGCGCCGGCCGGTAGGTGCGCGGATCGGCCACGGCGGATCAGCGGTCCGAGACCGACTCGGGATCCGCGGCCGAGGGCTTGTACCCCTGGATGACCGCCCGGAGGCCCCCCATCGCGTCCACGGCCTCCTGGCCGTCCGACGTCTGGATGGCCAGGATGCCGGTGTGCTCGTAGCCCGGCAGTTCGAGGCGTGGCCACCGACTCGAGCGGGGGAACGTGATGCCCACGATGTCGTCCCACCGCCACAGGCGGTTGCGGAACGGTCCACGCAGCTCGATCCCCGGAGCGCCGGCGCGCACCCGGATACGGCGGAGCGTGAGCAGGACACCCGCGAGTATGACGCCGACCGCCACGAAGGCGATCTGGTCCGCGACGCCCAGCGTCACACCACTGTCCCCCCGGACGAGGAGGAAGGCCCAGGCGATGTGGACGAGCACTATCACCACGGCCAGCACCAGGACCACCGTGCGGAGTCTGCGGGGTTGGTGCTCGAAGTCCCAGCCGGTGGGGGCGTCCGCGGTCGAACCGGTCTCGTTCATCGGCCGCCCCTCAGCTCGCGGAGCGTCGACGCGGCGCCGAGCGCGGCCGCGACGGCCTCGCCGCCCTTGTCCTCGGAGGCACCGTCGTGCCCGTCGCGGTCCAGCGCCTGCTCTTCCGTCTCGGTGGTGAGCACGCCGTGGGCCACGGGCGTGGCCTCGTCGAGCGCCACGCGGGTGAGCCCGTCGGTCACGGAGCGGCACACGAAGTCGAAGTGCGGGGTCGCTCCGCGGATCACCACACCGAGCGCGACGACGGTGTCATGGGTGCGCGCGAGCTCCTGCGCGATCACCGGGAGCTCCACCGCCCCGGAGACCCGGGAGACCGTCACCGTCGCACCTGCGTCGCCGGCCACCTCGAGCGCACGGTCGAGCAACCGGCCGCAGATCGACTCGTGCCAGGTGGCGGCCACCACGCCGAGGGTCATCCCCCGGGCGTCGGGGACCACAAGGTCCGGCCTGCCGCTGCCGCTCATTCCTCGTCCTCCTCGTCGCGACCGTCTCCGGGTCCGGCGCCGGACCCGTCGGCACCGTCCAAGCCTTCCAGAAGATGCCCCATCCGGTCCCGCTTGGTCCGGAGATACCGGACGTTCTCCGGGGTGACGGCCGTGGGCATGGGCACCCGCTCGACCACCTCGACGCCACCCGCGCGCAGGGCGTCGGCCTTGGCCGGGTTGTTGGTCATGAGTCGCACCTGCGAGATCCCCAGGTCGCGGAGGATCTGCGCAGCCAGGCTGAAGTCCCTGGCATCGGCGGGCAGTCCCAGGTCCAGATTGGCGTCGACGGTGTCCCGCCCCTCGTCCTGGAGCTGGTAGGCGCGGAGTTTCTGGACCAGACCGATCCCCCTGCCCTCGTGGCCGCGCATGTACAGGACCACTCCCCGCCCCTCCTCGGCCACCGCGGACACGGCGGCGTCGAGCTGGGGGCCGCAGTCGCAGCGCAGGGAGTGGAACACGTCCCCGGTGAGGCATTCCGAATGGATGCGCACCGGGACGGGTTCCGGGCCGGTGACGTCGCCGGCGACCATGGCGACGTGCTCGACCTCCTGGAGGACGTCCCGGTACCCGTGGGCCGTGAGGGTGCCGGCCGGCGTCGGGATGCGGGCCGCGACCTCGTGCACCACCTGTACCTCGTGCGCGCGTCGCCACGCCTGGAGGGCCTCGATGGTCACCATGGCCAGCCCGTGACGATCGGCGAACCGACGCAACTCGGGACTCCTGGCCATCGTGGTCGGGTCGTCCTCGGAGACGATCTCGCAGATCACCCCCGCGGCGCGGAGTCCGGCGAGACGGGCGAGATCGACCGCCGCCTCGGTGTGACCCGGTCGCGTGAGCACCCCGCCCGGGCGAGCCCGCAGCGGGACCATGTGGCCGGGGCGGGTGAGGTCCCCCGGCACGGTGCCGGGCGAGGCGAGGAGCTGGGCCGTCCGTGCGCGGTCGGCAGCGGAGATCCCGGTGGTCACCCCGGTCCGGGCGTCCACGGTGACCGCGTAGGCGGTGTCGTGCCGGTCCTCGTTGATCGCTCGCATCGGCGGCAGGTCGAGCCGCACGCAGTCCTCTGCCTCCAGCGAGACACAGACGTATCCGGACGAGTACCGGACGAGGAAGGCCATGAGCTCGGGGGTCGCGAGTTCGGCGGCGAAGATCAGGTCGCCCTCGTTCTCCCGGTCCTCACTGTCCACCACGACCACGGCACGTCCCGCCGCGATGTCGGCGATGGCGCGGTCGATGCCGTCGAAGGTGGTCACTGCTCGGGGTTCTCCTCGATCTCTCCTCGCCCGGGCGTCGGCCGCGGGCACACCGCCCAAGTATGGCGCATCCGGTCAGGCGGGCCGGTCACCGCGTCCGTCGATGAGACGCTCGACGTACTTGGCCAGTACGTCCACCTCGAGATTGACCGGATCGCCGGGCGTGAGACCACCGAGAGTGGTCGCATCGAGCGTGGTGGGGATCAGCGAGACCTCGAACCACGGTTCCGGGTGGTCGACCGGGCTCACCGCGGACACGGTCAGTGAGGTGCCGGAGACGGTGATCGACCCCTTCTCCACGACGTACCGCCCCAGGTCGTCCGGGAGCGAGATCCGCACCACGTGCCATTTCTCGTGTTCCGTGCGGTCGAGCACGATGCCGGTCCCGTCGACGTGGCCCTGGACGATGTGCCCACCGAAGCGGGCGTCGGCCCGCATCGCCCGCTCGAGGTTCACCGGGTCGCCGGGCCCGAGTGCGCCGAGCGCGGAGCGGTCGAGGGTCTCGGCCATGACGTCGGTGTCGAAGTACTCCCCCACCACGAATCCGGTGACGGTGAGGCACACGCCGTTGACCGCGATCGAGTCCCCGTGCCCGACGTCCGCGGTGACCACGGCGCCACGAAACCGTATCCGTGCAGAATCCCCGTGGCTCTCGATCGACTCGAGGGCTCCGAGCTCCTCGACGATTCCCGTGAACATCAGTGTTGTCCTCTCGTGGGCGGATGGTGTGCGGTCAGACGGAGATGCAGGTCCGCGCCGAGTCGCGTGGTCTCCCGGATCTCGAAGCCGTGTGCGGCCGCGAGAGTGTCCACCCCGGCGCCGGAGACGGCGGCGCGACCGTCACCGACGACGAGCGGTGCGAGGTAGGCGTCCACCTCGTCGACGAGGCCGGCCGCGAGGAACGCGCCGGCCAGGCGGGGCCCGCCCTCGATCACGACGTGATTGACGTCCCCGAGCCCGGCGAGCGCCCCGGCCGGGTCGCGCGTGGCGAGGTGTCGGAACCTGCCGTCGGTCCCCCGCACCGCCGCGCCCGCGGGCACCGCGGTCAGTCCCATCACCGCGCGGAGGGGCTGGCGGGGCGCCGGAGATCCGTCGTCGAGCCGAGCGGTCAACGACGGGTCGTCGGCGGCCGCGGTGCCGCTGCCGACGACGACGACGTCGACTTCCTGCCGCCGGGCGTGGACGTGTCGACGCGCCTGCTCACCGGTGATCCACCGACTGGTGCCGTCCGCCGCGGTGACCCGTCCGTCGAGGGTGGCGGCGTACTTCCAGGTGACCAGGGGGCGCCCGGCGCGCACGCGGTGCCTCCACGCCCGTAGTGGCCCGTCCGCGACGGCGACGATCTCGTCGTCGTCGGCCGTGACCACGTCGATACCCGCCCGGCGCAGGGTCTCGGCTCCGCCGGCGGCGTCCGGGGTGGTGTCCCCGAGCGCGTACACGACGCGGGACACCCCGGCCGCCCGCGCGCGTTCGGTGCACGGGCCCGTCCGACCGTGGTGGTCGCACGGCTCCAGCGTCACCACGAGCGTCCCGCCCCGGGCCCTGTCGCCCGCCGCGTCGAGCGCGACCGCCTCGGCGTGACGGCCGCCCGCGGGCTCGGTGGCACCGCGACCGACGATATCCCCGGCCGGGTCGAGCACGATCGCGCCCACCGGCGGGTTGGGGGTCGACGCCCCGAGCGCGCCGCGGGACACCTCGACTGCCAGTGCCAGGGCGGATCGCTCCCGCTGCCGGATCGCGCCTCCCGCCCCTCTGCCGACTCCGGTCACGCGCGGGCGTCCCGGGCCCCGGCACGCAGGGTCTCGATCATCGCGTCGGGGTCCGGCGCGCCGTACACGGCCGATCCGGCGACGAAGACGTCGCACCCGGCGGCCGCGGACTCCCCGATCGTGCGGGCATCGATACCCCCGTCGATCTGGATGAGGACGTCGAGCCGGCGGCGGTCGATCTCCTCCCGGAGCGTGCGCACCTTGTCGAGCACCTCCGGCATGAACGACTGGCCGCCGAAGCCGGGCTCGACACTCATGACCAGGACCAGGTCGACGTGCTCGAGCAGATCCAGGTAGGGCTCGACGGCCGTCCCGGGCTTGACCGAGATGCCCGCCCGGCAGCCCTTCGCGTGCAGCAGGTCGGCCACGGCCCTCGGGTCCTCGGCGGCTTCCACGTGAAAGGTCACGTTGAACGCGCCCGCGTCCGCGTAGTCCCCCGCCCACCGGACGGGGTCCTCGATCATCAGGTGGCAGTCCATCGGTTTGTCCGTGACCCTGCCGACCGCCGCCGCGACGGGCGCGCCGATGGTCAGGTTGGGGACGAAGTGCCCGTCCATCACGTCGACGTGGATCCAGTCGGCGGCGGGGATCCGATCGATCTCACGGTCGAGGCGGGCGAAGTCGGCGGACAGGATCGACGGCGCGATGAGCGGCTGGTACGGCATGGGGCCAGTCTAGGCGGGGGCGTCCGAGCGGCGCCGTAGCGCTGCCATGAACATCGCGTCCGTGCCGTGTCGGTGCGGCCAGAGCTGTACCCACGGCCCCTCGCCCGCGTCCGTGAGCTCCGGGAGCGACTCGCGGATGTCGACGAGCTCGACGTCCGCACGCCGGGACGCTTCTCGGACCACCGAGACGGTCTCGGAAAGGTGCGGCGAACAGGTCGCGTACACCGTCACGCCGCCGGGACGGAGCAACCGTAGCGCCGACTCGAGCAGCTCCCGCTGGAGGGCGGCCAGGGGGTGGATGTCCGCCGCGGTCTTGCGCCACCGCGCCTCCGGCCGCCGGCGCAGTGCGCCGAGCCCCGAGCAGGGGGCGTCGAGGAGGATGCGGTCGAACCCGGGCTCCAGTTCCGGGGCGCGTCCGTCCCTCGTGTGGACCTCCACCGGCAGGTCGCGGGTCGCCTGACGCACGAGGTCGGCCCGGTGGGGGGAGATCTCGACGCCGGTCACGGCGGCTCCCTCGATCTCCGCGAGCGCCCCCAGCATCACCGCCTTGCCCCCGGGGCCCGCGCACAGGTCGAGCCAGCGGCCGGAGTCGGGCCCGTCGAGGGGGGCCCGGGCGGCGGCGAGGGCGACCAGTTGGCTGCCCTCGTCCTGCACCACCGCCAGTCCGTCCCGCACCGCGTCGAGCGTGCCCGGGTCGCCGGAATCGAGATGCACCGCGTAGGGCGAGAGTCCCCCCTCTCTGCCACCGGTGACCAGTGCGAGTTCCTCGGCGGAGATCGCGCCGGGGCGCGCGGCGAGGTGGACCTTCGGCCGGGCGTCGTCCGCCGCGAGGAGGTCCGGCAGTCGGGCCGCGTCGGCGCCGAGGGCCTCGGCGAAGGCCCGGGCGATCCACTCGGGATGCGCGGTCCCCACCGCGAGCCGTGCCACCGGGTCGGTGACGCCCTCCCGGAGCGCGTCGAGCCAGTCCGGCCGGTCCCTGGCAGCGACCTTGCGGAGTACGGCGTTGACAAAGGCGCCCGCCCGCCCGAGGCCGGCCGTGCGCGCGGCCTCCACGCTCGTGTCGACGGCGGCGTGCGCACCGATCCGGGTGAACAGCAGTTGGTAGGCGCCGAGGCGGACCACGTCCAGGACGGGCGCGTCGATCTCCCCGACCGGCCGGGACGCGGCGAGTTCGACGATCCGGTCCAGCAGCCCCTGGGCGCGCAACGTCCCGTAGGTCAGCTCGGTGGCCAAGGCCGCGTCGCGCGAGTCGAGCCCGGCCTTCCGTAGCTCGGCCGGTAGGGCGAGGTTGGCATAGGCGGCGCGTTCGCGGACCGCGGCCAGTACGGTCAGCGCGACGGCGCGGGCGTCCGGGGCCCGCCGCCGTCCCGCGGGCGCCTGCTGGCCGTGGCGCTGCTGTGGCCGGCGCTTCTGCGGGTGACGGTTGCTCCCCCCGGGCCGCCCGTGCGTCTGGTCCGGGCGGCGCCGGCGACGGTCGTCACCACGCCCGGCCCCCCGCGGCTCCCCGCTCATTCGAACTCCGCCCCGTCGGCCAGTCGTGCCCCTCGCACCCAGTCGAGCGCGTTCATCATCTTCTTGCCCGGTGGCTGGAGCGTCTCCACCACGACGGCGTCGGTCGCAGTGCCCACCCGGACCGCGTGCTTGTCCCAGGCGAGGACGCCCGGGGCCGGCCGTGGTCCGTCGTGCTCGTCGGTGCGGACGGTCCCGATCTTGACCCGCTCACCGCCGAGTGTGGTCCAGGCCCCCGGGTCGGGCGTCACGGAGCGGATGTGTCGATCCACGGCGAGGGCGGGGTCGGTCCAGCGCACCCGCGCGTCGGCCGCAGTGATCTTGCCGGCGTGGGACACGCCCTCGGTCGGCTGCGGTACCGCGACCATCTCGCCGGTCTGCAGCCCGTCGAGAGTGGCGCTCAGGAGCCCTGCCCCGGACTCGGCCAGTCTTCCCAGGAGGTCCCCGGCGGTGTCCCGGGCCCGGACCGTCTCGGTCATCGTGCCGAGCACCGGTCCGGTGTCCATGCCCTCGTCCAGCAGGAACGTGGTGGCGCCGGTCACCTCGTCACCGGCGGCGATCGCCGCGTTGACGGGCGCCGCGCCACGCCACGCCGGGAGGAGCGAGAAGTGCAGGTTGATCCAGCCGTGGCGCGGGATGTCCAGAACGTATCGCGGCACCAGGTGGCCGTACGCCACCACCGGGACCGCGTCCGGGGCGAGGGCGCGCAGCCGGTCAGCGAACTCCTCGTCGCGGGCGTTCGGCGGGGTGAGGACCTCGATCCCTGCCTCGTCGGCGACCGCCGCGACGGGGCTGCGCCTCAGCGTCCGGCCCCGGCCCGTCCGGGCGTCGGGGCGGGAGACCACGGCCACCACCTCGTGTCGCTCGCTCGCGAGCAGTGCCCGGAGGGACGGGATGGCGACCTCGGGGGTTCCGGCGAAGACGAGGCGCACCGCTCAGTTCACCGCCATCGCGTCGGCGAGCTGGTCGTAGACCACGCCACCGCTGATCGCCGCGCTGCCGAACCAGTCCGAGGCCCGGATCGCCGCCATCGCGTCCCGGCGGCGGTCCTGGGACAGTCGCTGGAGGAACAGCACCCCGTCCACGTGGTCCGTCTCGTGCTGGATCGCCCGGGCCAGGATCCCCTCGGCCTCGAATGCCACCGGCTCGCCGTGGAGATCGACGCCGCGGGCCGCGACCCGGGCCCACCTCTCGGTGGGTTGGCTGACGCCGGGGATCGACAGGCACCCCTCGTCGATTCGGGTCGTCTCGGTACCGATCGGTTCCCATTCGGGATTGACCAGGTGCCCGGAACGCCCGCCACAGTCGTAGACGAACACCCGGGACGAGATGCCGATCTGGGGCGCCGCGAGGCCGGCGCCGTCCGCGTGCCGGACGGTGTCCGTCAGATCGTCGACGACCCGTGCCAGTCGTTCGTCGAACGACGTGACGGGATCGGCGGCGGTCCTGAGGACGGGGTCGCCGAAGAGCCGGACGGGTAGAACGGCCATGCGGATCGGCCTCCTCGGTGCTGGAAGGGTGCTGAACCGGGCATGCCCGGTGCGGTGGTCGTGATCCGCCATTGTATGTGCGGACGGGGCGGGGGCCCACAGACGGGAGCCTCAGCCGATGTGGACCGGGTCGAGGCGGACCCGCAGGGGCGCGGTGTGCCGACGGCCCGACCGTCCGACGACCATCGCGCGAAGCTCGGTGGCGACGTGGTCGAGAAGCGGGGGCGGGACCCGCAACAGCACCCGCTCCGGGTCCTCGACCGACTCGTGCGACGGGAGCTCCTCCCCCGCCGGCAGGTCCACGGGCCCGAGTAGCTCCACTCCCTCCGGGAGCGGGAGGTCCACGATCACGTCGGCGAGCGCCTCGGCCGGCCCGTCCACCGCGACCAGGTGCACCGCCGGCGGGAAGCCCACCTCGGCACGATCCGCGAGTTCGCGGACAGCCCACCCCTGCGGGTCCCATCGCACGAGTGCCTGGGACACCGGCAGTTCCGAGTCCGCGGACAGGAACACGCGGCCACCGGCCGATGCCGTCCGCACCAGCGAGGCGGCGCCGAGCCAGAGCCGGAGTGCGTCCTGGACGGCCCGCAGATCCGGCCTGCCCAGGAGAGCCCAGGAGTCGAGCAGCAGCGCCGCACCGTATCCGCCCTCGGCGACGGGCTCGGCCCCGGGTGTGGAGACGACGATCGCGGGCTCGGCCGGGACGGACTCCAGGATCTCCCCACCGCCGCTGGTACGCACCCGGACACCGGGGAACATCCGCCCCAGTTCCTCCGCCGTGCGCCCGGCGCCCACGACGCCCGCACGTAGAGCGCGGGAACCGCAGGCCACACACCGGAACCCCGTCTCCGGTGCCCCGCACCACCCGCACGCCAGCTCGACGGGCCCGTACACCGCGTCCATGCGACCGGCGCGGATCGGACCGTGGCATCTCCGGCAGCGTGCCGGCGTGCGACACGAGCCGCACAGCAGCGTGGGGATGTAGCCCTTGCGCGGCACCTGCACGAGCACGGGGGCGTCGACATCGATCGCCTCGCGGGCCATCGCCGTGGCCACCGCCGGCAGGCGGGTCCGCCCCCCGGCCACGTCCCGGGCCTGACCGGGGTCCAGGTCGGTCGTCGCCACCACTCGTGGCGCCAGAGACCGGACGAGCCCAGGCTCGGGCCGGATCTCGTGCGCCCAGCCCGCCCGGACCAACTCGGCGATCTCGGGCGTCCGGTCGACCGACGTGAGCAGGAGCGGGGTGCCGTCGAGCGACGACCGCAGCGTCGCGACATCCCGCGTGTGGGGGTACGGGGCGCGGGGCTCCACGAAGGAGTCGTCCCCGTCGTCATGGAGGATCATCAGGCCAGGCTCCGGCAGCGGCGTGAAGACCGCGCTGCGGGTGCCCACGACGATCCGCGCGTGACCGCGCACGGCGCGGAGCCACCGTCGGTACCGCGCGGACGGACCCACCCCCGCCGACAGGTCCGCGACGAGGTCCCGGCCCGCGACCCCTCCCCCCACGATCTCGCGACACGCGGCGGTCAGGCGGTCGACGTCGCGTTGATCGGGCACCACCACCAGCACCTGCAGCCCCCGCCGTCGGATCGTGTCCGCCAGCGCAGCGAGCGCCGAGGCCCAGTCACGACCGGGCGGCGCCGTCCACACAGCGCGGGCGGGGAGCCCGCCGGTGACGGCCTCGAGGAAGCGGGCGACCATCGGGTGGTCCGACCACCCCACCGGTAGCTCGACCGGGCCCGGGAGGGCCCCCGGCCCCGGCGCGGCCTCGGGGACCGTCTTCTCCGCCGTGGCGTGCCGGGGCGGGATCGCCAGGCGCAGCACGTCCGACCGCATCCCCACCCACCGGCGTGCGACGTGTTCGACGAGCCGGAGCAGGTCCGGGGTCAGCACGGGTTCGGGAGAGATCACCCTCTCCAGCCAGGCGAGCTCGCCGCGGTGGCCCGACTCGGCAGCCCTCTCGAGGAGGAAGGCGTCGACCAGCCGACCGGCGAACCGGACCCGGACCCGGGTGCCGGGGAGCGCCTCGGCGGACAACGACTCGGGGACCAGGTAATCGAACTCACGGTCCAGGTGGGGCACCCCGAGTAGCGGGAGCACCCGGGCCACCGGCGCGTCCGTCGCCGGGACCCGGGCGGCGGAGCGCGTCGTGGTCACGTCCCGCATCGTCGCACCCCCGTCTGACATCGCGGGGGTGGGTGCGTCAGAGACCGGCCGCGCGCCTGAGCTCGGCCACGCGGTCGGTCCGCTCCCACGGCAGGTCGACGTCGGTGCGGCCGAAGTGACCGTAGGCGGACGTCGCCGCGTAGATGGGGCGTTTGAGGTCGAGGTCACGGATGATCGCGCCGGGCCGCAGGTCGAAGACCTCGTCCACCGCCGCCTGCAGCGTGTCCAGATCGACCTTCTGCGTACCGAAGGCCTCGACGAAGAGCCCGACCGGAGCCGCCTTGCCGATCGCGTAGGCGACCTGTACCTCGACCCGCTCCGCCAGCTCGGCCGCGACGACGTTCTTGGCCACCCACCGCATGGCGTAGGCCGCCGACCGATCCACCTTGGAGGGGTCCTTGCCCGAGAACGCCCCGCCGCCGTGACGGGCCATCCCGCCGTAGGTGTCCACGATGATCTTGCGACCGGTCAGGCCCGCGTCGCCCATCGGGCCGCCCAGCACGAATCGCCCGGTCGGGTTGACCAGCAGTCGGAAGTCTCCGGTCTCGATCCCGCCCACGGCCTCGGCGAGCACGGGTTCGATGACCTCGCGCGTGAGGTCATCACGCAGCGTCGTCTCGAGATCGATCTCCGGGGCGTGCTGCGTGGAGATGACGATGGTGTCCAGCCGGATCGGGCGTTCCTCGTCGTACTCGATCGTGACCTGGGTCTTGCCGTCGGGACGCAGGTAGCCCAGCGCGCCGTTCTTGCGGACCTCGGTCAGCCGGCGCGACAACCGGTGCGCAAGCGCGATGGGCAGCGGCATGAGCTCGGGGGTGTCCGAGCAGGCGTAACCGAACATCAAGCCCTGGTCGCCGGCGCCCTGCCGGGCGATCTCGTCCTCCGTGGGGCCCCCCGTGCGGGCCTCGTGCGAGGTGTCCACGCCCTGGGCGATCTCCGGTGACTGCGCCCCGATGGACACCGACACGCCACAGGTCACCCCGTCGAATCCCTTGTCGGAGGCGTCGTAACCGATCGAGACGATCTTCTCGCGGATGAGCTGCGGGATCTCCACGTAGCCACTGGTCTTGACCTCGCCGGCGACGTGCACCTGACCGGTCGTGACCATGGTCTCCACCGCGACCCGGGCGGCCGGGTCCTGTTCCAGCATGGCGTCGAGGATCGCGTCGGAGATCGCGTCACAGATCTTGTCCGGGTGTCCCTCGGTCACGGATTCGCTGGTGAACAGCCGACGTGCCTGCGTCACAGTGGTTCTCTCTTCCTGGTGGGAGCGCGTGGGATCAGACTAGTCGGTGTGGTGAGCGCCCCGACGGCCGGTCGTCGCCGACCCGGATGCGGCCACGACCGCGTCGAGCACCCGGCTGGCCACCAGGTCCTTGCTCACCCGGTCGAGCAGCACCTCGCCGCCGGCTGTGTCGAGGATCCAGCCGCCGTTGACGTCCTCCCCGAACGTGGTGCCGCGGCCGACCTCGTTGACCACGAGGAGATCGCAGCCTTTGCGAGCGAGTTTGGCGCGCCCGTGTTCGAGGACCGTCCCCGAGGCGTCCCCGGTCTCGGCCGCGAAACCCACGAGCAGGCAGTCGGCGGGGACCCTCCCCGCTGTGCGGGCGTCCACGAGCTCGGCGAGGATGTCCGGGTTCACCGTGAGGCCGATCGACTCGGGCTCGGTGCTGCTGCCCTTCTTGAGCTTGGATCCGGCGACGTCGGCGGGCCGGAAATCCGCCACGGCGGCCGCCTTGATCACGACGTCGGCGCCTTCCGCGAGCCGCAGCGTCTCGTCCCGGAGCTCCCGGGCCGATTCGATGGGGACGGCCTCCACTGCCGCGGGGGTCGGCAGGTCCGCGGAGGTCACCAGGGTGACCCGTGCCCCCCGCGCCGCGGCGACCGCCGCGATGGCGTATCCCTGCTTTCCCGAACTGCGGTTGCCGAGGAAACGCACGGGGTCGACGTCCTCACGGGTGCCGCCGGCGGTCACCACGACATGCTCGCCGTGCAGGTCCCACGGCATCCGCCCGCCGTCGAGGAGGAGGTGTGCGAGCCGGGCGATGTCCGCGGGCTCGGGCAGTCGTCCGGCGCCCGTGTCGGCGCCGGTGAGCCGGCCGGACGCCGGTGGCATCACGTGTAGCCCGTCCCCGCGGAGTGTGCCGACGTTGCGCCGAGTGGCGGGGTGCTCCCACATCTCAGTGTGCATCGCCGGTGCGAGGAGCACCGGACACCGTGCGGTGAGCAGGGTCGATGTGAGCAGATCGTCGGCGCGGCCCGAGGCGGCACGCGCGAGCAGATCGGCCGTGGCCGGCGCGACGACGACGAGGTCCGCCCGTTGCCCGAGGGCGACGTGGCGGACGGAGGGCACATCGGAGAACACACCGGTCGTGACCGGGTTCCCGGACAGTGCCTCGAACGTGGCGGTCCCGACGAACTCCAGGGCCGCCTGCGTGGGGACGACATCGACGTGGCATCCGGACTCTGTGAGCAGCCGGATCAGCCCGCAGGCCTTGTAGGCGGCGATCCCGCCGCCCACACCCACGACGACGCGCGGGGCGCGTGCGTCGTCCCCGCCGGGGGTCACTCGCCCTCGGCGCAGTCGAGGAGGTCGGAGTGGAGCTCGCGCAGAGCGATGGTGAGGGGCTTCTCGTGGAACTCGGGGTCGACCAGCGGGCCGACGTACTCGAGGATGCCCTCCTCGATCTGGTTGTAGTACGAGTTGATCTGCCGGGCGCGCTTCGCGGCGAAGATCACGAGGGCGTACTTGGACGACGCCCTGTCGAGGAGCTCGTCGATCGGCGGGTTGGTGATGCCGACGGGAGTGTCGTACAGCGGGGTGGCCGCTGCGTCTTCGATGGTGGCCACTACGGGGTTCTCCTCTGGACTTGCGGTGAAGGGCTATCGGTGCGGAGATGTCGATCTCGACCGACCAGCAATGATACCAACTCGTCGACCGCCGCCTCGAGTTCGTCGTTGACCACCACGTCGTCGAACTCCTCGCGAGCCTCCATCTCGACCTTCGCGGTCTCGAGACGACGGGCGACCACGTCGTGCGGTTCGGTCCCGCGGCCGCGCAGGCGGACCTCGAGTTCCTCCCATGAGGGCGGGGACAGGAAGACGGTCCGCCCCTCGGGGATCGACTCACGGATCTGCCGGACCCCGGCGAGATCGACCTCGATGAGGACCGGCCGGCCGTCCGAGAGGGCACGCCGCACCGGATCGGCGGGGGTGCCCGACAGTTGGAGGCCGCGATGGATCTCGGCCCACTCCAGCATCCGGCCCTCGGCGACTGCGGTACGGAAGTGCTCCGTGGTGACGAAGTGGTAGTCGCGCCCGTCGACCTCTCCGGGCCGCGGATCGCGCGTGGTCATGGACACGCTGAAGTACAGCTCCGGTACGCGCTCGCGGAGCCGGGCCACGACGGTTGACTTACCGACGGCGGAGGGGCCGGCCAAGACGATCAGCCGGCCCCTCGTCGCCGTCGCTTCCGGGGGGACTCCCCCGGACGACGGTGCGTTCATACGTCGATCAGTCGACCGTGAAGTCGAACCGCTCGAGCAGTGCACGACGCTGGCGGTCACCGAGACCACGCAGACGACGCGTAGGGGCGATCTCCAGCTCGGACATGATCTCCTGAGCCTTGACCTTGCCGACCTTGGGCAGAGCCTCCAGCAGTGCTGACACCTTCATCTTGCCGAGGATCTCGTCGGTCTCGGCGTCCTTGAGCACCTGCTTGAGATCGGTGCCTCCGCGCTTCAGCCGCTCCTTGAGCTCAGCCCGGGCGCGACGGGCGGCAGCCGCCTTCTCCAGAGCAGCAGCACGCTGCTCATCGGTCAACTGGGGAAGGGCCACAATTCCTCCGTCTCGTTCGTGTGTGTCTCGTGACTCACGCGGGTGTCCACCGTAGGACACTCGCGTCTGGTGTGCGGTGACCGTCTCCGGCGCGTCCGCGGGCTGCGGAACGCACCGGGAACGGGCGCTCCCTCGTGCTCACCGTACCCGGGCGGGCCCGTCCCCCTCGCGGGGTCGGGACCCGGTATCGGGCCTGATGACCTCAGCAACAGTACAAGGCACCGGGACGTCGTACCCGGGCGGGTGCCCGGCGTGTCACCCCCTCTGGCCTGCGCATTGTCATGTGAGGCTATGGGCAGACTAACCGCGACCGCCGTCGTGCGCGGAGCGAAACGCCCGAAATGGGCGAGGGCTCGTCGCTGTGCACGCCGCAGATGTGTGACGCGAGTGACGCCGGGTGCCCGCAGGGGCTCAGGGAGCGCCGTCGGCGCCGTCTCCGCGGGCCGTGACCCGCGCCGCCATCGTGAGGTCGAGTACGACATCGCGCATCGCCGCGACGTCCGGACCGGCCCGGAGTACATGGCGCGAGACATTGACGAGGGTGTGCCCGAAGGCGGGGCCCGCGATCCGCCGGGCATCGTCGATCGTGGCGCCCTGCTGACCCACTCCCGGCATGAGCACCGGCCCATGGAGTTCGTCGAGCCGGGGGGCGTCGTCGACAGTGGCGCCGACGACCACCCCGAAGGGGCCCGGCGACGTCGGGTCGTCGCCCCTGTCGATCGTCGCGTTGCGGCGTGCGACCTCGTCGACCACCGACTGCGCGACGGTCGCTCCCCCGGCCTCCGCCCGCTGCAGCGGACCCGCCTCGGGGTTCGAGGTCCGGGCGAGGACGAAGAGTCCGCGCCCGGCCCCGGCCGCCGCCTCGAAGGCCGCGTCCAGCGCGCCGACGCCGAGGTACGGCGAGACGGTCAGCGCGTCACACGCCAGCGGTGAGCCGTCACGCAGCCAGGCCCGGGCGTATCCGGCCATCGTCGAACCGATGTCCCCGCGCTTGGCGTCCGCGACGGACAGGGCTCCGGCCGAGGCGATCCCGTCGAGGACCTCCTCGAGCGCGGCGACCCCCGCGGCACCGTGCTCCTCGAAGAACGCGACCTGCGGCTTGACCGCCGGCACCAGGTCTCCGAACGCCTCGAGTGACCTGCGGGAGAACTCGGCGACCCCCGCGGCGTCGACCCCGAGTCCCCACGCCTCGAGCAGCGCCGGGTGGGGGTCGATCCCCACGCACAGGTTCCCGCGGGAACCGAGCGCGGCCCGCAGTCGCGCCCCGAACGGCGCCCGGTGACCGGAGCCGGAGCTCACTCGGTGAACCCGGAGTGCAGCTCCTGCAGCGGGCTGACCGTGACGTCTCCGCGGCGCATCGCCTCGATGCCGTGCACCGCGGCGGTCGCGCCCTGGACCGTGGTCACACACGGGACGCGGCGCGAGATGGCGGCGGAGCGGATTTCGTAGCCGTCGGCGCGGGTGCCTCCGGTGGACGAGGCGATGTTGAGGATCAGGTCCACCTCGTGGGCGTTGATCCGGTCGACGATCGTCCGGACCGGCTCCCCGTTCTCGTCCACCGGGCCCGCTCCGGACTCCGTCAGCTTGGCGACGGTCTCACAGGCGATGCCGTACCGGCGGAGCATCAGCGCGGTGCCCTCGGTGGCCAGCACGGTGAAGCCCAGGGCGGCGAGCCGCTGCGCGGGGAACACCATGGACCGCTTGTCCCGGTTGGCCACGGAGACGAACACGGTCCCGCTGGTGGGCAGGACGCCCTCCGCGGAGAGCTGCCCCTTGGCAAAGGCGACCGCGAAGTCGGGGCCGATACCCATGACCTCACCCGTCGACTTCATCTCGGGGCTGAGCAGGGAGTCGATGGTCTGGCCCGCCGGTGTCCGGAAGCGGTTGAACGGCAGGACCGCCTCCTTGACGGCGACCGGGGCGTCCGCCGGCAACGAACCGCCGTCGCGGTCGGACGGCAACAGTCCCTCGGCCCGGAGCTCGGCGATCGTGGCCCCCATCATGATCCGGGCACAGGCCTTGGCCATGTGGACGCCGGTCGCCTTGGAGACGAACGGGACGGTCCGGGAGGCGCGGGGGTTGGCCTCGAGCACGTACAGCACGTCGTCCTTGAGGGCGTACTGCACGTTCATCAGTCCCTTGACCCCGATTCCGGAGGCGAGCGCCTCGCTGGAGCGCCGGACGCGATCGATGTCGTCCTGACCCAGTGTGATGGGCGGCAGCGCGCACGCCGAGTCGCCGGAGTGGATCCCCGCCTCCTCGATGTGCTCCATGACG
The DNA here is from genome assembly GCA_019119635.1 of Candidatus Dietzia intestinipullorum. Taxonomy (GTDB): domain Bacteria; phylum Actinomycetota; class Actinomycetes; order Mycobacteriales; family Mycobacteriaceae; genus Dietzia; species Dietzia intestinipullorum. The sequence goes on from DWWP01000041.1 coordinate 70,660, forward strand.
CCGCCCAGGTACATCTCGGTGCCGTCGCAGAGCACGTCGACGTCGATCTCCACGGCGTCGTCGAGAAACCTGTCGACGAGGACCGGGCGGTCCGGGCCCACCTCGGTGGCGCGGTCGATGTAGGAGCGGAGCGAGTCCTCGTCGTAGACGATCTCCATGCCGCGTCCCCCGAGGACGTAGGAGGGGCGGACGAGTACCGGGTACCCGATGCCGGCCGCGATCTCGGTGGCCTCGGCGGCCGTCACCGCGGTACCGAACGCGGGAGCCGGGAGGCCGGCCCGGGCGAGCACGTCGCCGAACTCGCGGCGGTCCTCCGCGAGGTCGATGGCGGACGGGCTCGTCCCGACCACCGGGACCCCGGCCTCTTCCAGCTGCGCCGCGAGGCCGAGCGGTGTCTGGCCCCCCAGCTGGACCAGGACGCCGGCGACCGTGCCGGAGCCGCACTCGGCGTGGTAGACCTCCATGACGTCCTCGAACGTGAGCGGCTCGAAGTACAGCCGATCCGCCGTGTCGTAGTCCGTCGAGACGGTCTCCGGGTTGCAGTTGACCATGACGGTCTCGTACCCGGCCTCGGACAGGGTCAGCGCGGCGTGCACGCACGAGTAGTCGAACTCGATGCCCTGACCGATCCGGTTGGGGCCGGACCCGAGGATGATGACCTTCTCGCGCTCGGTCTGCGGGGCCACCTCGGACTCGGCGCCGGGATCGAGCTCGTAGGTCGAGTAGTGATAGGGGGTCTTGGCCTCGAACTCGGCGGCGCAGGTGTCGACCGTCTTGTAGACCGGCCGGACACCCAGGCGGTGACGCAGGCGCTGCACGCCTTCCGCGCCGGCGAACTCGGGCCGCAGAGCGGCGATCTGGGCGTCGGACAGTCCGTTGTGCTTGGCACGACGCAGGAGCGCCTCGTCGACGACCGGGGCGGCACTGATCTCCTCCCGCAGCTCCACCAGGACAGCCACCTCGTCGAGGAACCAGGGGTCGATCTCCGAGGCCTCGTGGACCTGCTCGAGCGTCGCCCCCAGACGCAGCGCGAGTTCGACGTCGTACATGCGGCCTTCGGTGGGACGCCGGAGATCGTCGAGCACAGCCGCGACATCCGTGGAGCGGCCGGGGGCGATCGTCTCGTCGGGGAGGGTCCAGAAGCCGGCGGCCCTGGTCTCCAGCGAGCGCATCACCTTCCCGAGCGCCTCGCGGTAGTTCCGGCCGAGGCTCATCGCCTCGCCCACGGACTTCATGGTGGTGGTGAGCGTGTCGTCGGCGCCGGGGAACTTCTCGAACGCGAAGCGCGGGGCCTTGACCACCACATAGTCGAGTGACGGCTCGAAGGACGCCGGTGTCTCACCGGTGATGTCGTTGGTGATCTCGTCGAGGCTGTACCCGATCGCCAGCCGCGCCGCGATCTTGGCGATCGGGAACCCGGTGGCCTTGGATGCGAGCGCCGACGACCGCGACACGCGCGGGTTCATCTCGATCACCACGAGACGCCCGTCGTCCGGGTTGATCGCGAACTGGATGTTGCAGCCTCCGGTCGCGACACCGACGGCCCGCAGGATGTCGATCCCGAGGTCGCGCATGTTCTGGAACTCGCGGTCGGTCAACGTCATGGACGGCGCCACGGTCACCGAGTCGCCGGTGTGCACGCCCATGGCGTCCACGTTCTCGATCGAGCACACCACCACGACGTTGTCCTTGTGGTCGCGCATGAGCTCGAGTTCGAACTCCTTCCACCCGAGGATCGACTCCTCGATCAGGACGTTCGCGGTCGGTGAGGCGGCCAGCCCCCCGCCGACGATCCGTTCGAGATCCTCGGTGGTGTGGGCCATGCCGGAGCCGAGACCACCCATGGTGAAGGACGGGCGGACCACGACGGGCAGGCCCATCTCGGCGACGGTCGCGTGGACCTCCTCCATCGTGTAGCAGACCGCGCTGCGGGCGGACTCGCCTCCGACGCTCTCGACGATGTCCTTGAACATCTGCCGGTCCTCGCCGCGGTTGATGGCGGGGATGTCCGCACCGATGAGCTCGACCCCGTGCTTGTCGAGGATGCCCCGGGCGTCGAGGTCCATCGCCGCGTTGAGTGCGGTCTGGCCCCCGAGGGTGGCGAGGACCGCATCCACCGGATGCCCGGCCGCGGCTTCCTTGGTGAAGATCTTGTCGATGTACTCGGCCGTGATCGGCTCGACGTATGTGCTGTCGGCGAACTCCGGATCGGTCATGATCGTGGCGGGGTTGGAGTTGACCAGCGTCACCCGCAGCCCCTCCGAGCGCAGCACGCGACACGCCTGGGTGCCGGAATAGTCGAACTCGCAGGCCTGGCCGATGACGATCGGGCCGGAGCCGATCACGAGGACGTGGTTGATGTCTGTGCGGCGAGGCATCAGTGCGTGCCCTTCCTGGAGTCGGTGGCGGCCGGATCGGCGCCGAGCAGGCTGACGAAGCGGTCGAAGAGGTCGGCGGCGTCGCGGGGACCCGCGGCCGCTTCGGGGTGGTACTGGACGGAGAACGCCGAACCGTCGGTCAGCGCGACGCCCTCGACCGTCCCGTCGTTGGCGCACACGTGGGTGACGGTGGCGGTGCCCCACGGCGTCTCCCAGTGCTCGGTCTCCGGTGCGCGGAGCGCGAACCCGTGGTTCTGGGAGGTGATCGCCACCGCGCCCGTGGCTTTGTCCACCACCGGGATGTTGGTCCCCCGGTGCCCGAACCGCATCTTGTAGCTCTCGAGTCCGAGCGCACGGCCGAGGATCTGGTTGCCGAAGCAGATCCCGAAGAACGGGATCCCCTGCCCGAGTACCTCCTTGGTGAGGTGCACGGCGTCGTCGGCGGCGGCCGGGTCGCCGGGCCCGTTGGAGAGGAACACCCCGTCGACGTCGAGCTCGAGGACGTCCTGGAGCGTCGACCCCGCGGGGATCACGTGGACCCTGACGCCGCGCGCTGCGAGCATGCGCGGGGTGTTCGTCTTGATGCCCAGGTCCAGCGCTGCCACCGAGTAGTGCGCCGTGCCCTCCGGTTCGACCACATAGGCCTCGTCGGTCGTGACCTCGCGGGACAGCGACGCCCCCGCCATGGCCTCCTGCGCGCGGACGGTGGCGAGCATCGACTCGTCGTCGGCGAGGTCGGCCCCGGAGAAGATCCCGGCCTTCATCGCCCCCCGGTCGCGGATGTGACGGACCACCGCGCGTGTGTCGACGTCGGCGATCCCGACCGCGCCCTGCGCGATCATCTCCGCCTCCAGCGTCCGGGTGGCCCGGTGGTTCGACGCCCGGCGGGAGAGATCGCGGGCCACCAGCCCCGCGACCCAGATGCGGCCGCCGCCGACCTCCCCGCCGAGCAGTGACTCACCATCGTGGTCGTTCCAGCCGGTGTTGCCGATGTGTGGAGCGGTCGTGACGAGGATCTGCCGGTGGTAGGAGGGGTCCGTGAGGGCCTCCTGGTAGCCCGACATCGCCGTGGTGAAGACGGCCTCGCCCAGGGTGGTGCCCGTGGCTCCGAACGCGGTACCGCGGTGGATCCGCCCGTCCTCGAGGACGAGGGCCGCGGGCGGAGGTCCCGCCGCGGAACTGGTCGTGGTGGTCTGCGAAGTCACTGGTTCTCCTCGTTGGTGGAGCGGGGGGCGTGGGGCGGCTGGGTCGACGGCGGGTCGTGGGTGGGGTCGGGATCAGCGGCGTCACCGCGCAGCTGCTCCCATCGGTCGTACGTGTCCTTGTCGTCGGCGCGGAACCCGGTGTCGACGACCGTGGTCCCGCCGTCGGCGGAGCGCAGCCGCCAGCGCGCGACCACCAGGCCGCCGCCGGGGACCGTCTTGTTGGCGAGCGCGGACGCGCGCCGGACGTCGACCAGATCGGCCCGTGGGATCCACACGGTCGCGTCGGCGAGCTCGAGACGCAGGCCGGTCGTGTGCGCGGTGAGCGACCCCGCCGAACGATGACCCAGCGGCGGCCGGACGATCCGGGCCTGCCAGTCGCCCGCGACGGTACTGCCCACGTAGACGCCGGTCAGCGGCCCGAGCACGGGCTCGCCGGGCGACTCGGGCACCGCCGGCAGGCCGTCGAACAGGTGGGCCTGGGAGCGTTGGCGGTTGCGCCAGCCCCACGCCATGAGGGCCAGCACCCCCAGGAACAGGACCAGAGCGATCAGCGCGGTCAGGATGTTCTGGCTCATGCGTTCTTCCCTCCTCCGACGATCTCGCCGTCCCGGACGACCATCCGACCGCGGTGGACGGTGCCCACGACCCGCGCCGTGAACTCCATGCCCTCGTAGGGGGTGTTGGCGGAGAGACTGGCGAGCTCCTCACCCACGACCGTCCACGGGGAGTCGGGGTCGACGACGACGAGGTTGGCCGGCTCTCCCACCTCGATCGGACGTCCCTGGTCGGGCAGACCGGCGATCTCGGCCGGCCGCGAACTCATCACGCGCGCGACATCCCGCCACGTCATCTCACCCGATTCCACCAGGAGCGCGGCCACGATGGGCAGGGCGGTCTCGAGTCCGAGCATGCCCGGTCGCGCCGCGGCGAACTCGCAGCACTTCTCCTGCTCGGCGTGGGGCGCGTGATCGGTCGCGACACAGTCGATCACGCCGGACACCAGAGCATCGCGGAGCGCGCGGGCGTCGTGCGACTCGCGCAGTGGCGGGTTGACCCGGTAGACGCCGTCGTACGACTCGAGCACCGAGTCATCCAGCAGCAGGTGGTGCGGGGTGACCTCGGCGGTGATCCGGATCCCCTGCGCCTTCGCCCATCTCAGCAGTTCGACGGTGCCGGTGGTCGAGGCGTGGCAGATGTGCACGCGGGCGCCTGCGTCCCGGGCGAGGATGGCGTCGCGGGCGACGATCGACTCCTCCGCGGAGCGCGGCCATCCGGTCAGCCCCAACCGCGCCGCGGTCGGACCCTCGTGCGCGACCGCGCCGGGGGTGAGCCGCGGCTCCTCGGCGTGCTGGGCCACGAGGACGCCGAGCCCGGCCGAGTACTCGAGCGCGCGCCGCATGATCATCGGGTCGTGGACGCAGTGCCCGTCGTCCGAGAACACCGTGACCTGCGCCTCACCGGAGGACATCTGGCCCATCTCGGTGAGCTGCTCCCCGGCGAGGCCGACGGTGACCGCGCCGACCGGGTGCACGTCGCACAGTCCGACCTCCCGGCCGATCCGCCACACGGCGTCGGTGACGGTCTGGTTGTCCTGGGGCGGGCTGGTGTTGGCCATGGCGAAGACCGCGGTGTAGCCGCCTCTCGCGGCGGCCGCGGAGCCGGAGGCGATGGTCTCGGTGTCCTCGCGGCCCGGCTCACGGAGATGGGTGTGGAGGTCGACGAACCCCGGGAGCAGGACGTCGCCGTCGCAGTCGTGGGTGTCGGTGCCGTCAGGAGCCCGGGTGACGGCGTCGGCGCCGATCTCGGTGATGATCCCGTCGACGACGAGCACGTCGACCGGATCGCCCTCCCCGTAGGGGCGGACGCTCCGCAGCAGCAGGGTCCGGGACGTCTGGTCGCTCACTCGGGTGTTCCTTCCGTCGGGACGAGGGTGTGGAGAAGGACGGCCATGCGCACGTGGACGCCGTTGGTGACCTGCTGGAGGATCGCCGAGGACGGCGCATCCGCCACGTCGAAGCCGATCTCCATGCCCCTCACCATCGGTCCCGGATGCAGGACCACCGCGTCGTCTCGCAGCATCGCCGCGCGTGCCGGGGTCAACCCGTAGCGGACGGCGTATTCACGGGCGGACGGGAAGAAGCCGCCGTTCATGCGTTCGGCCTGTACGCGGAGCATCATCACCGCGTCCGCGTCGGCGAGCTCGGCGTCGAGATCGGTGGTCGCGCGCACGGGCCAGGCCTCCACCCCCACCGGCAGGAGGGTGGGCGGAGCGACCAGGACGACCTCGGCACCGAGTGTGGAGAGCAACCGCGCGTTGGACCGGGCGACGCGGGAATGCAGCACGTCTCCGACGATCACCACGCGTCGCCCGGCGATCCCGCCCAACCGTTCGCGCAGGGTCATCGCGTCGAGGAGGGCCTGCGTGGGGTGCTCGTGCATGCCGTCCCCCGCGTTGATCACCGACGGTCCGGCCCCGTCGGGCGCCACCCACCGGGCGAGCTGGACCGCGGCGCCGGAGGCGGGATGTCGCACGATGAGCGCGTCCGCGCCGACAGCCGTGAGGGTGAGCGCGGTGTCGCGGAGCGACTCACCCTTCTGCACCGAGGATGCGCTGGCCGAGACGTTGACGACATCGGCGCTCATCCATTTGCCCGCGGTCTCGAACGACACCCGGGTCCGGGTCGAGTTCTCGTAGAAGACGGTGAGGACCGTCCTGCCCCGCAGCGTCGGGAGTTTGCGGACCTCACGGCCGAGGAGCGCCTCTTTGAGGCGGTCAGCCTCGTCGAGTATCGAGGTCGCGGTGTCGAAGTCGAGGTCGGCGGCGGAGAGCAGATGCTTCATGAGGTCCCCTCCCCCGCCGACCGGTGGAGGAGTACGCCGTCCGTCCCGTCGGTCTCCTCGAGTCGGACCGAGACGTCCTCCTCGCGCGAGGTGGGGACGTTCTTGCCCACGTAGTCGGCCCGGATCGGCAGTTCCCGGTGCCCACGGTCGACCAACACGGCCAGTTGGACGCGTGCAGGTCGACCGAGGTCGCGCAGCGCGTCGAAGGCCGCCCGGATCGTGCGGCCGGAGAACAGGACGTCGTCCACGAGGACGACCGTCGCGTCGTCGAGACCTTCGGCGGGTACCCGGGTGGGGTTCATCGGCCTGTGTGGCCCGCCGGCCAGGTCGTCGCGGTAGAGGGTGACGTCGAGTGAGCCCACGTGGACCTCCGCGCCCGCGAACTCGCGGATACGATCGCCCAGACGCGAGGCGAGCGGGACGCCTCGGGTGGGGATGCCCAGGAGCACCACCCGCCCGGCGTCGGCTGAGTCCGCTGCGGTGCGTTCGATGATCTGGTGTGCCAGACGGGAGATCGTCCTGGCGACGTCATCGGACGTGAAGAGTGAGACCGCAGCCGTGTCAGAACCGCCGGGATTCACCGATCACCACCTCCTTGTCCGCCTCACTGGACGGCTCGTTAAAGGGATAGCTTTCGAGGGTTGACCCTATCAGTCCGCGGGCGGCTCCCCCGCCCCGTCGGACGTGGCCTCCGACACGTCCTCCGCGGCCGCGGCGTCGGTGTCCAACGTCGAGACCGCCTTCTCCGCGGCGCGGATGTGCTCGGCGAGGCCGGCGATCCGGTCGAGCACCGCGTTGACGTAGGCCACTGATCTGTCCGCCGAGAGGTCGGAGACCAGCAGGACCGCTTGGTCGATCACCACCGCGGAGTCGACCTCCCGGGTCCCGAACAACAACTCCCAGGACCCGGCCCGCAGTACGGCACGGTCCACGGCGGGCAGCCGCTCCAGCGTCCACTCGCGCAGGTGATCGGCGATCATCGAGTCCAGACGGTCGAGCCGCTCGGCGACGCCGGTGACGACCTCCATCGTGTACGGCGCGACGTCGTGGAACTCGTGGGAGTCGGCGCCCATCTTCCGACGTTCCTCGGCGAGTTCCACCACGTCGGCGTCCCGGAGCTCCGCCTCGAACAGCAGCGCCACGGCACGCCGTCGCGCCCGGTACCGCGATCCCCGGCGCCGGTGGTCGACATCCTGTGCCATGGTCAGTCGTTCACCCGGCTGAGGTAGCGGCCGTCGCGCGTGTCGATGCGCAGCTTGTCACCGGTGTTGATGAACAGCGGCACCTGTACCTCGGCGCCGGTCTCGAGGGTCGCCGGCTTGGTGCCGCCGGTCGAGCGGTCTCCCTGCAGTCCCGGGTCGGTGTGCTGGACCACCAGATCGACGGCCACGGGCATCTCCGCGAACAACGGGAGGCCCTCGTGCATGGACACCTGCACGCTGGTGTTCTCGAGCAGGAAGCGCGCCCCCTCGCCCATCACGGTGGGGGTCACGGAGATCTGGTCGAAGTCCTGCTGGTCCATGAGGACGTAGTCCTCACCGTCGCGGTAGAGGAACGTCATGTCGCGACGGTCGACCGTCGCCGTCTCGACCTTGGTGCCGGCACTGTAGGTCTTGTCGATCGTCTTCCCGGAGACCACGTTCTTGAGCTTGGTGCGGACGAACGCCGGGCCCTTGCCGGGCTTGACGTGCTGGAACTCGACGATCTGCAGCAGGTTTCCGTCGTCCTTGAGGACGAGGCCGTTCTTGAAGTCGGCGGTGGACGCCATGAGTCGGTTCTCCTTCGCGTGTGTTCCGCGGCAGGCCGGGCGGGGCACCGCGCGCGTCTGGTCGGGGACGGCGGCTTCTCAGAGCACAGCGAGCGCCGTCGACGTTGTCGTCAGGGACCGGCCGCCGCCCTGGACGACGGCCACGGTGTCCTCGATCCGAATCCCGCCGAGGCCGGGAAGGTAGATGCCCGGCTCGACGGTGATCACATCGCCGTCGGACAGTGTACTCGTGGATCTCGCGGACACCGAGGGCGCTTCATGCACGTCCAGTCCCACGCCGTGTCCCAGAGAGTGTCCGAAGTACTCGCCGAACCCGGCACCGGAGATGATGTCGCGGCTCACGGCGTCGAGGTCCGCGCACGCCGTGCCCGGACGGACCGCGGCCACACCCGCATGCTGGGCCCGCAGGACCACGTCGTACGCCTCGAGGAGCCGGTCGCCGGGCGTGCCGAGGGCCACCGTGCGGGTGCAGTCCGACGCGTACCCGCCGACCATCGCCCCGAAGTCGACCACGACGAGGTCCCCTTCCGCGAGCCGGCGATCGCCCGGGACGTGGTGCGGGAAGGCGCCGTTCGGGCCCGAGGCCACGATCGTGTCGAAGGCCACGCCGTCCGAGCCGGAGAGCCGCATCGCGTGCTCCAGGTCCGCGGCGACCTCCCGCTCGCTACGGCCCGCCGCGATCCCGCCCCCGGCCAGGAGCTCCGTCCAGGCGGTGTCGACGACGCCACACGCGCGCTCGATCACCGCGAGCTCTCCCTCGTCCTTCGCGCGCCGGACGCCCTCCACGATGCCACTGGTCTCGATGACCGGGGCCCCGTCGGCCCCCGCCCGCGCCAGCTCGCGGTGCAGCGCGGCCGAGGCGGACAGCGTGAGGTCGTCCGCCTCGACGGCGATCGGGGCGTCGGCGGGGCTGCGCCGGCGTCCCAGTGCCCCTGCGACGTACTCGCGGGAGATCACGTGGCCCACGTCGGGTGCCTGCTCACTCACCTGCAGTTCGTACCGGGAGTCCGTGCACAGCACCGCCTCACCGTCGTCCTCGATCAGCACGACCCCGCCCGAGCCCCGGAACCCGGTGAGATAGGCGATGTTGCGGGCGTCCGTCACGAGGAGCGACCCCGCCCCCACGTCGGCGAGGGCCGCGGCGACCGCGGTGCGGCGGGCGGCCAGATCACTCACAGGAACACCCCGCCGCCACTGGCGCGCCGGCCCTCCGAGATCGCCGCGTAGGCGGCGGCCATGAGGGTGGGGTCGGGGCCCTCCATCCGGGCCGGCCGGGCGAGCCCGTCGAGGACCACCAGCCGCATCAGGCCGGAATGGTTCTTCTTGTCCCCCGCCATGAGCTCGAGCAACCTGTTGAACGCGTCCTCGTCGTACCCGGTGGGCAGGCCGAGAGAGCCGAGCACCGCTGCGTGTCTGTCCGCCGTGGCGTCGTCGAGTCGGCCCGCCAGTCGGGCGAGCTCGGCGACGAAGCACATCCCCACGCTGATCGCGGCGCCGTGCCGCCAGCGGTACTGCTCCCGGCGTTCGACGGCGTGCCCGAGGGTGTGCCCGTAGTTGAGGTTCTCGCGCGGCCCGGACTCCTTGAGGTCCTGCGCCACCAGGTCGGCCTTGACCTGCACGCTCCGACGGATCAGTTCCACGATCACCTCGCCGGACGGGTCCACCGCGGCCTCGGGGTCCCGCTCGATCAGATCGAGGATGACGGGATCGGCGATGAACCCGCACTTGACCACCTCGGCCATGCCCGAGATGACCTCGTTCCGTGGGACCGACTCGAGGGTCGCGGTGTCCACGAACACCGCGGCGGGCTCGTGGAAACTGCCGACCAGGTTCTTGCCCGCGTCGGTGTTGATCCCGGTCTTACCCCCGACGGCGGCGTCGACCATACCGAGCAGCGTGGTGGGGATGTGGACCACACGGACGCCCCGCATCCAGGTGGCGGCGACGAACCCCGCGAGGTCGGTGGCCGCACCGCCGCCCAGGCTCACGATGGTGTCCTTGCGGGACAGCCCGATCTTGCCGAGCACGTCCCAGCAGTACCCGGCCACGGCCAGGTCCTTGCCCGCCTCCGCGTCGGGGATCTCCACACGGTGGGCGTTGACGCCGGCCTCGGCCAGTTGCTCCCGGAGCGCCTCGGCGGTCTCGGTGAGCGGTGGCTGATGGAAGATCGCGAGGCTCCGCGCCGACGAACACGCCTCGAGGATCTCGGGGAGAAGGCCACGTCCGATCATCACCGGATAGGGCTCGGCGGCACGGACCTCGACGACGACTGGCTCGGTGGTTTCGTGGTCTGGGCTCATCTCTCACTCCCGCTCATCGCATGTGTGCTCACGTCCACGGTCACCGTGTCACGCGCCGGTCGGATCCCCGGGCGTGCGGGTCCCCCGTCTGCAGTCTCTCCACGATGTCCGTCACCACCTTGCCCGAACTACGACGCTCGGTGGTCACGGTCGCCCACGCGACCGCCCTGTAGAGGGGCGCGCGCTCGGTGAGCATCGCCTGGTAGCGGGCCGTCACGTCGCCCCCGGCCAGGAGCGGCCGTCCCGACCCCCGCGACCTGCGCACGCCCTCTGCCACCCCGATCGTCATGTGGATGACGCGCGTGCCGCGCAGTCGTTCCCGCGTCACGGCGGACAGGACGGCGCCGCCGCCCAGGGACAGGACTCCGTCGAAGCCGGCCAGCATCTCCCCCACGATCTCCTGCTCGATCTCGCGGAAGCCCGCCTCGCCGTCGGAGGCGAAGATCTCCGGGATCGACAGTCCCCGGCGTACCTCTATCAGTTGGTCGGAGTCGCGGAACTCCACGTCGAGTCGTCGCGCGAGCTTCCGGCCGATAGTCGTCTTGCCGGCCCCGGGCGGGCCCACCAGCACCGCGGCCGGGCGGGACGGTCCGCTCATGCCGGATCCGAGTCCCAGTCCAGGCGTTCGGCCACCGCGTCGAGATAACCGGCCACGTTCCGACGGGTCTCCCCCAGCGAGTCGCCCCCGAATTTCTGCAGGACGGCGCGGGCGAGGACCAGCGCGACCATGGACTCGGCGACGACGCCTGCCGCGGGGACCGCGCACACGTCCGAGCGCTGGTGGATGGCGGTGGCGTCGCTCCCGTCGGACATGTCCACGGTGCTCAGGGCGCGCGGTACGGTCGAGATCGGCTTCATCGCGGCGCGGACCCGCAGCGGCTGGCCGTTGCTCATGCCGCCTTCGAGCCCGCCTGCGCGATTGCTGCGGCGGTCGACGCCGTCGGCGCCCCGGATGATCTCGTCGTGCGCGACGCTGCCGCGACGCCGGGCGGTCTCGAACCCGTCGCCCACCTCGACGCCCTTGATGGCCTGGATCCCCATGAGTGCGCCGGCCAGTTGCGCGTCGAGTCGCTCGTCACCGGACACGTGTGATCCGAGGCCGATCGGCAGCCCGTGGACCACGACCTCGACCACCCCACCGAGCGTGTCACCCGCCTTCTTGGCGGCCTCGATCTCGGCGATCATGGCATCACCGGTCGCGGGGTCGTGGGCTCGGACGGGGCTGGCGTCGATGGCGTCGAGGTCGGCGAACACGGGAGGGGGGCCGGCGTACGGCTCCGAGGCGCCGATCGAGATCACGTGCGAGAGCACTTCGACACCGAGGACGTCGCGGAGCACCGCCCGGGCGACGGTCCCCGCGGCCACGCGCGCGGCGGTCTCGCGGGCACTCGCCCGCTCGAGCACCATGCGGGCGTCGTCGAAGTCGTATTTGAGCATCCCGGAGAAGTCGGCGTGCCCGGGGCGTGGGCGGGTCAGCAGCGCTGCGCGCGCCTTGTCCTCGATGTCCTCGGGGTCGACCGGGTCCGGGGACATGATCTGTTCCCACTTGGGCCACTCGGTGTTGCCGACCTCGATCGCGACGGGCGAGCCCATGGTCTGACCGTGGCGGACGCCCCCGAGAACGCGGACCGCGTCGGCCTCGAACTTCATCCGCGCGCCCCGCCCGTAGCCGAGACGACGCCGGGCGAGCTGGGTACCGATCTCCTCGCGCGTCACCTCGACCCCGGCGATGACGCCCTCGATGATCGTCACGAGGGCCTGGCCATGCGATTCCCCGGCGGTGGTCCACTTCATCACGGGGTCGATCATCCCACGAGAGGCATCTCCCGGGCACATCAGGCCCGCTCGGTCCGCGTCGCGGCACCGGCGGGGTCAGTGGCGGCCGAGCGCCTCGGCCAGGGCGGCGGCCATCTCGTCCCTGGGTGCCGGTAGACCGGTGAACAGTTCCACCTGCCCGAAGGCCTGGTTGAGCAGCATCACGTCGCCCCCGATCACGGGGACCCCCGCGGCCTGCGCCGCAGCGCCGGCGGACGTCGGCCACGGGTCGTACAGGACGTCGAGCAGACGACGCGCGCCCGCGATGAGCCCGGTGAGGTCCCGCACGCCTGGTTCCGGGACCGTGTTGACGGTCACGTCGGCGCGGGCGATCTCGCCGGGGAGCGAGGGATCGGTCAGGAGCACGGTGGACACGTCCAGCCCCAGCGCCCGGCCACAGTCCGCGGCGGGGCCGGCATTGTCCCGACGGGACGCGAGCACCACCCGGACGCCGCCGAGCGCGGCCAGGCCCGCCAGCACCGGCCGGGCGGTCCCCCCGACCCCCAGCACGACGGCGGCGGGGCGGGCCGGGAGGTCACCGAACGCGGCGAGGGCCCCGGTCGCGCCGTCGACGTCCGTGCAGTCCGCGTACCACCCGTCGGCGTGCCGGACGAGAGTGTTGGCGCTGCCCACGATCCGGGCCCGATCGCTGACGACGGAGGCGTGACCCAGCGCCGCGAATTTGCCCGGCATCGTCACCGAGTAGCCGATGCGGTCCCCGGGCGAGGAATCGACCAGCGTCGGCAGCTGTTCGGCGTCACAGTCGATCCGCTCGTAGGTCCATCCGTCGAGACCGAGGGCGCGGTAGGCCGCGCCGTGCAGCACCGGCGAGAGCGAGTGTTCGACCGGGCGGCCGAGCACCGCCGCGGACCGTGGGGTCCCGCCCGCCCCGGCCACGGGGTCAACGACCACTGGACAGGACCCCGTTGGCTATCGCCTCGCTCTGGTACCGCTCGTGCTCCGGGTAGTCGACCGCGAACTTGGTGGTGCCGTCCATGTCGACCGTCACGAAGTACATCCACTCGCCGTCCGCCGGGTTCTCCATGGCGCGCAGCGCATCGAGCCCGGGCGACCCGATCGGGCCGTAGGGCAGGCCGTCCATCGAGTAGGTGTTCCACGGGGTGGGCGCCTCACGGTCGGCATCTGTCGTGGCCACCTCCTGGTCGGCCAGCGCGTAGTTGACCGTCGAATCGAACTGCAGCCGCATCGGCTCGTCGAGGCGGTTGAGTACCACGCGCGCGATCTTGTCGAAGTCGTCGGTGAACCCCTCCTTCTCCACCAGTGACGCCGCGGTGACCACCTGGTACGGGCTCAGTCCGATCTGCTCCGCCGCCGGGACGAGCCCGGTCTCGTCGTACATGGCGGTCGAGGAACCGATGAGATCGCGCAGGATCTCCACTGGCTCGGAGCGGGGGTCGACGTTGTGGATCCCCGGAGCGATGAGCCCCTCGAGGCGACGAACCGGATCAGGGGCGTCCTGGACCTCGTTGATCGCCCACTCCGGCACCCCCAGCGCCGCCGCGTCCGTCTCGACGGCCGCCCCGACGATCTCGTTGGGATGATGGCAGTCGGGCTCCGTCTCCGGGTTCTCGAGGTCCCGCGTACAGGTCGCCTCCGCGATGAGGGTGAAGATGCCCTTCTCCCGTTGACCGCCCACGACCTCGGTGTCCAGCAGCCGCGCCCCGGGCACCACGTCGATCGCGCCCACCCGGTTCTCCGGGTCCGCGAGCGCCTCGACCGCCGACTCGGCGCTCATCTCCTGCTGCACTTGGTAATACCCCGGCTGGATACCCTCGACCGAGGTGCCCACCGCCGCGCCCGTGAACGCCCTGGTGCTCGCCACGGCTCCGATGTCGTAGAGGCGGTCCCCCACCACGCCGAGCGTGTCTCCGTCCTCGACGTGCAGAAGCGCGTTGCCGGTGCCCTCCCCCTCGAAGTCCGGCGCCGCCGAGACCTCGGAGTTCATATTGCGGTAGACCATCAAGCAGAATGCCAGGACCACTCCGATGACGGCCGCGAAGAGCAGGAACCGGGTCGTACCACTGGTGCGTGAGCGTCCTCGTGCCGCAGACATCGTGCTCCTTGGTCGGGGTCGGGGAGCCGCCTACCGGGCAGCCCCGTGCGTCGGGTCACTTTACCCAGGACTCGTGGCGGACACACCGGACCTCATCGGGCGCGCCGTGTCTCCATCCAGGACTGGAGCAGCACCACTGCGGCCGCCTGGTCGATCACGTGACGTTGCTGACGTGTGTTCCGGCCCGCGCCCTGCAGCGCCGCGCCCGCCGTCACGGTGGTCAGTCGTTCGTCCACGAACTCGACCGGCAGGTCCGGGTCGGCCGAGGTGAGCGCGGCCATGAAGGAGCGTGCCATGGCCGTCGACGCGGTCTCGCGACCCTTGAGCGATGTCGGGAGTCCCACCACCACTCCCACCGCCGTGTACTCCTCGACGAGCTCGTGGAGCCGCCGCAGTTCGTGTTCCCACCCCGGATCGCCGCTCGAGACCGCGATGGTCTCTACGGGTGTGGCGAGGATGCCGTCGGGATCGCACGACGCCACCCCGATACGGGCGGTGCCCACGTCGAGGCCCAGTCGTCGACCCCGCGTCCAGCCCCCACCGGCGGACGACGTTCCGGGCCCCGTCATCCCGCGTCCCGCACGGCGTCCCGCAACGCGGTCACCGCGGCGTCGATCCCGGCGGGGTCGGTCCCGGCGCCCTGCGCCATGTCCGGCTTCCCGCCACCGCGGGCGCCGAGCGCCGGGGCGATGGCCTTGACCAGATCGCCGGCCCGGAGACCCCGGTCCTGTGCGGCGCCGCTGACGGCGATGACGAAGGGCACCTTGTCGGCAGTGGGCGCGGTGAGGAACACGACACCGGCATCGCCTCCGAGTCGCCCCTTGAGATCGGCGCCGAGCTGGCGCAGGTCACCGGCTGCGGCCCCCTCGGCGGAATGCGTGAGGAATCGGATGCCCGCGAGGTCCTCCGCCGACGCCAGGATCTCCCCGGCCCGCGAGGCGAGTTGCGCGGCGCGCAGCGATTCGAGGGTCTTCTCCGTCTCCCGGAGCCTGGCCGTCAGCGCCGCGACCCGGTCCGGCAATTCGTCAGCGGGCGCCTTGAGCGAGGTGGCCAGACCGGAGACCAGCGCCCGCTCGCGGGCCTGGTGCCGATACGCGTCCATGCCCACGTACGCCTCGACGCGTCGGATCCCCGAGCCCACCGAGGACTCGCCCAGGAGGTTGACCGGCCCGATCCGTGAGGTGCTCGACACGTGCGTGCCGCCGCACAGTTCCATGGAGAAGGGGCCGCCGATCTCCACCACCCGCACCCGCGAGCCGTAGTTCTCCCCGAACAACGCCATCGCGCCCATCCGCTTGGCCTCGTCGAGGGTCGTCTCGACCGTGTTGACCTCGAGGTCCTCGTCGACCGCCTGGTTGGTGATCTCCTCGATCTGCTGGAGGAGGTCCGTCGCGACCGAGCCGGACCAGTTGAAGTCGAACCGGAGATAGCCGGGCTTGTTGAGTGAGCCGGCCTGAACCGCGTCCGGACCGAGGACCCGGCGGAGCGCCGCGTGGACGAGGTGCGTGGCGGAATGTCCCTGGGTCGCCCCCTTGCGCCACTCCGCGTCCACCGCCGCAGTGACGAGTTGCCCCGCCTCGACTTCACCGTCGGTGATGACACCCTTGTGGACCCACAGCTTCTTGCCCACCTTCTGCACGTCGTCGACCTGCATCCGGAACCCGGCGCTGGAGATCTGCCCCCGGTCCCCGAGCTGACCGCCGGATTCCGCGTAGAACGGGGTGTGGTCGAGGACGAACTCGACGGGCTCCCCCTCCCTGGCGATCGGGACCGACAACCCGCCCGAGACGATTCCGAGCAGCGTGGACTCGTCCGTCAACTCGGTGAATCCCGTGAACCGGGTCTCCCCGGAGTCGAGGAACTCCCGGTAGACACTCATGTCGGCGTGCGCGTGCTTCTTGGCCTGCGAATCGGCCTTGGCCCGGGCCCGCTGCTCGGACATGAGCGAACGGAACCCCTCCTCGTCCACTTCGAGTCCGGCCTCGGTGGCCATCTCGAGGGTGAGATCGATCGGGAAACCGTGCGTGTCGTGGAGGGCGAAGGCCTCCTCGCCGGAGAGCACCGACGAACCGGCCCCCCGGGCCGCGCCGGCCGCTCGCTCGAACAGTTGGGTCCCCGATTCGAGAGTCTTGAGAAACGCGACCTCCTCGGCGACCGCGGCCCGCTCGATGCGGTCGAAGATCTCGACGGTGTCCGGGTAGGACGGGCCCATCGCGTCCCTGACCGTGCGCATGAACTCGGCCATGGTGGGGCCGTCCGCCCCCAGCAGCCGAACCGAACGGACGATGCGACGCAGCAGCCGCCGGAGGATGTACCCGCGCCCCTCGTTGCCCGGCATCACCCCGTCCGAGATGAGCATGTAGGCCGTGCGCGCGTGGTCGGCGATGACCCTGAACCTCACGTCGGACGCGGGGTCGCTGCCGTATGTCGCGCCGGAGAGCCGCTCCGCGGTGGAGATGACCGGCCGCAGCAGGTCGGTCTCGTAGACGTTCTCGACGCCCTGGAGCAGGAACGCCACGCGCTCGATGCCCATGCCGGTGTCGATGTTCTTGTTCGGCAGCGGGCCGAGGATCTCGAACGACTCCTTGCCGGTGCCCTCGCCACGCTCGTTCTCCATGAACACGAGATTCCAGATCTCGATGTAGCGGTCCTCGTCCGCCTCCGGTCCGCCCTCGACGCCGTACCCGGGACCGCGATCGTAGAAGATCTCCGAGCAGGGGCCGCAGGGGCCGGGCACGCCCATGGACCAGTAGTTGTCCTCCATCCCCCGCCGCTGGATGCGCGACTCCGGAACGCCAGCCTCGTCGCGCCAGATCGTGAATGCTTCGTCGTCGTCGTGGTAGACGGTGACCCACAGCAGTTCCGGATCGATCCCGAACCCGCCGTCGTCCACCGGCCCCGTGAGCAGCGACCAGGCATGCCTGATCGCGCCGGACTTGAAATAGTCACCGAACGAGAAGTTGCCCGCCATCTGGAAGAACGTGTTGTGGCGGGTGGTGATCCCCACCTCGTCGATGTCCAGGGTCCGCACGCACTTCTGGATCGACGTGGCCGTGGAGAACTCGGGGGTCTCCTGGCCGAGGAAATACGGCTTGAACGGCACCATTCCGGCGTTGACGAACAGCAGGTTGGGGTCGTCCAGGACCAGCGACGCGCTGGCGATCTCGGCGTGCCCGACCCGGACGAAGTGGTCGAGGAAGCGGCGCCGGATCTCATGGGTCTGCACAGGGGGCCTCACTGCTGTCGTGAACGGGTGCGAAGTGCTCGCGCGGTCGGCTCACCAGCCTACCGGCGCCGGTGTGGCGTCGAGGAATGACCGCCGCCTCCCCCACGGGCAGGGCAGCGGAGACACCTCAGGCGCGGCCGGGCGGTGCCGTGGCTCAGCGGGGCATCGGAGGCAGGGTGATGCCGAAATTCGCGGCCGTGATGAAGGCCTCGGGCGGCAGGAGCCCCATACTGTGGGCCCCGGCGCCCCAGACGCCGACCGAGGTGGCGACGCCGACGAGGGTCGAGATGAGGTATGAGATTGCGTACATGATTCGTCCGGAGTGAGCCTGGAAGCTGAACAATGCCAGCCACGGATTACCAGTTGCTCACGCTGTTCAGGTTTCTGGTAGCACTTACTTCCGGATGATGTCGCGCAACTTGGCGACCCGGGCGGCGAGTTCACGCTCGTGCCCGTGGTTCGTGGGGACGTAATAGTCACGTCCCACCAGCTCGTCCGGCGGGTACTGTTGCCTGACGACGCCGGCGGGGGCGTCATGTGCGTAGCGGTATCCGACCCCGTTGCCGAGCCCCTTGGCGCCGGCGTAGTGCCCGTCCCGGAGATGCTTGGGCACGTCCCCGACGCCACCGGCGCGCACGTCCGACATCGCGGCGTCGATCGCGGAGATCACCGCATTGGACTTGGGCGCGGTCGCCAGATGGACGGTCGCCTGGGCCAACGCCAATCGACACTCGGGCAGCCCCACCTTCTGCACTACCTCCGCGGCCGCGGTGGCGGTCTGCAGCGCGGTCGGGTCCGCCATGCCGATGTCCTCGCTGGCGTGGATCACCAACCGGCGCGCGATGAATCTGGGGTCCTCCCCCGCCACCAACATGCGCGCCAGGTAGTGGACAGCGGCGTCCGCGTCGGAGCCACGGATGGACTTGATGAACGCGCTGGTGACGTCGTAGTGCTGGTCACCGTCGCGGTCGTACCGCACCGGTGCGGCGTCGAGGCTCAACTCGACGACCTCCGGGGTGACCGCCCCGCCCTCGGCGGCACCCGCGGCGGCCTCGAGGATCGTCAGGCTCCTCCGGGCGTCGCCCCCGGACAGCCTCACGATGTCCGCGACCGCCTCCTCGGTGAGCTCGACGCTGCCGGCGAGCCCACGCTCATCGTCCGCCGCACGGCGGATCACGTCGACGACGCCCCGCTCGTCCAGTCCGCGGAGCTCCGCGATGAGGGAGCGACTCAGCAACGGGGCGATCACCGAGAAATGCGGGTTCTCCGTGGTGGCGGCGACCAGGAGAACGATCCCGTTCTCGACCGCGGCGAGCAACGCGTCCTGCTGGCTCTTCGAGAACCGGTGTACCTCGTCGATGAACAGCACGGTCCGCTGACCGTGGATCTGCCGCGTGCGTGCATCCTCGATGACCGCACGGACATCCTTGACCCCGGCGCTGAGCGCGGACAGTGCCACGAAGTGTCGACCCGACGTGCTGGCCACCAGGTAGGCCATCGTGGTCTTGCCCGTGCCGGGCGGCCCGTACAGGATGACCGACGAGCCGCCGCGCCCCTCGACCAGCCGCCGGAGGGGCGAGTTGGGGCGCAGCAGGTGGTCCTGGCCGATCACCTCGTCCAGGCTGCGCGGCCGCATGCGGACCGCCAACGGTGCCGACGGGTCGACGGCCTCTGTCACGGGCGTCGGCGGTGCCGCTCCGCCGGCGTCCCCGGCGGCGAACAGTCCTGCGTCCTCGGTCACGCCACCCAGGCTACCGGCGACCTGCGACAGGCCGGGAGGTGAACACTCGGCGACGATCCGCCGGTTCGCTGGCGCGACCCGACGCGGACGAGTTCCCTGGATCCGGGGTGCGCCACGCGGTCCGCGGGGTAGACCTCAGATGACCGTTCACGATCCGCCGGAGGACCTGCCGATGCAACGCCACGATGACCCGTGCACCCGAACCACGCTGACACGCCGGGAGGCGATGGCGGGAGCGGGCATGGTCGCGGCGGCGGGCGCCGTGGGGGTGACGCTGCTCGCGGATCCCGCTCCCGTGTGGGCGCAGCCGGCGCGCCCGGTGGCCGACGACCTGGACGTGTACGTGATCGTCACCGACGGGATGCGTCCCGACGAGCTCAACCCCGCCCAGGCGCCCACGCTCCACCGTTGGGCCACCGGGGGGACCTGGTTCACCGACGCCTCGTCCGTCATGATCGCGGAGACGTTGCCCAATCACGCCGCCATGGTGACGGGGGTGCTGCCCGAACGGAGCGGGGTCCCCGCGAACGCGATCTGGGACCACGCGGTCGGAGACGAGCGCACTCTCGATCGGCCGGACGACCTGCGGGCGCCGACGATGCTCGACCGCGTGCGGACCGAGGCCGGACTCACCACTGCGAGCGTCCTGAGCAAGGACTACCTCCACGGCCTGTTCGGCGGGCGCGCCAGTGTGCAGTGGGCGCCGTTCCCGCTGGTCCCGATCACGGACCACTCGCTGGACTGGTTCACCGTCGAGGCGCTCAAACAGACGGTCACCGACCACTCGCCCCGGTTCACGTTCGTCAACCTCGGCGATATGGACCGGTTCGGGCACATGGACCTGTCGGGGACGTCACTGCGGTTGGCACGTAACCAGGCGATCTTCAACTCGGACCACAAGCTCTGGGACTTCGAGCAGTTCCTCCGGTCCACCGGGCGCTGGGAGCGGTCCGTGGTGATCGTGCTCGCCGACCACGGCATGGACTGGTCCGATCCGATGAGCCTCATCAGCGCGGCCGGTGCCCTGGACGCCGACCCGCTGCTGCGTGGGCGCTTCGGCATCGCGCAGAACGGCGGAGCCGACACCTTCGCCTATCTGGGCCCGGACCACGAGCGGGACGCCTCGCTGGCCCGGCTCCGCGAGGTCGTCGGCGGCCTGCCGGGGGTCCACCGTCTCTACGACACGACCGAACTGAACCTGGGCGAACGCGGCGGCGACCTCGTGGCGACCTGTCGTCCGGGATGGCGGTTCTCCGATCCCACCCCGTTCTCGAACCCGATCCCCGGCAACCACGGACACGAGGTGACCCTCGGTATCCCGTTCTTCATCGGCGGGGGGCACCGGATCGTGCGTCGCGGCGCCGTGGTCGATCGTCCGGCGCGGACCCTGGACGTCGCTCCGACCGTGGCCCGCCTCTTCGGGCTCGCGCACGACGAGATGGACGGCACCGCCGCCACGGAGGCGTTCCACCTCTGAGTAGTCGCGCCGGGGTCAGGCCTCCGCGGGCGCGGCGGACTGCCCGTCAGCACCCCCGGACGGGGCCCCGGCGCCACGCTGGGCAGGCTTGGCGTCGATACCGGACTCCTTGCGCTGCTGCGGCGTGATCGGCGCAGGGGCGTCCGTGAGCGGGTCGACGCCGCCACCGGACTTGGGGAAGGCGATGACGTCGCGGATCGACTCCGTCCCGGCCAGCAACGCACAGATGCGATCCCAGCCGAAGGCGATGCCGCCGTGTGGCGGGGCGCCGTAGGAGAACGCCTCGAGGAGGAAGCCGAACTTCTCCTGCGCCTCCTCCTGCGAGATCCCCATCACGCCGAAGACCCGTTCCTGGATGTCCTTGCGGTGGATACGGATCGATCCCCCGCCGATCTCGTTGCCGTTGCAGACGATGTCGTAGGCGTACGCCAGCGCCGACCCGGGGTCGGTGTCGAACGTGTCGAGGTGCTCCGGCCGGGGAGAGGTGAAGGCGTGGTGCACGGCGGTCCACGCGCCGGAACCCACCGCCACGTCGCCGGCGGCGGTCGCCTCGTCGGCCGGCTCGAACATCGGCGCGTCGACGATCCAGGTGAACGCCCACGCGTCCGGGTCGATCAGTCCGAGCTTGTCGGCGATCTCGCCCCGTGCGGCGCCGAGCAGCGCACGGGTCGACTTCACGGCACCGGCCCCGAAGAAGATGCAGTCGCCCGGCTCCGCCCCCACGTGCGCGGCGATACCGGCGCGCTCCTGGTCCGAGAGGTTCTTGGCCACGGGCCCGCCGAGCTCACCGTCCTCACCCACGAGGATGTATGCCAGCCCCTTGGCACCACGTTGCTTGGCCCACTCCTGCCAGGCGTCGAGCTGGCGGCGCGGCTGCGCGGCCCCGCCCTTCATCACGACGGCGCCGACGTAGGGCGACTGGAACACGCGGAACGGCGTGTCGGCGAAGAACTCGGTGCACTCGACCAGCTCGACGCCGAACCGCAGGTCCGGCTTGTCGGACCCGAACCGGCGCATCGCCTCGTCGTAGGTCATACGCGGGATCGGCGTGGCGATCTCGTAGCCGGCCGTGGCCCACACCCCCGCGAGGATCTCCTCCGCGAGCGAGATCACGTCCTCCTGGTCCACAAAGCTCATCTCCACGTCGAGCTGCGTGAACTCCGGCTGCCGGTCGGCGCGGAAATCCTCGTCACGGTAGCAGCGCGCGATCTGGTAATAGCGCTCCATCCCGGCCACCATGAGCAGCTGCTTGAACAGCTGGGGGGACTGCGGCAGCGCGTAGAACGTGCCCGGCTGCAGCCGGGCGGGGACGAGGAAGTCCCGGGCCCCTTCGGGGGTCGATCGGGTCAGCGTCGGCGTCTCGATCTCCACGAAGTCGTGCCGGGACAGCACCTCGCGGGCAGCGCCGTTGACCTCGGATCGTAGCCGGAGCGCGGCTCCCGGGCCCTCGCGGCGCAGGTCCAGGTAGCGGTGGCGCAGCCGCGCCTCCTCGCCGACCTCGTCGTCGAGCTGGAACGGTAGAGGGGCGGCTTCCCCGAGGACCTCGAACGAGGCGGCGTCGATCTCGATGTCGCCGGAGGAGAGAGTGGGGTTCTCCGACCCCTCGGGCCGACGGTCTACCGTGCCGGTCACCGACACGCAGAACTCGTTGCGCAGGCGGTGCGCATGCTCGGCGACGTCCTCGGATCGGAACACCACCTGGCACACGCCGGTGGAATCGCGGAGATCGACGAAGATCACGCCGCCGTGGTCCCGGCGGCGCGCGACCCAGCCGGCCAGGGTGACGGTGTCCCCGGCGTCGGCGGCTCGGAGCTGGCCGGCGGAGTGGGTGCGCAGCACTGAGGTGGTCCTCTCGTCAGTCAGGTCTGGGGCGTCCGCGACACGCGCGGGCGCCACGACAGTCTACGTCCAGTCGCCGGGGCCGCCCGTGGCGGCCGTGTGGGCGCTCAGTCCCGGTCTGCGGCGGAGGCGAGCCCGGCGACGTGCCCGACCACCGCATCGAGCGGGACCGCATGCTGTTCGCCGGTCGCCATGGTCTTGACCACCACGGTCCCGGCTTCGAGCTCATCGCTCCCGACCACCAGGGTGACGCCGGCCCCCGACCGGTCGGCCGCCTTGAACGCGCCCTTCATCCCCCGGTCCCCGTACGCCATATCCGCGCGGACGCCCCGCTCGCGCAGCGCGGCGAGCACCGGCACCATCGCGGCCTTGGCCTCCGGCCCGATCGCCACGCCGTACACATCCACGCGACCGGCGGCGGACGGGTCGATGCCCTCGGCCTGTAGGGCGAGCATCGTCCGGTCCACGCCGATGCCGAAGCCGATGCCGGACAGGGCCTGACCCCCCAGCTGTTCCATCAGCCCGTCGTACCGGCCACCGCCCCCGATGCCGGACTGCGCGCCGAGGCCGTCGTGCACGAACTCGAAGGTGGTCTTGGTGTAGTAGTCCAGCCCCCGGACCATCCGCGGGTTGATCTCGTACGGCACGCCCAGTGCGTCGAGGTGGGAGCGGACCGCCGCGAAGTGCGCGGCACTGGCCCCGGAGAGGTTGTCGATCATCAGCGGCGCGTCGGCCAGCTGCTCGCGGACTTCCGGACGCTTGTCGTCGAGAACGCGCAGCGGGTTGATCCGCGCCCGCTCCCGGGTGGCCTCATCGAGGTCGAGGCCGGCGAGGAAGTTCTGCAGCTTCTCTCGGTACTCCGGTCGGCAGCTGTCGTCGCCGAGGGAGGTGAGCTCCAGCCGGAACCCGGTCAGCCCGAGGGACCGGAACGCCTCATCGGCGACGGCGATGACCTCGGCGTCCAGGGCGGGGTCATCGACCCCGATCGCCTCGATGCCGACCTGCTGGAGCTGGCGGTAGCGGCCCGCCTGCGGACGCTCGTACCGGAAGAAGGGCCCCGCATAGCAGAGCTTGACCGGCAGCTGTCCGCGGTCGAGTCCGTTCTCGATGACCGCCCGCATCACCCCGGCCGTGCCCTCCGGCCGCAGCGTCACGCTGCGGCCACCCCGGTCGGAGAAGGTGTACATCTCCTTGGCGACCACGTCGGTCGACTCCCCGACCCCGCGCGCGAACAGCGTGGTGTCCTCGAAGATCGGCAGCTCGATGTGCCCGTATCCGGCGCGGCGGGCCGCGGACGTGACCGCGTCGCGGACGGAGACGAAGCCCGCGGAGGTCGGCGGGACGTAATCGGGGACGCCTTTGGGGGCCTTGAGCGCGGTCTTCTTCTCGGTCACGACGGTGGGGTCCTTGATCGACGGGGATGGTGGATGGGGCGCGGGCGGGACCGCGTCAGAGGTCGCGCAGGAACGGATTGGCGCGGCGTTCGCGACCGATCGACGTCGACGGCCCGTGACCGGGCAGCACCACGGCGTCGTCGTCCAGGACGAGGAACTTCTTGGCGATCGATTGCATGAGCACCTCGGCGTCCCCTCCGGGCAGGTCGGTGCGGCCGACACCGTCCTGGAAGAGCACGTCGCCGCCCAAGACGACCTCGCGGGGCCCGTCGTCGGTCTGCACGGTCACCCGGAACGAGACCGAGCCACGACTGTGCCCGGGGACGTGGTCGACGTCGAAGGTCATCGACCCGAAAGACAGAGTGTCGCCGTCGAAGACCTCGATCACCTCCGCGGGCTCGGAGAAGGTCTGCCCCTCGAGCATCGCCGCGAGGTCCGGCGAGAGCGCGCTGCCCGGGTCGGAGAGCATCGCGCGGTCGTCGGGGTGGATATACGCGGGGATGCGGTAGTGGTCGGCCACCTCGCGGACATTCCAGATGTGGTCGAGGTGGCCGTGCGTGAGCAGCACGGCCCGCGGTCGGAGCCCGGCCTCGGACACCTGCTTACGGACCTGCTCCTCCGCGTCCTGGCCCGGGTCGACGATCACGCACTCTCCGGCGTCGTCGGACACGATGTAGCAATTGGTCTGGAACATCCCGGCCGGAAAACCGACGATCTGCACGTCCCTACTCCCTTCGTGGAAAGAACACCGGAGTGGTGTACGGCCCTCTCAGCCTGACCTGGTAGACAAGGACCCTGGGCTGGACCGCTGTGTGGGCGTCTTCCTGACGATGACCCGCCGCGCGTTCAGCCGACTGTTCCAGCCTAGTCCAGGTACCCAGGAGGGTCAGTGTCGACCAATCAGGAACGCCGAGCAGAGGCGCGGGCGCGCCTACGCGAGCAGATGGAGTCGCAGGCCCGTCGCGAGAAGCAGCTCAAGATCGCCGCTGCCGCCGTGGTGGTGGTCGTGCTGGCCGGCATCGTCGGCGTGGTCGTGTGGAACAACCTGGAACAGGCGCGCGCGGAGGAATACGCGGCTGACTGGACCTCGTGTGAGTACCCGCCGGCCACCGATTCCCAGGAGAAGGTGGATCCGGCGGAGTTCGAGGACCAGGGCGAGGAGATCGTCGCCGAGGCCGAGCGCTACAACGAGCAGATCGACGAGGTCGAGGAGAACAAGAAGTTCGTCGATCCGCCGACGGGTGACCAGGCCCGGCGCGGTACCGCGGACATCACCATCACCACCGGGCAGGGCGAGATCCCGGTCCAGCTCGACCGCGAAGGCGCGCCGTGCAACGTCGCCAGCTTCGTCCACCTCACCGAGCAGGGGTTCTTCGACGACTCCGAGTGCCACCGGCTGACCGTGGCCTCGCCCGGAGCGCCGCTGTCGGTGCTGCAGTGCGGAGATCCCACAGGAACCGGCCTGTCCGGGCCCGGGTATACGATCGCCGACGAGCCGCCCACCGACCTCCCCACTGCCGAGGGTGGTACGGGCGCATCGGTGTACCCGCGGGGCACGGTCGCCATGGCCAAGTCGCAGGCTCCCGACAGTGCGGGCAGCCAATTCTTCCTGGTCTACGAGGACTCGCAGCTCCCGCCCGAGTACTCGGTCATGGGCACCATCGACGAGGCCGGTCTCGAGGTCCTCGACGAGATCGCGGACGCCGGGGTCAAGAGTGACGACCCGTCGGATCCGGACAACCAGGTCCCGGCCGAGGAGGTCGTGATCGAGACCGCCGAGCTGGTCGGTCAGCAGGGCCTGCCCGAGGCCTGACCTCGTGCGTCGAGGCGGCCGACATCGCCGGCCGCCTCGACGGCGTCAGTTCGAGGTCTCGCGGTCGACGTCGAACACGCCCTCCACCCGGCGCACCGTGCTCAGGACGTGTCCCAGGTGTTTGGGGTCGGCCATCTCGAACGTGAACCGCGAGATCGCCACCCGGTCGTCCCCCGCGGTCTGCACAGACGCGGACAGGATGTTGACCTTCTCGTCGGCGAGCACCTTGGTCACATCCGACAGCAGGCGGTGCCGGTCCAGCGCCTCGACACGGATCGCCACGAGGAACACCGACCCGGCCTCCGGCGCCCACTCCACCTTGACCAGTCGTTCCGGCTCGCGGTGGAGAGCCGTCGCGTTGGTGCAGTCCGAACGGTGCACGCTCACCGTGCCGCTGCGGGTGATGAACCCCAGGATCTCGTCCCCCGGGACCGGGGTGCAGCAGCGCGAGAGTTTGGCGTGGACGTCCCGGACACCGCCCACCAGCACGCCGGCCCCGGCCGGCGTCGACCGGGGCGCGAGGGTCTTGTCCCTCGATCGGTCCGCGAGCTCCTCGGTGACCTCGTCGACCCCGCCGTGAGCGGCGACGAGCCGACCGACCACGTGTTTGGCCGAGACGTGGCTCTCCCCGATGGCGGTGTAGAGGGCGGTGACGTCGGCGAAACCGAGTTCGCGCGCCACCCCGGCCAGGGACTCGTTGGAGAACACTCTGTGGACGGGCACCCCGCCTCGCCGCACCTCGCGGGCGATGAGATCCTTCCCCCGTTCGAGGGACTCCTCGCGGCGTTCCTTGGCGAACCACTGCCGGATCGAACTCTTGGCCCGCCCGGAGACCACGAACTTCTGCCAGTCCAGGGTGGGGCCGGCGTTGGGGTCCTTGGAGGTGAAGACCTCCACGACCTCTCCGTTGACGAGCGGGCGTTCCAGCGCCACGAGCTTCCCGTCGACGCGGGCACCGATGCAGTGGTGGCCCACCTCGGTGTGCACGGCGTAGGCGAAGTCCACCGGAGTCGCCCCGACGGGCAGGTTGACCACGTCGCCCTTCGGCGTGAAGACGAAGATCTCCTTGCTGGTCATCTCGAACCGCAGCGAGTCGAGGAACTCGCCCGGATCGGCAGCCTCACGCTGCCAGCTCAGCAGCTGCCGCATCCACGCCATCTCGTCGACCTCGGCGGCGTCCCCGCCGTGCTTGCCGCGGGTCTCCTTGTACCGCCAGTGCGCTGCGATGCCGTACTCGGCGTTGCGGTGCATCTCGTGCGTCCGGATCTGGATCTCCAGCGGCTTGCCCTCGGGCCCGATCACCGTGGTGTGCAGAGACCGGTACACACCGAACCTGGGTTGCGCGATGTAGTCCTTGAACCGCCCCGGCATGGGCTTCCACAGTGAGTGGACGACGCCGATCGCGGCATAGCAGTCACGGACGTCGTCGCACAGGACACGGATCCCGACGAGGTCGTGGATCTCGTCGAACTCCCGGCCACGCACGATCATCTTCTGATAGATCGACCAGTAGTGCTTGGGGCGCCCCTCGACCGTCGACTGGATGTGTGCCTTCTCCAGGTCGGACGTGACCCTGGTGACCACCTTGTCCAGATACACGTCGCGGCTGGGGGCACGATCGGCGACCAGTCGGACGATCTCCTGGTATTTCTTGGGCTGCAGTATCGCGAACGCCAGGTCCTCGAGCTCCCATTTGATGGTTGCCATCCCGAGCCTGTGGGCCAGGGGTGCGATCACCTCGAGGGTCTCCCGCGCCTTCTTGACCTGCTTCTCCGGCGGCAGGAAGCGCATGGTCCGCATGTTGTGTAGCCGGTCCGCGACCTTGATCACGAGCACCCGGGGGTCGTGTGCCATCGCGATGATCATCTTGCGGATCGTCTCCGCCTCGGCCGCCTCCCCGAATTCGACTTTGTCGAG
The DNA here is from genome assembly GCA_019119635.1 of Candidatus Dietzia intestinipullorum. Classification (GTDB taxonomy): domain Bacteria; phylum Actinomycetota; class Actinomycetes; order Mycobacteriales; family Mycobacteriaceae; genus Dietzia; species Dietzia intestinipullorum. Next base: position 98,448 of record DWWP01000041.1, read on the forward strand.
CTTGGTCACGCCATCGACCAGGTGAGCGACCTCGTCGCCGAAATCGGTCGACAGGGAGTCGAGGGAGTAGTCGGTGTCCTCCACGGTGTCGTGCAGCAGCGCGGCGACGAGAGTGGTGGTGTCCATGCCCATCTCCGCACAGATCGTGGCCACGGCCAAGGGGTGCGTGATGTACGGGTCGCCGGACTTGCGGAACACGCCCTCGTGTTGGCGCTCGGCCAGGGTGTACGCCCGTGACAACACCGCGACGTCGGCCTTGGCGTGATGGGTCCGGTGGACACGGACGAGCGGCTCGAGTGCCTTGGGGACCGAGGTGACCGTCAGCCCCGAAGTGAGCCGGCGGGCCCACCGGGCCCGGACCCTGCGTCCCGCGGACGTCCGTCCGGCCGGGATGACGGGGAGCGGCTGCGTGGTGGGCTGCGCCCGGGAAGGGCCGGGGGTCGGCCGTGGCGCGTCGTCAGCGCCCTCGGGTTCCCCGGCGGAATCGTACGGTTGCGTCATGCCGGCTCCTCCCCTCAGGTCCGGTCGGTCGGCCACCTCCCGGGTGTCACGCCACCGTGAGGCAGGTCAGCGGTGTACCGGCCAGTCTATCGCGGCCACCGAGACCGGGGACCTCGAGAACCACGGACAGACCCGAGACGATGGCACCGCAGTCCTGGAGGAGCCCGACCGCCGCCGTCAGTGTCCCGCCGGTGGCCAACACGTCGTCGACGACGAGGATCCGCTTGCCCCGGAGGTCCAACCCGTCCGCGGGCAGCTCCAGGGTGGCCGCGCCGTACTCCAGCTCGTACGAGCGCGAGCGCACGGGGGGCGGCAGTTTCCCCGCCTTGCGGATGGCGAGGATGCCTGTGTGCAGGCGCACGGCGACGGCGCCCGCCAGCAGGAAGCCGCGGGCGTCGAGCCCCGCCACGTAGTCGACGGTGCCGATCTCGTGCCCCGCGGCGAGCCCGTCCACGACCGCATCGAAGCCCTCGGGGTCGGCGAGGACCGGGGTGAGATCGCAGAACTGGACACCTTCGGACGGGAAGTCCTCGACGCGGCGCATCAGACGCTCGACCGCCGAGGTGATGGCCGGGTCGACCCGGGTATCGGTCGTGGTCGTGTCGATCATGTGGCTCCTGTCACTCATGCCGCCGCCCCGAGCTTCTCGCGTCGGGCCGCTACCCGGGCGGCCTGCCTCTTGGTGTCCGGCTCGCGGTTCTTGAGCGTCACCAACAGCGGCGTCGCCAGGAAGATCGAGGAGAAGGTGCCGGTGATGATGCCGACGACCTGGACGATCGCCAGATCCATGAGTGTGCCCACCCCGAGGATCCACACCGCGATCACCACGAGCGCCAGCAGGGGCAGGATTCCGATAACCGTCGTGTGGATCGATCTCATCAGAGTCTGGTTGACCCCGAGGTTCGCCTCCTCGGCGTAGGTCCGCTCCGTGGAGTGCTTGATCCCGCGTGTGTTCTCGGAGACCTTGTCGAAGACGATCACCGTGTCGTAGAGCGAGAAGCCCAGGACGGTGAGCAGGCCGATCACCGTGGCCGGCGACACCTCGAACCCGATGAGAGAGTAGACGCCCGCGGTGGTGATGACGTCGAAGAACAGGGCGACGATCCCGGCCACCGACATGCGCCACTCGAACCGGAAGGCCATGTAGCCGAAGACGATCGCGATGAACACGATCAACGCGATGATCGCCTGCTCGGTGACCTGGCCGCCCCAGCTCTCGCTGCGTGCGGAGTCGCCGATCGCCTCGATCGACACCTCCCCGTTCGCCGCGACGGGCTGGAACTCCTCGAAGAGCGCGACCTTGGCGTCGCGGATCTGTTCAGTCGAGAGGAACTGCGTCTCCGCCTCGACGATGCGTGCGTCACCTGCGCCGACCACCTGGACGGTCTGCGGCTCCTCCCCGATCGACTCCTCGATCACCGAGGAGACCCGGTCCTGGTCGGCGTTGCCTGCCGGCATCGTCAGCTTGGTGCCGCCGGTGAAGTCGATGCCGAAGGTGAAACCGCGGAAAAGGATGCTCGCGAGGCAGATCGCGACGATCACGCCGGTGAGCACGTAGTAGGACCGGCGCTGCTGGACGATGCGGAACGCGCCGGTGCCGGTGTAGAGACGGTTGAACAGGCTGCCCGACCCCGCAGAGGTGTCGGTGGTATCAGCTGGGGCGCTCATCGGCCCTCCTCCTCGGAGTCGTCGCGGCGCGGCAGGAACATCGTCGACCCGTCCGGCGGGCGGATCGTCGCCGAGACACCCCCGGCCCCGCCCGGCGCTCTGGTCTCGGCGTCCTCGTCGTTCTTCTCCCTCTTCTCGTCCGCGACCGCGCGGCGACGGCGTTGGTCGGCTGCATCAGCGCGCAGCGCCTCCATCCGGCCGAGGCCGTTCGCCCACGGTTCGGCGAACAGGGGCTTGGTGGAGGCGAGGTAGACCATCGGCCACATCAGGGTGAAGGCCACGAGCACGTCGAAGACCGTGCTGAGCGCGAGCGTGAACGCGAAGCCGCGGACCTCACCGCTGGCGAGGAGATACAGCACGACGGCGCCGATGAGGCTGACCATGTTGCCCGTGAGGATGGTGCGACCGGCGCTCTTCCAGCCGCGGGGCACCGCGGATCTGAATCTGTGCCCGTCGCGTAGCTCGTCCTTGACCCGTTCGAAGAAGACCACGTAGGAGTCGGCGGTCATGCCGATGCCGATCACGAGGCCCGCCACACCGGCGAGGTCGAGGCTGTAGTCCACCGTGTACCCGAGGAACACGATCATGATGTAGGTGATCAGGAACGAGATGGCCAGCGAGAAGAACGCGAGCACACCGAGCAACCTGTAGTAGAGAACCGTGTACAGGAAGACGAGGAGGAAGCCGATAGCACCGGCCCACAACCCGGCCTGCAGGGAGGCCATGCCGAGAGATGCGGGCACGTTGTCGACGTTGGGATCCTCGAACGAGATCGGCAACGCGCCGTAGCGGAGGTTCCCGGCGAGGGTCTCGGCCTCATCGAGTGTGAAATCGCCGGTGATGGACGTCGCCGAGCCCACGGGGGTGACGCCCTGCACGACGGGGGCGCTGATGACCTCGCCGTCCATCAGGATCGCGATCTGCCGCTGGAGGTTCTCCTGGGTCAGGCGCGACCAGGTGGAGCTCCCCTCCTCGCCGGGGCCCGCGTTGAAACGGAAGGAGACCTGGTTCTGGCCGGACTCCTGACTGAAGCCGTGCGACACGGAGTCCTTGAGGATCTGCTGCCCGTCGAGGCGATCGCCGCCCTCGGGCTGCCCGTTGAGCAGCGGAACGGGGCCGAGGACGTACTTGGCGCCCTCCCCGCAGGAGATCAGCGCCTCGGACTGGTCGTCGAAACCGCCGGTGATCTCCCGGTCGGGGCAGCGGAACGTCGGCAGCTTCTCGATCAGTTCCTGGGGGCTCCCCTGGCGCTCCTCGAGCGCCTCCCGGACCGCCTGCTCCACCGCATCGCGATCGCCGGCCACGGCGTCGACGGGCTCGACGTCGCCCTCGGCGACGGGCTGGACCTCGAGAACGGGACGGATGGTCAGCTGCGACGTCGCGCCGAGGTCGCGGGCCTGACTCGAATCCTCCCCGGGCACCGTGAGGACGATGTTGCTGCCCTCGATCACCACCGAGGTGCCGGCGACGCCGAGTCCGTCGACGCGGTCACGGATGATCTCCTGGGCCAGGCGGAGGTCCTGCTCGTCCGGTTCCCCGATAGGGATGAGCGTGACCCTGGTCCCGCCCTGCAGGTCGATCCCGAGCTTGGGCGCCAGGCCCCGGTCGGCGACGGCGAAGGTGCCGAGGAGGATGACGAAAAAGAGCAGGAAGAAAGCTGACAGCAGGGACCACGGTCTGGGACGGGCGTCCTCGCCCCGCTTGCGGCTGGGTGACACAGGGATCTCTCTCGGTCTTCCTCGGGGGTCGTCCGGCCGGACGACCTCATCACACTACTGGTCGGAGGCGTCCGTCCGTGAACCCGAGGTGTCCGAACCGTCCGAGCCGTCCCCCGACGTCGTGATCGGATCGAACTTCTGCCGGATCACGCGCCGGTCCCAATGCGTGCGGACACCCGGGGCGATCTCGAGCACCACGGTGTCGTCGCTGACGGTCTCGACGGTGGCCTGCAGCCCCGAGGTGGTGAGGACCCGGTCCCCGGCGGTGAGCGAGTCCTGCATCTCCCGCATCGCCTTCATCGCCTTGCGTTGCTTCGAGCTCTGGACGAACATCAGCACGATCAGCACGATGATCATCAGGGGCAACAGAATTTCCAGTCCCATGTGGACCCTTTCTCTTCGGGTCCGCCACCTCCGGGCCCGGTCGTCGGGCCCCGGTCACGGACCGGTCGGTTCCGAGGATGCCAGGCCCCGGCTCAGCCGCGTGGCCCGGGTCGCCGGTCCACGTCCACCGGGAGGGCCGGCTGCCCACCGGGACCGTCGGGCCGGGTGAGGCCCAGATGTTCCCAGGACGCCGCCGTGGCGACACGTCCACGGGGCGTCCGCGCGAGCAGTCCGGCCCGGACGAGGAACGGCTCGCACACCTCCTCGAGTGTGCTCGATTCCTCCCCCACCGCGACGGCGAGGGTGCTCAAGCCCACGGGCCCGCCCTCGTGCTGGACGAGCAGCGCGCGGAGCACCGCGCGGTCGAGACGGTCCAGGCCGAGCTCGTCGACCTCGTACACCTCGAGCGCGGAGCGGGCGACGGGGACGGTGACGACCCCGTCTGCGCGCACCTCCGCATAGTCGCGGACGCGCCGCAGCAGCCGGTTCGCGATCCGGGGGGTGCCCCGGGACCGCCCGGCGATCTCCACCGCCGCGTCCCGGGCAACCCGGGTCCCCAGGATCTCCGCGGAGCGGGACACGATGTGCGCGAGCTCTGCGTCCGAGTAGAAGTCCATATGCGCGGTGAAGCCGAAGCGGTCCCGGAGCGGGCCCGTGAGGGCACCGGACCGGGTGGTGGCACCCACGAGCGTGAACGGCGCGATCTCGAGGGGGATCGATGTGGCGCCTGGCCCTTTGCCGACCATGATGTCGATCCGGAAATCCTCCATCGCCAGGTACAGCATCTCCTCGGCAGGGCGGGAGATCCGGTGGATCTCGTCGATGAACAGGACGTCCCCCTCCATGACGTTGGAGAGCATCGCGGCGAGGTCGCCGGGCCGCTCCAACGCGGGACCCGAGGTGATACGCAGCGCACCACCGAGTTCGGCGGCGACGATCATGGCCAGACTCGTCTTCCCGAGCCCGGGCGGGCCGGAGAACAACAGGTGGTCCGGGACGACCCCGCGCTGCGTGGCCGCGGTGAGGACCAGCCCCAACTGCTCTCGGACGGTCGCCTGGCCGATGAATTCGTCCAGGTGTCGGGGCCGGAGCGCCCCCTCGATGTCCGAATCGAACGGGCTCGCCGTGGCGGACACCTCGGATTCCTCTCCGCCCCCGGGATGGCCGCCCGTGCCCTCGAAGCCCTCCATCAGCGCTTCCCGAGCGATCGCAGCGCCAGCCGGAGCGCCTCGGCCGGCTCCAGCTCCGGGGCGGACTCGAGGACCGCGGTCGCGGCTTTCTCTGCCTCGGCAGAGGAGAACCCGAGGCCCTCGAGGGCCTCGGAGACCTCCGCTGCCGACGAGCCGGCGGCGCTGGCGGCCGGCACCTCGGGCGCACCGGGATCGGTCGCCGGACCGACCTTGTCCTTGAGCTCGAGGGCCATCCGCTCGGCGGTCCGCTTGCCCACGCCGGGCACGCGTGTCAGGGCTTTGACGTCACCCGCCCCCAGAGCGCGGACCAGCTCGGGGGGCTCGAGTGTCGCGAGGATCGCGAGAGCGAGCCGGGGGCCGATGCCGGAGACGGACTGCACCGTGGTGAAGAGCTCCTTGGCCTCGACGGAATCGAACCCGAACAGCGTGAGCGAGTCCTCCCGCACCACCAATTCCGTGTACAGCGCACCCTCGGTGCCGCGGCGCAGCCCGGCCAGAGCGGCCGGGGTGGCGTGTACCAGCACTCCCACTCCCGACGTCTCCATCACACAGCGGTCGAGACCGATCTCCACCACCGTCCCCCGGATCGAGGCGATCACCAGCGAACTCCCTTCGTTCGTCCCATGGCCCGGGCCGCCGCCCTGGCACGTTCCTGATCCGCTGACGTCCCTCGGCTCCGCCGGCTCTCCTCCGCAGCCGCGCGGCCGACGGCCACCTTGGCCTCGAAGCCCGCGCGACCCCGGGCGATCCGGGAGTCGTACGCGGCGACCCTCCCCTGCATGGGAGCGCGCCAGGCGTGACACACCGCCAACGCGAGCGCGTCGGCGGCGTCCGCGGGGCTCGGGGCCTTCTGCAGCCCCAGGATCCGCGTGATCATCAGCGTCATCTGCTTCTTGTCAGCGCGGCCGCTGCCGGTGATCGCCGCCTTCACCTCGGACGGGGTGTGGAAGGCGACCGGGAGGTCCCGGTACGCGGCCGCGAGCGCGACGACCCCTGCGGCCTGCGCGGTCCCCATGGCGGTGGAGACCTGATTCTGGGCGAACACCCGCTCGATCGCCACGACATCCGGCCGATGGATCCCCATCCACTCGTCGGCGACCTCGTGAACGGTGCGGAGCCGGCGTTCGAGCACCTCGTCCGACGCCGTCCGCACCACATCGACATCCAGCGCGGTCACCGCGCGACCGGGCCGGGTCTCGATGAGCGCGAGCCCACATCTGGTCAGGCCGGGGTCCACCCCCATGACGCGCATCCGCCCACCTCCGCCGAAAGCCGATAGAACCTACGTTCGACACCCTATCAGTGGCGGGCGGGTCAGGAGTCCACGCTCGCCAGCACGTCGTCGGGGATGTCGACGTTGGAGTACACGTTCTGCACGTCGTCGGAGTCCTCCAACGCGTCGATCAGCCGGAAGACCTTCTCGGCCCCGTCGGCGTCGACCGTGACCTCCACCGACGCCCGGAAGCCGGCCTCGGCCGACTCGTAGTCGATGTCGGACTCCTGCAGCGCGGTGCGGACCTGCACCAGATCGGTGGGCTCGCACACGACCTCGAACCGCTCACCGAGGTCGTTGACCTCCTCGGCCCCTGCCTCCAGAACCGCCATGAGGACATCGTCCTCCTCGAGCTCTCCCTTCTCGAGGAGGATCTCCCCCTTGCGCGTGAACAGGTACGCCACGGATCCCGGATCGCCCATGTTGCCGCCATTGCGGGTCATGGCCGTCCGGACCTCCCCGGCGGCGCGGTTCCGGTTGTCCGTCAGGCACTCGATGAGCAGCGCCACGCCGTTCGGACCGTAGCCCTCGTACAGGATCGTCTCCCACTCGGCACCGCCCGCCTCCTCACCGGCGCCTCGTTTGCGCGCGCGCTCGACGTTGTCGGCCGGGACGGAGTTCTTCTTAGCCTTCTGGATGGCGTCGTACAGCGTCGGGTTCCCGGCCGGGTCACCACCGCCCGTCCGGGCGGCCACCTCGACGTTCTTGACGAGTTTGGCGAAGAGCTTGCCGCGCTTGGCGTCGATCGCCGCCTTCTTGTGTTTGGTGGTGGCCCACTTGGAATGCCCTGCCATGTCTTGATCCGCCCTCCGGGGGTCTGGGTTGTCGCGAACTCGCTGGCGATCCAGTCTACGAGGTCGCACCCGCGATCATGTCGAGGAAGTACCGGTGCATGCGCACGTCATCGGTCACCTCGGGGTGGAACGCGGTCGCCAGGGCGTGCCCCTGACGCACGGCGACGATGCGGTCATGGCCGTCGGACGTGGGCACGGACGCCAGCACGTCGACATCCGGGCCCACGGTCTCGACCCAGGGGGCGCGGATGAACACGGTGCGCATCGGCTCCGGCCCCAGCGGCGGGATGGCCAGGTCCGTCTCGAACGAGTCGACCTGTCTCCCGAACGCGTTGCGCCGGACGGTCATGTCGATCGCGGAGAACCAGCCGGCGTCCGGGCGGGTGTCGAGCACCAGCGAGGCCAGCAGGATCATCCCCGCGCAGGACCCGTAGACGGGCAGCCCGTCGCCGAGGCGTTCCGCGACCGGGCCCTGCATCCCGTGGGCGTCCAGGAGCCTGCTCATCGCCGTGGATTCGCCGCCAGGCAGGACCAGGCCGTTCACCTCACGGAGTTCGCCGGGGCGCCGTACCGCCACCGCCCGGGCACCTGCACGCTCCAGGTGGCGGAGGTGCCCGGCGATGTCACCCTGGAGGGCGAGCACACCGACCGTGGGCGCCGCGGCGCTCACGTCCGGTCCACGCCGTCGGCCCCTCCCGAGGTGGTCTCCACGGGGAACGACTGCGCGCCCGGGCGCAGACGACGCGACAGCCCCTCCTGCGTCACCGCTGCCACCAGCCGGCCCGACCGGTCGAAGATGCGGCCCTGGGTCAGCGTCCTGCCGCCGAACGCCGACGGCGAAGTCTGGTCGTACAACAGCCAGTCATCGGCACGGAAGGGCCGGAGGAACCACATGGCGTGATCGAGCGAGGCGTCCTGGGTGGGCTCGCCCGGGTGCGCCACCTTGGCCGAGCTGAGCAGCGTCATATCCGACATGTAGGCGAGGGTGCACACGTGGAAGTTGGGGTCGTCCGGGAGCGGTTCCACACTGCGGAACCACACCCGCTGTTGGGACGCCAGGGCCCGCGACGTCTCCAGGCGGTCACGAGGGACGATCCTGATGTCCCACTGCTGCCACTCCTCGGCGAAGATCTTGTGCGCGTCGTCGAGATCCTCGACCTGGGGCGCGGGGATCTCCTCCGGGTCGATCACCGGGGGCATGGGGTCCTGGTGCTCGATCCCCTCCTGATCACGCAGGTGGAACGACGCCGACATCGAGAAGATGGCCTCGCCCTCCTGGATGGCCGTGACACGGCGGGTCGCGAAGCTGCGCCCGTCCCGGATCCGGTCGACATGGAAGATCGTCGGCACCTTCGGCAGGCCGGGGCGGATGAAGTAGCCGTGGAGCGAGTGCACGTGCTTGTCGTCGTCCACGGTCCGCACCGCCGCCGTCAGGCTCTGCCCGGCGACCTGTCCGCCAAAGGTGCGCTGGAGGTGCGTGCGGATGGCGGGACCCCGGTAGAAGTCCCGGTCCAGCCGCTCGATCTCGAGGACGTCCTCGATCCTGGCCACGCGCAGGTCACCAACCGCGCTCGGAGAGGCGGTGCGGCTCCGGGAGGTCATCGACGTTGAGCCCGACCATCGCCTCACCCAGGCCGCGCGAGATGTTCGCGAGCGCCTCCGGATCGTCGTGGAAGGTGGTCGCCTTGACGATCGCCTTGGCCCGCTCGGAGGGGTTACCGGACTTGAAGATGCCCGACCCCACGAACACGCCCTCGGCGCCGAGCTGCATCATCATCGCCGCGTCCGCCGGGGTGGCGATCCCGCCTGCGGTGAACAGCACCACGGGGAGCCTGCCGTTCTCGGCGACCTCCTTGACCAACTCGTACGGTGCCTGCAGCTCCTTGGCCGCCACGTACAGCTCATCCGAGGGGAGGTTCTGCAGCCAGCGGATCTCCCGGCGGATCTGCCGCATGTGCGTGGTGGCGTTGGAGACGTCGCCGGTCCCGGCCTCGCCCTTCGAGCGGATCATCGCCGCGCCCTCGGTGATCCGGCGCAACGCCTCGCCGAGGTTGGTGGCGCCGCAGACGAACGGCACGGTGAAGTCGAACTTGTCGATGTGGTTCGCGTAGTCGGCCGGGGTGAGCACCTCGGACTCGTCGACGTAATCCACGCCGAGCGACTGGAGGATGCGGGCCTCGACGAAGTGGCCGATCCGCGCCTTGGCCATCACCGGGATCGAGACGGACTCGATGATCCCGTCGATGAGGTCGGGGTCGCTCATGCGGGCGACGCCGCCCTGGGCACGGATATCGGCGGGGACCCTCTCCAGCGCCATGACAGCCACGGCGCCGGCGTCCTCGGCGATCTTGGCCTGCTCGGCCGTCACCACGTCCATGATGACGCCACCGGCGAGCATCTCGGCCATCCCCCGCTTCACCCGTGCGGTTCCTGTGGTGTTCTCGGGTGCCGACGTGTCGGCGTTCTGGGACTCGCTCACGGATTAGGCCTTTCCTGGCATGGACGACTCACGGTAGGGGTCCAGTGTATGACGACCTCACCCCGAGCCCTCAACCGCAGCCCCCGGGCCGGGGCGCGGGGGCGCGTCGACCAACTCCACATAGTCCGGCATCGGCGCCCGTCCGGCGAGCCGGAGCCCCCTGACGACGGCCCGTTCCCGCAGTCCACGCGTGTCGCGCACGGCGTCGTTGTAGAACCTCCGCGCCATGGCGACCCGGTCGGACGCGTCATCGAGCTCAGCGGCCAGATCGTCCGGCAGTGACGCCGGGTCGACCGTCGCCAGGAGCAGCCCGAGGTCGTTCTCCGCCTGCTCGACCTGCGCGGACTCGTCGTCGCCCGGTTCGGCCAGCTGTGACGGGCCGGGGGCGGGCGCGGGGTCGTCCCCGGTGACCCGGTCGGCCGGATGGTGCCTGGCGGCGGCCAGGGCCTCGGAGACGTCCCGCGCGATCAGCGGAGCGGTCACGGTCAGTTCGCGTGTCACGGCGGCGGCGACCGCATGGCGTCTGCCGAGCGCCCCCGCCAGGGCGGTGCGGGCGAGGTCGGTGCGGATGTGCAGTCGATCGAGTCGATGGGCGGTGAGGTACGCGAGGAGCAGTGCGGCGGCGACGAGTACCGCGACCACGAGGACGACGACGATGAGGGCGACTTCAGCGGACACGCAGCGTCTCCCCCGGCCCGCGGATCGTCTCGTACACCCGGTTCACCCTGTCGGCGACCACCGGCCAGTCGTACTCGCGGACCGCCTCCGACCCGCGCGCGCGGAGTGCGGCACGCCGCTCGTCGTCGGACAGCACGGTGACCAGGGCGCGGGCGAGCGCCTCCGGGTCGCCCACGGCGGCGAGTTCGCCACAGTGACCGTCGGCCAACACCCGCCGGAACGCGTCGAGGTCCGAGGCGACCACCGCGGTCCCCGCGGCCATGGCCTCGACCAGGACGATGCCGAAGCTCTCTCCCCCCAGATTCGGGGCGCAGTAGACGTCCGCCCCCGCGAGGACCGCCGCTTTGCGTGCGTCGTCGACGCGCCCCAGGAACTCCGCCCGGGCACCGGCGGGCAGTCGGGCGCGCAGAGCCGACTCGTCCCCGTCGCCCATGATCCGCAGCCGCAGCCCCGGCACCTTCTCGAGCACGGTGGGAAGGGCGTCGACCAACACGTCCATCCCCTTGCGGCGCTCGTCGTACCGTCCGAGGAACGCAACGGTGGGAGCGGTCGACCGTTCCCCCGCGCCGTCCGCGCCCGAGAACGCGGAGACATCCACGCCGTTGGGGATCTCCACCGCGTCGGAACCGAGCGCCTCCATCTGCCAGCGGCGGGCGAGCGTCGACACGGCGATCCGTCCGCGGATCTTCTCCAGGAACGGTGCGAGCACCCCGTCGAAGGTCCCCAGCACGAGGGAGGCGGAGGTGGAGGTGTGGAAGGTGGCGGCGATGGGTCCGGAACACATGGCGAGCGCGAACATCCCGACCCCCGGCGCGTTGGGCTCGTGGATGTGCAGCACGTCCAGCGGCTCCTCGCGCAGCCACCGCCGGGTCGCGCGCCAGGTCGCCGGCCCGAAGCTCAGACGGGCGACGGAGCCGTTGTAGGGGATCGCCACGCCCGGGCCCACCAGGGTCATCCCGGAGACCGGCGCGTTCTCCGGACGCCCCGGGGCGAGGATCCGGACGGTGTGCCCGCGTCTGCGCAGCTCCTCGGACAAGTCCACCACGTGGGCCTGCACGCCGCCCGGCGCATCGAAGGAATACGGGCAGATCATGCCGATACGCATGCCCGGCTCAGCCCCCGAGATGCGCACGACGGTCGGCGGGGAGGTCGTCGAGCCACAGGGGCTGGAGCATGTGCCAGTCCTCGGGGTGGCGCGCGATCCCGGCGGCGAACGTGTCGGCCATCGCCTGCGTCGCGGCCTCGATACCACCGGAGACGTCGATCGGTGGGTGGATCCGCACCCGCATGGACTCCTTGTCCTGATACCAGAACTCGGCGACCAGCAACGGGGCCCCGGTCTGCACCGCCAGCCGCGCCGGGCCGGCGGGCATACGCGTCGGTTCACCGAAGAACGTCACCGGGACGCCGGTGCGTCGCAGGTCCCGCTCCCCCAGGAGACAGACCACACCGCCACCGGCGAGGAACTCCTCCAGGCGGGCGAGCGGCGGGGTGCCTCCCCCGCTGTGCGGGATGATGGTGAAGCCCAGGCCCTCCCGGTAGGCCAGGAAGCGCTGGTAGAGAGACTCCGGCTTGAGCCGCTCGGCGACGGTGGCGAACGTGCCGTACCGGCGGGCGAGCCACGTCCCGCCGCGGTCCCAGTTCGCCGAGTGTGGGAGGGCGACCACGGCGCCGCGCCCCTTCTCGAGCGCGGCGTCGAGGTGCTCAACCCCGTCGATCGTCCGGTCCATCTCGCGCGCCACCGCCTCGTGGTCGGTCGAGGGCAGGCGGAACGCCTCGCGCCAGTAGCGTGCATAGGAACGCAGCGCGTCCCGCACGAGATCATCCGGGACGTCGGCCGGTGCCACGCCGAGAACACGCGACAGGTTCCTGCGGAGTTGCGAGTTCTCGTCCTGACGCCGGGCCGCGACGTCCGCGCCGGCGCGGAACAGTGTGCGGGCGACGGGCTCGGGCAGAGCACGGACGGCCGCCCATCCCGCCGCGTAGCCGAGGTCCGTGAGTCGTTCCGTCACGGTGGCCATCAGCGCTCCACCGTGCCCTCGTCGATCTCCGTCCGCCGCGCGAAGTAGTCGGCGCGACCGCCCCACATCCGTTGGGCCACCGTGATCAGGCTCCCGGCCGCCACCACGGTCAGCGCCACCTCGAGCGACCACGGGACCCCGAGTCCCTCCAGTCCCGCGCCCACCAGGATCACGACCAGCCGGTCGGCCCGCTCCATGAGACCGCCCGGGGTCCGCAACCCGCCCGCGTCGGCGCGCGCCTTGGAATAGGAGACCACCTGGGAGAGCACGAGGCAGGCGAGCAGCACCAGCAGCGCGTAGGAGTTCCCGGGGTCGGTCTCGACGAGCCACCACAGGAGCGAGGCGAGGATGACGCCGTCGGCGACGCGGTCCGAGACCGCGTCGACGAGCGCCCCGTATGCCGAACCCCCGTCGCTCGCCCGGGCGACCGCGCCGTCGACCAGGTCCAGGAGGGTGCACAGGCCGATGACGATAGCGCCCACGACGAGGTGACCGGTCCCGAAGAGGCCGACGGCTGCCGCGCAGGTCAGCAGCAGGCCGGTGAGGGTGATCCCGTTGGCCGTGACCCCGGCCCGCACGAGGAGGGTCGCGAAGGGGTGCGCCACCCGCGTGACGCCGGACCGTCCGTACTCGCTGAGCATTAGTCTCCCACTTCTCAGGTGTGTTCGGGCCCGGGGCGCGGAGGCCCGGGCCCGGTGACGGGCCAGGCCTCGGCCAGCAGTTCGCGGGTCTGACGCAGCAGTTGCGGCAGGACCTTGGTCCCACCGGTGACGGTGATGAAGTTGGCGTCACCGATCCAGCGCGGCACGACATGTTGATGCAGGTGCTCCGAGAGCGACCCCCCCGCCGCGCTCCCGAGGTTGAGCCCCACGTTGAACGAATCCGGCCGCGACACGGACTTGATCACCCGGAGCAGGTGTTGCGTGTAGGACATCAGTTCCCGGGACTCGTCGTCGCTGAGGTCCTCCAGGTCCGCGACCTTGCGGTACGGGACCACCATCGAGTGCCCGGGGTTGTACGGGTACAGGTTGAGCACCACGTATACGTGCTCGCCGCGCGCGACCATGAGCCCGTCCTCGTCGCTCATCCGGGGGATGTCGAGGAACGGTTCGCCCGTCATCCCCTCGGCCGGCGCGGTGCGGGGCTCCGCGATGTAGGACATGCGGTACGGCGCCCACAGCAGCTGCAGCGTGTCCTCGCCGACGCCCCGCTGGACGTAGGTCTCGTCCCCGCCTGCCTCCGCGCGACTCACACGCGCTCCGCGGTGGGTACGTCGTTGCGGCGCGAGTTGACCCAGTAGCTGATCTTGTCCATCGCGGCGTTGCGCGAGACGCCGTTGAGCTGTGTGCCGTCCGGGAACCGGAAGCTCACGGCCCCGGCCTCGACGTCACGGTCCCCGGCGAGGAGCATGAACGGCACCTTGCCCGTGGTGTGGGTGCGGATCTTCTTCTGCATCCGCTCGTCCGCCAGATCCAACTCGGCGCGGATGCCCCGGCCACGCAGCTCGTCGATCACGTCCTCGAGGTGCTTCTCGTGCGCCTCCGCCACCGGGATCCCCACGACCTGTACCGGGGCGAGCCATGCGGGGAACAGGCCCGCGTAGTGCTCGAGCAGCACCGCGAAGAACCGCTCGATCGACCCGAACAGTGCCCGGTGGATCATCACCGGACGCTTCTTGCTCCCGTCGGCGGCGTTGTAGGTGAGGTCGAACAGCTCGGGCAGGTTGAAGTCCAGCTGCACAGTGGACATCTGCCACGTCCGGCCGATCGCATCGCGCGCCTGGACGGAGATCTTGGGACCGTAGAAGGCCGCGCCGCCCGGGTCCGGGACCAGCTCGAGGCCCGAGTTGGTGGCCACCCGGCGCAGTGTCTCGGTGGCGCGTTCCCACAACTCGTCGCTGCCCACATACTTCTCGGGGTCCTTGGACGAGATCTCCAGGTAGAAGTCCTCCAGCCCGTAGTCTCGCAGCAGCGAGATGATGAAGGACAGCACGGAGGCGATCTCGCCCTCCATCTGCTCCTCGGTGCAGTAGATGTGCGCGTCGTCCTGCGTGAACCCCCGGGCGCGGGTCAGGCCGTGGATCACGCCCGACTTCTCGTAGCGGTACACGGTGCCGAACTCGAACATCCGCAGCGGCAGCTCCCGGTACGAACGACCGCGGGAATCGAAGACCAGGTTGTGCATCGGGCAGTTCATCGGCTTGACGTAGTAATCCTGGCCGGGCTTGGTCTCGTTACCCTCCGCGTCGTATTCCGCGTCCACGATCATCGGCGGGAACATGCCCTCGGAGTACCAGCTCAGGTGTTGGGACTTGCGGAACAGGTCGCCCTTGGTCATGTGCGGCGTGTTGACCAGCGAGTACCCGGCGGCGAGATGGCGCCTGAGCGAGTGCTGCTCCATCTCGTTGCGGATGATCCCGCCCCGCGGATGGAACACCGGGAACCCGGAGCCGATCTCGTCGGGGAAGCTGAAGAGGTCCAGCTCCGTACCCAGCCGGCGGTGGTCCCGTCGCTCGGCCTCCGCGAGCCGGTCGAGGTAGGCGTCCATGGCCTCGGTGGTCTCCCACGCGGTGCCGTAGATGCGCTGGAGACCGGCGTTGGCCTGATCGCCCCGCCAGTACGCCGCCGAGGACCGGGTGAGCGTGAACGCCGGGATGAACTTGGTGGTCGGGGTGTGCGGGCCACGGCACAGGTCCGACCAGACGACCTCCCCCGTACGCGGGTTGAGGTTGTCGTAGGCGGTCAGCGCGCCGGCACCGACCTCCATGATCTCGGCGTCCTCGGCCACGTCCGAGCCGTCCGCGTCCGCGCGTCCCTTGTCCTCGACCAGCTCGAGCTTGTAGGGCTCCCCGGCGAGTTCCGTGCGCGCCTCGTCCAGCGAGGCGTACTCGCGCCGGGAGAAGCGCTGGCCTGTCTTGATGATCTTCTTCATCCGCTTCTCGAGGTCCCTGAGGTCCTCGGGGGTGAACGGCTCCGCCACGTCGAAGTCGTAATAGAAGCCGTTGTCCACCGGCGGGCCGATCCCCAGCTTCGCCTCGGGGAACTTGTCCTGGACCGCCTGCGCGAGCACGTGCGCGCAGGAATGCCGGATCACCGAGCGGCCGTCCTCGGTGTCCGCACGGACGAGCCCCACCTCGGTGTCCGCGTCCGGGGCCCACGACAGGTCACGCAGTCGCCCCTCGGGATCCCGGACCACCACGATGGTCTCCGGGCCGCCGCGGGACTGCAGTTCGCGCTGTGCCAGCACCTTGCCCGCCGGCTCTCCTGCCGGGATCACGGTCGTCGCGGTGCCCGGTCCCGTCGCGACGGCGGTGACTTCCGGACTGCGGTTCTCGGACACGACGGGGAGCTCTCCTCGGTTGCGGGCGGCGCGTGTCTACGCACCATGACCCGATCATCGTACCCGTCGGCCCCGACGGGACCCGGACCCGCTCGCGGGGCCGGATCCGGGCTTCCCGCCGGTACCCGGGCCCACGCGGTGCGCGGTCACGAGGTCCGCCCCGCCCGCTGACGAACGAGAGCCCCCACCGGGATCGATGGGGGCTCTCGGCCTGCGGTGGTCCTAACTGGGTTCGAACCAGTGACCTCTCCGGTGTGAACGGAGCGCTCTTCCGCTGAGCTATAGGACCGCGGTCCCGGCGACGACCGCCGGACACCGGGACACTCTAGCAAGCGCGGCGCCCCCGCCCAATTCGGGAGGCGCCTCGTCCGCGCCGATACGACTTCCGTGCAGGCGACAGGCTGTTTCCGGCACCCGATTTGTGTTCCGAGAATCCGTTGGGCTAATGTTCATTCTCGCAACGCGGTAAGCGAGAGCGAGCCGGGAAGCGATGCGGATGTGGCGCAGCTGGTAGCGCATCACCTTGCCAAGGTGAGGGTCGCGGGTTCGAATCCCGTCATCCGCTCGGAGGGATCGAGGAGCCAGGATGTCCTCACCAGGCTCGATACCTTTGCGGTGGAGTGGCCGAGTGGTGAGGCAGCGGCCTGCAAAGCCGTCAACACGGGTTCGATTCCCGTCTCCACCTCCACACCGGATCGACCCGGTCGGAGACCCCCGCGCGATTAGCTCAGCGGGAGAGCGCTTCCCTGACACGGAAGAGGCCACTGGTTCGAACCCAGTATCGCGCACCATGTATGACCTGCGGCGAAGTCCTTTACGGGCTTCGCCGCAGTTCTGTTTGGGGCGCAGCGAGGGCGCGTGAGCGCTCGGCGTCCAGCGCCCCGGCCACCGCCTGCAGGTCCTGGTCCCATAGCCCGGCGTATACGTCGAGGGTGACCGAGGGTCGCGAGTGCCCCAGGAGCCTGGAGACCACCAACACCGACGCGCCCGCCTGGACCGCCAGTGACGCGGCGGTATGGCGCAACGAGTGCGGGGTGAGTCGCGCCGGAAACTCGGGGTCGACCTCGCGGCACCGTGCCACCGCCTTGTTGAACACTCGCGGCCTCCAGGTGGAGATCCGCACCGGTACGTCTCCCCCGCCGAAGATGAGTTGGTCGCGGGTCTTGCCCTCGCACTCGCCGGCGAGCCGCTCGACCAGGAACCGGGGCACCGGCACACTGCGCCGCTCGCCGGTCTTTGGGTTCGAGAACACCTGCTTGCCCTTGACCTCCGCGACCGACCGCGACACGTTGACGCGAGCCCGGAGCGCGTCATAGTCGGCCAGGCGAAGAGCGGCAGCCTCGCCCCACCGGAGTCCGCAATATCCCAGGAACAGCACGAGGGTGGTGTGCTGCTCCCCTACCTCGTCCGCCAGCCGGTCCAACTGCTGATGCGTCAAGTATCCCTTGTCAACGTGGTCGGGAGCCGGCGCCTTCAACCCGGCGGCGGGGTTCGAGGCGAGTTGTTTGTCCTCCACTCCGACCTCCAGGATCTGCCGCAGGACCAACACCACCTTCGCGAGGGTGGCCGGACTGACTCCGTCCTTGCGCAAGGTCGCGACCCAGGCCTTGAGGTCCGAGGGCTGGACCCGATTGATCGGGACCTCTCCCCACTTGGGCTGGATGTGGGTCTGATAGGTCCACTCCCGCGAGACCAGCGTGGTTGCCTTGAGGTGGCCCGAGATCTGGGCGTGCCAGCGCTCCTGCAGTTGGTCCACGGTCACTCCGCGAGACGCGGCGGTGTCGATGTACTCGCCCCGGTAGAGCGCGGTGGTCACGGACGCCTCGTGTTGGGCGGCGTCGCGTTTGGTCTTGAACGAGCGTTTGCGCTGGGTGCCGTCGGCGGTGCGCCAGCGGACCTGCCACCGCACCGAACCGTCCGGCTTGGTCATCTTGTGGATCGACATGGTGTCTCTCTGGTATCTCTCTTTGCTCCCGCAGGCCTGGCGGCGTCTCGCCGGGTGTCGAGGCCCGGGACACGGTCCGAGGCGCTCGGGGGCAGGTGGGGTGAGTGGGTCACAGGCCCAGGTGCCGGCGGACCTCGCCGAGCAGGTCGCGGGTGATGTTGCCTCGTGCGGCGGTGTTGGTTTCGCCGTCCGCCCGCAGGTCCCGCTCGACCGACAGGTTGTGGCCCCACAGTTCGACGGCCGTGGCGACCAAGGTGTCCAGGTCGACGCCCACCGACTTCGCCGCCCGGCGGTCCGCGAGCGCTGCGGTGTCTCGGGCCACCTGCGCCGGGTCGCCACTGTTCAGTTCGTCGTGCAGGCGCTGGCCCTCGGACTCGGTCACCGGTTCGCCCCGGACCGCCCCGGTCAGGTTGGCGACCTCCCGCCCGTTGACCAGGACAGGCGCGTCATGGTCCAGCAGATCGGTCAGGGCCACAGGCTCGCCCCGGACCTCACCGAGTGTCAGGGCCAGCGACAGCAGGGTCTCGACCTTCGCGTCGATTCGTCCGGCTTCCAGGTCCGAGACCCGACCGATGGTCCAGGGCAGGCCGTAGCGCTTGGCGGTGTGCGCGACCTGCTCCAGGTGGGCGCTGGCCGCGAGTCGGATCCTGCGGGCGTTGCGGCCAATGATCCGGCGCAGGTCGGTCTCGGTGGCGTCGACCTTGGCGGCGAGGTCTGGGGTCAAGCGGGGCATGGCGTGTCCTTTCGTGGGGCTGGGGGGTTTGGGGTGGGGGTTGATCAAGCGGGGTGGACGACGTCCATGATCGCCTCGGGGGCAACGCCACTGTCCATGAGGCGCTCCATGTAGGCGTTCATCGCGTCGCGGGCGCGGCTCTCGGCGGAGAAACTCTTGGCGTTGATGATGCGGTCGTTCAGGTTCTCGATCCGGGCGATCTGCTTGGCGTTCATGGTGTCCTCCTTGGGGACTCGGTGGGGGCGGTTCCCCGAGGTGACCTGCAGTTACCATCTTATCACGCCGTGTTCCCTCGGGACAAGTGACATCGCGGCGGTCCGGCGACCATGTTCCCTTGCGCCCAGGAACACGGCGTGCTTTAATGGGGGAGCCACGTTCCCGATAGGCCGGGAACACCACCGAGACCCCAGGAGGGACCCCCATGGCAAACGAGACCGACGTACCCGAACTCTGGACCCCCGCCCAGACCGCCGAGTACCTGCACACCACCGAAAGCGCACTGCGCGTCCGTCGCTACAGGCGTAGTGGACCGCCCTGGGTGAAGGCCGGAGTCCGCGTGTTCTACCGCGCCGACGAGGTCGTCGCCTGGCTTCGGCGTGGTGGTGAGGCGGCATGACCACCGCGACCGCCAAGCGGTGCACCAAGTGCGATGAGACCAAACCCCTGACCGACTACCACCGGAAGGCCGCGAGCCGGGATGGCCACTACGCCCGGTGTAAGGCGTGCGTTCTCGCGTCCCAGAAAGCCTGGTACCGCGAGAGGGTCGCCGCCGAGCGAATCGTGCCCCCGACGACCGATACCAAGGCCTGCACCAAGTGTGGCGAGGTCAAACCCCTGGCCGAGTACTACCGAAACGCGAAGTCGACAGACGGCCGATCTTCCCAGTGCAAAGCCTGTCGGAGTGCCCAGCGAAAGACCCACGTCAGGCGCCTAGAGGCCGAGCGGGTGGAACCCGCACCGACCGACACCAAGCCGTGCACTAAGTGTGGTGAAGTCAAGCCCCTGACCGAGTACCACCGGAACACCGGGACCCGAGACGGTCACCAAACTCAGTGCAAGGTCTGCAAGTCCACTCATAAACAGGGCTGGTACAACGCCAACCGCGAAAAGAACGCCGCCCGCAGGAGGGCCTGGCGAGAGGCCAACCGTGACAAGATTTACTCTTTCAATCGGGAGTACCACGCGAGGCGCTGGGCGAACGACCCCGAGTACCGCGAGCGGGTCCGCGCCCAGCGAAAGGCTGGTTTCATTCGCTACCACCGACTGAAGGCCAACGCCAAGCAGGAGCCCTATACCCGTCAAGCGATATTTGAGCGCGACGGTTGGATCTGCGGGATCTGTGCGGAGCCCATCGACCCGAGGCTGCTCGGCCAGGTCCGCCCGGACGCACCTTCCATCGACCACATCGTGCCCTTGTCGCGTGGGGGCGACGACACCCCAGCGAACGTGCAAGCCGGCCACTTCGGCTGCAACTCGGGAAAGCGTGACCGGATCGAGCATGAGGACCAGGAGGTCGCGGCGTGAGCCGCAATCGCTCTGGGGCCGAGAAGAAGCGAGCCCGCAAGCGTCGCCTGGCGCAGGAGCGCGAGGCCGCAGAGGCCCGGAGCAAATCAACGCTGGCCTACTCGACTCGCTCGGACCCACAACCCCCGAATAGGCGTTGAGGGCCGACCTCGTAAGAGATCGACCCTCTACGCCGGCCAGGGACCCAATCCCGACCGCCAACAGAACCCCCGAAAGAGGATGAAATGCCCTTTCTATTTTACCGTCTGCGCTCTCCACCGTCTATTTACGGAACCCCCAGAACACACGAATCCGGACCTGCCAGAACAGAGGATGAGATGCCCAAGATACACCCCAAGCCGTGGGGCGACCACGCCGCGAGGCTGGCCCTGATGGGCCTGCACGTCGTGCCGGTCGCACCCCGCACCAAGCGCCCCATGTTTGCCGGGTGGGTGCAGTGTGCGACACGTGACCGAGCCCAGATCCGCCGGTGGGCTACCGAGTACCCGAACGCCAACATCGGGGCGGTCCTACTGGGGGAACACCTGGTCGTCGACGTGGACGACGAGACAGCGTTCGCCGGATGGATGGACGACCAGGGTTACCTGCTCCCGCGAACTATGGAGGTCTCGACCGGCCGAGGTCGCCACCTATATTACCGCCTGCCGGGCGTGCTCTCTGGCGGGAACAACACCCGCGTGCCCGGTGCGGACCTCAAGATCCGTGGTTTGGTAGTCGCCCCGGGGAGCCTGCACCCGAGCGGTGTCCACTACCGACTGACCTCGCCCCGCGCCATGTGCGAGGCTCCCGGTTGGCTCATCGAACTGGTCACGGCGACCCCCACCCCCACCGGGCGACACCCGGGCGCAGGGGACCCCAAGGCGTGGCCGGTGGACCGCCAGATGCGGGTGGCGTCGACGGTCTGGGCCGCGTCCAAGGGCAACCGCAACGCCTCCGCGTTCTGGGCCTTCTGCCGCGCCTATGAGTCCGGACTGGCCGGCGCCGAGTTGCGGGGGTTCCTCGGCCAGATCTGGCGGGCCGCCCTGGCGGTCGGGCTGGACGAGGACGAGATCGCCACCTGCGAGGCCAGCGCCGCCCGCACGCAGGTGGTGACGTCATGAAGGTCGCGGAGAGCCTGGCGGATGTAGTCGCGCTCGACGAGGATGAGTTCTGGGAGTCGCGCCCCGAGTTGCGCACGATCCGCGACTTCGCCCGGGCACGCTTGACCGCCCCCTGGTCAACCTTCGGGTATGTACTCGCCCGGGCCGTGGCGGTCATCCCGCCGACCGTGGTCCTGCCCCCAATCGTGGGTTCAGTAGCCAGCCTCAACACGTTCGTGGCGGTGGTCGGCCCATCGGGCAGTGGCAAGGGTGCCTCCGATGGGGTCGCCCGAGATCTGCTACAGACCACCCCCCGAGTGCACACGGTGAAGCCGGGGTCCGGCGAGGGTATCCCGAAGGAGTACGCCTGGATAAACACGCCCCGGGGGAAGACCCCGATTCAGCACCCGCTGCGGAACTCAGTGCTGTTCAACGTGTCGGAGATCGACACTCTGGCGAACCTGGGCCGGCGGTCCGGCTCGACGCTCATGCCCGAACTGCGGGCGGCGTGGTCCGGTGAGGAACTCGGGTTCGCCTATTCCGACCAGACCAAGAAACTGCGGATCGAGCCGCACCGGTTCCGTATGTGCCTGGTGACTGGAGTCCAGCCGGGACAGGCGGGCGCGTTGTTCGAGGAAACGAGCGGGGGCACCCCCCAACGGTTCCTGTGGATGCCGACCAACGACCTGAATCGGCCCCGCAGTCTGCCGGACGAACCCCCGCCCCTGGATCTGCCGGAGTGGCCTGGTCGGGGTGTATTGGTCACTGAACCGGATGACGACGGTGTCGAGCGCGAGGACCTGGGACTGCTCAAGTTGCACCTGCCGGTCGAGCGGATCGAGTGGCACACCCTCGACGTGCCCCAGGCCGTCCGGGACGCGATCCACCAAGACCGCAGCGCAGGACTCGACCGATCCATCGCCGGCGCGGCTGACGTCGATCCGCTGGAGGGTCACTGGTTTCTGGTTCGGTTGAAGATCGCCGCCGGGCTGATGTGGCTGAACGGCCGGCGCGATGGGGTCACCGACGAGGACTGGGAACTGGCGGGGGTCGTCAAGGCGGTCTCGGACCGCACCCGCGCCGAGGCCCAGGAGGTGCTGGCCAAGAACGCCCGCCAGGAGTCGATCCAACGCGGACGGGCGGCGGGGCACCGGTCCGTCGCTGCTCGCGAGGTCACCGAGGAAGACGACATCAAACGCGCCGCCCAGCGGATCACGGGGTACCTGGAGCGCAAGGGCGGGACGGCGACCCGAAGCCTCATTCGCAAGGACGGTCTGCGCCCTGACATCAAGCCATTGATCGACGACGCCCTGGCCCGACTGGTCGACGCGGGCACCGTGACCGTCACCGAGGGCGACCACGGACGGGTGGAGGTGAGCCTGTGCAGATAGGGGGGACAGGGGGGGACGTGTCCCCCCCTCCCCTCCCGTTCCGAGGCAGTAAGTCTGCCCTAAGAATCCAAAACCAAAACACAAAGGGTGTTTCCCATGAAAAAGACGCCGCGCAGGGGGATGGGGGACGGTCCCCCATCGTCCCCCCTCCTTACCCAGTTACCACGTCCGACACCCTCTCCTGCTCCCGCCAACCAGGCCGGAGCCCACACCAACGACGCCCAGGAGGCAGACATGACCGAACACTCCCGACCCGAGGTCGTATGGGCGACACGCGACCCAGTACCCCTGCCAAACAACCGCCCCCAGGGGGCGGGGGCAGGGGCAGATACGGGCAACGACCACGGACACGACGACGAGACGGGGCGATGACATGGCCAGGAACTGGGAACTGAGTGAGTGGCCCACGCCGGTCAAGCGAACCGAACGCGACCAGGTGTACCCGGCGCGCGGTATCTTGCCGGCCCCGGAACCATGGATGGAGCGCGGGGCCTGTGTTGGTCGGCAGCCACTCTGGGACAGGACCATCGCCGGCGAGGGCGAGCGAGCGCGACTCGCCCGGCAGGAGCGGGCCGCCCGAATCTGCCGAACCCAGTGTCCCGTCATAACGCAGTGTCGCGCATGGTCCGAGCGCGCCGCGACGATCGGAGATTACGGCGTAACCGGTGGTCGCGTGGTCCGTGGGGCGATTAACGGGCGCGGTGGTGGCGACTGGGTCGAACTGGGGCGAGATGAAGACGAGGTGGCATGAAATGACGAAGTTCAACCGTGGCGACCGAGGGTGGCGAGCAATCGCCGCGAGATTCCGTGCCGAGTGCGAGCGCCGCGAGGACCCGTGCTGGCTCTGCGGCCAACCGATCCTGTACGACCAGGACCCGGGGTTGCACCCCGACGCGTTCCACGTGGACCACTTCCTTCCGGTATCGACCCACCCGGAACTGGCGCTCGATGTGGGGAACCTGCGCCCGAGCCACCGCTCCTGCAACATCGCCCGTGGGGATGGACCACCACCGCTCGGGCTGGGCCGCAATAGCAGAATCTGGTAGGGGGGTTCGAACCGTGACAATTCGAATTGCCGCCCTGACCGGCGCATGATCGCGGCTTCTCCCCCCGAAGTCGGCCGGCCGGTCGATTAGTAACGACAGTTTACTCGAAACCCGATCCGAGAGCCTCTCCGAGACGCTCGCAGGCTCCGACCCCCATTCACCCCCGCTCTCGCCCTCCGAGGCCGTCGGAGAGCAACGGAGATAGTCGAAAGAGGTATTCCGATGAAAAACGACGGCATCACGAGCGCCGACATCCGGCTCGTGCAGACCCTGCTGAGCACCCGAGTGGTGGATGAGGACCTGAGCGAGATGGTCCACACCCACCTGCTGGGCGTCTATCGGCAGGCCCTGGCGGGCGAGACCGACGCGACCCGCGAACTGATGCGACTGTTGGTCGCCACCTACACGGTCGGCAACTCCGCGCTGGCGCTGGCTGCCAACCGGGACCCGGCGCAGGCATTGGAGATCGCGGCGGACTACCACGCCGGGTCCGAGGACGAGGCCTGACCCTTATGTCCCCACCTCCTACAGCGGTAGAGTGGAGGGTGGAGCCTCCCCCGCGCCCGCGAAGCCGGATTCCGGCCGCCAGCGCGAAAGGCTCCGAGCAGTACGTAGTCACCCGCCCCCCGGGGGTTGATCACCCCGGGGTCTGGGACACCACCGCACCGACAGCGGCCAGCGCCGGACGTGGTCCGCCAGCCTCCCCCCAGGGTCGAGGCGGCCAGCCACCAAGCGCCCGCCCAGCGAACGGGAGCGGATTCCCCCCTTTCACCCCCCATGCCCCCGCCCGTATCCGGCCGGGGCGTGGACGACGCACAGAGGTGCATTCGCATGGATATCAAGCAGGAGCGCGAGGCGCTCATCAAGTCCTCGATGGAACTCATCGAGAAGGTCGAGAAGCGTGGTAACGGCTTCACCCCGGCCGAGCGATCCGAACTGGAGCGCGCCGAGAAGCGCCTGGGCGAGATCAAGCAGCAGCAGGAGCGCGCCGACGAGGACCAGGCTCTGCTCGCGCAGTTCAAGGGCGCGGGCTCCAGCCTGGACCCGTCGGGCTCGCACTCGGCGGGTTCGCTGGCGGTGGGACCCGCCCAGATCAAGTCGGTCGCCCGCGAACTGTCCAGCCGCCTGGTCACCGAGGTCGATGGGCAGAAGGCGCTGATCGCCGGGGGCACCGCCACCGCGACCGTCATCGCTCGTGACGTCGCTGGCCAGCCGCAACTGCCGACTTCGCTGCTGGAGACGATCGCCGTGGTCGGGCTGGATTCGCCGGTCTATAGGTATCTGCGGCAGACCACGCGGGCGAACAACGCCGACGTGGTCGCGCCGGGTGCGCTCAAGCCGACCTCGTCCGTCGGACTCACCCCGGTCGAGGACCACCTGCGGGTCGTCGCCCATCTCTCGGAAGGGCTGAACAAGTACGACCTGCTCGACACGCGCAATCTCCAGGCCTTTGTTCAGAACGAGCTCCACTGGGGCCTGATGACCCGGGTCGAGCAGCTGGTCCTGGCCGGCGACGGCGAGGGCGAGAACCCCACCGGGATCCTCGCGCAGTCCGGCATCCAGACCCAGGCCTTCGACTCCGACATCCTGACGACGATCCGCAAGGCGATCACCGCGACCGAGTCGCTGGGGTACCAGCCGTCGGTGATCGCCCTGTCGCCCGCCGACTGGGAAGCCGTCGAATTGTCGCGCACGTCCGGGTCGGGCGAGTTCGTCCTGGACGCCTCGCCGGTCGACCGGGCGGCTCGTCGCCTCTACGGCATCCAGGTGGTCGTCACGACCGCCCTGGAGCCCGGGACCGCCGTGGTCGGCGACTTCCGGGAGGTAACCCTGTTCACCGACCGCCGGGGTGTCACGGCCGAGTGGAACGGCCAGGGCCAGGAGGACTTCGCGAAGAACCTGATCCGCCTCCGCACCGAGGGCCGTTTCGGGGTCGGCGTGGGCCAGCCCCAGGCGATCGTCAAGGTGGACACCGCCGCCGGCGTCTGACCCTCGACCAGCAGCGCCCCGCCTCCGATTAGCGGCTAGGAGGCGGGGCGCTCGTGTGTTCGACCGGGGCGCTTCCGGGGCGCAGGAGAGTGTTTCCGGGTGTTGATAGGTAGTAGTACCCTGAGGTAACACTTCGCCGGTCAGAGCGGGTGCTATCTCTCCCACCGGCACCGGAGCGAGGGGTCACGCTTCCCTGACACGGAAGAGGTCACTGGTTCGAACCCAGTATCGCGCACCAGACGAGCACCCGCGGTCCACCGCGGGTGCTCGCGGCATTTTCGGGAGACGCCCCCTCGGCGCCGCGGTCGACGCCGACTACGCTCACGCGGGTGACCCTTCACGTCGCCCCCGCCACCGATGCCGACGTCGACGAGATCGCCGACCTCGCGGCGCGGACCTTTCCCTTGGCCTGTCCCCCCGAGCTGGGGGCCGAGGTCGTCCGGGCGTTCATCCGGGAGCATCTCACCGCGTCGAGGTTCCGACAGCACCTCGGCACGCCCGGGCACAGGGTGCTGTGCGCCCGCACGCACGACGGGAGGGCCATCGGCTACTCACTGCTCATCGCCGGCGCGGCCATGGACGAGACGTGTGCGGGGCTGCTCCACGGCGCGCGTCCCGTCGGGGTGAGCAAGTTCTATCTGGACCCTGACTTCCACGGCACCGGCGGCGCCGCCGGCCTGCTCGACGCGGTCATCGACACCGCCTCGGCCGACGGGGCCGACAGCCTGTGGCTCGCCACCAACGTCGCCAACGACAGGGCGCGACGCTTCTACGCCAAGGGCGGGTTCACCGAACGGGGGTATCGCACATTCGAGGTGGGCGGGACCCTCAACGACGATGTGGTCCTCGAGCGGATGCTCTGACGGCCCGGGACAGCGCTCAACCCCCGACGGTCTCGAATCGCGACAGCGCCAGGAGTCGCGACGTCGCCCGCAGGTACTTCTTGCGGTAACCGCCCGAGAGCATCTCCTCGGTGAAGATCGCGTCCAATTTCAGACCGGAGTTGCGCACGGGTATCCCCGAGTCGTACAGCCGGTCCGCGAGCACGACCATGCGCAGTGCGATGGACTGGTCCGGCACCGGCCCCACATCCTCCAGGCACACCATGGTCACCCCGTCGACCAACCGGTTGTACTTGGACGGGTGCAGCGTCGCGAGGTGCTTACACAGCTGCCCGAAGTCGTCCAGGGTGGCACCGTCGACGTCCTCCGCCTCCTGCTCCAGCCGGGAGTCCGACACCGGATCCGGCGCGGGGGGCAGATTCCGGTGACGGTAGTCCGGACCATCGACCCGGATGGACTCGAAGATGCCCGAGATCTTGCGGATCTCCCGCATGAAGTCCTTGGCGGCGAACCGCCCCTCCCCGAGCTGTTCCGGGAGTGTGTTGGAGGTGACCGCAACGCTCACCCCGGCCGACGTGAGTTCGTCGAGGAGTCGGGAGACCAGCATCGTGTCGCCCGGGTCGTCGAGCTCGAACTCGTCGATGCACAGGACGGAATGACCGGAGAGTTCCTCGACCGCCCGGTTGAACCCGAGCGCCCCCACGACGTGGGTGAGCTCGACGAAGGTCCCGAAGGCCTTGGGCTCGGGACACGAATGGTAGATCGAGGTCAGCAGGTGCGTCTTCCCCACGCCGAACCCGCCGTCGAGATACACCCCGGTGCCGTGCGTCGCCTTGTGGCGCCGCGAGAAGAGCCCCTTGCGGGGCGCGCGCCGTTTCGCGATGCCCTCGGCGAACTGCCGGCACACCTGCACGGCGGCGGCCTGGGACGGTTCCGACGGGTCGGGGATGTACGAGTCGAAGCTCGCGTCATCGAACATGGAGGGCGGCACCATTTGTGCCACCAACTGGTCTGCCGGAACCACAGGGGTGACGTCAACGAGGCGTGAGACCATGCGCAAAGCTTATCGTGGGGTGATCTGACGCCCGAATGAAGGAGGCCCCGGTGCGGTCGACCCGACCCCCCGTCCTCGACCAGACCCCGGCCGCGCTGGACGCGCTCTGGCACGCTCTCGACCCCGATCCGTCGTCACCGGCACCACGGATCCGGGCCGTGATGATCTCCACCATCGACGGCACGGCGACCGTGGACGGGCGCAGCGGTGGTCTGGGCACCCCCGCCGACGAGCTCGTGTTCCAGGCGATGCGGGCCCGCGCGGACGTCATCCTGGTGGGATCGCGGACGGCCCTCACCGAGGGATACGGCGCGGCCGCCATCAGCCCGGTCTGGGGTGACCGACGCGAGGGATCGCCGCCGACGGTTCTGCTGCTCACCCGGTCACTGTCCGACGAGGTGATCGACCACTGCGCCGCGGTGGGCCCGGGCATGGGGGTCGTCGCCGCACACGGCGTCGACGCCGACAGGGTCCGCGCGGCCCGCGACCGTGGTGTGGCGGTGCACGTGCTCGACCCGGGCCCGCCCGGGGCCGCCGTGCGAACCCTCATGCGCAGCCTCGGCGCCGGGGAGGTCGACCTCGAGGGCGGGCCGGAGGTGCTCGGCGGTCTCCTCGCCACCGGCGGGGTCGACGAACTGATACTCACCCTCTCCCCCACCGTGGCGCTCGGCGGCGACGCGACCCGACTCGTCTCGTCCGGCGTCGCTGGCACGGAACGTGTCCGGGTGCGGGTCGCTGACGCGTTCACCGCCCCCGACGGTGGTCTCTACACACGCTGGGTCGTCCGGGAGGAGGCACAGTGACCCGCCTCGGTCCGGGCCGCGCGGTCGGTGTCCTCGTCGCGGGACTGGCGGTCGTCCTCGCAGGTTGCGCCCCGCTGCCGGCCACCGGCCCGCGGCTCGCCACGGGCGACGGGCCGGGCGACCGGGCCGGCGCGGGCGCCGGGACGACCGACGGCAGCGCACCGCAGGGCCCGCCGGACTGGGTGGCTCCTGACACCGGACCGGAGTGGACACCCTGCGCGGACGGGCGGACGCCCGGCGTTCCGGATGATGCCCGGATCGACTGTGCGCTCACCGGCCAGACCCCGACACTGCGACTGACCACACCCGATACCCCGTCCGACGCCCCGCCCCTGGTGGTCGTCGCCGGGGCGGAGAGCCCCGCCGACGACCTGGCCGTCCGCCTCGCCTCCGCGGGGACCGAGCTCACGGACTCCCACCCGCTGGTGATCCTGGACCACCGCGGCCGGACCGGACCCGCGGGCACGTGCCTGAGCGTCGATGCGCGTCGCACCCTGGACGGGCTCGCCGCGGAGGGGACCGACCCGACCGCCCCGGAGGTCCGGAGCGACCTGGCCGACGCCACCCAGTCCTGTACCGATCAACTCCAGGGACAGGAACTGCACTACAGCTCCGCCGCGGCCGCCGACGACCTCGAGGCCCTGCGTCAGGCCTGGCAGGTCCCGGGTCTCGCGATCCTGGGCATGGGCACGGGCGCGCGGACCGCGCTCGCCTACGCCGGCTCGCACCCGGGGCATGTCTCGCTACTCGCCCTGGACTCACCCGCGCCCCTCGACGGCGACCAGGAGACCGCGGCCCGCGCCGCTCTCGGCGGGTCCGACGCCGCACTGCGCCTGTGGGCGGCGTCGTGTACCCACGACGAATGCGGGCCCGGGGACCCGGACGAGAAGGTCGACGCCATCAGTCGTGCGATCGCCGACGCCCGCTCGGACGGGGCCCCCGTTCCGGCCGCAATGCTCTCCGACGTCGTGCGCGCGGCTCTCGGCGACATCTCCGGTTCCTCCGCCCCCGAGCCATCGGAGGGGGACGAGATCCTCGGCAGCCTGGTCAGGGAGGACCCCGACAGGACACCGGCACCCGTCCGCAGCAGTGCTACGCGGCTCGCGGCGTCGTCGTTGCCGTTCGTCGCCGGGTGTTCCGACCTCTCTCGCCGGGTGCCGGTCGACCGCGTCGGACAACTGTCGTCCGAATGGGCGGACGAGCAGCCCTTCGGCCCCGTCCTGGCGGCCCAGGTGTCGGCGTGCTCGACGTGGCCCGTCCCGGCCCCCGCGCCGGTGGAGCTGCCCGGCGAAGCCCCTGTTCTGCTGCTCAGCGGTATCGCGGACCCTGTGGCCGGGGCGGCACCGCTCGAACCGACGGCCGCGATCCTCACAGCGGCCGGCGCGCCGGAGGTGCGGACCGTGACCTGGGGAGCCCCGGGATCGCGGGTCGTGCTCCATTCGGCATGCGCCCGTTCGGCGGTCGTGGAGTTCATGGACGACCCGGCCGCGGGCGACGGGTCGGCGGCCTGCCCGTCGTGACGATCCGTCGCCGCCGCGCGGAGCGCCTGCGGCCGGGTCGCGTCCACGGACGGTAGTCTGCTGACCGTGCCGTTGCCGTCCCGAAGCACCACCACCGTGCCCCGCCTGTTGTGCCATGTGCTGTGGCCGCTGGCGGTCATGACCGTGATCCACCGTGTGCTCATCAGGGCGGTCAACGGGTCGATCACCAATGACTTCGGCACGGTCTACACGGCCGCCAGGAATTTTCTGGCGGGTGAGCCGGTGTATGGCGAGAGCCTCCTCACGGTCCAGCCGCATTACCTCTACGCGCCCAGCGGCACCCTGCTGCTGTCGCCCTTCGGCCTGATCGACAACTACACGATCGCCCGGTGGTTGTTCATCATCGTCAACGCCGCCGCCATCCTCGTCGCACTGTGGCTCCTGATGCGGTTGTTCGACATCGACGTGCGCTCGTGGGGGGCGCCGGCCCTCATCCTGGCCGCGTTCTGCACGGAGGCGGTCACCAACACCCTCGTGTTCACCAACGTCAACGGCGTGATCTTCCTGAGCCAGGTCGCGTTCCTCTACCTGCTCCACCGCAGGAGGCTCTGGTGGTCAGGCGCTGCGATCGGGGTGTCGCTGGCGATCAAACCCATGCTCGCCCCGTTGCTCGTGTTGCCGCTGATCCGCAGACAGTGGCAGCCGTTCGTGGGCGCGTTGGCCATCCCGGCGGCGACGATGGCCGCGGGCTGGGCCCTGACCGTGGACGCCCGCGAGTATCTCGACAAGGTGGCGCCCTACATGGGCGAGGTCCGCGACTACTACAACAGCTCCCTGGCGGGGCTCGGCGTGTACTACGGGGTGCCGGAACCGCTGGTCCTGGTCGCCCGGATCCTCGTCGTCCTCGCGACCCTGGTCGCCGTGTGGCTCCTGTTGGACTACCGCCACAATCACGAAGTGCTGTGGTTGGCCACCACCTCGGGAGTGGTGCTGACCGGCGTGTTCCTGGTGTCGACTCTGGGCCAGATGTACTACTCGATGATGCTCATCCCGATCATGCTGACGGTGATCTCCGAGCGGTCCCTCGTCCGTAACTGGCCCGCCTGGCTCGCCGCCTACGGGTTCTTCACACTGGACTTCTGGGAGTCGGACCGCTGGCCCTACTACGGGCGCCTCCTCGAGTTCGCCCACCCCACCCTGGGATGGGCACTGCTGCTCGCGACGGTCCTCGTCGTGCTCGTGTGGCGGCGCACGGCCCCGGACCGACACGAACGGATCGCCCCGTCTGCATCGCCCGCACCATCGGCGTAGCCTGCGGGCATGAGCAGCACCGGAGATCAGAACACCATCCACCCGGACTTCACCCTGGACGACGCGGAGTGGCGTCGCCGCCTGACCCCCGAGGAGTACCAGGTCCTCCGGCAGGCGGGGACGGAGCGCCCGTTCACCGGGGAATACAACGAGACCACCACCGAGGGCGTCTACCGGTGCCGGGGGTGCGGCGCCGAGCTCTTCCGTAGCGAGAGCAAATTCGCGTCCGACTGCGGCTGGCCGTCGTTCTTCACGCCGCTGGCCGGTGACGCCGTGATCGAGCGGACCGACACCTCACTCGGGATGACGCGCGTCGAGGTGCTGTGTGCCAACTGCCACGGCCACCTGGGGCATGTTTTCACGGGCGAGGGGTACCCGACGCCGACGGATCAGCGTTACTGCATCAACTCCGTGAGCCTGACACTCGAGCCGGTCGACGACTGAGCCCTGTGGCACGGCCGGTCGGCCCCGGAAACGGGTCGACCGGTCGCCGGCTACGCGCCGGGACGAGGGGTCAGGGCAGCGTGGTGGCGAGGTGCTCCGCGCTGACGCGCGGCCCGGTGAAGAACGGGATCTCCTCGCGGACGTGGCGTCGCGCCTCGGTGGCCCTCATGGCGCGCATGAGGTCGACGATCCGGTCCAACGCGGGCGCCTCGAACGCGAGCAGCCACTCGTAGTCCCCGAGCGTGAACGCGGGCACGGTGTTGGCGCGCACGTCCGGGAACTCGCGGGCGGCACGGCCGTGATCGGCGAGGATCGCGCGACGCTCCTCGTCCGGGAGCAGGTACCACTCGTACGACCGGACGAACGGGTACACGGAGATGTACGCACCCGGCTCCTCATCGGCGAGGAACGCCGGGATGTGGCTCTTGTTGAACTCGGCCGGCCGGTGCAGCGCGGTGTTGGACCAGAACGTGGTGCTCGCCCGCCCCAGGATCGTGGTGCGCCGGAACTCGTTATAGAAGCGCTGCAGGTCCTCGATCTGTTCGGCGTGGGTCCAGATCATGAAGTCCGCCTCGGCCCGCAGTCCGGAGACGTCGTAGAGCCCACGGACCACCACATCGGTGTCGTCGAACCGGGCGAGGAAGGACTCCAGATCGGAGGTGACGGTCTGGCGGTCCTCCCCCAGCTCGCCCGGCGTGACGGAGAAGACCGAGAACATGAGGTAGCGGAGGGTGGAGTTGAGCCTGGAGTAATCAAGACGTGCCATGGCTCAATCCTGCCACTTCCGGGCCAGGCGGTGGGCCGCGGCCCGCGCCGAGCCGATACACGCGGGGACCCCGACCCCCTCGGTCGCGCCGCCGACCAACTCGAGCCCGGGCGTCCGTTCGGCGAGTTCGGCACGGATCCGACCGATCCGTCGCGAGTGGCCCGGACCGATCTCCGCGAGGGCGTCGTCCCAGCGCCGGACCCGCGAGTGCAGGACGACCGGTCTGCGCCCGATGATCCCGGCGAGTCCGGACACCGCCATCTCCACCAACTCGTCGTCAGCGGCGGCGAGCACCTCGTCGTCGCCGAGCCTGCCGAACGACACGCGCACCAGGTGGCCCGGTCGCGTGTCGAGGTGCGGCCACTTGCTACTGGTGAACGTCATCGCCTTGAACGGCACCGGCTCGTCGGTGGCCACTAGGACCCCGGACTGCCCCGGAAGGTCGACGGACCGGTCGAGCTCCAGGGCCACCAGCGCCGAGGACGCGGTCCGGATCTCCGACAGCGCGGCGGCCGCGGTGTCGAGTCCACCGACGCCGTGGAGCAACGGCGCCGCCCGGGGCGCGGGGACGGCGACGACGACGAGGTCGGCGGTCGGCGTGGACTGCCCGGTCCCACCTCGCACGGTCAGCGCGTACCCGCGCGGGGTGCGATCGATCGACGTGCACTCACTGCGCGGGTGCAGCCGTGCGCCCGCGGCCTCCGCGAGAGCGTCGACCAGCACGCGGTAGCCGCCGGTCAGGGACGCGAACACCGGACCGGGCGTCCCGGGTCCGACGAGCTGCCTGACGGCGGCGGTCAGCGTGGGCGCCCCGCGGTCGAGCGCCGCGGCCAGCCCCGGGACCACCTCGCGCAGCCCGAGCCCCGAACTCGGCGCGGCGTATACGCCGCCGAGCATCGGGTCGACGAGCCTGTCGACCACGGCCGGGCCGAACCTCTCGGCGACCAGTCCGCCCAGCGAGACATCGGCTCCCGGCACCCACTTCAGCGGCCTCTCCTCCTCCCTGGACGCCCGCGCCGCTTCGTCGGACGTGAGGACGCCGGAGAGCGACCGGACGTCCGACGGCAACCCCATGAAGGTCCCGGTGGGCATGGGTTCGAGGCGCCCACCGGTGAGGATCGCAGAAGAGCGTCCACCCGGGTGGCGGACGGCGTCGTCCAGGCCCAGTTCCCGGACGAGCTCCCGGGCCTCGGGTCGGCGGACGATGAAGGCCTCCGCGCCGACGTCGACCGGCCCCGAGGGGAAGTCCGCGGTCTGAAGCGCGCCACCGATCCGGGACGACGCCTCGTGCACGTCGATCCGTGCCTCCGGCAGCTCACGCCGGAGCTGGTAGGCGGCGGTCAGCCCACTGACACCGCCGCCGACCACCGCGACCCGGGGCGCCGCCACTACTTCCCGGTGAGCTCGTGGACGAGGTCGACCACGTGGGTCACCGCGCCCGGATCTGTGGCGGGCAGGACGCCGTGGCCGAGGTTGAACACGTGCCCGGGCGCGCCCTGCTCGCGGGCACGGGCCCCCTCGTCGAGGATCCGGCGCACCTCGCCGTCGAGCGAGCGGCGGTCGGCGAAGAGCAGAGCCGGGTCGAGATTGCCCTGCAGGACCTTGCCCGGGACGCGGCGGGCCGCCTCATCGAGCGGGACACGCCAGTCGGCGCCCACCACGTCGACGCCGGCCTCGCCCATCGCGCCGAGGAGTTCGCCGGTCCCCACCCCGAAGTGCGTGCGCGGGACCGAGGCGACGATCTCGTCCGCGAAAACGGCCGTGGAGTGTGGGAGCACGAGTGAACGGTAGTCCCGCAGCGACAGTGCGCCGGCCCAGGAGTCGAACAGCTGGACGGCGTCGACGCCCGCCTCCACCTGCGCACGCAAGAAAACCGTCGTGATGTCGGAGAGCTTGGCCAGCAGGGTGTTCCACAGGTCGGGTCGGGAGAACATGAGCGACTTGGTGTGCTCGTGGTTTCGGCTCGGGCCGCCCTCGACGAGGTAGGAGGCGAGCGTGAACGGGGCGCCGGCGAATCCGATCAGCGCGGTCGCCGGATCGAGCTCCGCGACGATCAGCCGGACGGCCTCCTGGATCTTCTCCACGCGGTCCGGGGTCAGTTCCGGCAGCGCGTCGACGTCCGCTTCCGAGCGGATGGGACGCGCCACCACCGGCCCCGTGCCCGGGACGATGTCGATGTCCACCCCGGCGGCGGCCAGCGGGATCACGATGTCCGAGAACAGGATCGCGGCATCCACCCCGTGCCGGCGCACGGGCTGCAGGGTGATCTCACAGGTCATGTCCGGGTCGAAGCAGGCCTCGATCATGGTCGTCCCGACGCGTAGCTCGCGGTACTCGGGCAGCGACCGCCCCGCCTGGCGCATGAACCACACCGGCGTGTGCGGGGAGCCCGTACCTGACACCTCCTGCAGGTAAGGGCCGGTCCCGGGGCGACGCCCGGCGGCGCGGGCGGAGGCGATACTGGAGTCGGGGTCAACACTCGGATTCAGCACGCCCCCATGGTCCCACGACACGGCGATCCGGGCCCGCCGCCCCACCCGAGCAGGAGACGGCGCGCCTCCCGGGAGCGTCGCCGGGCCATCACTAGCGTGACGCCCCGTGAGCACATCGGTGAATGAGGGCGAGCCGGAGATCTTCCGGGAGGCGGTCGAGTCGTTGTCCCGGATCGACGTGCGCCCCGAGATCTCCATCGGTCCGATCCGGCCGCCACAGCGGCTCGCCCCGTACAGTCACGCTCTCGGCGTCGAGGTCGACCCCCCGTCGAGCGAGGATGTGCCGGAGTTCTCCGACGGCGACGCGTTCGGCCGGTTGATCCTCCTGCACGACCCGTCGGGCGACGACGCCTGGAACGGCACGCTGCGACTGGTGGCCTACGTTCAGGCGGACATGGAGGCGGCGCTCGCGGGCGACCCGCTCCTGCCCCAGGTGGCGTGGAGCTGGCTCACGGAGGCCCTCGACGAGGAGGCGGGCCCGTACACGTCGCTGGGCGGGACGGTGACGAGCACCGCCTCGGTCCGCTACGGCGACATCTCCGGACCACCCCAGGCTCATCAGCTCGAGCTTCGCGCCTCGTGGACGGCTCTCGAGCCAGATCTGAGTGGGCACGCCTCAGCGTTCTGCGCGCTGCTCGCGATGGCGGCCGGGCTGCCCCCCGCGGGCGTGACCTCTCTGCACAGACGCGCGTGAGTTCCCGCCGGCGCGGCGAGACCCCGCCGGGGGCGCCTCCTCCGACTGCGGAGTACGAGTTCATCGACGACGAGCGCGGACTGGACGAGGCCGCCTCGGCGCTCGACGCCTCCGCCGGACCGATCGCGGTCGACGTCGAACGCGCGTCCGGGATCCGCTACTCCGAGCGCGCCTTCCTCGTCCAGCTCCGCGCCGCAACCGGGCCCGCGCTCCTGGTGGACCCGGAGACCCCGGGTCGTACGGTCGGTCCCCTTTCGCACTCGCTCTCGCCCCGACGCCTGCTTCTGCACGCTGCGAGCCAGGATCTCCCGTCTCTCCGCGAACTCGGCATCTCCCCGGCGTCGCTCGTCGACACCGAGCTCGCCGGCAGGTTTCTCGGAACCGACCGGGTCAATCTCGGGGCGATGATCTCCGAACACCTGGGGATCGGCCTGGCCAAGGCGTATTCCGCGGTGGACTGGTCACGGCGCCCCCTGCCGGCGGCCTGGCTCGAGTACGCGGCCTACGACGTACTGTTCCTCCACGATCTCGCCGACGTCGTCCTGCCGCGGCTCGACGAGCTGGGCAGGCGTGAATGGTTCGAGGCCGAGTGCCGCCACCTCGTGGAGTCCGACACCCCGCCGCCGGCGGTGGTGCCGTGGCGGCGGTTGTCCAGACTCAGCTCACTGCGCACCGGCCGGCAGTACGCGCGGGCCCGGGAGCTGTGGTCGGCCCGCGACCGCGTGGCGGCGGACCGCGACATCGCCCCGAAACGACTGCTCCCCGATTCCGCGATCATCGAGGCGGCCCGCACCGGCCCGACGAGTCGTTCCGCACTCCTCGGGATCGACGGGTTCGACGGCCCGCACCGGCGGCGACTCGCCGGGGACTGGCTCGCCGCGCTCGAGTGGGCTGACGAACTCGGGGAGGACGACCTCCCGAGCCGGAGCGCTCCCCGGGGTGAGCTGCCGCCGCACACCACGTGGAAGCGGGTCGAGCCCGAGGCCGCCGCGCTTC
This sequence comes from Candidatus Dietzia intestinipullorum, assembly GCA_019119635.1. Classification (GTDB taxonomy): domain Bacteria; phylum Actinomycetota; class Actinomycetes; order Mycobacteriales; family Mycobacteriaceae; genus Dietzia; species Dietzia intestinipullorum. The sequence continues at coordinate 135,083 of DWWP01000041.1, forward strand.
TCGAGACCGCGCGTGAGGTGATCGCCTCGATCGCCGGAGACCTGGGGCTGGAGCAGAGTCTGATACTCAGGCCCGCGACACTGCGGTTATGGGCGTGGCGGGCCGCCACGACCGATCCCGACGACGACGCCGAGCTACTGCACGAGGTGTTCCGCGCCGAGCGGGTCCGGCAGTGGCAGATCGAGCTGACCGCGCCGGGCCTGACACAGGCCGTCCACCGGTTCAGGGCCGAGCGGTAGGAACGTCAGGCGTCCTCGGTCCGTGCGCCGACCGCCGGCGGGACGGGGGCCCTGACGAGCTCTGCGCGGATGCTGTCGGCGATGCCCTCCGGGGTCAGGCCCAATTCGGAGAGGATCTCCCCGCGCGAGGCGTGGTCGAGGAACTCCTGCGGGATTCCCAGCGACAGCCGGTCGACCCGGACGCCGGCCGCCTCGAGACGGCTCGAGAGCGCCGATCCGACGCCACCGTGGAGGCCGTTGTCCTCGACGCTGACCACCAGACGACGGCCCCGGGAGGCCTCGGCCACGGAGTCGGGGATCGGGTGGACCCACCGTGGGTCGACGACGTCGACGCTGATCCCGTCCGTCGCCAGTGTGTCTGCGGCGGCGACGCTCGGCTCGACCATCGAGCCCACCGCCACCACGAGTACGTCGGCCCGCCCGGTCCCGTGCACGCGGTCGACCCCGTCGTCCGTGGTCTCCAGCGCCGGGACCGCTTCGCCGACCGACCCCTTGGGGAACCGCACGACGGTCGGGCCGTCGCTGATCGCGACCGCCTCCCGGAGCTCCTGTCGGAGGGTCTCGGCGTCCCGTGGCGCGGCCACGCGGATCCCGGGGACGATGCCGGCCAACGAGAGGTCCCACATGCCGTTGTGGCTGGCCCCGTCGGGTCCCGTGACGCCGGCCCTGTCGAGGACCAGGGTGACGGGCTGCCGGAGCAGCGCCACATCCATGAGCAGTTGGTCGAAGCCACGGTTGAGGAACGTGGAGTACACCGCGACCACGGGGTGCATCCCGCCCAGTGCCAGGCCGGACGCGGAGGCGATCGCGTGCTGCTCGGCGATCCCGACGTCGTACATCCGGTCCGGGAACCGTTCACCGAACGCGGTCAGGCCCGTCGGGCCCGCCATGGCGGCGGTGATCGCCACGACGTCATCGCGCTCCGTGCCGATGTCGCACAGTTCCTCGGAGAACACCGAGGTCCAGTTCACGGACGACGAGGTCGACAGGGGCCGGCCGGTGTCCGGGTCGATGATCCCGGTCGCGTGCATCTGATCGGCCACGTCGTTCTCCGCGTGGACGTACCCGTTGCCCTTGCGGGTGACCACGTGGACGACCACCGGGCCACCGAAGTCCTTGGCACGACGCAACGCCGCCTCGGTGGCCGCGAGATTGTGCCCGTCGACGGGACCGACGTACTTGAGCCCGAGGTCGCCGAAGAGCTCCTGGGGCGCGACCGCGTCCTTGAGACCGGCCTTGATCCCGTGCAGCACCGAGTAGACTGCGCGACCGACCAGGTCGCGGCGCGCGCCCAGGGTCCGCTTGGTGTGATCCATCGCCTTCTCGTAGGCGGGTTGCAGGCGCAGGACCCCGAGTCGGTCGGCCAGACCGCCTATCGTGGGCGAGTAGGACCGGCCGTTGTCATTGACCACGATCACCAGCGGCCGGTCGTCGCCGGCCGCGATGTTGTTGAGCGCCTCCCAGCACATCCCGCCGGTCATCGCCCCGTCGCCGATCACGGCGACCACCGTCCGGTCCGATTCGCCGCGCAACGAGTACGCCTTGGCCAGCCCGTCCGCGTAGGACAACGACGCGGTGGCGTGAGAGGACTCGACGATGTCGTGCTCGCTCTCCGCACGGCTCGGGTACCCGGACAGGCCGCCGCGCGAGCGCAGACCGTCGAAGCTGTCGCCCCCGCGCCCGGTGAGGATCTTGTGGACGTAGGACTGGTGCCCGGTGTCGAACACGAGCGGGTCGCGCGGCGAGTCGAAGACACGGTGCAGGGCGACGGTGAGTTCGACCACGCCGAGGTTGGGGCCGAGATGTCCGCCGGTGGCGGAGACCTTCCGGATGAGGAAGTCGCGGATGTCGCCGCAGAGCTCCTTCAACTGGTCCGCGTCGAGACCCCGTAGGTCGGCCGGGCGGTTCACACGGTCGAGCATGCTCATTGCTGTCGACTGCCCCTTTCGTGAACGACAGCCCCCGCTGGGGCGAACCGCCATTCTACGGCCTGGCGCGTGTCGTTTCATCTGTGGGCGGCGTGGCGGCCGGCCGTGGCCGGTGCGTCCAGGATCGCGAGCCCCTCGACGTGGTGGGTCCCCGGGAATGCGGCCACCCCGCTCAGGTCGACCAGCGTCCATCCCGCGGCGACGAGCACTCCCACGTCCCGCGCGAGGCTCGCCGGGTCACACCCCACGTGCACGATCCGCGCACGGGTCAGTTCGGACAACCGCACCATGACGTCGATCCCCGCGCCTCCCCGGGGCGGGTCCAGGACCACCACGTCGGGTCCGGTGTCCGCCCCGCCGGGGCGCACCCCCTCCAGGAACGTCTCGACGCGCGAACCGACGCGCTGCACTCCGTCCACGTCCTGTCCTCCGGTATCCGCCGCCCCGAGGGAGGCTGTGGCCGACTCGACCAGGGTCACCCGGGCCCCGGGCGCCACGTCGAGCGCCGCTGCCGCGAAGACGCCCGCGCCACCGTAGAGGTCCCACACCTCGGGGCCCCGCGAGAGCCCGGGGGTCGACGCGATGGCGTCGCAGACCACGTCGGAATAGTGACGGGGGGCGGACCGGTGTGCCTGCCAGAACGCCTCCAGCGGCAGGGACCACGACCGCTGCCCCACCCGGCGGAGCACCGACGTCGGACCCGCCACCGGCTCCCAGGCCCCCGCCCGCGCGTGTCGCGCCCGGGTGCGCGTGGCGGAACGTCGCGAACCGCCCCCGCGTGCGGGTGGTTCGTCGAGCGGTCGGTGCGCCACGTGGATCGTCTGGTCGTCGCCGAGTACCCCCAGCACCTCGCGCCCCGGTGCCACGCCGGAGGCCTCGACCGCCTCGCGGAGGCGCGGCTCGACCTGCACGCAGGGCTCCGTGATGATCTGTCGGGAGTGGGCGCGGCGGACGCCGGGGATCGCGTCGGGGCCGGTGACCCACCGGGCGACCGTGCGCCACCCCGTGCTCGAGGTGTCCCCGGCCGGGGCGACGACCGGCACCGGCGTGTCGGCGGTGTCGATCTTGCCGATCCGCTGCGCCTGTTCCGCCAGTACCGTGCCGGAGAAGCGGCGTGCGGCCTCCGGCGCGATATGACTCCAATCGCAGCAGCCGGCACCGGCTGCTGCCGCCGGGCAGCGGGGCGCGACCCGGTGCGGGGACGCCTCGAGGACCTCCCGGACACTCCCCCGGCAGAAGGCCCGGCCCGGGTCGTCGTCGACCACCACGTCCACCAGCTCACCCGTGATCGCCCCGCGGCAGAAGACCACACGGCCCTCGTGGCGGGCGACGAACTCCCCGCCGTGCGCGGGTCCGTCCACGCGGACCCGCAGAGTTCGCCCTGCCCAGTTCACGCGCTCGCGCTCCGTCATCTCGCCTCCGGTCCGCCCCAGCGGCCGACGATCGGCTCGCTGCGTGTCCGCTCTGCACGCCCGTCCGAGGACGACAGTTGCCACGGGACACTGGTCACCATGACACCACGTTCGTAGAGGAGCCGGGATTTCAGGCGCAACGCGCTCTGGTTGTGCAGGACCTGCTCCCACCAGCGGCCCACGACGTATTCGGGGATGTACACGATCACCACGTCCCGCGGGGACTGCTCGCGCAATCGCGTGACGTAGTCCACCACCGGTTTGTTGATCTCCCGGTACGGCGACTCGATCACCTTGAGTGGCACCGTGATGCCGCGGCGCTCCCACTCGCGGGCCAGTGTCCGGGTCTCCGCCGTGTCGATGTTCACGGTCAGTGCCTCGATACTGTCCGGCCTCGTCGCCCTGGCGTAGGCCAGCGCGCGCAGGGTGGGCAGGTGCAGCTTGGACACCAACACCACGCAGTGGGTCCGGCTGGGTAGCACCACGTCCCACTCCGTCTCCCGTAGTTCCCGAGCGACGGCGTCGTAGTGGCGTCGGATGAGCTTCATCACCACGAATACCGCCGCGAGAGCGACGACGACGATGTAAGCGCCTGCGAGGAACTTGGTGACCAGGACGATCACCAGCACCATGGCGGTGAGGACCAGGCCAACACCGTTGATCAGACGCGAGCGGAGCATCCGCGTGCGCACCGCCGGGACCGGCTCGTCGTCCAGCTCACGCGTCCAGTGCCGCACCATCCCCCACTGGCTGAGGGTGAACGCCACGAACACACCCACGATGTACAACTGGATCAATTGGGTGACGGACGCGCCGAACGCGACCACCAGGGCGATGGCCGCGACGGCGAGCAGGATGATCCCGTTGGAGAACGCCAGCCGGTCCCCCCGGGTCGCGAGCTGCCGCGGGAGTAGATCGTCGCGGGCCAGTACGGACGCGAGCGTCGGGAACCCGGTGAACGCGGTGTTGGCCGCCAGGACGAGGATCACCGCGGTCGCGGCCACGACCAGGGAGGACAGAACCGGCGCACCGTCGAAGACGGCGTCTGCCAACTGAGCGATCATCGTCTTCTGGTAGTACCCCTCGGGAGCACCGACGAGCTGCGTGGCCGGGTCCTCGGCGATCCTGACCCCCGACCGGACCGCCAGGATGATCAGACCCGACAGAAATGTCACCGCGAGCACCCCGAGCACGAGCAGGGTGGTGGCGGCGTTGCCGGCCTTGTTCTTGCGGAACGCCGGGACGCCACTGTGGATCGCCTGGACTCCCGTGAGCGCCGCTGACCCCGAGGCGAACGCTCTCGCCACGATGAACGCGACCGCGAACCCACCGACCGCCGCCCCGTCCGGGGAGACGACCTCGAACCCCGCGGATTCGGCCCGCAACTCACCGCCGAGGAACCATTCCCGGGCCAGTCCCCAGACGATCAGCAGCGTCATGCAGGCGATGAAGGCGTACACGGGGATCGCGAACGACGCTCCCGTCCGCCGGAGCCCGCGTAGGTTGACGGCGGCCACGACGATGACGCCCACCACCGCGATCAGGACCTGGTGGGAGCGCAGGGACGGCACCATCGAGCCGACGGCGGCCGCCGCGGCGGAGAGGGAGACCGCCACGGTCAGCACGTAGTCGATGAGTAGCGCGGAGCCCACCGTGACCCCGGCATCGCGTCCGAGGTTGACCGTCGCGACCTCGTAGTCACCACCCCCCGAGGGGTAGGCGCGCACGTTCTGGCGGTAACACGCGATCACCACCACCACGACCACGGCGACGGCAGCGCCGATCCACGGCGCGAAGGCCACGCCGGCGAGGCCCGCCAGCGACAGGACCAGGAAGATCTGCTCGGGTGCGTAGGCGACGGAGGACAACGCGTCGGAGGCGAAGACCGGCATGGCCACCCGCTTGCGCAGTCGGGTGGTCCCCACCGTGTCGCTACGGAAGGGGCGCCCCAGAAGGAGCCGTTTGGTCCCCACCGTGATCTTGGAGGTCCTGGACACCGGCTCATCGTAGGACTCCCCGCCGGGCGCCGGACAACACTCGGCCGCACAGGTACGGTTTGACCACTGGGCCGCACCCTGCGGGCCGTGAGGAGTACGGGCGATCGATGAAGGCGATCATCATGGGCTGCGGCCGGGTCGGGGCCGCACTCGCGAACGACCTCGGCGATGCCGGGCACGACGTCGTGGTGATCGACCGGGATCCCGCCGCGTTCGACAGGCTCGGCCGCGACTTCGGCGGACGCACGGTCACCGGGGTCGGATTCGACCGGGACGTGCTCACCGAGGCAGGGGCGGGCCGGGCCGACGCGTTCGCGGCGGTCTCCTCCGGTGACAATTCCAACATCATCGCGGCCCGTGTCGCCCGTGAGCGCTTCGGGGTGGAGCGCGTGATCGCCCGCATCTACGACGCAGGACGAGCCGAGGTGTACGAGCGGCTGGGGATCCCCACCGTGGCGACCGTCCCGTGGGCGACCGGTCGACTGTTCCGGTACGTCACGGACAGTGCCGGCCCCGTGGACTGGCGCGACCAGACCGGGGCGGTCTCCCTCGTCGCCCTGGCCGCACCCCACGCCTGGGTGGGGGCCCGGGTCGACGATCTCGCCGCCGCCGCGGGCGGCAGGGCCGCGGCGCTGAGCCGGTTCGGACGGTGCCGCGTGCCCGACGCCCGCGACCTCGTCCAGGCGGACGACCTGCTCCACCTGGCCGTTCCCACGGACACGGTCGAGACACTGGAATCGACGTTGGGGGAAGGCCCCTCCGATGAGTGACGCGACGAACCCACCCGAAGCCGGGGGGTCGGTCCCGGACTACGCCGACGGTGCCGGGCTGCTCCGCCGGGTCGGTGCCCGGACACAACGGGCGGCCACCATGCGGGTCGCGGTGGCCGGGGCGGGCGTGGTCGGTCGCTCCATCGCCCGCGAGTTGCGGGCGGGGGGCCACGACGTGCTGCTCCTCGACCGTCGCGCGGACGCACTCGAGGCGGACGAGATCCCCGGCGCGGAGCTGCGGGTCGGTGACGCGTGCGAGTTGAGCTTCCTGGCCGGGGTCGGCCTCGAACGATGCGACGTGGTGGTCGCCGCGACCGGCGACGACAAGGCGAATCTCGTGGTGAGCCTGCTGGCCAAGACCGAATTCGCCGTGCCCCGCGTGGTGGCCCGCGTCAACGATCCCCGCGACGAGTGGCTGTTCGATCAACGCTGGGGCGTCGACGTGGCGGTGTCCACTCCCCGACTGCTCGTCGCCATGGTGGAGGAGGCGGTCTCCGTCGGCGACGTGGTGCGCCTCCTCACACTGCGCCGGGGTGGCGCCACCCTGCTCAGCATGACCCTGCCCGACCAGACCCCCCTGGCGGGCCGTCCTGTCTCGCGCGCACGGATCCCGACCGGCGCCGCGCTCGTGGCGATCCTGCGGGGCGGGCGGGTGATCGTCCCCGAGCCGGACGTGCCCTTCGAGCCGCACGACGAACTGCTCGTCGTGGCGGCCGGGGACATCGAGGAGGATCTGCGAAAGGCTCTGTTGACCGGCTGATCACCGGCCGGCGGGGTCGGGAGCCGGGACGGTGACCGCGATCTCGCGTCCGTACCGCCACCCAGGGGCCAACGGCAGATCGTCCCCGCTCCAGAACCGCCCTGGGTCGTACCAACTACTGTCGCGCGCTGGAAGCAGGATCCCCGCGGCCTCGAGGGTCGTCCCGACGACCTCCGCGCAGTACGCGGCCTCCACCCGCCGGGCCGGCGTCGCTCGCTGCCGGGTGCGTCGCCACGGGCGGGCGAACCGCTGGCGCTCGGGATCGTCGTCGTCTCCCTTCCCGCCCGGGCGGAGCCCGCCCCGCGCCGCCCATCGGCCCCGCACCCACCTCGCGGTCAGGCGGCCGGCAGACGGGAACGAGACCCCGTCGAGGCGCGCCACGCACTCCAGTAGGGCGTCCTCGTGCGCCCGCCCGACCTCCGGTGTGATCTGCCGGAACCATCCACGTTGCCCGTAGGGGCCGGTCCACTGGCGCACCGCCGCCTCGAGGTCGTGCAGCTGCACGCCTCGCTGACGGCGGCCGGTCCACACGTCCGTCAGCGAGCGCCCCATCTCGGCGTGCCATATCAGGGGCGGCATGTCCTCCAGCACGATCGCGACCCCGACGTGGTTCACCGGTGCGTTGGTGAGTGTCTGGATGAGCCGGTCGGCGGTCGTGCGACCGCGGAACAGCCACAGGTCGCCGGTACGGGTGCGGTCGACCGCGGTGGCCAACGATACGGGGGCGACGCTCATGGCTCCGATCCTGCCAGCGCTGCGGTCGCCGTGGGCCTATCGTTGTGGGTATGGCACCGCGTGGCAGGCAATGGCTCAAGGTCCTCGGGGCGGCCGGCCTCGTGGGGGTCGCGGCGTCCGGAGCACTGGTCGCGCGGGGCGAGCGTCAGCGGAGGTCGTACGAGTCGGACGAGATCCGGGAGCGTCTGCACGCCCGGTACGCACGCATCCAGTCGGGGCGGGATGCCGACGACCGCACCCGGGACTGACACGTACTGCTCGGCCGATATCCTGGCGGCATCATGTCCACCCCTTTCGAGTCCGCCACCGGCCTGCGTCGTGCCAGGCACGACCTGCTCGAGCGTCTCGACGAGGTCAGCACCCTCGACGCCCACCGCCTGCGCCGACGGATCCGGCGGGCCACGTCGGCCCAACTCCCGGAGCTCGAGGACCGTGTCGCGCGCGCCGCCGAGAACCTGCAGCGCCGGGCGGCCGCCATCCCGGTGCCGGAGTATCCCGCGCAGCTCCCGGTCTCCGACCGCAAGGACGAGATCGCCGATGCGATCCGGGCCAGCCAGGTGGTGGTGATCGCCGGCGAGACCGGTTCCGGAAAGACCACCCAGATTCCCAAGATCTGCCTCGAACTGGGCCGTGGTGTACGCGGGATGATTGGTCACACCCAGCCCCGGCGCCTCGCCGCCAGGACCGTGGCCGAACGCATCTCACACGAACTCGGGCAGGACCCCGGTGGGCTCGTGGGCTCCGCCGTCCGCTTTGACGACCGCACCGGACCGGACACCGCCGTCAAGATCATGACGGACGGCCTGCTGCTCGCCGAGATCCGACGGGACCGGCTCCTCCGCGCCTACGACACGATCGTCATCGACGAGGCGCACGAACGCAGCCTCAACATCGACTTCCTGCTCGGATACCTGCGGGAGATACTTCCTCGTCGGCCGGACCTCAAGGTCATCATCACCTCCGCCACTATCGATCCGGACCGGTTCGCCCGCCACTTCGCCGCTCCCGACGGCCGGCCCGCCCCCGTCATCGAGGTCTCGGGGCGGACCTACCCGGTCGAAGTCCGATACCGACCTCTGCAGGTCCAGCACGGAGACCGGGTCGTCGACGTCGATCCGCTCGACGGACTCGCCGATGCCGTGGCCGAGCTGCTGTCGGAAGGCGACGGCGACATCCTGGTGTTCCTCTCCGGGGAACGGGAGATCCGAGATGCCGAGGAGGTGCTGCGTGGCCGGAAGTTCAGAAACGTCGAGATCTTCCCCCTGTTCGCCCGGCTGACCAACGCCGAACAACAGCGCGCGTTCCGCTCCCACTCCACCCGCCGCGTCGTGTTGTCGACCAACATCGCCGAGACCTCGGTGACCGTCCCCGGGATCCGCTACGTCGTGGACACCGGCCTGGCGAGGATCTCGAGATACTCGACCCGCACCAAGGTCCAGCGGCTGCCGATCGAGCCCATTTCGCAGGCCTCCGCCGCCCAACGCGCCGGCCGGTGCGGCCGCGTCGCCGACGGCATCTGTATCCGCCTCTACTCCGAGGAGGACTTCGAGGCCCGTCCGGAGTTCACCGACCCGGAGATCCTCCGCACCAACCTGGCGTCGGTGATCCTGTCCATGGCCGACCTCGACCTCGGCGCCGTGGAGGCGTTCCCGTTCGTGGAACCGCCGGAACACAAGGCGATCCGGGACGGCATGACACTGCTAGCCGAGCTCGGGGCCCTCCGGGCCGGCGACGACGAGAGACCGCGGCTGACCGGGGCCGGACGTGACATGGCCGCGCTCCCGCTCGATCCCCGGCTGGCCCGCATGGTGGTGGAGGGCCACCGCAACGGATCCCTCGGGGACGTGCTTGTGGTGGTGGCAGCCCTCACCGTCCAGGACGTACGCGAGCGCCCCGCCGACGACCGTGACAAGGCCGATAGCTATCACCGACGCTTTGCTGATAAATCGTCGGATTTCCTCGGATACCTCAATCTCTGGCGGTACATCACCGAACAGCGCCGGGAACTCTCCGGCAGCGCGTTCCGCAAGATGTGCAGGACCGAGTACCTGCACTGGCTCCGCATCCGCGAGTGGCAGGACCTCACCACCCAACTCAGGAGTATGGCCCGGGAGCGGGGGTGGCACCCCGGGTCCGACCGCGCAGCGGAGGACGATCTGCACAAGGCCCTCCTGGCAGGCCTGCTCACCAATGTGGGGATGCGCGAGGAGGACACCCGCGAGTTCCGCGGCACCCGCGGTATCCGGTTCCAGGTGTTCCCCGGATCCGACGTGTCCCGCAAGCCCCCTCGGTGGGTCATGGCATCCGAGCTCGTCGAGACCTCCAGGCTCTGGGCCCGAGGCGTCGCGAGGATCGACCCGGTGTGGATCGAGCAACTCGGCGAGCACCTCGTCCGCCGCCAGTACTCCGAACCCCATTGGTCGGACGCCCAGGGCGCCGCGATGGCCTACGAGAAGGTCCTGCTCCTCGGCCTGCCCGTGGTCGAGAACCGCCGGATCCTGCTCTCCCGGGTCGACGCCCCACTCGCGCACGAGATGCTGGTCCGCGACGGGATCGTCGGCGGACGCTGGGATACCCGGATCCCGGTGATCACCGAGAACGCCGCGGCGGTCACCGATGCACGGGAGTTGGAGACCCGCAGTCGGCGACGCGATCTGGTGATCGACGACGAGGCCATGGTGGATTTCTATCTCGAACGGCTGCCCCGGGAGGTGACCTCTGGGCGGCACCTGGAGTCGTGGTGGAAGAAGTCGGGGCGCCGGGATCCGGAGTCACTGCGGATGCACCCGGAGGACATCCGCACCGCGCACGCCGCGCCGTCGGCCACGGACTTCCCGCCTACCTGGAGGCAGGGCGACCGGACTTTCGACCTCCGGTACGAGTTCGATCCGGGCGTGGATGCCGACGGCATCACCGTCCTCATCCCCCTCCCGCAGCTCTCCTCGGTCACCACCGCGGGCTTCGAGTGGCTCGTCCCGGGGGTCCGGGAGGACCTCTACACCGAGATGTTGCGGACGCTGCCGAAGTATCTGCGCAGGATGTGCTCACCTCCGGCCGAGTTCGCCGCGCTGCTGGCCGGCGATCTGACCCCCCGTTCAGCCCCCCTGCCGGTCGCGCTCGCCCATGCCCTGTCCGCGCGGATCGGCGTCACGGTCGACCCTCGGGAGTTCCACCCCGAGCAGCTCCCGGAGCATCTCCGGATGCGTTTCGAGATCGTGGACGGCGACCGTGTCGTCGATTCCGGTCCTGATCTCGGAGCGCTCCGTGCCCGGCTGGTCGACACGGTTCGGAACACGCTCAGCGACAGGCTGGTCCCGGACGACGGACCACACCGTCAGTGGACCGCCGAGAGTATCGGCGACCTCCCGGAGTCGGTCACCGGCGAGGTCGACGGCGTGACGGTCACGGTCTACCCGGCGTTGACGGTCCGCGACGACGGGATCCACCGGGTCGCGTGTGCGACGGAGGCAGAACGCCGGGGCACCCAGGCATCCGCCGTCCTCAGGATGCTGTCGGAGGGGTTGGTCTCCGCCTCGTCGATTCTCCGCGGGCGCCCGGTCGAACACCGTTTGGCGCTCACGCAGTATCCGCACGGCGGGGCGGACGCGCTGGTCGCGGACGCCTCGCTGGCGGCCCTGGGGCGAATCGTGGCCCGGAGGAAAGGGGCCCCGGTCTTGACGGTCGCGGCGTTCGAGGCGGTTCGCGAGACTGCCCGGGCCGAGGTGCCGGGCGCGGTCGCGTCAGCGATCAGTGCTGCGGTGCCCGCGTTGGTCCGGGCTCAGGAGGTGTCCGCCCGGCTCGACTCCGCCCCTGCAGACCTGGCAGCCGACATCCGGCCGGGGTTGGACTTCCTCGTGGGCAAGGGTTTCCTGGCCCGCCATCCGGCGGAACTGCTACCGGGACTCGACAGGCATGTTCGGGCGGCGGGTCTCAGGCTCGACCTGGCGGAGAAGGATCCCGCTCGACACCGCGACCTCACTCGGATATTGGATCGCTCGGAGGAGAAGGTCGAGGAATCGGTCCCCGCGCTCCGTCGTCGCCCCGGCGGCGCGCGGCTGGTCAGGGACCTCCGCTGGATGATCGCGGAACTGCGTGTCGGATTGTTCGCGCAGTCGCTCGGTACAGCGCGACCGGTGTCGCCTGAGCGGATCGACAAGGCCGTTGCCTCAGCGCTCGCCTCCAAGACCTCCCGGTGAGACGGCACCGCGTGCCCGGCAGATCACTGATGGCGCTCGCGGAGCGCGATGATCTCGCGCTCGAAGTCGGCTGCTGAACTGAACTGCTTGTAGACAGAGGCGAAACGGAGATAGGCGACCTCATCGAGGTCCTGCAGCGGCCCCAGGATCGCCAGCCCGATCTCGTGGGCGGGGACTTCCGATACGCCGCCGGCCCGCACGGTGTCCTCTACCCGCTGCGCCAGTAGGCGGAGGTCGTCCTCGTCGACCGATCGGCCCTGACATGCTCGACGGACGCCTCGCACCAGCTTGTCGCGGCTGAACGCTTCCGTCACGCCGTTGCGCTTGAGAACCGTGAGCAGCGGCGTCTCCAGCGTGGTGAACCGATGGCCGCACACCGGGCATTCGCGACGCCTGCGGATCGCCTGGCCCTCGTCGACCGACCGCGAGTCGATCACCCTGGAGTCATCGTTCTGGCATGCCGGGCAGTACATTCCAGCTGCGCCCTTCGTCGTCCGGGTCCTCACACGCCGCCTCGACCGGACCGGGGCAGCGCAGGGACTGTCGTGCGACGTCCCGCACCCATCCTAGGAGGCACCCGGGGGTCTCACGCGTAGGCGGGCCCGCCAATGAGCGCCAGTGCGAGGAGCAACGCGAGCCCGACTACGATGCCGCAGGTCAACAGCACCCACGTCGGCACATCATCGACGACCTGCTCGTCGACCCGGCCCCCCACGCGACACGCGCTGACGTGATCGCCGGCGGCGAGGCCGGACGACACCCGGCGGCCGGGCACCAGCGTGCGGGCACCAGAGGGCCGGGACTCGTCGAACACCCGAACATCCCGCGGAGCCGACCCGAGGACATCGTGAACCGCCCGCGAGGTGACGGAATGCTCGGACGCGCAGACCTGCGTCCAACTCCCGGTCGATCGTGTGGTCGAGGGCAACTCCAGGACTGTCATGGTGACTCCTACTCGATACGGTGTACGAACTCCATTCGTACGCCTCTGGCACAACTGTTCGATTGCGAACTCATACTGAGTTGTATCACGGGGGTCCGACAGAGTCACCCTCGCCGGCAGGAAATCTTCGAACAGGTGTGTGGCGGATCGAGCGATGGCGCGCTACTGTGGACCCAGAGAACACCGTCGAACGCCCATTCGCTGGAGGGACCCGAGATGCCGAAGCCCGACTTTGACGCACTGACGCCGCGACAGAAGAGCGTCCTCATGCATATCCACGACACCGTCAAAGACCGGGGCTATCCCCCGAGCATCCGGGAGATCGGCGACGCGGTGGGGTTGCAGTCCACCTCATCGGTCGCCCATCAGTTACGGACGCTCGAGAAGAAGGGCTTCCTCACCAGGGATCCGCACAAACCACGTGCAGTCGACGTGCACGGCGTACCGGGACAACGGACCAGGGCACGTCGCGCGCCCGCACCGGAGCCTGTCCGTCCGAGCGGGTCGGCCGAGCCCGTGTACGTGCCGGTCCTCGGCAGGATCGCCGCAGGTGGGCCGATCCTCGCCGAGCAGGCGGTGGAGGAGGTATTCCCGCTGCCCTCGGACCTCGTGGGCTCAGGAGAGCTCTTCATGCTCAAGGTCGTGGGCGAGTCGATGATCGACGCCGCGATCTGCGACGGGGACTACGTCGTGGTGCGTCGGCAGAACGTCGCGGACAACGGCGAGATCGTAGCCGCGATGATCGACGGCGAAGCCACCGTCAAGACGTTCCGCAAGGATTCCACGGGCGTCTGGCTCCTCCCACACAACCCGGCATTCAGCCCCATCCCCGGAGAGCACGCCACCGTCCTGGGCAGAGTGGTCACGGTCTTCCGGAAGCTCTGACCCACTCCAGGCGCGGGGGCGGGCCGCGGCGCGGCTGGAATCAGGCCGCGCCGTGCCGCCGCCCCCGAGTGACGAACTCGCTGAGCTCACCGGCGATCGAGGTCGGCAACCGGACCACGATCTGGGTTCCGGTCGAGTCGTGCTCCTCGGAAAGCACCGCGCCCTCGGCGTGGACACGGGAAACGACGTCCCCACGTGAATACGGGATGTCGAGCGTCAGCTCGGTGTCGCCCGCCGCGATCGCGACGATGATCCGGTCGAGGAGTGCATCGATGCCCTCCCCGGTGGCGGCCGAGACAAAGGCGGCGTCCGGCAGAGCGTGGTGAAGTTCGGTCAACACCACCGGATCCGCCGCGTCGATCTTGTTGATGACCAGCAGCTCACGCGGGTGTTCAGCCTTCTGCTCCACCACCACGTCGTTCACGACAGTGCGTACGGCCTCGATCTGGCGCAGGGGAAACGCGTCAGAGCCGTCCACCACGTGCACCAGCAGCTCGGAGTCCACCACCTCCTCCAAGGTGGAGCGGAACGCCTCCACGAGCTGGGTCGGCAGGTGCCGGACAAAACCGACGGTGTCCGTGAATACCACCTGCCGGCCATCGGGGAGCTCCGCTCGCCTGGTCGTGGGGTCCAGTGTCGCGAACAAGGCGTTCTGCACCAGAACTCCGGCGCCGGTGATCCGGTTGAGAAGACTGGACTTACCCGCATTGGTGTACCCGGCGATCGCGATCGACGGCACGGGGGTCGCGCGGCGACGGTGCCGCTTGGTGTCCCGGGCCTGCTTCATCCCCTTGATCTCGCGCCGCAACCTCGCCATCCGTTCACGGATGCGACGGCGGTCGGTCTCGATCTTCGTCTCACCGGGACCGCGCAGACCCACTCCGCCGTTACTACCGGCACGGCCGCCCGCCTGCCGGGACAAGGACTCACCCCAGCCACGCAGTCGCGGGAGCATGTACTCCATCTGCGCCAACGACACCTGCGCCTTGCCCTCACGACTGGTGGCGTGCTGAGCAAAGATATCCAGGATCAAGGCGGTCCGATCGATCACCTTGACGTTGACCGCCTTCTCCAACGCGATCAGCTGCCCTGGCGACAACTCACCATCGCAGATCACCGTGTCCGCGCCGGTCGCCGCGATCACGTCCTTGAGTTCGGCAGCCTTGCCGGAACCGATATAGGTGGCGGCATCCGGCTTGTCGCGTCGTTGGATGAGCGCGTCACAGACCTCGGAGCCCGCGGTCTCCGCCAGCTGGGCGAGTTCCGCCATCGCCGCGTCGGCCCGGGCCGCGCTTCCCTCGGTCCACACGCCCACCAGGACCACGCGCTCGAGACGAAGCGCGCGGTACTCGGCGTCGTTGATGTCCTGGAGTTCGGTCGACAGTCCCCCGACGCGCCGCAGTGACGAGCGCTCCTCGAGCTGAAGTTCACCGATCGACGGATCGTGCTGACGCGGAGTCCGGGCGGCCGGCCCGGTCGTGTGGCCGGCGGAGGGCGACACGCCGGTCACGTCTGTTGCGGTGTCATCGTTCATGCACGTCCATCTTCTCACACCCCGCGCCGCACCGCCTCCGGTCCACGCGACGCTGCGAGCGATCAGCGGAGCAGGCCTTCGGCAACCAACACCGACGGCCCCGTCAGTGTCGACCCGCCCTCCGTCACCGTCACTGTGAGCTCGCCCCCCGGCACCTCGACGACCACGTCACCCGTCGCCTCCCCCACATCGGCCAGGGCCGCCACGGCCGTCGCGACGATCCCCGTCCCGCACGACATCGTCTCGCCGGACCCTCGTTCGTGGACGCGCATGCGGACCCTGCCGCCCGCCAGCGGGGTGGCGATCTCCACGTTGACCCCGTCGGGGAAGAACTCGCCGTCGAACTGTGGAGCCCGCTCGACCGGGAGAGCCTCCAGCCCCGCGTGGTCGAGCTCGGGGACGATGCAGGCCAGGTGCGGATTGCCCATGTCCACCGCGAGGCCCGCAAAGGTCCTGCCACCGATCTCGGCCGACGACAGGCCGAGAAACCGCGGTTCGCCCATCTCCACGCGGACCACCGCCTCGGCACCGTCCGCGTTCAACACCTGAGCCGATCGCGCCCCGGAGCGCGTGCCCACCATGATCTCGCCGGTCTCCGACCTGCCCGTCGCCACCAGCGCGTGGGCGAACACCCGCACGCCGTTGCCACACATCTCGGCGAGCGAGCCGTCCGCATTGCGGTAGTCCATGAACCAGTGCGCTGGGTCCACCCCATCGGGAAGGGCCGCCAGCACGCCACGCCGCAGCAGCTCGCCCGCCCGCGCGATGCGGAGGACACCGTCGGCCCCGATCCCACCCCGCCGATCGCACAGTCTGCGGACCCGGGCGGCGTCCAGCTCCAGCTCAGCCCGGTCGTCGGTGAGGATCACAAAATCGTTGAGGGTGCCGTGTCCCTTGAGAAAGGGGGTGGCGCCGGCAGGCGTGGACGGGCATTCCGAGATCATGCCCCGGGATCATACTCGCGGCCCCGCGACCGTTCCGCACTGCGGAATCGCCGGATGAGGCCCGGCGCCCACGCGCACTAGAGTCAGGGCAGACAACGGCCTTCAAGTCAGGAGAGCATCGATGACAGAGCGCATCACTGTCGGCGGGATCCAGGTCGACCAGGTCCTGTACGACTTCGTCAACACATCTGCTTTGCCCGGATCCGGAGTGGACCGCGAGGCCTTCTGGAACGGGGTCTCGGAGATCTTCGCCGATTTCGCGCCGCGTAACCGCGAGCTTCTCGAGAAGCGGGACTCCCTGCAGTCGAAGATCGACGAGTGGCACCGTGCCAACCCGGCCCCGATCGACCCGTCCGTGTACAAGGACTTCCTCACCGAGATCGGCTACCTCGTCCCGCAGCCGGAGGGCGTGTCGGCCACGACCGAGAACGTGGACACCGAGATCACCACGATCGCAGGTCCGCAACTGGTCGTCCCGATCCTCAACGCGCGGTTCGCCCTCAACGCCGCCAACGCTCGTTGGGGCTCCCTCTACGATGCGCTGTACGGCACCGACGCCATCAGCGAGGAGGGCGGCGCAGAGAAGGGCACGTCCTACAACAAGGTCCGTGGCGACAAGGTGATCGCGTGGGCGCGTGAGTTCCTCGACTCCTCGGTTCCCCTGTCGACCGGCTCGCACGCGGACGCGACCGGGTACGCGGTCGTCGACGGTGAGCTCCGCGTGACGTTGGACGGTGGCGCCACCAGCGGCCTCGCGGATCCGTCCCAGCTCGAGGGTTTCCTCGGAGACTCCTCCGCTCCGACCAACGTGCTGCTGCTCAACAACGGGCTGCACATCGACATCCAGATCGATCCCGACTCCCCCATCGGCTCCACCGATGCCGCCGGTGTCAAGGACGTCGTGCTGGAGTCCGCGGTCACGACGATCATGGACTTCGAGGACTCGGTCGCCGCGGTGGACGCCGACGACAAGGTCCTCGGTTACCGCAACTGGCTCGGACTCAACCGCGGCGACCTCACGGAAGAACTGGTCAAGGGCGGCAAGACCATCACCCGCGAGCTGCACGACGACCGCGTCTTCACCTCCGCCGACGGATCGGGCGAGGTGCGCGTCCACGGACGTTCGCTCATGTTCGTCCGGAACGTCGGGCACCTGATGACCAACCCCGCCGTCCTGGACTCCGCCGGCGAGGAGCTCCCGGAAGGCATCCTGGACGGGATCGTCACCGCACTGTGCGCGATCCCCGGCATGGCCGAGGGAAACGCCCGCCGCAACAGCCGCACCGGCTCCATCTACATCGTCAAGCCCAAGCAGCACGGCCCCGAAGAGGTCGCGTTCACCACGGAGCTGTTCGGCCGGATCGAGTCGCTGCTCGGACTGCCGGCGAACACCCTCAAGGTCGGCATCATGGACGAGGAGCGACGCACCACTGTGAACCTCGCGGCGTGCATCGCCGAGGCGCGTGAGCGCGTGGTCTTCATCAACACCGGCTTCCTCGACCGCACCGGCGACGAGATCCACACCTCCATGGAAGCCGGGCCGATGATCCGCAAGGCGGACATGAAGTCGGCGAAGTGGATGACCGCCTACGAGGACTGGAACGTCGACGTCGGCCTCGCGCTCGGCCTCCGGGGCCGCGCACAGATCGGCAAGGGCATGTGGGCGAAGACCGAGCTGATGGCCGACATGCTCGAGGAGAAGATCGGCCAGCCGCGCGCCGGCGCCAACACTGCCTGGGTGCCCTCGCCCACGGGCGCCACCCTGCACGCGACCCATTACCACCGGGTCGACGTGGCCGAGAAGCAGGACGAGCTGCTCGCCGCCGGGCGCCGCGCATCGGTCGACGAGATCCTCACGATCCCCCTCGCCCCCGCGGACATGGTGTCGGGGTGGACCGACGAGCAGAAGAAGGAGGAGGTCGACAACTCCTGCCAGACCATCCTGGGCTACGTCGTGCGCTGGGTCGAAGGCGGTGTCGGCTGCTCCAAGGTCCCAGATATCCACGATGTCGATCTCATGGAGGACCGGGCCACTCTCCGGATCTCCTCGCAGATGCTGGCCAACTGGATCCGCCACGACGTGGTGAGCGAGGATTTCGTCGTGGACTCGCTCACCCGGATGGCCGCGGTGGTCGACGAGCAGAACGCCGGGGATGCCAGTTACCTGCGGATGACCCCGCACACCGACCAGTCGGTGGCGTGGCAGGCCGCTCGTGAGCTGATCGTCGAGGGGACCACGCAGCCGTCCGGCTACACCGAGCCGATCCTGCACCGGCGCCGTCGCGAGTTCAAGAAGGCACACGGGCTGTAAGGCCCACGGCGAGGCGTCCGCGGGATAGACCCACCGCGGACGCCGAGCCCTCGGGGAATCCCGCTCGAGATCCGCCGCTCACCCGCACCACCTGCCGCCCTTGTCGGTCGGCGGCCGTCCGCGGTGGGCGGCGGCTCTCGTTGTCCGGGGGCTTCAGGCCTCCAGGCCCGACAGGGCGCTGCGGAGCACCCCTACTGCGGCATCGCGGCGGTCGGGCGTGAAACGGGCCTCCGGCCCGGACGCCGAGATCGCGAACGCCGCATCACCGACGCCCACCGCGATCGCCACGCAACGTACGCCCTCCTCCTGCTCTGACTCGTCGGACGCGAAGCCTGACCGCCGAACGGCGACCAGCTCTTCGAGCAGCTGCTCCGGCTCGACGATCGTGGAGTGCGTGTAGCGACGCATCCCGGTCCGCGCGAGCATGGCGCGCACGTCGCCCTCGTCGTCGTCTGCCACCAGCGCCTTACCCACAGCGGTGCAGTGCACCTCGACCCGGCGGCCCACCTCGGTGAACATCCGCATCGAGTGGGGGGACGGCACCTGCGCCAGATAGACCACCCCGTCCCCCTCGCGGACAGCGAGATTGGCGGTCTCGCCCGTGCCGGCCACGACCGCGGACAGCACCGGCTCGGCCCACGACGAGGTCGCCCGCTGCGCGGCGTCACCGATCCGCTGCAGTCGCGGGCCCAACAAGTAGTCTCTACGGGCGTCGCGTCGCAGATGACCGGATTCCGCGAGTGTGGCACACAGCCGGTGCACCGTCGCGCCCGCCAACCCGGTGTCGGACGCCAACTCCCCCAGCGAGGCGCGTCCGCCCCGCGTGGTCAGCGCGTCGAGGATCGCGAAGGCCCTGTCGACGGATTGGACGCGCCCGCGAGGCGCCGGGATCGTACTCACCGCTGCCGCTCTCCCAACAGTCGCAGTGCGTCCTCCAGCGGCGACGGATCGCGGTCCCGGGTATCCGTCGAGATCCAGCGGATGCGGTGGTCCCTGCCGAACCACGAACGCTGCCTGCGGACGTACCGGCGCGTACCGATGAACGTACGGTCCTGCGCCCACGCCCTGCCCTCGTCGTCGATGTGCAAGCTCTCGTCCATCGCGTCCAGCACCTGCGCATAGCCGATCGCGCGTCGGGCCGTCTTACCCTCGAGCAGTCCTCGGTCGACGAGGCCGCGGACCTCGTCGACCAGTCCCTCGGCAAACATGCGAGCGGTGCGGGCGGCGAGCCGCTCGTCGAGCTCGGGAAGGGCACACCGCACGCCGAGCATCCGGGTGCCCCACCGGGGCTCCCCGATGGTGGGTCGGGACGCCGAGAACGGCTTCCCGGTAAGCTCGACGACCTCCAGGGCCCGCACGGTGCGCCGGGGGTCGGTCGGAAGGATCGCCTCCGCCGCCGCGGGGTCGACCCGCGCGAGTTCGTCGTGCAGTGCCCGCACCCCGATCTCGGCGAGCCGGTCCTCGTAGCGCGCCCTGACCTCCGGGTCGGTGTCCGGGATGGTCCAGTCATCGACGAGCGCCTGAACGTACATCATCGACCCACCACACAACACCGGCACACGGCCACGCCCCCGGATCTCGGCGATCTCCCGCTCGGCAGCGCGCCGGTAGTCTTCCACGCTCGCGGTCTCGGTCACCTCGAGGACGTCGAGCCGGTGGTGCGGGATGCCGCGGCGGGCGTCCCCGGACAGTTTGGCGGTACCGATGTCCATACCGATGTACTGCTGCATGGCATCGCAGTTGAGCACCTCGCCGCCCAGCCGTTCGGCCAGGCCCACGGCGAGCTCGGATTTGCCCGTCCCGGTGGGGCCCACCACGGCCACGGGGCGTGGCCCGTTCACGTCCGGGCCCCGTCGGAAGAGGACGCGGTCTCCAGGTCCCACCACGCGGAGTGGTAGCCCACGCCGAAGGGCGCCCACGAGATCGACTGCAGTGCGGGCCGATCACCGACGAGGGCGGCCAGCGCGAGCCAGACGGGTCGACTCCACCACCCCACCTCGTCGGCCTCCGTGAGCCCGGGGTCCGGTAGCGGGCCACCCGCCTCCAGCCAGTCGGCGAGCTGCGCGTTCAGTGCGACGCCCCGCTCATCCGCCGGGACCGGCGCCGCGGGGGTCAGCGAAGCGGGACCGTCGGCGACGACGACGATGAGAGACCCGTCTTCTGGACGAGAGGACGCTCCGGAGGCGCCGATCCCCGCGAATGACCGAGGGACCCACACACCGGCGCGGTCGAGAAACCACCAGCCGAGCAGGGCCGCGTCGGGGACCTCGGCCTCGGCCCCGGCCGCCGGCGCCGACTGTCGGCCCACCGGGACATCGACTCCCCAGCGCACGAGCGAGGACCGCACGTCGCCGACCGTGCGCTCCGCACGGTCCGGGCCGCGGACCTCGACCCCGGTCGCGCTGTGGGCGCCCTGCCGGACCATTTCGACCGTCTCGGCAACGGCCCCGGCCGACTCGGCCGCCGCGGCGCCGGACAGCTCCGGTACGAGAGCCGGAGCGCCGGGGACCAGGACGACGGAGGTACTCACACCGGGCAACCCTACTGACCTCCCCGGGAAGTGATCGCGTGGACTCGTCGGTGAAGCTCCGCCAGCCGGACCATCATTGGTACACACTAGGAGAACGCCGTCCCCCGACGCGGGACGGCGGGGCTCGGTCCGGCGTTGGTCGGACCACGGTGTCGCGGCACGCGGCAGGAGGAGACGAGGACAGATGGCAGAGCAGTCAGACACGAACCCCGGCGGGACGCCTTCGGGCGGGCCCACTCCCGGGCCCCGGCCGGGCGCGCCCTCCCCTGCAGCCCTGGCCCGGAAGGCCGGGCCCCGCCCCGCGGTCGCGCCCGAGACCCGGCCCGCCCCCTTCGACCCGTCCGAGTGGGGCCGGGTCGACGAATCCGGCACGGTCTACGTACGGACAGCCGACGGTGAACGACGGGTCGGTGCGTGGCAGGCGGGCTCTCCCGAGGACGGGCTCGCGCACTTCGGGCTACGGTTCGACGATCTCGCGGCCGAGGTCGGACTGCTCGAGGCCAGGCTGACCTCGCATCCCCGGGACGCGCGGAAGACACGCGCGTCGGCGGAGACGCTCGCCGGGCAGATCCCCGAGGCTGCAGCGGTGGGTGATCTCGACTCGTTGTCGCGGCGCCTGGCCACTGTGATCGAACGGTCGGGAGAAGTCGAGGAAGACTCCCGCCGGCGCAGGGAGCGTGACCGCGCCGCCGCGATTGCCCGCAAGGAGGAGCTGGCCGCCGAGGCCGAGGAGATAGGCGCGTCCTCGACCCAGTGGAAGGCGGCCGGGAATCGCCTCCGCGCGATCCTCGACGAGTGGAAGACCATCCGGGGGATCGACCGGAAAACCGACGACGCGCTCTGGAAGCGCTTCTCCAAGGCCCGGGAAGCCTTCAATCGCCGCCGCGGCTCCCACTTCGCAGAACTGGACCGCACCCGGGCGGCGGTCAAGCGGGTCAAGGAGGAACTGGTCGTCCGCGCGGAGGCGATGTCGGATTCGACCGACTGGAACGAGACGGCCACCGCGTATCGCCGCCTCATGGACGAGTGGAAGGCGGCCGGGCGGGCGCCCCGGGAGGCGGACGACGCGCTGTGGCAACGATTCAAGGCCGCGCAGGACACGTTCTTCGACGCTCGCCATGCCGCAGCGGCCGAGCGTGACGCCGAGTTCGAGGCCAACGCGACCGCCAAGGAGGCGCTGCTCGCGGAGTACGAGGGCCGGATCGATCCGGCCGCTGATCTCGCGGGGGCGCGATCACGCCTCAGGGAACTCCAGGCGCGGTGGGAGGACATCGGAAAGGTCCCGCGCGCCAAGATGGGGCCACTCGAGAGCCGGATCCGCGCTGTCGAGAAGTCTGTCGCCGACGCCGCGGACACCGAATGGCGCCGGACAGACCCCGAGGCGAAGGCCCGTGCGGGTCAGTTCTGGGATCGGGTCCGGGATTTCGAGGAGCAGGCTGCCAAGGCGGATGCCTCCGGCAGGGCCGCGGACGCCGCCCGGGCCCGCGACCAGGCCGCGCAGTGGACGGAATGGGCCAGGGCGGCGGAGAACGCGGTCGACACCCGCTGAGGCGCCCGCGGGATCAGTGGCCCTCGCGGGCAGACTCCTCGACGCTGCGCTGCTCCGGCACGCGGGCCCACACGACGCCCGCGAGCGCCAACGCGAGGGCGAGCACCAGGATCACGCTGAGGTAGATCCCGATACCCGGGCCCCCGAAGCCTTCGAAATCAGGATTCGGCCCCCGTCCGGACTGCCGCAGCCAGATCGCGAGCATGCCGTAGACCACGGCCACGCAGCTGCTGCCCCACGCGATCGCGGCCGCCCACCACTTCTGGGTCATGACCATGATGCCACCGAACAGAATCGATCCTACAGAGCAGAGGAGGACAAACACGAAGGACGGGAGCGATGTCTGCTGTTGCTGGGCGACCTCGGTGAAGAAGAGCACGTCAAAACCCCGGACGCCGTCACTGTGCGGAAAGGCGAGTGAGGCTGCGAGCAGGACCACCAGGACGGCGGAGACCAGATAGGCGCGCCCGATGACGAGGGTGCGTCCGAGCGCCCGGTCCTTGTCACGGATGTCGGACTCGGCGGCTTCGGTGACCTCCATGATCCCCTCGATCGGATCGGGGCGGTCGTCGGTGCTCACGTGGTGCATCCCTTCTCGGTGGTGTCCACCGTGTCTGCGACACGGAGGGTGGGCAGGCCGAGGCCCACCCCGATCGGCGGCGTCTCGGGCCTGCGGCCCTCCGCGTGACAGTCTCCGGCGCGAGTGGCGCGATAGGTCAGGATCCCGTCGTCGGCGAGGAGGTGGTGGGGCGCGGCCGAGGTGATCCGGCTCGTCACCACGTCCCCCGGGCGTATCCGGTCGGCGTGCTCACCGACGGGCGCGAAGTGGACGAGGCGACCATCCCGGGCACGTCCGGTCATCCTGGCGGTGGCGGCGTCTTTGCGCCCCTCGTCGGCGGTCACCAGTAGCTCGACCTCACGACCCACCTGCTTCCGGTTCTCCTCGAGCGTGATCCGCTCCTGCAACCGGACCAGGCGCTCATAGCGTTCCTGGACCACCGCCTTGGGGATCTGGTCCTCCATCGTGGCGGCCGGTGTCCCGGGCCGTGGTGAGTACTGGAATGTGAACGCGCTGGTGAACCTGGCCTTCTCCACCACGTCGAGCGTCGCCTGGAAATCTTCCTCGGATTCTCCGGGGAAGCCGACGATGATGTCCGTCGTGATGGACGCGTGCGGCATGGCCGCGCGCACCCGGTCGAGGATCCCCAGGAACTTCGCCGACCGGTACGAGCGTCGCATGGCACGCAGCACCCTGTCGGAGCCCGACTGCAGCGGCATGTGCAGCTGCGGGCAGACGGCAGGGGTGTCCGCCATCGCCTCGATCACGTCGTCGGTGAATTCCGCGGGGTGCGGCGAGGTGAACCGGACGCGTTCCACGCCCTCGATCCGGCCGGCGGCTCTGAGCAGCTTGGCGAACGCGCCCTTGTCCGACGGCTCCTCCGGATCGTGGAAGGACCGTCCGTAGGCGTTGACGTTCTGCCCCAGGAGCGTGACCTCGAGGACGCCCTCGTCGGCGAGCGCCTGCATTTCTGCGAGCACCTCGCCGGGGCGGCGGTCCACCTCTTTGCCGCGCAGGGACGGCACGATGCAGAAGGTGCAGGTGTTGTTGCATCCCACGGAGACCGAGACCCAGCCCGCGTAGGCGGAGTCGCGGGTGGCCGGGAGGGTGGAGGGGAAATGCTGCAGGGAGTCGGCGATCTCCACCTCCGCGCGATCGTTGTGACGCGAACGGTCGAGCAGGGTGGGCAGGTGTCCCAGGTTGTGGGTGCCGAACACGACATCGACCCAGGGGGCCCGGTTCACGACGACGTCCTTGTCCTTCTGCGCCAGGCATCCGCCGACCGCGATCTGCAGGCGGGGGTTGGCGTCCTTCCAGGGGCGCAGGTTGCCGAGTGTGCCGTACAGGCGGTTGTCGGCGTTCTCGCGCACGGCGCAGGTGTTGAACACCACGAGATCCGGTACCACGCCGTTCTCGGGGTCGGCCTCGTCGTCGAAGGGGACGTAGCCGGCGGCATCGAGCACGCCGGACATTCGTTCCGAGTCGTGGACGTTCATCTGGCAGCCGAACGTGCGCACCTGGTAGGTGCGTCCTGAGACGTCCGGGGCGGGGGCGTCCACCTCGCGGTGCTGAGGGTCGGTCACGAGTGAGTCCACGCAGGCCAGGGTACTCAGGGCACCGCCCGCGCCGCCAACTCGGAGTCCACCACCGACACCGCCAGTCCGGTCGGGTACCCCCGTCGGGCGAGGAACGCCACGAGCCGTCGACGCTCCCCCGACCGATCGTTGGTCGTGCCCTCCCCGGTACGCGCGAGCCTCCCACGGATCAGCTCGCCCGCTCGCTCCCGCTCATCGGCCTCGTCGATATCCGCCACCGCGTCGGCGATATGCGATTCGGCGACGCCCTTCTCCCTGAGCTCACGCTCGAGTGCGCCCCGCGAGCGGCCCCGGCGACGACGCCGACCCCGCACCCATTCGGCCGCGAAATCGGCGTCGTCGAGAAGTCCCCAGGCCCGGATGCGCTCCACGGCCTCGTCGACGGCGTCGGCCGCGTGTTCCGCGGTGAGCAGTCGTTGCCGGAGCTCGTGCTCGCTCCGGGCCCGGTGCTTCAGGAGGCGCAGACCGGCCTTGGCCGCGTCGTATGCCGCAGCCTGGAGCGGCGGCAGGTCGGCGGCCGCGGGGCCGCGGTTCTCGACCGCGGACACGGCCGTCCGGAGTTCCTCGGGAGCCGATGGCGAGGGCCGTTCCGGCCCCCGCATCAGAACTCGACGGGCACGACGTCGATCGGCGCGTCGTCGTCATCCGACCCCGCTTCGATCTCCGCGATCTCCGCCCCTGCCCCGATATTGAGCTTGTCGAGGATCTTGCGTTCGATCTCGTCGCGGACCGCGGGGTTCTCCTTGAGGTATCGGCGGGCGTTCTCCTTGCCCTGGCCGAGCTGGTCGGAGCCGTATGTGAACCAGGAGCCGGACTTCTTGACGAAGCCGTTGTCCACGCCCATGTCGATCAGAGAACCCTCGCGACTGATGCCCTCTCCGTAGAGGATGTCGAACTCCGCGAGCTTGAACGGTGGGGCGATCTTGTTCTTGACCACCTTGACCTTGGTGCGGTTACCCACGGCGTCCGCACCGTCCTTGAGCGTTTCGATACGCCGCACGTCCAGTCGGACCGACGAGTAGAACTTCAGCGCCTTTCCACCGGTCGTGGTCTCGGGCGACCCGAACATGACGCCGATCTTCTCGCGCAGCTGGTTGATGAACACCGCCGTGGTTCCGGTGTTGTGCAGCGCGCCGGCCATCTTGCGCAGCGCCTGGCTCATCAGGCGCGCCTGGAGCCCCACGTGGCTGTCGCCCATCTCGCCCTCGATCTCGGCCCGCGGCACGAGGGCCGCCACCGAGTCGACCACGAGGATGTCGATCGAGCCGGACTTGACCAGCATGTCCGCGATCTCTAGCGCCTGCTCGCCGGTGTCGGGCTGGGAGACGATGAGGTTGTCCGTGTCCACGCCGAGCCGACGCGCGTACTCCGGGTCCAACGCGTGCTCCGCGTCGATGAACGCGGCGATACCGCCGGCTGCCTGGGCATTGGCCACCGCGTGCAGCGCGACCGTGGTCTTACCCGAGGACTCCGGACCATAGATCTCGACGATGCGCCCCCGCGGGAACCCACCGACCCCGAGCGCGACATCGAGGGAGAGCGCGCCGGACGGGATCACCTGGACCGGCGGGCGGGTGTCGTCACCCAGACGCATGACCGAGCCCTTACCGAAGGCCTTGTCGATCTGCGCGAGCGCCAGGTCCAACGCCTGCTCGCGGTCCTTCCCCGCCGCCGCTGCGGTGGCCTTGCCCGTTCCTGCCCTGGACTTGCCTGCCATCTGTTGCTCTCCGTTCGTGCTCGACCTCCGGCATCTGCCGTGGGGCCTTGGTGGTCAGCTTCCCCGCGGACGCTACGGCCCGGGTACGACATCAACGGCCGCACCGACGCCCGGCCGTTCCTCGGTGTGGAGGAACCGACGCCCTGTGGAGGAGCTCCCCGTGGTCACCGGCATCCAGTCTAGACGAACGGGTGTTCGAGGGTGCGCAACACGCCGACCGGGCGTTCTATCGAAGCTCACCCGGGACGTCGAACTCATCGCACAGTGCCAGCCAGACCCGTTTCACCGACTCGCCGGCATCGATGGCCTCGCCAGCGGTGCGACCGCCGCACGCCGCGAGGTGGTGGGTCCGCACCAGGTGATCGGACCGTATCTCCCCGAAGGCCTCGACGGTGCGGGACCGGAACTCGGTGAGCGTCACGGATCACTCTCCCCTCCGGGACGACTGCGGGCCGCCGGCATTGCTCGCCGACGGCCCGCGGTCCCGATGTTCACTGCTGTTCGGGCTGTGCCTGACCCTGCTGGTTCGGGGTGGCGGGCTTGGCCTGCCCCTCGGACAACTGCCCTGCCGATCCGGTCCCCTGACCGAGCTGGTCTCCCCCGGACTTCATCGACGCTCGGATCTGCTCGAGACGACTGTGCCCGGCCATCTGGGTGGAGGCCTGCTGGACCTCCATCATCCGGCCCTGGACGGAGTTCTGCGCGAGCTCCGCCGAGCCCAGCGCATTGGCGTAGCGGGTCTCGATCTTGTCGCGGACCTGGTCCAGGTTCGGCGTGTTCCCGCCGGCGGACACGTCGGACATGGACTGCAGCGATGCGCTGACCTGCTCCTGCATCTTCGCCTGCTCGAGCTGGCTCAGCAGCTTGGTGCGCTCGGCGACCTTCTGCTGGAGGACCATCGCGTTCTGCTCGACGGCCTTCTTGGCCTGCCCCGCCGCCTGGAGCGACTGGTCATGCAGACCCTTGAGGTCCTCCACGTTCTGCTCGGCGGTCACGAGTTGCGCGGCGAAGGCCTCGGCGGCGTTCTCGTACTCGGTGGCCTTCTGCACGTCACCGCTCTCGCGGGCCTGCTCGGACATCTGCAGCGCCTGCCGGGTCGAGCCCTGCAGCTTCTCGATGTCGGCGAGCTGCCGGTTGAGCTTCATCTCCAGCTGCCGCTGATTACCGATGACGGCGGCGGCCTGCTGGGAGAGCTGCTGGTGCTGCCGCTGGGCGTCAGCGATGGCCTGCTGGATCTGCACCTTCGGGTCGGCGTTCTCGTCGATCTTCGAATCGAACAACGCCATGAGGTAGCGCCATGCCTTGGTAAACGGATTGGCCATCGCTGCGTAGTGTCCTTCTGCCGATTCGGACGACGGGTCTGTTCCACGGTACCGAACACCGCCGTGGTGGGACCACCGGGAGTGGCCGGTCGACCATCATGCCGCGAGCACGGGCTCCGAGACCGTCCCGGGGGGCGAGACCTCGACGGCGGCGCGGATCAGTATCTCCCCCAACGTCACCTCGAGCGCCTCGGAGATCGCGCCGAGGAGTTCGCTGGACGCCTCCTTGCGGCCGCGTTCGATCTCGGAGAGGTATCCGGGGCTGACACGGGCGGCGTCCGCGACGTCACGAAGGGTCCGACCCGTCTCCCCCCGGAGCCCACGGAGCACCGTCCCGAGGGTCTCGCGCAGCAGGGGGCGGTGTTCTGGCTGGGGCAGTGTGGTCATCTGGATGTTCGGCATCACCGGGTACAACGCCTCACCGACCGGATTCGTTCCCGGGGCCGTCGCCGAGCCTCAGGAGGATCTGCTCGAGCGCCGCGGAGCAGGCCGCATCGCGGATCTGCTGCCGATCGCCCGTGAGCGACACCGGGACGGACCACGTTCCGGCCCCGGGCATCCGCACACCGATGTACACGGTGCCGACCGGGTGGCCCTCCTGCTCGGCCGGTCCCGCCACGCCGGTGAGGCCGATCCCCACGGTCGCGCCACACCGCCCGGCCGCCCCGTCCGCGAGCGCCCTGGCGGTCTCCCCCGAGACCGCACCGTGCCGGGACAGGACCGCCCCGGGCACCCCCGCCAGCGACGTCTTCAGGTCGGTCGCGTAGACGATCAGACCGCCGCGGAGCACGTCGCTCGCTCCCGGTATCCGCGCCACCGTCGAGGCCAGTAGCCCCGCGGTCAGGGACTCCGCAGTGGCGAGGGTCCATCCCCGCGAGCGGAGGGCGTCGACCGTCGCGGACGCCGGGTCGAGGGCCGGATCGGCCGCTGTCATGCCGCCGCCCCCGCGGCCCGCCTCGCCTTGACCAGGTAGTCGACACCCGAGTAGATGGTCAGCGCCACGGCGATGCCCATGATCACCCATTCGACCGGCCAGAACCAGTGCGGCATCGGCAGGATCAGCAGCCCCACGCCGAGGGTCTGGGTCACGGTCTTGAGCTTGCCGCCGCTACTCGCGGCCACGACGTGGTCGACGCCGACCAGCCGCCACACGGTGATCCCGACCTCCCGCACGAGAATCACCAGCGTCACCCACACGTACAGCTCCCCCACGACCGACAGGGAGATCAACCCCGCGGCCATCAACGCCTTGTCGGCGATCGGGTCGGCGATCTTGCCGAAATCCGTGACCAGGCCCAGCCGCCGGGCGAGGTAGCCGTCCGCGTAGTCGGTGAGCATGGCGAGCGCGAAGACGGCGAACGCGCCCACCCGCCACGCCGGGTCCTGTGCGTCCGCGACGAAGAAGCAGACGACGAACAGCGGGACCATCGCGATCCGCAGAACCGTGAGGATGTTGGCGATGTTGAGGACCGGGGCGCCGCCGGGCGCCGGGCCGTCGCCGGTGGTGGAAGCTGTCACGTCCCCACCCTAGCGAGAAGCGTCGGCCTAGCCTCGACACGAGACCGTCGACACACGGATGAGGAGCTCTGCGACGATGCCGTACTTCGCTGTTATGTACCGCTACGAGGCTGACCGGGCCGAGGACCGGGAAGCCAACAAACCAGACCATCGTGAGTGGTTGTCGACCCAGGTGGAAGCGGGTTCGATCCTGTCCGTCGGACCGTTCGGCGACGGCTCCGGCGCGCTCCTGCTGGTGTCCGCCGCCGATGGGGACGCGGCCCGCGACCTCGTCGGGGGCGACCCCCATCTACGGCGGTCACTCGTGTCGGAGATCACCGTGCGCGAGTGGCTGCCGGTCTATGGTCTGCTCGCCTGAGACCGCGGCCCGGCGTGGCCGTAGCTCAACCGACGGGTGCCACGTCCGGATTGTCCGGCTCGTCCGACATCTCGGCGTCGCCACCGCCGGCGTCCTCCGGCGGGCCGCCACCCTTGATCATCCAGATCACCGACGCCAGTTCCTCGGGCTTGACCAGCACGTCACGGGCCTTGGACCCCTCGGAGGGCCCGACGATGTCCCTGGACTCCATCAGGTCCATGAGGCGACCCGCCTTGGCGAACCCGACCCGCAGCTTGCGTTGCAGCATCGAGGTCGATCCGAACTGGCTGGAGACGACGAGTTCGACCGCCGCGAGCAGGTCGTCCAGGTCGTCGCCGATGTCGCCGTCGATCTCCTTCTTCCCGTCCGACTTCGCCTCGGTCACGGACTCGTCGTAGTCCGGTTCCGCCTGGTTCTTGGCGAAGTCGACGACCTCGTGGATCTCGTCGTCCGTGATGAACGCGCCCTGCATCCGGACGGGGCGCGACGCCCCCATGGGGATGAAGAGGCCGTCGCCCATGCCGATGAGCTTCTCGGCGCCGGCCTGGTCGAGGATGACCCGCGAGTCCGTGAGCGAGGACGTGGCGAACGCCAGCCGCGACGGCACGTTGGTCTTGATCAGGCCCGTCACCACGTCGACGGAGGGCCGTTGGGTCGCCAGCACCAGATGGATACCGGCCGCGCGCGCCTTCTGCGTGATACGCACGATCGCGTCCTCGATGTCCCGCGGGGCGGTCATCATGAGGTCGGCGAGCTCGTCGACCACAGCGACGATGAACGGGTACGGACGGTACTCCCGCTCGCTGCCCGGAGGCGTGGTGATGGCCCCGGACCGCACCCGCTCGTTGAAGTCCGAGATGTGTCGCACGCGCGTCGCCTTCATGTCCTGGTAGCGCTGCTCCATCTCCTCGACCAGCCACGACAACGCGGTGGCCGCCTTCTTGGGCTCCGTGATGATCGGCGTGATGAGGTGTGGGATGCCTTCGTACGGGGTCAGCTCGACCATCTTGGGATCGACCAGGATGAGACGCACCTCGTCCGGCGTCGCGCGCGTGAGCAGCGACACCAGCATCGAGTTGACGAAGCTCGACTTACCCGAGCCGGTCGAGCCCGCGACGAGCAGGTGCGGCATCTTGGCCAGGTCGGCGGTGACGAAGTCGCCCTCGATGTCCTTACCGAGCCCGATGAGCATCGGATTGTGCTTGCCGGAGGTCGCCGGGTCGGTGAGGACATCGGCCAGCCGGACCATCTCGCGGTCGAGGTTGGGCACTTCGATACCGACCGCCGACTTCCCGGGGATCGGCGCGAGCAGCCGCACGTTGTCCGTGGCCACGGCGTACGCGATATTGCGGTGCAGGGCGGTGATCTTCTCGACCTTGACGCCGGGGCCGAGTTCCACCTCGTAGCGGGTCACCGTCGGGCCACGGGTGAAGCCCGTGACCGCCGCATCGATCTTGAACTGTTCCAGGACGCCCTGGATCGAGTCGATCATCTGGTCGTTCGACTCGCTGTGGGTCTTGGGCGGATCCCCGGCCGTGAGCAGGTTCACCGGAGGCAGCCGGTAGTCCACGCCGCTGAGCAGCTGGGTCTGCGAATCGAGCTGCGGCTCGTCGTCCCCGACGGCCCCGTCGGCGGCGGTATGGGTCGCGGGGACGTTGGACCGGGCGGCAGGGGCCGTCTTGGCGGCCGGTGCGGGCGTCTCGGCACGGGCGGACCGGCGCCGTGGTCGGGCGGCGGGCTCCTCGGCCGCGGACGCGTCATCGTCCGCGGTCACGTCGCCGGCCGCAGTGGCGGCTGCGGCAGCGGCGGGCGCCGCGGGCATCTCGACCGTCTCGCCGGTCGTCGGGGCGCCGGACCAGGTGGACACCCGGCGTCGCGAACCCCGGCGGGCGCCACGGGGCGCCGACTCCGGCGTCGCCGTCCCGTCCTCGGCCACGGGATAGGCCACCGTCGCGTCGTCGACCGACTGATCGTCGTAGTCGTCGTAGTCGACGAGGTCGGCGCTGCCGTCCCAACCGAAGAAGCCACGCACGATCCCGGGGATCTCACGTGCGGGCCTCCCGACGATCACCAGGACGCCGAAGGCCACGACCAGGGCCAGGAGCGGCACGGCCACGAACACCGAGAGCCCCGACTCGACGGTGCCTCCGACGATGCGCCCCAACACGCCGGCTCCCGAGCGCACCCCGTCCGGATCGGCCGGTGCGCCGGCCGCCAGGTGCCACAGACCGAGTACTCCGAGCCCGGTCACCGTGGCCCCGACCAGCCACCGGGAGTGCACGTCCGGACGCGGTTCCCGCGCCATGAGGAGGATCCCCCAACCGGCCAGCAACAACGGGAGGATCGCGCCGGGGGTGCCCATCACGGTCCTCAGGCCCGTGTCGATCCACTCCCCCACCGGTCCGGCGGCACCGAACCACACGGCACCTGCGACGACGATCGCGACGCCCAGCAGCACCAGCCCGAGTCCGTCACGCCGGTGTGGCGGGGACACCTTGTCGTGGTCCCCACCGCCCAGACCGCGGACGCCGTGGCCGAGACCCTTGGCCATCGCGCCCCATCCGCCGCGGAGGCCACGCCCGACCGCGCCGAACGCACCAGAGGTCCGCTCGGGCGCCGCGGGCGAGGTCCGGGCGGCTCCGCGTGCGCCGGACCTCGGGGTGGAGACGACCGCTCCCCGACGGGAGCCCCCAGCGCGGGACGACGACGAGTTGGCCCTGGTCGACCGCTGCGTACCCGAACGGGTCGCTGGACGGCGGGCGCCGGGGGCACGGGTCGAACGCGTGCTGGAACTGGTTGCCATGGGCCCCACCCTATCTAATTGGCACCACCAGTCACATCCGCCACACGCTCGGAGTCGGTTCAGATTCCCCTGGACACCGCCAGGACCTCATCGATGCCCCGCTGGGCACCCGAGACGTCGACCCGGACCGCGTCGCGCCCGAAGGCCCACAGCAACATCTCGACCGGCTCCGCGGTCACGCTCACCATCGGAGCGACCGCCGCCCCCGTGGAGACGGGCGCGACCTTGCTCGCGGGCATCTCCGACGGCGGACGCAACTCCACGCGGGCCCGGACCTTACGGAGAAACGTCTTGGCCACGGTGGTGGCCAGCGTCCACACGCGTTCGAGGTCTTCGGGGCCGAACTCACGTGCGGACCAGCCCTGACGGGCCCGCAGCACGTCCTCATGGTGGACCAGATACTCGGCCGCATTGGCAACCTGGTCCGCATAGCGGAGCGGCGAGTACCAGGGGGCGCCGTCGTCGATCCGGCTCAACAGGTCGTCCCACTCCCGCTCGCACTCGCGCAGCCGTAGCTCCTCGAGGCGAGGTGCCAGGGCGGGCACGAACACGCCGATGGCGGCATCGGGACGTCCCTCGCGCACGACGAGGTGGGCGGCGAGGTCTCTGGTCGTCCACCCTTCACACAGCGTGGGCGCATCCGGTCCCGCGGCGCGCAACGTCGCGACCATCGCGGTACGTTCCCGTCGGGCCAGGCTCGGACGGTCGGAGCTCACCAGTTCAGCCCTCGCCGGCGCCGGACGTGATGACCGTGGGCACGATCATCGGCTTACGGCGCCACTTGTCCGAGACCCACCGGCCGACGGTGCGGCGGACGGCCTGCGCGATGCGGTACGGATCGGTCTCCCCCTCACCGGCGAGATCCCACAGCGTGTTCTCGACGAGCTCCACCACCGGGGCCAGCGCGCCGGGCTCGTCGGTGAACCCCTTGCCGATGATCTGCGGCTTGCTGACCGGACGACCGGTGCGCGGGTCCACGACCACGGTCGCGACGATGAACCCGTCCTCGCCGAGCGCCGTACGGTCCGCGAGGACCGTGTCGCCCACGTCACCGGTCGACAGTCCGTCGACGTAGAGGTTCCCGACCTGGACCTGGCCGACGACCGATGCCTTCTTATCCACCAGTTCGACCACGACGCCGTTCTGCGCCAGGACCACATTGCCCTCGGGCACACCGGTGGCGATCGCGAGGGCCTTGTTGGCGCGCAGGTGACGCCACTCGCCGTGGACCGGCATCGCGTTCTTCGGGCGGACCGCGTTGTAGACGAAGAGCAGTTCGCCCGCGTCACCGTGGCCGGAGACATGGATGTTGGCCTCGCGGCTCGTCACCACGTGCACGCCCATCTGCGAGAGAGAGTTCTGGACGCCGAACACCGGCTCCTCGTTGCCCGGCACGATCGACGAGGAAAAGAGCACCGTGTCGCCCTGGGAGAGGTTGATCTGCCGGTGCTCCCGACGTGCCATCCTGGACAGCCCGGCCATGGCCTCGCCCTGCGTGCCGGTGGTCATCACGAGCACCTTCTCGGACGGGAGCTTGGCCGCAGTGTCCATGTCCACCAGGACGTTCTTCGGATCGGTGAGCAGCCCCATCTCGAGGGCGATCTCCATGTTGCGGATCATCGACCGGCCGGTGAGGGCGACCTTCCGACCATTCGCGGCGGCGGCCTCGAGCACGGACTGGACGCGGTAGACGTTGGAGGCGAAGCACGCCACCACCACGAGTTGCCGTGCGTCCGAGATGAGCCGCTCGAGCGCGGGCCCGACCTCCGCCTCGGACCGGCTGATCCCGGGGGTGGTGGCGTTGGTGGAGTCCATCAACAGCAGGTCGATGCCCTCGTCGCCGAACCGCGACATCTTGGGCAGATCGGTCGGCTTCTTGTCGGTGGGCAGCTGATCGAGCTTGATGTCACCGGTCATCATCACCGACTGACCACCGGCCTTGATGACCACGCCCAGGCACTCGGGGATCGAGTGGTTGACGTCGAAGTAGCTGACCTCGAACTTGCCCGTGGTGCTGACGGTCGACTCGTCGACCTCCCGGAAGACCGGCTTGATGCGGTGCTCCTGGCACTTGGCCGCGATCAGGGCGAGCGTGAACTTGGACCCGATCACGGGGATGTCCGGTCGCAGCTTGAGCAGGAACGGGATCGCCCCGATGTGGTCCTCGTGCGCGTGGGTGATCACAAGCGCCTCGACCCGGTCGAGACGGTCCTCGATCGGACCGAAGTCCGGGAGGATGAGGTCGACGCCGGGCTCGGCCGAGCTCGGGAAGAGCACGCCGCAGTCCACGATCAGCAACTTCGAGTCGTATTCGAAGACCGTCATGTTGCGGCCGATCTCGGAGACACCACCGAGGGCGGTCACTCGCAGCGCGCCCTTGCGGGGCTTCGGCGGGTTGGGAAGACGTACCGTCATATCCGCGCCCTGCATGGTCTTGACGCCCCCGAACTCCGCGGTCGAGGACTCGCCCCGACCGCGCCCGCGGCCCCTGCCGCCGCGTCCGCGGCCCGAGTTGTCGGCCCCGGAACGACCGCCGCCCTTCTCGGAGTGGGATCCGTTCCCGCCGTTGCCACCGCCCTTGCCGGAGCCACCGCCCTTGCCGGGGCCGCCGCTCTTGCCGGGGCCGCCGTTCTTGGGCGACCCGCCGCCCTTCTGGCCGGAGCCGCCCCGGCCCCGACCGCCCTGGGTCCCCTTCGGGCCGCCGGTGCCCGATTTCTCGGACGGCGCCTTCTCGGTCGCCGGGCCGTCGGCTACGGGCTTCGGCTCGGTGAACTGCACCGCCGTAGCGGGTGCGGGCTCGCCACTGGGACGTCCGGCGGCCCGTCGGGTACGTCCGCGGCCGCGGTTGGACTGATTTTCCGTCATATGTTGACTCCTGCTCTGCGCAGCAGCGCCGCGAGGGCGTCCAGCTGCTCGGTAGTGGGTGGTAACTGCGGGAGTCGCGGCGCTCCGGCCGGGATCCCGAGAAGTTCTAGTGCTGCTTTGGACATCGACACGCCGCCGAGCGCCCGCTGGGCGTCGAACAGCGGGAGGAGTCCCCTGTTGATCTCTCCGGCGCGCGTGACGTCACCGTCGAGGAAGGCGCGGCGTAGTTCGACGAGCCGGGTCGCGGCCACGTGGCCGATCACGCTGACGAACCCGCACGCTCCGACCGAGAGCCACGGAAGGTTCAGCTGGTCGTCGCCCGAGTAATAGGCGAGATCACAGTGGGACATCACCGTGAGCGCATCGTGGAAATCGCCTTTCGCGTCTTTCACGGCGACGATGTTCGGATGCGACGACAGGCCGATGAGCGTCTCCGCCCGGATCGGCACCACGGAGCGCGGCGGGATGTCGTACAGCATCACCGGCAGGTCCGTCGCGTCCGCCACGGACCTGAAATGCGCGTCGAGGCCGGCCTGGGTGGGCTTGGAATAGTACGGCGTGACCACCAACATCCCGTGAGCCCCGGCGGCCGCCGCCCTGCGGGCGGCATAGACCGAATGCGCCGTGTCGTAGGTCCCGACGCCGGCCACGACCGTGGCCCTGTCCCCCACCGTCGCGACGACGGTCTCCAGGATCGCGGATTTCTCCGCGTCCGTGGTGGTGGGCGACTCCCCCGTGGTCCCCGACACGACGAGCCCGTCGCATCCGGAGTCCACGAGATGCGTGGCGACACCCGCGACCGCGCCCAGGTCGACGTGGCCGTCAGCCCCGAACGGGGTGACCATCGCCGTCAGGACCGTGCCGAACGGACCGACCCGCCCGCGATCGGCCGGGGCGCGCCGCTCATCGACCCGCGTCTGGGCCCCGGTGGTCACGTGTGTCATGGCCTCCGAGGATACCCGCAGGGTGCCCCCGTTCCCGATTCCGACCCTCGGGACGCACTCATCCCTCGAACACGTACGGGCTCACCGCGATCTCGGACCCGTCCTCCAGGGCGGCGACCTCGAAGTCCGAGAACACCGCCGGCGCCACGTCGCGGAGCTGTCTGAGGACGTCGATCGCCAGCCCCCGGATCTCGGTGTCGGCATGCTCGGTGGCCCGCATCCCGATGAAGTGGCGCCATGACCGGTAGTTGCCGGTGACCACGAGCCGGGTCTCCGTCGCGTTGGGCAGAACGGACCTCGCCGCCTGCCGGGCCTGCTTGTGTCGCAGCATCGGGTTGGGCACGTCGGAGAAACGCTCCTCCAACTTGGCGAGCATCTCCGCGTAGGCGTCCCGCGACGCGTCCGTCGCGCGCCGGAAGATCTCCACCAGTTCGGGATCATCGGCGATGGCCGGTGGGGGGACGACCTTCGAGTCGTGCTCGGGCACGAAGCGCTGGGACAGCTGACTGTACGAGAAGTGGCGATGCCGGATGAGCTCGTGGGTGCAGGATCGGGAGATGCCTGTAATGTAGAAGCTCACGCTCGCGTGCTCGAACACCGACAGGTGCCCCACTTCGAGGATGTGCCGGAGGTAACCGGCGTTCGTCGCGGTGCGGGGGTTCGGCTTGTCCCAGCTCTGGTAGCAGGCCCGGCCGGCGAACTCCGCGAGCGCCGAGCCACCGTCGGCGTCCGTCTCCCACCCGATCTCCTCGGGCGGGGTGAACTCGGTGTGCGCGACCAGGCGGACTTGCCGCCGGACGAGCTCGGACATTCTGGTGCTCCCTTGACTAGGTGGTCCCGGCCTGGTCAGCCGAGGAGATGTGCGGCCACCGTCGCCGCGACGTCGGCGACACCGTCGAGCGCTTCGCGGTCCGGTTCGCCCGTGAGATCGACGGCCGGCGCCGCCGGCTGGAGGCCCCAGCCGGTGGCGATCCGTTCAACCGAATTGACCGCCCCGGAGGTGTCGTTGTCGCCGTGGACGCACAGCGCGTACGGCCGACCCTCCACCGCGCCTTCGCACGTGTAGTAGGCACGGTCGAAGAAGTGCTTCAGTGCGCCGGACATGTAACCGAAGTTGGCGGGGGTGAGCAGGACGTAGCCGTCCGCGCGCAGAACGTGGTCATCGGTCGCGGCGAGGGCCGGGACGGACTCCACCGCGACCTCCTCGAGCTCCGGATGCGCGAGTCCCCCCTCCATGGCCTCGAGAATCCTACGCAGCCTGGGCGAGGGGGCGTGGTGGACCAGCAGCACCGTACTCAACGTGCACCCCCCGTGACGCCCGGGGCCGCGGCGTCGTGCAACCGCACGGCATCCCGCATGGCCTCTCGAGCGCGGCCCCGGTCACCCGCGTGATCGTAGGCACGGGCGAGCCGGTAGTTCGTGCGCCAGTCCTCCGGCGAGGCCAGGTACTCCGCGCTCACGCTCTCGAACAGCATTTCTGCGGCCTCGGGCTGGAGACGACCGGAGGGCCTGCGTTCGAGCTCGGAGAGGTCGAGCTCGATCCCCTCGGCGGCGGCTGCGGCGGAGATGCGTTGGAGCTCGAACCCGTTCCGCAGGATCGCCCAGGTGGCCCAGGCGCCGACCGCCGTGAGCAGGATGATCCCGACCCCGAGGCCGCGCATGGCCACGTACTCGGAGCTGCTGATCATCGACCACCCGAGGAACAGCAGGTAGCCGAAGGCCACTGCCAGCCCGAGGGCGGTGAGTGTCATGACGAGCGGTTTCATGATTCTGTCCACGACCGTCAGTCCTACAGGTCCATGAAGGACTCGAGCCCCTGGGTCAGGCCCGGTGCGGAGGCGATCGACCGGACGCCCAGCAGTACGCCCGGCGCGAACGAGGAGCGGTCGAGAGAATCATGGCGCAGGGTCAGGGTCTCGCCCTGGCCGCCCAGCAGGACCTCCTGGTGCGCGACGAGACCGGTCAGGCGGACCGAGTGGACCCGGACCCCGTCGACGTCCGCGCCGCGAGCGCCGTCGAGTTCCGTCGAGGTGGCATCGGGCGCCGGATCGAGACCCGCTTCGGAGCGCGCCGCCCCCATCAACGAGGCCGTGCGGTGTGCGGTGCCGGACGGCGCGTCGGCCTTGTTCGGGTGATGGAGCTCCACGATCTCGGCGGACGGGAAGTATCTGGCGGCCTGGGTGGCGAACCGCATCATGAGGATGGCCCCGATGGCGAAGTTCGGAGCGATCAGCACGCCCGTGTCCGGGCTCGACCCGAGGAGATCCCGCAGTGTCGCCAACCGCTCGTCCGTGAATCCTGTGGTGCCCACGACGGCGTGGATGCCATGGGTCACGCAGTACTCGAGGTTCCCCATCACCACGTCCGGGTGGGTGAAGTCGATGACGACCTCCGCGCCGGCGTCCGACAGCGTCTCGATCGGGTCGCCGGCGTCGACCTCGGCGACCAACTCGAGGTCGTCTGCGTCCCGGACCGCCTCACACATCGCCGACCCGACCCTGCCGCGTGCTCCGAGTATCCCGACCTTGGTCACCGTCATCGCCTCCTCGATCCGTTCCACTATCCGCAAGACTATCGGCCGTCGGGTCGGGAGGGCATCCGCGTCCCCTGCCACATGCACCGAGGCACGTACCCCGGGCGGGGATACGTGCCTCGGCCGGGGCCCGGACGCGGGCGTGGGTGGCTCAGCCCTCCGCGTTCTCCGAGCCCTCGGAGTCGGACGCGTCCTCGTCGGACGAGGAGTCCTCGCCCACGGGAACGAGGCTGATCTTGCCCCGGTTGTCGATGTCCGCGATCTCGACCTGGATCTTGTCCCCGACGTTGACCACGTCCTCCACCTTGCCGACGCGCTTGCCCTGGCCGAGCTTGGAGATGTGGACCAGCCCGTCGCGGCCGGGCAGCAGCGACACGAAGGCACCGAACGGCGCGGTCTTGACGACCGTGCCGAGGAAGCGCTCCCCGACCTTGGGCAGCTGCGGGTTGGCGATGGAGTTGATCTTGTCGATCGCGGCCTGCGCGGTCTCGCCGTCGGCGGCACCGATGTAGACGGTGCCGTCGTCCTCGATGGAGACGTTGGCGCCCGTCTCCTCGGTGATCGAGTTGATCATCTTGCCCTTGGGCCCGATCACCTCACCGATCTTGTCGACCGGGACCTTGATCGAGATGATCCGCGGGGCGAACGGGCTGAGCTCGTCCGGCTCGTCGATCGCCTCGGTCATCACGTCGAGGATCGTCAGCCGCGCCTCGCGGGCCTGCGTCAGTGCGTTGGCCAGCACTTCGGACGGGATGCCGTCGAGCTTCGTGTCAAGCTGGAGCGCGGTGATGAACATCCCCGTACCGGCGACCTTGAAGTCCATGTCGCCGAACGCGTCCTCTGCACCGAGGATGTCGGTCAGTGCCACGTAACGGGTCTGGTCGTCGACCTCGTCGGACACCAGGCCCATCGCGATCCCCGCGACGGGGGCGCGCAGGGGCACGCCGGCGTTGAGCAGGGACAGGGTCGACGCACACACCGAGCCCATCGAGGTGGAACCGTTGGAGCCCAGTGCCTCGGAGACCTGACGGATCGCGTACGGGAACTCCTCGACGCTCGGCAACACCGGCACGAGGGCGCGCTCGGCCAGTGCGCCGTGACCGATCTCGCGGCGCTTGGGCGAGCCCACCCGTCCCGTCTCCCCGGTGGAGTACGGCGGGAAGTTGTAGTGGTGCATGTAGCGCTTGCTGGTCTCGGGGCCCAGCGAGTCGATCTGCTGAGCCATCTTGACCATGTCGAGCGTCGTGACACCCATGATCTGCGTCTCGCCTCGCTCGAACAGGGCGGAGCCGTGCGCCCGTGGGACCACCTCGACCTCGGCCGAGAGCGCGCGGATGTCCCGCACCCCGCGACCGTCGATGCGGAAATGGTCGGTGAGGATCCGCTTGCGCACGATCTTCTTGGTGAGCGCCTTGAAGGCCGCCCCCAGCTCGCCCTGCCGCTCGGCGAACCGCTCGGCCAGCGAGTCGAGGACCTCGGCCTTGAGCTCGTCGGTGGCGTTGTCGCGCTCCTGCTTGTCCGCGATCGACATGATCTCGCCGAGCTTGGTCTCGGCCACCTCGGAGACCGCGGCGAACGCATCGTCCTGGAAGGGCGGGAACAGCGGGAACTCACGGGGCTCGGAGGCGGAGGTCTCGACGACCGCCTGCTGCGCGGCGCACAGCTCCGCGATGAACGGCTTGGCGGCCTCGATGCCCGCGGCCACGACGTCTTCGGTCGGCGCCTGCGCGCCGCCGGCCACCTTCTCGATGACGGTGTCGGTGGCCTCTGCCTCGACCATCATGATCGCGACGTCGGAATCGTCGCCCGAGCCGACCACACGACCCGACACGACCATGTCGAAGACCGCGCCCTCGAGTTGCTCGACGGTCGGGAAGGCGACCCACTGGCCCGCCGGGGTGGCCGCGGTGGGGATCAGCGCCACGCGGACGCCGCCCACCGGGCCCGAGAACGGCAGACCGGACAGCTGGGTCGACGCGGACGCGGCATTGATCGCCACCACGTCGTAGAGGTCCTGCGGGTTGAGGCTCATGACCGTGACGACGACCTGGACTTCGTTACGCAGGCCCTCGACGAAGGTCGGACGCAGCGGGCGGTCGATCAGGCGGCAGGTGAGGACGGCGTCGGTGCTCGGCCGTCCCTCACGGCGGAAGAACGAGCCGGGGATCCGCCCCGCGGCGTACATCCGCTCCTCGACGTCCACCGTGAGGGGGAAGAAGTCGAAGTGCTCCTTGGGGTGCTTGCCCGCCGTGGTGGTGGACAGCATCATCGTCTCGTCGTCGAGGTACGCGACGACGGAACCGGCGGCCTGCTTGGCCAGCCGTCCCGTCTCGAAACGCAGCTCGCGGCGACCGAAGTCGCCGTTGTCGATGGTCGCGACGGCCTCGAAGACTCCGTCCTCGACCTCGACGGCCTTGATATCTGGCATGGGGATTCCTGTCGTGTTGCGAAATGGGGCGCCTGCGGCGGGATCGTCCCGCCGGGGCCGCCGGCGCACGTGGTCGGGTGTCGCGGCACGACCTCGGTCTTCGATCGAAGCGGCCGGAACCTCGCGCATCCTCACACGGATGACGCGTTCCGGCAGCCACTACCGAGGACCGTCAATCGGGCCTGTCGACCACCCCGGTACGTCTGCACCGGCCACGGTCAGGCTATCAGGAGGAAGGGCGAATGCACGGATCCCCGCCTCCGTGCTGCGGAGGCGGGGATCGACGTGATGTCCGTGGGGCGCGCGTCAGCGGCGCAGCCCCAGACGCCCGATCAGTGAGCGGTAGCGCTCGATGTCGGCGCTGGCGATGTACTTGAGCAGCCGGCGACGACGGCCGACCAGCAGGAGGAGGCCGCGACGCGAGTGGTGATCGTGCTGGTGGGTCTTGAGGTGCTCGGTGAGCCCCCCGATGCGCTTGGTGAGAAGGGCGATCTGCGCCTCGGGCGAGCCCGTGTCGGTCTCGTGGATCCCGAACTCGGCCAGGACGGCCTTCTTCTCCTCGGTGGTCAGCGCCATGTGAGTCTCCTGGTTGTTCCAGTCCGCGTGGATACATGGCCCCGCCGCCGCGGACCGCAGGAGGGCCGATCGACCACCATACCAGCCGGATCGTCCGACGAACGAATCGCGGCGGGCTCAGCGCCCGAGTACCGCCCGTGTCCGCTGCACGTCGCGCCCCATCGCGTCGAGGAGTTGGTCGACGGAGACGAACTTCTCCATGTCGCGGACGTGGTCCACGAAGTCGACGGCGGCCCGACGGCCGTACAGATCCGCGGTCTCGTCCAGGACGAACGCCTCGACGCTACGGGCACCGTCCCCGAAGGTCGGATTGGTCCCCACGGAGATCGCCGCGGCGTATCGCTGGCCGGCGGCCATGGTCCCGTCCACGGGGTCGTCGTCGAGGAGGGTGAACCACCCGGCGTACACGCCGTCGGCCGGCACGGCCGTGTACTCGGGAAGGTCGAGGTTCGCGGTGGGGTACCCGAGCTCCCGGCCCCCGCGACCGGCGCCGTGGACCACCTCCCCGGTGACCCGGTGGCTCCGTCCCAGCAGTCCGGCCGCCCCGGCGACATCGGATTCGTCGAGCAGACGGCGGATGCGGGTCGAGGAGACCCGCTCGCCGCCCTCCTCGAGGAGCTCGACCACCTCGCAGTCGATCCCCCGTTCGGCACAGAGGACACGCAGGGTCTCCGGGGTGCCTGCCGCGCGACGGCCGAAGCTGAAGTTGGTGCCGACCGTCACCGATCGGCAGTCGAGGCCCGCCACGAGCACCCGGTCCACGAACTCGTCGGGCTCCCAGGAGGCCATCTCCCGATCGAAGGGCAGCGCGAACACCGCGTGCACGCCGAACCCCTCGACCAGTTCCGCCCGCTGTTCGGGCGTGGTCAACAGGACCGGGTGAGATCCGGGCTTGACCACCTCCATGGG
This sequence comes from Candidatus Dietzia intestinipullorum, assembly GCA_019119635.1. GTDB lineage: Bacteria > Actinomycetota > Actinomycetes > Mycobacteriales > Mycobacteriaceae > Dietzia > Dietzia intestinipullorum. The sequence goes on from DWWP01000041.1 coordinate 177,943, forward strand.
GTGCGGGTCGAAGGTGACCAGTACCGGACTCGCGCCGAGTGCGTCGCCCGACCGCACGGCGTGGTCGACCAGCGCGTGGTGGCCGCGGTGGAGTCCGTCGAACACCCCGATGGCCACGGAGGTTCCGCCCTCGGGGATCACGATCTCGTCGAACGCACGCCACAGTTGCACGGCGACCACCTTACGCCCGCCGCTCACAGGCCCGCCGGTCGCATGACCACGACCGGCGACGCCCGGTCACCGGATTCCGAGAGCAGTGCGGCGACCTTCCCGTCGGGGCCGAGCGCAGCGACCACACCGGTGTCGCCGCGCGCGTCGAGCCATCGCCCGTGACGGAGCCCTTCGGCCTGCCCCGCGTCGATCTCCCGGACCGGGAACGCGGTGAGCGCGGCCCGGTCCAGGTCCAACGACAGCCGCGGTCCGGCCTCCAGTTCCGGCAGCGTCCGGGCGACGTCCAGGCCGAAGGGGCCGACGGAGGTGCGGCGCAGAGCCGTCAGGTGGCCACCGACCCCGAGCTCGCCGCCGAGGTCCCGGGCCAGCGCCCGGATGTACGTACCGGTGGAACAGTCCACGACGACGACGAGGTCCACCGCCGTCCCGACCGACCGTCGCTCGACCACGTCGAAGCGGGAGACTGTGACCTGCCTGGCCCGGAGTTCGACCTCCTCGCCCGCCCGCACGCGGTCGTACGCGCGTCGCCCGTCCACCTTGATGGCGCTGACCGACGACGGCACCTGCTCGAGGGTCCCGGTCAGCCCTGCCACCGCGGCCCCGATCGCCTCGTCGGTGACGGCGGAGGCGTCGCTGCTCGCGGTGGTCTCGCCCTCCGCGTCGTCCGTCGTGGTGGTCTGGCCCAGGCGGATCGTGGCCTCATACGACTTGGTCTCCAGAGCGAGCAGTCCCAGCATCTTGGTGGCGCGTTCGATCCCCACCACCAGGACACCGGTGGCCATGGGGTCGAGGGTGCCGGCGTGTCCGACTTTGCGGGTACCGAAATATCGGCGCAGGCGGCCCACCACGTCGTGACTGGTCATGCCGCCGGGTTTGTCGACGACGACGAGTCCGGGGGCGGGGGCCGGTCTGGAGTCGGGTCTGCGGGGTGTCACGGGGCCACGCTATCGCCACCGGTCGGTCGGAGCACGACCGCTGACGCCACATAGCCGTCCCGGACCGCCCACCGGCCACGCAGTTCGAGAAGATCCGGACCCCCGTCGACGGCCGCGGGGTCGACGAGGATCCTCGATCGGAGGGTGCCCGCGGCCGAGCGGTCGTCGCTGCCGGTGGTGGTCAGGGTGATGCGCGCATCGGCGAAGCCCAGCCACCGCCTGGTCAGGGGGAACCACGCCTTGTACGTGGCCTCCTTGGCCGTGAAGAGCACCCGGTCCCAGTGGACAGCGGTGCCCTCCCCTCGCGCGGCGTCCACCCATGCGGCCTCGTCCGGCAGCGAGATCGCGCCGAGGACCCCGTCCGGGAGCGGGCCGTGTGGTTCCACGTCGAGCCCCAGCGAGCGGACGGAGTCCGCGGGGGCGAGCGCTGCCGCACGTAGTCCGTCAGTGTGGGTGAGGGAGCCGACGACTCCGGGGGGCCACACGGGCACGCCCCGTCCACCACGGACCACCGGACCGCCCGGTATCCCGAGGCGCCTCATCGCCTCCCGTGCGCAGGCGCGGGCGGCCGCGAAGTCGTGACGCCGACTGTCCACGGCGCCGTCGACCTGCTCGGCCTCGACGGGGTGTAGTGACGCGAGCGCGGAGGACTCGTCCATCCCGAGCTCGTCGAACGTCACGGCCACCACGTCCGGCGGGAGCACGTCGCGGATCACTGCTCGTCCTCGAGGTCGGGGCCGGTCTCACCGGGGGCGGCGATATGCGGACTGCCGTCCTCGCGACGGATCCAGCGCACCTGGCGCCCCGATGGCGCGGGGAGGATCTGGCGCGTCAGCGGTTCGGGGCGGCCACGCGCCGTCCACTCCCGCGGGTACCCCAGGGAGACCTCCTCGAACCGGACGTCGTCGTGGCCGGTGGTCCGGGGGATGTGGAGGTGGCCGTAGACACAGGCCCTGGCACGGTAGCGGCGGTGCCAGTCCGCGGTCTGCTCCGTCCCGCACCACAGGGCGAAGTCCGGGTGACGCAGGACCTTTGTCGGCTCCCGCAGGAGGGGCCAGTGATTCACCAGCACGGTCGGCTCGGTGGGGTCCAGCTCGGCCAGGCGCCGGGTGGTCGTCACCAGCCGATCCCGGCACCACGCCGCCGCATCGGAGTACGGAGCGGGATCGATGAGGTACTCATCTGACGCCACGACGCGACGCTTCCTGGCCCCGGCGAGCGCCTCTGTCCTGGACTGACCGGAGGCGGGCGTCCACGAGTAGTCGTAGAGCAGGAACATCGGGACGATCCGCACCGGCCCACCGGGACCGGTCCACAACGGGTAGGGGTCCTCCGGTGTGTCGACGCCGATCGCCCGGCATGATTCCACCAGGCGATCGTACTTGGTCGGCGAGGTGATCCCGGCGTCATCACGCCCGATCCACAGCTCGTGGTTGCCCGGGACCCAGATCACGCGCACGAACCGGGCGGCCAGCTGTTCCAGCGCTCCGACCACCCGGTCGGCCTTCTCCGCGACGTCCCCGGCGACGATCAACCAGTCCCCCGGGTGGCCGGGCGTGAGCTCGTCGAGGACGGACGCGTTGCCCCGGTGCCCCACATGTAGATCCGATACCGCGCGCAGACTGGGCCCCTGCCTCATGCCGCCTCCTCACCGCGTCCCGTGCCGGCCGGGGTCCGTGAGCCGAGGACCACCCACCTGTCGCCACGGGCACGGGCGACGACCGCGATCAACCTGATCGACACGAACACCCCCATCCCCCACCAGATGCCGGTGAGACCCCAACCGTAGTACCGGGTCACCAGCAACACGGGCAGGAACCCGAGCAGTGCCGCGATCACGGTCGTGGTACGCAGGTAGGCCGCGTCCCCCGCGCCCAGCAGTACACCGTCCAGGCCGAACACCACCGCCGCGGGGACCACCACGACGGCGATGCCCACGAGCGCGACGGTGAGCGGCTCGGCGACGTCGGGATCGCCTGCGAGGACGTCGGCGATCCGGCCCCGGAACGCCAGGGTCACCACCGCGAGTGACGCACCCAGCCCCAGGGACCAGATCACCACCGCCCGGGCGAGCGCGCGGCCATGGGCTGCCAGGCCCGCACCGAGCGCCGCACCGACGAGCGATTGGGCCGATATCGCCACCGAATCCAACAGCAGGGTGTAGAGAGTCCACAGCTGCTGGGCGAGGTGATGGGCGGCGAGTGAGGTGACACCCGCGGCGGCGGCCGCGGTGGTGGCCACCGCGAACGTGATCTGGAACGACGCGGTCCGGATCACCAGGTCGACGCCCAGCCGGAGTTGGTCGACGATCACCGACCACCGGGGGCGGAAGGACCCGCGGTGTTCCAGTGCCAGCGCGGCGAGGAAACCGCCCGCCATGAGTATCTGTCCCGCGAGGTTGGCCCACGCGCTGCCCACCAGCCCCAGCGCGGGCGCCGGGCCCAGTCCCGGCACCAGAACCACACAGCCCACCACCGAGACCCCGACGCCCACGGCGACCAGCACGAGCGGGGCCCGCAGTCGCTGGACGCCCCGCATCCAGCCGTGCCCGGCCGAGGCGATCAGGATGCACGGGATCCCCCACACCGCCACGGCGAGCCAGTCGGCGGCCCGCGCGGCGACGTCGTCATCGGCCGCCAACAGTCGTGTCAACGGACCCATCAGCGCCCATACCCCGGCCACCACCGCGAAGCCGACGGCCAGACCGATCCAGGTCGCCTGGACCCCCTCGGCCACGGCGTCGGACCGACGACCCGCACCGTGGAGTCGGGCCGCCCGGGCGGTAGTTCCGTAGGACAGGAAGTTCATCTGGGTGCCGAGCACCAGCAGTACCAGCGCACCCACGCCCAGTGCGGCCAGCTCCCCCGATCCCTGGCGGCCCACGACGATCCCGTCGACGAGCAGGTACACGGGTTCGGCGGCCAGGACGGGCAGCACCGGCAGGGCGATCGACCACAACCGTCGCCCGAGCTCGCCCACGCCGACGTCCGGCACCCGGTCCTGCTGTATCGCGACGCCCGGGGCGGGCTCAGCCGAGGAGGCCACGGATCCTGCCGATCACGGAGGGGGCGTCGCCGACCTGCGTGCAGCCCGCCGCCGCGGGGTGACCTCCCCCGCCGAGTGCGGCGGCCACGTCGGACACGTCGACGCCGTCGGGACGCCCTCCGCTGCGGGAACGGAGCGAGATCGCCCATTGCTCGGGCAGGTACTCCTTGAGCAGCACAGCGACGTCGGCCTCCCGGACCACCCGGAGGTGGGTCACGAGTGATTCGACGTCGTCCTCGGAGGCCTCGGCGATGACCCGGGACGGCACCTCGAGCCAGACCGCCCCTCTTCCGCCCGCGGCCGCCTCGTCGAGGCGCACCCGCCCGAGCAGGTCGCCCAGGGTCCGCAGCCAGGAGAACGAGTGTGCGTCGAGAAGCTCGAAGCTGACGGTGGCGTCCGCGCCGGCCGCGAGCAGTCGGCGCGCGGTCTCGTGGGCCGAGGCGTCGGACCAGCGGAAGGAGCCCGTGTCCGTGATCAGGCCCGAGTAGAGGGCGGTGGCGACCTCGTCGTCCGCGGGCCACCCGCCCGCCTCGAGGACGTCGAGCACGAGCGACGCCGTGGACGCGGCGTCGGGGTCGAGCAGCATGTGGGTGCCGAAGCCGGGATTGGACCGGTGGTGATCCACCACGAGGATCTCGGAGGCCGCCTCCGCGAGGTGTCCCCAGTCCCCCGCCCGGTCGGCGCTCGCACAGTCCAGTACCACGATCAGTCCGTCGTGCGCCGGGACGTCGGCGAGCGGGGTCACGAGCTCCGCGCCCGGTATCACCCGGAGGCCGTCAGGGACGATGCCGGGGTCGAACGACTGGTGCACGACGACACCGTCGCGACGAAGCGCCCGGGCGAGACCGGCGGAGCTTCCGAGTGCGTCCGCGTCCGGCCGCAGATGGCACAGGACGGTGACGTCGCGGTGCGCGGCCAACACGCGGGCGGCCCCGACCGCATCGACCCGGAGCGTCACCGCCCGTCGTCCTCCGGGGCGTCCTCCCCGTCCTTGCGGTAGGGGTCTTCGTCACCGGCCGGACTGGCCCCCTCGGCCGCCCGCCGGACCTGCTCGTCCTGCTCCCTCGCCCGGGCCAGCAGCTCCTCCATGTGTCGGGCCGATTCTGGGACGGAGTCGTAGACAAAGGTGAGCTCGGGGGTGAACTTGACCCCGGTCTGCTTGCCCACCATGGTCCGGAGCCGGCCCCGGGCGGCGGTCAGCGCCGCCTCCGCCGCCTCGAGATCCGGTTCCTCGTCGAGCGTCCGCCCGCGCACCGTGTAGTACAGCGTGGCCACCCGGAGATCCCCGGTGATCCGCGAGTCGGTGATGGTGACGAACTCCAACCGCGGGTCCTTGATCTCGTGCTCGATCGCCGTGGCGACGATCTCACCGATCCGCTTACCAAGGCGCTCGGCCCGTCCGTTACCCGCCATCGTGCTCACCCTCCTCGCTCGTCGTGGTGCGACCGCCGGAGCGGCCACTGGTGGTCCCAGCATGCCGTGGGGGCGGGCTCCGTGCACCACGGAGCCCGCCCCCACGGGTGACGCCGGCGCGTCCTACTCGCGCGGCTTCTCGACCAACTCGTAGGTCTCGATGATGTCCCCGACCTTGATGTCGGAGTACGTCACCGTGAGACCACACTCGAAGCCCGCGCGGACCTCGGTGGCGTCGTCCTTCTCACGACGCAGCGAGGAGACGGTCATCTCCTCCGCGACCACGTTGCCGTCCCGGACGAGCCGTGCCTTGGCGTTTCGACGCATGATGCCGTCGAGCACCATACAACCGGCGATGTTGCCCACCTTGGACGAGCGGAACATCTGACGGATCTCCGCCTGGCCGAGCTGCTTCTCCTCGTAGATCGGCTTGAGCATGCCCTTGAGCGCGCTCTCGATCTCCTCGATCGCCTGGTAGATGACCGAGTAGTACCGGATGTCCACGCCTTCGCGGTTGGCCATCTCGGTGGCCTTGCCCTCCGCGCGGACGTTGAACCCGATGATCACGCCGTCGGACGCCGCGGCCAGGTTGACGTTGGTCTCGGTGACCGCACCGACGCCCCGGTCGATGACCCGCAGCTGCACTTCGTCCTCGATCTCGATCCCCATCAGGGCCTCCTCGAGCGCCTCGACGGTGCCCGAGTTGTCGCCCTTGATGATGAGATTGAGCTGACTCGTCTCCTTGAGGTGCGAGTCCAGGTCCTCGAGGCTGATCCGACGACGGCTACGGGCCGCCATCGCATTGCGCTTGCGCGCGTTGCGACGGTCCGCGATCTGGCGGGCCGTGCGGTCCTCCTCCACCACCATCATGGTGTCGCCGGCACCACAGACGCTGGTGAGTCCGATGACCTGGACTGGGCGCGACGGGCTCGCCTCCTGGACGTCCTGACCGTGCTCGTCGACCATCCGACGCACGCGACCGTAGGCATCGCCGGCGACGACCGAGTCGCCGACCCGCAGGGTGCCCCGCTGGATGAGCACCGTGGCCATCGGGCCGCGGCCGCGGTCGAGGTGCGCCTCGATGGCCACACCCTGGGCACTCATGTCCGGGTTGGCCCGCAGGTCCAGCGCCGCATCCGCGGTGAGCACGACGGCCTCGAGCAGGGAGTCGATGTGGAGCCCCTGCTTGGCGGAGATGTCGACGAACATGGTGTCGCCGCCGTACTCCTCCGGGACCAGGCCGTATTCGGTCAGCTGACCACGGATCTTCTCCGGCTGCGCGGTCTCCTTGTCGATCTTGTTGACCGCGACCACGATCGGGACCTCCGCCGCCTGGGCGTGGTTGATGGCCTCGACCGTCTGCGGCATCACTCCGTCGTCGGCCGCGACCACGATGACCGCGATGTCGGTCGACTTGGCACCCCGGGCACGCATAGCGGTGAACGCCTCGTGGCCCGGGGTGTCGATGAAGGTGATGGTGCGTTCCACACCGTCGACCTCGGAATCCACCTGGTAGGCACCGATGTGCTGGGTGATGCCCCCGGCCTCGGCTTCGCCGACCTTGGCCGACCGGATGCTGTCGAGCAGCCGGGTCTTGCCGTGGTCAACGTGGCCCATGACGGTGACCACGGGGGGACGACGCTCGAGGTCCTCTTCGCCGCCCTCGTCCTCACCGAAGGAGAGGTCGAAGGACTGGAGCAGCTCGCGGTCCTCGTCCTCCGGGCTGACGACCTGGACCTTGTACCCCATCTCGTCGCCGAGGAGCTGCAGTGTCTCCTCCGAGACGGACTGGGTCGCCGTGACCATCTCACCCAGGTTGAACAGCGCCTGGACCAGCTGCGCGGGGTTGACGTCGATCTTGTCGGCGAAGTCGCCCAATGAGGCGCCCTGTGCCAGCCGCAGGACCTGCCCACGACCGTCCGGGAGCCGGACACCGCCGACCTCGGGGGCCCGCATCGAGTCGTATTCCTGACGCTTCTGCCGCTTCGATTTGCGTCCACGACGCGGTGCCCCACCGGGACGGCCGAACGCGCCCGCGGCACCGCCGCGGCCACGACCGCCGCCGGGCCGGCCCCGGAAGCCTCCCGGAGGGCCGCCGCCACCCGGGCGGAAGCCGCCGCCGCCGGGACGTCCGCCGGGTCCACCCGGCCGACCGCGGCCCGGCGGGCGCGACACCTGGCCCGGCATCTGGCCGGGGCTCGGCCGCGAGGGCATGTTGCTCGGGCTCGGGCGGGGGCCGCCCTGCCCCGCGGCGCCGGAGCGCTGCGGGGGACGGGGGCCGCCCTGACCCGGTCCCGGGCGGGGCCCCTGCCCCGGCCCCGGGCGAGGACCGCCCTGTGGGCGCGGCGCGGGCGTGGTCCCGCTCGAGAAGGGGTTGTTTCCGACACGGGGCGCCCTGGGACCCGGCTTCGGGCCCGCCGGCCGTGGGCCGGGGGCGGGACGCGAGGCCGCCGCGGGCTTCGGTCCGGGGGTCGGACGCTCGGCGCCCGGCTTCGGGGTCGGCGCGGCGGGCTTGGCGCCCGGTGTCGGTCGCTGGCCGCCCGGCTTGGGCGCTGCGGACGACGGGGTCGGTCCGGGCGTCGGCTTGGGCGCCGCGGACCGCGGGTCCGCGCCCGGCTTCGGGCCCGGTGTCGGGGCGGACTTGGCACCCGGCTTGGGTGCCGCACCGCCCGCCGGGCGCTTCGTGGAGGCGGAATCGGTTCCGACGTCCGCCGGCGCGTGGGCTTCCCGGAGGCGCCGGACGACCGGGGCCTCGAGGGTGGACGACGCCGACTTGACGAACTCTCCCTGATCGCGGAGCTTCGTCAGAAGTTCTTTACTGGTGATACCGAACTCTTTTGCCAGTTCGTGTACCCGGGGCTTGCCTGCCACTGCTCTCCTCACTGCGAGGTC
>DWWP01000042.1 GCA_019119635.1 Candidatus Dietzia intestinipullorum
CGGGGGCGGGCCGGCAGTGGAGCCAACGGTCCTGCGCCGGAACTATAGACCCATCGCTGTGGTGTCCTCGCGGTATCCTGGCGACATGACGGACGCTACTTCGACGCCGGAGGCGCTCGCGCTACGCGAGGTCATCGACGCGCGGCGGGACGAGTTTCGGATGTTGCTGGAGAAGTATGTCGCGACGAACCCCAAGCTGTTCGGTTCGGTTGCGCGGGGAACTGCACATGAGGGGAGTGACATCGACATCCTCGTGGAGATGGACCCAGCAGATGGCAACCTGCTGATGCGGGCATCCGGGCTCATGGAGGAGGCTCGGGCTCTCTTTGGTCGCGAGGACATCGACGTCTTCCCGGCGCAGCTGCTCAAGCGGCCCATCTCCGAGTCGGCGCTTGAGGATGCGCTGGCGCTGTGAGCCGCGAGACGGAGGAGCGCATCGGCGACATGATCGAAGCCATCGATAGATGCCGGAGATATATCGGTGCTCTGGACAGCGATGCCACCGCCGATCTCGCCGATATGGCAGAGGACGCGATCGAGCGCAACCTCCAGATCATTGGAGAGGCAGCGAACCACCTGCCGGTGGAAATCACCAACGCGCATCCAGAGATCGCTTGGCCTCAAATCCGAGGCTTCCGAAACATCCTTGTACACCAGTATTTCGGGGTCGAGTTCGAGGTCGTTCGTGATGTGGTCGAGGCCTACCTTCCAGCGCTCGATCGAGCACTGCGCCAACATCAGCGCTCTTAGCGGGTGATTTTGGCTGGGCTGACATTCAAGGCCGTGGCGCGGCCGAACTTCGCGAGTGTGCTTAACGCTTGATCCCTCCCGTCGCAGAACTGGAACCTGTTATTGACACGTGTCGACGACGGCGTAATCTCACGGAGCGTGACTACCCTCTCCGCTTTCCCTCACCTCACCTCGCCCGGGCGGATCGGCCCCATGGAGACGCGCAACCGGATGGTGCTGCCCGCCATGGACATGAACGTGTCCGAGAACGGGCACATCGAGCAGCGGGAGATCGACCACTACGTGGCCCGCGCCGCGGGGGGTGCCGGGCTGATCATCACCGGGGCGTGCGCGATCGCGTTCCCGTACGGCGCGGCGTCGATGAAGGAGCCGGGGCTCTCGGACGACAAGTACCTGCCCGGACTCACGGCACTGGCCGACGCGGTCCACGCCGCCGGGAGCAAGCTCTGCGTGCAGTCCACGCACCACGGCAAGGTCGCCCGGGTGGATGTGGCCAACGACCGGCCGGTGCTCGCCCCCAACGAGCCCGACTACTCCTACGACATGTCCGCGCTGGCCGACAGCACCCGCGAGGAGCTCGGCAAGATGGGCGCGGCCACCGCCGGGAAGCAGACCCGGTACAAGGAGATGACGGGCGAGGACATCGCGTGGCTCGTCGATACCTGGGCCGACGCCGCCGACCGCGTCGCCCGCGCGGGCGCGGACGCCGTCGAGATCCACGTGGCGCACGGCTACATCCTGGGCGTCTTCCTCAACCGACGCGACAACAAGCGCACCGATTCCTACGGGGGCTCGCTGGCGAACCGGGCGCGGCTGGCGTGCGAGGTCATCGCCGCCGTCAAGGAGCGGGTCGGCGACAGGCTGGCCGTCCTGGTGCGGGTGTCCGGCGAGGAGTACGGGCAGGACGGCGGGCTGGAGCTGCACGAGGCGATCGAGGCCTCGCAGTTGTTCGAGCGGGCGGGCGCGGACGCGATCCACGTGACCGGCTGGGGTCGCAACCCTTTCGACAACTTCACCGACGGGCCCCTGCCCGACTCCATCGGCGCCTACGTGGACAACGGCGGCGCGATCAAGGATGCCGTCAGCGTCCCCGTCATCACCGTCGGTCGGATGCTGCCGGACGTCGCCGAGAAGGCGATCGCCGACGGCCGGACCGACTACGCCGCGATGGGCCGGCAGCTGCTCGCCGATCCGGACCTGCCCGACAAGCTGCACGCCGGGACGCCGGAGCGGGTGCGCCCGTGCATCAACTGCTACCTGTGCGTCGCCGAGAACTTCTTTGACGACACCCCCTTCTGCGCCGTCAACCCCGCGCTGGGCAACGAGGACCTGCTGCCACTGACGCCCGCGCCGCAGCGGAAGCACGTCGTGGTGGTGGGCGCCGGGCCGTCGGGGCTCGAGGCCGCCCGCGTGCTCACCGAGCGGGGCCACCGGGTCACCGTGCTGGACAAGGCCGACCGGCTCGGCGGCACCATGTGGTTCTCCAGCCTGACCACCCCGGACAATGAGCCGCTGATCCACTGGTTCCGCTCCGAGATCGATCGCCTGGGGATCGACGTCCGGTTGGGGACGACGGCGAGCGTGGAGAGCATCCGCGCACTGCGGCCCGACCGCGTGGTGGTGGCCACGGGCGCCGAGCGGCCCGCGCCCCGGATCCCGGGCGGCGACCTGCCGCTGGTCCAGACCGGCGACACGCTGCGCAACCTCATGCTCGGCACCGCCTCCGCCGACGAGGTCGGGTTCTTCCTGCGGGTGGTCGGGCGGCTCGGGCGGCTGTCCGGGATCACCAGGCGTCCCGCGTGGATCCGTCGACTGACCAGGATCGCGCTGCCGATGGGTAAGGATGTCGTGGTGATCGGCGGCTCGCTGGTCGGGCTCGAGCTGGCCGGGTTCCTGGCCGAGCGCGGCCGCCGGGTGACGCTGCTGCACGAGGAGCAGCAGCTCGGCCTGCCGCTGGCGATGCCGCGCCGGTGGACCGCCGTGCGCCACGCGCGCGACCACGGGGTCGACATCCGGCGCAACGTGGAGGTCACCCGCATCACCGAGTCCGGCGTGGAGTGGACCGGCACGAAGGGCGAGCACGCCTCGGCGCCGGCGGACATGGTGATCTACGCCGAGGGGACGACCGCCTCCGCTCCGCTAGCCGACGAGCTTCGGGCGGCCGGCGTGGACGTCGAGGTGATCGGCGACGCCGGCGACGTGGGCTACATCCACGGCGCGATCCACTCGGCGTGGGACATGGCGACGACAGGCTGAGGCCAGGTCAGCGCGGGCTGTCCCGGCCTTCTGGGGCTCCGCTCGCCGCCCGCCGCCCGCCGACCACCGCCCGCCGACTGCCGACCGCCGCCCGCCTCCCGCCGGGCCGTCGGGCTGCCTGGGGTTTTGGTCGTGTTCACGTCGGGAAAGGTCGTCTCTGCTGCGGTGCGCGGCGCGGATCTCCGCAGCAGGAACGACCAAAATTCCGGGCGGCGGCCCGACCGCCGCTGTGCCGGCCCGACCGCCGCTGTGCCCGGGCGGCGCTTCGTGATGAAGTGGAGCCATGTCTCAGCCGCCGGACCTCACCGAGAAGGATCGCCAGAACCTCGCGCAGTGTGTCGACCTGGCGCGGGAGGCGCTCGACGCC
>DWWP01000043.1 GCA_019119635.1 Candidatus Dietzia intestinipullorum
CCGGTCGCCCGGGCCGACGCCGTGGTCGCGGAGGAAGTTCGCGGTGCGGTCCGAGCGGATCCGCATCTCGTCGAAGGAGTACATCGCCTCGGTGGCGGGGGCGTCGTCGTCGGATTCCTCGACGATCCACAGTGCCGGGTCCGTGTTGCCCGCGGCCTGCACGTCGAACCAGTTCAGGGCCCAGTTCCACTCGTCGAGGTCGGGCCAGGCGAATCCGGCGCGGGCCGCATCGTAGTCGTCGGCGTGGGCCTGCAGGAAGTCCCGCGCGGCGCGGAACCGGACGGTGGCCTCGGTGGGGTGAGGGGACATGGCTTCTCCTGACGGCGGGCATTCTTCGTGGTGATGCACCTCACATTATGGGTGGGCGAACCGGGCGCGGTACACCCGAAAGGGAGGGGTGGGGGCGGAAGTTCCTCCCCCCTCTAGATTTACTAGGAGGTGCAAGTATATGGTGATGATCATCACTGGAGAGGTCGCGGTCGTCGCCGGGGCCTGACGACGAAGGGAAGCCCATGTCGGAGCTCAGGCAGGTCGAGCACTACATCAACGGCCGACGGGTCGCCACCACCGGCGGTCGCACCCACGAGGTCCTCAACCCGAGCACGGGGCGGGCGCAGGCCGTGGTCCCGCTGGCTTCCGCCGCTGAGGTCGACGACGTGATCGCCAAGGCCGCCGAGGGGCAGAAGGAGTGGGCGGCGTTCAACCCGCAGAAGCGCGCCCGTGTGCTCATGCGGTTCGTCGATCTCGTCAACCAGAACATGGACGAGCTCGCCGAGCTGCTCGCGATCGAGCACGGCAAGACCACGCCGGACGCGCGTGGCGACGTGCAGCGCGGACTCGAGGTGATCGAGTTCGCCATCGGCATCCCGCACCTGCTCAAGGGCGAGTACACCGAGAACGCCGGCACGGGTGTCGACGTCTACTCGATGCGCCAGCCGCTGGGCGTGGTCGCCGGGATCACCCCGTTCAACTTCCCGGCGATGATCCCACTGTGGAAGGCCGGGCCGGCGCTCGCCTGTGGCAACGCCTTCGTCCTCAAGCCCTCCGAGCGCGACCCCTCGGTCCCGGTCCGGCTGGCGGAGCTCTTCACCGAGGCCGGGCTGCCCGACGGCGTCTTCCAGGTGGTGCACGGAGACAAGGAGGCCGTCGACGCCATCCTTGCCAGCGAGACGATCACGGCCGTCGGCTTTGTCGGCTCCACGCCGATCGCGCAGTACATCTACTCCAACGCCGCCCGCACCGGCAAGCGTGCCCAGTGCTTCGGTGGGGCCAAGAACCACGCGATCATCATGCCGGACGCCGACTTCGACCAGGTCGCGGACGCGATGGTCGGTGCCGGTTTCGGTTCGGCCGGCGAGCGCTGCATGGCCATCTCTGTGGCCGTGCCGGTCGGGGAGGGCACCGCCGAGAAGCTGCTCGAGAAGCTGATCCCCAAGGTGAAGGAGCTCAAGGTCGGCCACAGTCACGACCCGCAGTCCGACTACGGCCCGCTCGTCACGCCCGAGTCCAAGACCCGCGTCCTGGACTACATCGACCAGGGCGAGAAGGACGGCGCCGATGTCCTCATCGACGGCCGCGGTGTCGGCGCGTACACCGACCAGTTCGACGGCCAGGACATCAGCGGCGGGTACTTTGTCGGACCGACGCTCCTCGACAACGTCACCACCGATATGAGCGTCTACACCGACGAGATCTTCGGCCCCGTCCTCACGATCGTCCACGCCGAGAGCTTCGACGACGCGCTGCGACTGCCCAACGAGAACGAGTACGGAAACGGCGTGGCCATCTTCACGCGCGACGGCGACGCCGCACGTGAGTTCGTCTCCCGCGTCGAGGTCGGCATGGTCGGCGTCAACGTCCCGATCCCCGTCCCGATCGCCTACCACACGTTCGGCGGCTGGAAGAAGTCCGGCTTCGGCGACCTCAACCAGCACGGCCCGGAGTCGATCAAGTTCTACTCCAAGGTCAAGACGGTCACGCAGCGTTGGCCGTCGGGCATCAAGGATGGCGCCGAGTTCGTCATCCCCACGATGGACTGACGCCGCTCACCGTAGGAGAGGAACAACCATGTTCACCCTTGATGACGACGACAAGGTCATCGTCGACGCCGCACGCGAGTTCTCGGATAAGCGGATCGGTCCGAAGGCCCAGGAGTGGGACGAGACCCACCACTTCCCGAAGGACGTCCTGCGTGAGGCCGCAGAGATGGGCATGGGAGCCATCTACGTCTCCGAGGATGTCGGTGGCAGTGGGATGCGTCGCCTGGACGGCGTGCGCATCTTCGAGCAGCTGGCCCGCGGCTGCCCGTCGGTGGCGGCGTACCTGTCGATCCACAACATGTGCGTGTGGATGATCGACGAGTTCGGCACCGACGAGCAGCGGCAGCAGTGGATCCCGAAGCTGGCCTCGATGGAGCTCTTCGCGAGCTACTGCCTCACCGAGCCCGGCGCGGGTTCGGATGCGGCGGCGCTGCGGACGAAGGCGGTGCGTGAGGGGGACGAGTACGTCCTCACGGGCACCAAGCAGTTCATCTCCGGCGGCGGCCAGTCGGACGTCTATGTGATCATGGCGCGGACCGGTGAGCCGGGGCCCAAGGGCATCTCGACGTTCATCGTTCCCGCCGACTCGGAGGGCCTGAGCTTCGGACCGGACGAGCGGAAGATGGGATGGAACGCGCAGCCCACCGCGCAGGTGATCATGGAGGGCGTCCGCGTGCCGGCCGCCAACCTGATCGGTGGCGCGGACACCGGCGGCGAGGGGCTCGGGTTCACCATCGCCATGCGGGGTCTCAACGGTGGCCGGATCAACATCGCGGCGTGTTCGCTGGGCGGCGCCCAGCAGGCCTACTCGCAGGCGGTGGCGCACCTCCGGGACCGCGAGGCGTTCGGCGGTGCGCTGATCGACGAGCCGACCATCCGGTTCACGCTGGCCGAGATGGCCACGGAGCTGGAGGCCAGCCGTTTGATTCTGTGGCGTGCCGCAGCGGCACTGGATGCCAAGGAACCGGATCACGTCGAACTGTGCGCCATGGCCAAGCTGTTCGTGACCGACCGGTGCCACGAGGTGGCCGACCGGGCGCTGCAACTGTTCGGCGGATACGGATATCTCTCCGAATACGGAATCGAGAAGATCGTGCGAGACCTCCGGGTGCACCGCATCCTGGAGGGGACCAACGAGATCATGCGTGTGGTGGTCGGCAGGGCCGTCGCCACGCGTGGACTGGGAGCGTAGGACATGAACAACGGATCGCCTGTCGTGGCATTTCTCGGGCTGGGCAACATGGGGGGCCCGATGGCCGCCAACCTGGTCGCCGCCGGCCACGAGGTCCGCGGATTCGACCCGGTGGAGGCCGCGCAGGCCGCGGCCCGCGAGGCCGGGGTCACCGTCTGCGACTCCCCGGCGGACGCGGTGACCGGGGCGTCGGTGGTCATCACGATGCTGCCCAGTGGGGAGCTGGTGACCTCGACCTACGACGACGTGCTGGCGCAGGCGGAGAAGGGGACGCTGTTCATCGACTCGTCCACCATCTCGGTCGACGACGCCCGCGCCGTGCACGACACCGCGGTCGCGGCCGGGATGCTCCAGGTGGACGCCCCGGTCTCGGGAGGCGTCAAGGGCGCCACCGCAGGGACGCTGGCCTTCATGGTCGGTGGCGAGGATGAGGCGTTCGGCGCCGCGCAGCCGGTGCTCGAGCCGATGGCCGGCAAGACCATCCACTGTGGCGCCGCGGGCGCCGGACAGGCGGCCAAGGTCTGCAACAACATGATCCTGGCGGCGCAGCAGATCGTGGTCGGCGAGGCGTTCGTGCTGGCCGAGCGGCTGGGCTTGGAGCACCAGTCGCTCTACGACGTGGTCACCGGCGCCACCGGGAACTGCTGGGCCCTGCACACCAACTGCCCGGTCCCCGGCCCCGTCGAAGCGTCACCGGCGAACAACGATTTCCGTGCCGGGTTCTCGACCGGGCTGATGAACAAGGACCTCGGCCTCGCGCTCGCGGCCCTCGAGAGCACGGGGACGGTCGCGCCCCTGGGTGCGGCCGCCGCGGCGATCTACGATGAGTTCGCCCGGGAGAACGCAGACAAGGACTTCAGCGCCGTCATCACCAGCATCCGCGAATCCACGCGGAGCTGACCCGACCCGCTCCCCGGAGAGGCACGCCCATGCCCACCTTCCGTCCGAGTGACGCCGACGCGGTGCTCGCCGCGCTGCGGAAGGCCCGGTCCGATTCCGGGGTCCCCGTCGTCTTCGCCGGGGACTCCGACGGCGAGACCGCCAGCCTGAACCACTTCATCGGTGCCCGCTCGGACTCGATGCAGGGGCTCACCCTGGCCAGGGGGCGCGGGCTGGGCGGCCACGTGATGGCCTCGGGCCGGCCGGCCGCGGTCCGGGATTACCGCGAGACCTCCGTGATCACGCGCGACTACGAGGTCGCGGTGGAGCGGGAGGGGCTCCGGGCCATCATCTCGGTCCCGGTGATGGTCTCCGGCGTCGCCCGGACGATCCTCTACGGGTCGGCCCGCGTCGCGACCCAGCTCGGCGATCAGGTGGCCAGGACGTTCGTCTCCGCCGCGGCGGACCTGGCCGAGGAGTTCCGGGTGCGTGACGAGGTGGACCGGCGGCTGCGGATGACCGACCTGGCCCTCGCGGAGCAGAGCGCGGGGCTCGAGACCGCCGACAGGGAACAGCTCCGGGTCCTCCACGGTGAGCTGCGCGCGATCGCGGCCGAGTTGGGGGATTCCGCCCTCCGGGACAGGCTGCTGGCCGCGGGGTCGGCTCTCGCCGGTGTGGGCCGGGCCGAGGATCTCGACGAGGACGGCGCGGCGGAGCTGCCGCGTGTGGCCCTGTCACCGCGGGAGATCGACGTCCTCGCCCAGGTCGCGTTGGGCTGTTCCAACGCGGAGGTCGGGGCCCGTCTCTCCCTCTCGCCCGAGACCATCAAGGCCTACCTGCGCAACATCGGGACCAAACTGGGCACGCGGTCGCGGATGGAGTCCGTCGCCCGTGCTCGTCTGCTCGGCGTGCTGCCCTGACGGTGACCCACGTCACCCGCCCTCCACTTTCGGGTGTATCGGCGTGTGACCCACGCCACTTATCGTCGTCTCGTCCGATTCCGGTGCGCCGGAATCAGCTCGTCCCGGACGGTCGGAACAGTCCGTCCGGGGCATTCGCATCAGGAGACCTCAGTGACGACGCAGACCCAAGGCGCCCCCGGGACGGGGAGGGCCACGTCCCTCAGACGAGTGGCGGCCGCGAGCTCGATCGGCACCACGATCGAGTTCTACGACTTCTTCATCTACGGCACGGCGGCAGCGCTCGTGTTCCCGACGATCTTCTTCTCCGACCAGAGCGCCGCGACCGCGACCCTGGCCTCGTTCGCGACGTTCGCCGTGGCGTTCTTCGCGCGACCGGTCGGCGCGATCGTCTTCGGCCACTTCGGCGACCGTATCGGCCGCAAGCGCACGCTCGTGTGGACGCTCCTGATCATGGGCATCGCGACGGTCCTCATCGGCCTGCTCCCCGGTTACGACACCGGGGCGTTCGGGCTGTTCCCCGACGGCATCGGGCTCTGGGCGCCGGTCCTGCTCGTGGTCATGCGGTTCTTCCAGGGCTTCGCCGTCGGCGGCGAGTGGGCCGGCGCGACATTGCTGACCGCTGAGTACGCACCCAGGGGCAGGCGCGGGATGATGGCCATGTGGCCGCAGCTGGGCCCCGCGTTCGCCTTCCTGCTGTCCTCGGGCACGTTCCTCGCCTTCACCCTCGCCGCCGGTGATGACGCCGGCCCGGACAGCGCGTTCATGCAGTACGGCTGGCGCATCCCGTTCCTGCTCTCCTCGCTGCTGGTCCTGGTGGGCCTGTGGATCCGCCTCCGGGTGGACGAGACGCCGGTGTTCAAGGAGGCCGAGGTCCGTCCCGGTCGGGCCTCCGGGAACACGCTGCCCTTCCTCGACGCCTTGCGGTACCAGTGGAAGGAGATCCTGATCGCCGGTGGCGCCCTCGCCTCGCTGTTCTCCCTCTTCTACATGGGCACCTCCTTCTTCACGAGCTACGCCACCGACACCGATTACGGTCTCGGCCACTCCCGCGCCTTCGTGTTGAGCATGGGCATGGTCGCCGCCGTCGTCTTCGCGATCTCGATCGCGGCCTCGGCCATGTGGTCGGACAAGATCGGTCGCCGCAAGGTGATCATGGTCTCGTGCACCCTCGCGGTGCTCTGGGCGCTCATCGTCTTCCCTGTCATGGACACCGGCAGCCCGACCGCCTTCGCCATCGGCCTCATCGTCACCCTGGTCATCTTCGGTATCGCGTACGGGCCGGCCGGCGCGGCCCTGCCCGAGCTGTTCCAGGCCCGCTACCGCTACACCGGGGCCGGTCTCGGCTACAACCTCGCCGGCATCCTCGGTGGAGCGATCCCGCCGCTGTTCGCCGCGGGGTGGGTCGCACAGGGTGACGTCCTCTACGTCGGCATCATGCTCGCCGCCCTGTCCGCGGTGTCGGTGGTGTGCACCTACTTCCTCGTCGAGTCGCGGGACACCGGCATGGGACGGGGAGACACCACACCGAGTGGTGCGCAGTCGCTCGGCGACGACCCGGAGGAGCGCGTCGCCGAGCCGGTGGGGGTCTGACGGGTCAGAAGTCGCCGGCGGAGTGGCGGAGCGTGGCGATGGCGTCGATGAGCGCGACCTGCTCGGGCCCGCTCATCCCGGGCGCGCTGAACACCCCGGTGTTGAGGGCGTCCGTGGCCTCGGCGACCACGCGCCGGCCGTCGGCGGTGATCTCGACGAGGGTCGTCCGCCCGTCGGTGGGGTGCGGGCGCCGCTCCACGAGCCCGGCGTCGATCAACCGCTTCATCGCGCTCGTGACACTGGTGACGTGCACCTGGAGCCTCTCGGAGGCCTTGGTGATCGGCAGGGAGCCCGACCGGGAGAACGCCAGGAGCCGGAGCAGCTCGTACCGGGGGAACGAGAGATTCCACGGGCGAAGGGTCTCCTCGACGCGGGCCAGGAGGATCTGGTGGGCGCGCATCACCGAGGTCACCACGGTCATCCCCTGCGCGGCATCGGCCCAGCCTTCCCGCTCCCAGTTGGCGCGGGCCTGATCGATGCGGTCGGGGATCGGGTCGGTCCTCGGGGACACGGCTCACTCCTGACGGGCACGGCGATGGGAGGATCGAGTCTATCTGTACTCACCAGGAGGTCCTCCGCGACGTGCCCGAGCCCGACGAGACGCCCGCCCCGGACCCGGCCGATCGGTCGCCGCGCGTCCACGAGCGCGCCACCCTGATCCTGTCCGCCGCGGGCGCCGCCGTGCCGGACGCGCGGGGCGGCGCGATCCTGGCGCTGGTGGAGGCCTCCGACCCCGATGACCCGCCCAGGGTGGAGCGGGCCGGCGCGGGATGCGGAGGGGGCAGACGGGTCGTCGTGACCGGCGACGCGGTGTTCCAGTCCGACGGGATGTCGCCCACGCATCTGATCGTTCGTGCGGTCGGCCCGGACGGCGCGGGCGTCCTCATCCTGGTCGAACGCGGTGACCGCGGTGTCGAGTCGTGGCCCGCGCGGGGGGCCGCGACGGGGGACATCGCGTTCCGGTCGGTCCGCCTCGACGCGGGCCGGGTGCTCTCGGGCCGCACGGGGTGACGCGGCCGGCGCGGCCTCGGCCGGGGCCGGGTGCCGATAGGGTCGGGGGATGAATCCCGCGAGCCCCGGATCCGGAGGAGACATGACGACGACCCCGCGCCCGTTGCGCATCGGGAACGTGTCCGCGTCGCGTGCGGACCGCCCCAGTGCCACCGCGGAGTTCCTCGCCGCGGCGACCCTCGACGTCCTGGCGCTGGACATGCTCTCGGACGAGGCGGTGCTGGAGCTCGCGCGGGAGCGCACCGCCGGCGGGACGGGATACGAGCCCGCGGTGCTCGACCAGCTGGGCCGGTGCCTCGAGCGGATCGGCACGGACGGCGTCCGGATCGTCACCAATGCCGGCGGGCTCGACCCCGACGGGCTGGCCGCCGCGCTCCGTGAACTGGCGGCCGGCCGGGGCGTGGATCTGGCCGTGGCCACGGTCGACGCGGGTGACGCCACGGATCGCGCGGCCGCTCTCGGGCTCGAGGGGGCGGAGGTGGCCACGGCGCGGCACGGGGCCTTCGGGATCGCGCGGGCGCTCGCGGCCGGGGCCCACGTCGTCGTCACGGGCCGGGTGAGCCGCGAGGCGTTGGTCACGGGCGCGGCGGCCGCCCATCACGGGTGGACCGGCTCCGCCCTGGACGCGCTCGCCGGCTCGGTGGCGGTGGGGCACGTCCTGTCGGGCGGGCCCGGCGCCACCGGCGTCGTGGACTCCTCGACCGACGTCACACGCACCACGGACCCGGTCACCGGCGGGTACCCGATCGCGGAGATCGCGGCGGACGGCTCCGCCGTGGTCACCCGCCACCCGTCGGCGTTCGGGTCGGTGACCGTGGGCACGGTCACCGACCAGCTCCTCGACGGCGTGGCCGGGGCCCGGTACGCGGCCCCGGACGTGGTGTTGCGACTGGACTCGGTGCGGCTCGCGCAGGAGGGGTTCGACCGGGTGCGGATGAGTGGCGCCCGCGGCGAGGCGGCGCCCCCGGTCGTCGCGCTGGTGGCCATGTCGGCCGGGGCCGGACGACCGCGCCGGGTGGCCCGCCCGTTGCCCCAGGAGAAGGCGGGTCACGCCGTCGTCCTGCCGGACGGGCGGCGCGTGGAGATCCCGGTGCCCTCCGAGACCGCGCCGATCGGCCCGGGCGAGCTGCCCACGCCGTGGGCCCCGCGGTCGGTGCCCGGCGGTGCACCGGTGCTCTCGCCGCTGGAGACGGTGGCGAGCGTGCGGCGGGGTGTCCTCGGCAGGGGCGTCAACCTCGCCGTGTGGACCTGGGATGACTCGGCGTTCGCGTGGCTCGCGACCGAACTCACCACGGAACGGCTGACCGAACTCGTGCCCGGCCTGGTCGGGATGGAGCTGCGCCGCTACCTGCTGCCCAACCTCCGGGCGGTCAACCTGGTGGCCCGGCCGCAGCGCGGGTCGGAGCTCGAGGCCGGGCTCGGTGCCGACCTCGCCGCCGCCCGCCTGGAGATCCCGGGCGAACTGCTCGAGGTGGGCCCCTGACCGGGCCGGCGCCGACACCCCGCCCGCCGGCGGCGGAACTCACAGTGCGCCGCGCAGCTCCACCTTCCGGATCTTGCCCGTCGCGGTCCGCGGGATCGCCCCGACCAGCACGACGTCCCGCGGCCGCTGCGCTGCGGTGAGCCGCGCGGCTCCGAACTCCAGGACGGAATCGCGGAGCTCGTCGTCGGCCGGCGCTCCTTCCGCCGCCACCACGACCGCGACCACCGACTCCCCCCACGTGGGGTCGGGGCGACCGACGCACGCGACCTCGGCGACGTGCGGGTGGTCCAGCAGGACGCGCTCGACGTGGAGGGAGGAGACGTTCTCCCCGCCGGACTTGACGATGTCCTTGACCCGATCGGTGAACCACACCACGCCGTCGGCGTCGATCCTGCCCAGGTCCCCCGAGTGAAGGTGGCCGCCCACGAACGCCGCCGCGTTGGCGTCCGGGTTGTTCCAGTAGCCCTCCATCACGGTGGGTCCGCGGTAGGCGAGCTCGCCGTCGGTGTCCGCCAGCAGCAGCTCGGGGCCGCCGGGCTCGCAGATCCGGTTCTCCGTGGCGGGTGTGCCGTAGCCCCACGAGGCGGACTTGTCGGGGTTGAGTTCGGGCCACTGCATGACTGTCGCGGGGGTGCACTCGCTCATCCCGGAGCCCAGGACGATATCGGCGTCCGGAAGTGCCGACTGCAGACGCTCGCGCAGTTCGTCGGACATCGGGGCCATGGCGTACAGCGCGACCCGGACCGAGGACAGGTCGAGGTCCCGATCGGCGCCGTCGGCGAGGGCCTCGAGCATGAGCGGTAGGGCGACGAGGTGGGTGGCCCGCACCCGGGCGACGGTGTCGGCGTACGTGGTCGGGTCGAACCCGGGCTGGAGGTGGATGGTCCCGCCCGTCGTGATCCCGGCGATGAGCACGCCGTTGAGTCCGGCGGTGTGGAACAGGGGCAGGGGCAACACGGTGACGGCCCCGGTGGCGCCCCACGGCATGCCGAAGATCGCGCCGTTGGACAGCCCGGCCATGGTCACCGCGAGGTGGGAGGTCAACACGCCCTTGGGTCGCGAGGTCGTGCCGGACGAGTAGAGGCACTGCACCACCTGACGGTCGGCGATCACCGTGTCCGGGTTGGTGTCGACGTCGGAGAGGAGATCGTCCCAGCCCGTCACCGTGGGTCCGTCCGGTGGGACCTCGAGCCCGTCCGGGACGCCGCCGACGACGACGAGGGTGCCGATGTCCGGGACGGCCGCCACCGCTCCGAGTGCGATCTCCGCGAGGGAGTGGTGGACCACCAGCACCCGGGTGCCGGAGTCGACGAGGGCGTGCACGATGTTCTCCGCCCCGGCCAGCAGGTTGACGGGCAGGGCGGTCATCCCCGCCTTGGCGGCGCCGAAGTACGCGGCGGCGAACTCCCGGCAGTTGGTCGACAGGATCGCGACGGGCTCCCCGGCCTCGATCCCGAGCTCGACGAGGCCGTGGGCGACCCGGTTGCAGACGGACTCCAGTTCCGCATAGGTCCACCGGCCGACGTCGTCGGTGAGGGCGACGCGGTCGGAGAACGTGGCCGCGGCGCGGGTGGGGATGTCGCCCACGGAGCAGCGGCGGGCGAGGGCGTGTTCGGTGGGGTCGATTCCGGTGAGGTCGAGGTGCACGGTGGGCTCCGGTGGGGTCGTCGGGAGGGGGAGGACAGGAGGACACAGAGAGATGTGAGGTACATCACGTGTGATCAGCCTGCCATGCCCCGTTCGCGTAAATCAAGCAATCGTGCTTGCTTTATTTCCGGGACGGTGCCAGTGTGGGGTGATGCAGAACTCGCAGCAGTCGCCGCCGGCGGACGACCCGCACGCGGTCCTCGCCGAGCTGAACAGCAGGCTCGACCGGCTGGTGGAGGACGCCGGCCCCGACTCCTGGACGCTCGACACCCCGGCCCGGGGGTGGGACGTCGGCATGCAGATCGCCCACCTGGCCTGGACCGATGAGGTCTCGCTGGCGGCTGTGGAGGACCCCGACGCCTTCGCTGCGGTGGTCGAGCAGGCGATGGCCGACCCCACCGGATTCGTCGACGCCGGCGCGGCGGAGATCGCCTCCGCCCGCCGCGACGAGGTCCTCCCGCGCTGGCGGTCGGCGCGCGAGCAGCTCGGCCGCGCCCTCGCCGAGGTCGACCCCGGGGAGAAGATCCCGTGGTTCGGCCCGCCGATGCGGGCCAGGTCGATGGCGACCGCCCGGGTCATGGAGACGTGGGCGCACGGCACCGACGTCGCCGACGCCCTCGGCATCCGAGTCGATTCCGATCCCGCCTTCGTCGCGGCGCTGCCCCACGTCGCCCGGATCGGATACCGGACCCGCGGCTTCGCGTATTCGATGAACGGCCTCGAGCCGCCGAGCTCCGAGGTGCGGGTCGAGCTCACCGGCCCGGACGGGGCCGTCCACGAGTTCGGGCCGGAGGACGCCGACGAGCGGGTCACGGGCCCGCTGCTGGACTTCTGCCTGCTCGTCACGCAGCGGGTCCACCGCGAGGACACCGCGCTGGAGGCCACGGGGGAGGACGCCGCCGGCTGGCTGCGCATCGCCCAGGCATTCGCCGGAATGCCCGGTGGAGGCCGGGAGAAGGGAGCGCGGGCATGAGCGACCGCGACACGAGCACACGGCAACGGGCAGCGCGGGCGACCGCGCCCGCGCTGCGGGTGGGGAACATGTCCGGGTTCTACGGGGACCGGATCTCCGCCATGCGCGAGATGCTCGAGGGCGGGGAGCTGGACGTCCTCACCGGCGACTACCTCGCCGAGCTCACGATGCTCATCCTCGGCCGCGACCGGATGAAGAACCCGGACGGGGGGTTCGCCAAGACCTTCCTCCGCCAGCTCGACGACTGCCTGGGCCTCGCGCTGGACTCCGGAGTGCGGATCGTCGCCAACGCGGGCGGCCTCAATCCCGCCGGGCTGGCGACCGCGATCAGCGAGCTCGGCGAGCGTCACGGCCTCGCCCCCCGCGTCGCGCGCGTCGAGGGCGACGACCTGATCAGCCGGATCGGCGAGCTCGACGTCCCGGCCGATGCCGGGCAGCCGGTCACCGCGAACGCCTACCTGGGCGCCTTCGGGATCGCGGCGTGCCTCGACGCGGGTGCCGACGTCGTGGTCACCGGCCGCGTCACCGACGCCTCGGTCATCGTGGGCCCGGCCATCAGCCACTTCGGCTGGGATCGCGATGATCTCGATGCGCTGGCCGGAGCGACCGCCGCGGGCCACGTGATCGAGTGCGGCACGCAGGCGACCGGCGGCAACTACGCGTTCTTCACCCGCGGCGAGATCGCCGACCCGGTGCGGCCCGGCTTCCCGATCGCGGAGATCGCCGCCGACGGCAGTTCGGTGATCACCAAGCACCCGGGCTCCGGGGGAGCCGTGACCGTCGGCACCGTGACCTCGCAGTTGCTGTACGAGGTCACGGGCGCCCGCTACGGCGGCCCCGACGTGATCACGCGCCTGGACACGGCGGTTCTCGACCGCGAGGGGCCGGACCGCGTACGGATCTCGGGCGTGCGCGGGGAGCCCGCGCCCCCGAGCACCAAGGTCTCGGTGACGTGCCTCGGCGGATTCCGTAACCAGGTCACCTTCCTGCTCACGGGGCTCGACATCGAGGACAAGGCGGACCTGGTCCGTCGGCAGCTCACCGCGGGCATGGATCCACTCCCCGCCGAACTCGACTTCCGCCTGCACCGCACCGATCACCCCGACGCCGACACCCAGGCCGCCGCCACCGCGCTCTACACGTGCGTGGCATGGGACCCGGACGCCGACGTGGTGGGGCGGGCGTTTTCCGACGCCGCCGTGGCCATCACCCTGGCCAGTTACCCGGGGGCGACGCCCGACGGCCCCCCCGGGCGCGGCGGACCGTACGGCGTCTACGTTCCGGCGTTCCTGCCCCAGGACGTGGTCCCGCACGTGGCGGTCCTGCCCGACGGCGCCCGCTTGGAGATCGCGCCGCCGCAGGTCACGGAGCCGATGGGCGGCGGCCACGCGTCCGACGGGCTCGACGCCGACGGCGCCCCGGTCGGGAGCGCGACGGCGGCCACCTCGACGACCCGGCGTCCGCTCGGCGATCTCCTCGGCGCCCGCTCCGGCGACAAGGGCGGCGGCGCGAACATCGGTCTCTGGGCCGACGACGACGAGACCTACCGGTGGATGCGCGACACCCTCACCGTGGACGCGTTGCGAGAACTGCTCCCAGAGACCGCCGAGCTCCCCGTCGAACGGTACGAGCTCCCCCGACTGCGGGCGGTGAACTTCGTGATCGACGGACTGCTGGGCAAGGGCGTGGCGCACGGCTACCGCTGGGACCCGCAGGCCAAGGGGCTGGCCGAATGGCTACGCTCCCGCGTCGTCGACGTCCCCGACCACCTGAACGTTCCCGCTCTGACCGCAACACACGAGGAGAACCGGTGACCATCCCGCCACACGTGCCGGGGGACCCCTGGTACACCGACGAACGGCTCGCCCTGCGCGAGACCGCCACGCGGTTCGCCGAGCGCGAGATCCTGCCCCACCAGGACCGGTGGGAGGCCGACGGCCTGCTGCCCCGCGAGCTCCACCGCAAGGCCGGGGACCTCGGGCTGCTCGGCGTCTCCTTCCCCGAGGAGGTCGGCGGCGGGGGCGGCGACATCCGCGACTCCCTGATCGTCTGCGAGGCGCTCCACGAGGCCGGCGTCTCCGGTGGCGTCTTCGCCTCGCTGTTCACCTGCGGCATCGCCACCCCGCACCTCGCGGCCTCGGGGCGGCCCGACCAGATCGAGCAGTGGGTGCGCCCCACCCTCGCCGGGGACATGATCGGCTCGCTCGCCATCACCGAGCCCGGTGGCGGCTCCGACGTCGGACACCTGCGCACGACCGCGCGCCGCGACGGCGACCACTTCGTGGTCGACGGGGCCAAGACCTACATCACGTCGGGCACGCGCGCGGACTTCGTGGTCACCGCCGTCCGCACGGGGGGTGGGGACCTGCCGGGCGCGTCCGGCGTGAGCCTGCTCGTCATCCCGACCGACACCCCGGGCCTCCACCGGTCCGAGCCACTCGACAAGCTGGGCTGGCGCGCCTCCGACACTGCCGAACTCACCTTCGCGGACTGCCGCGTCCCCGTCTCCAACCTCGTCGGCGCCGAGAACGACGGCTTCACCCAGATCGCGATCGGCTTCGTGTCCGAACGCGCGGCGCTGGCCACCCAGGGCTACTCCCACGCCCAGCGGTGCCTCGACCTCACCGTGGAGTGGGTCCGGGACCGCGAGACGTTCGGTCGCCCGCTGCTGTCACGCCAGGGCGTGCAGAACACCGTCACCGAGATGGCGCGTCGCATCGACCTGGCCCGGACCTACACCCACCGGTGCGCCGACCTCGCCGCCTCCGGGCACGACGCGATCGCCGAGGTCTGCTTTGCCAAGAACACCGCCGTCGAGTGCGCGGAATGGGTCGCGAACCAGGCGCTGCAGCTCTTCGGCGGGCTCGGCTACATGGCCGAGTCCGAGGTGAGCCGCCAGTACCGCGACGTCCGTCTCCTCGGCATCGGGGGCGGCACCACGGAGATCCTCACCACCCTCGCCGGACGACGATTGGGGTACACCGCATGACCATCCTGAGATCCACCCTGGACACCTCCGGCGCGGACTACGCCGCGGCGCGGGAGGCGATGGAGGCCAAGCTCGAGGACCTGGCCACCGACCTCGAGCCCGCGCTCGCCGGAGGCGGCGAACGCAAGGTCGCCAGACACCGCGACCGCGGCAAGTTCACCGCCCGCGAACGCATCGACATGGTCCTCGACCGCGAATCGCCGTTCCTGGAGTTGTGCGCGCTGGCGGCGTGGGGATCGGACTTCCAGACCGGCGCGTCCGTGGTCGCCGGCATCGGGGTGGTCGAGGGCGTCGAATGCCTGCTCGTGGCCAACGACCCGACCGTCAAGGGCGGGACCTCCAACCCCTGGACGCTGCGCAAGATCCTGCGGCTCAACGACATCGCCATGAAGAACCGGCTCCCGGTGATCAGCCTCGTGGAATCCGGGGGCGCGGACCTGCCCACGCAGAAAGAGGTGTTCATCCCCGGCGGTGGACTGTTCCGCGATCTCACGCGGCTGTCCAAGGCGGGCATCCCCACGATCGCCGTGGTCTACGGCAACTCGACCGCCGGCGGTGCCTACGTTCCCGGCATGAGCGACCACGTGGTGATGATCGAGGACCGATCCAAGGTGTTCCTCGCCGGCCCGCCCCTGGTCAAGGCCGCCACCGGGGAGATCGCCGACGAGGAGACGCTCGGCGGGGCCGACATGCACGCCCGCGAGTCCGGGCTCGCCGATCACCTCGCCGTCGACGAACAGGACGCCGCACGCCTGACCCGCGGCATCGTCCGTCGCCTGGGCTGGACCAAGAAGGGCCGGGCCCCCCGCACCGACGTGGTCGAGCCCCTCCACAGCAGCGATGAGCTGCTCGGGATCATCCCCGACGACCTGCGGATCCCGTCCGATCCGCGGGAGATCATCGCGCGGATCGTCGACGGCAGCGACTTCGACGAGTTCAAGCCGGTGTACGGCGCGAGCCTGGTGACCGGCTGGGCCGAGATCTTCGGCTACCCGGTGGGGATCCTCGCCAACGCGCGGGGCGTCCTGTTCTCCGAGGAAGCGCAGAAGGCCACCCAGTTCATCGAGCTGGCCAACCGGTACGACACGCCCCTGCTGTTCATGCACAACACCACCGGCTACATGGTCGGCTCGGAGTACGAGCGTGGCGGGATCATCAAACACGGCTCGATGATGATCAACGCCGTCGCCAACTCCGAGGTCCCCCACCTGTCGCTCATCACCGCCGCGTCCTACGGCGCCGGGCACTACGGCATGTGCGGACGCGCCTTCGAGCCGCGCTTCCTCTACTCCTGGCCCAGCGCCAAATCGGCCGTCATGGGCGGCCAGCAACTCGCCGACGTGGTCACCTCGGTCGCCGCGGCGGCGTCGGCCGCCCGGGGGGAGGAGATGGACCGGGACACGATCGACGGGCTCAAGACCGCGATCTCCGAGCAGATCGAGTCCGAGTCCCTGCCCGCCTTCCTGTCCGGGATGCTCTACGACGACGGCGTGATCGATCCCCGGGACACCCGGGCGATCCTCGGTCTGAGCTTGTCCGCGATCCACTCCGGAGACGTCTCCGGGACCGACCGCTTCGGCGTCTTCCGGATGTGAGGAACCCACCCATGAACACTCCCGACACCACCGCCCCGACCACCACGATCACCTCGGTCCTCGTGGCCAACCGCGGCGAGATCGCCCGCCGCGTCCACCACACGGCCCGCACCCTGGGGATGGCGACCGTCGCCGTCTTCTCCGACGCCGACTCCGACGCGCCACACGCCCGGGAGGCGGACGCCGCCGTCCGACTCCCCGGGCACACCCCCACGGAGACCTACCTACGCGGTGACCTCGTGATCGAGGCGGCCCGCGCCGCCGGCGCCGACGCGATCCACCCCGGCTACGGTTTCCTCTCCGAGAACGCCGGATTCGCCCGCGACGTGATCGCCGCCGGACTCACCTGGGTGGGGCCGCCGCCCGAGGCGATCGACGCCATGGGCTCCAAGATCGAGGCGAAGAAGCGGATGGCCGCGGCCGGCGTGCCCATGCTCACCGACCTCGAGGCCGACGACGTCACCGAGGATCTGCTCCCGGTGCTGGTCAAGGCCTCCGCCGGCGGGGGCGGCCGCGGCATGCGGATCGTGCGCACCCTCGATTCTCTCCACGACGAGATCGCTGCCGCTCGGCGCGAGGCCGGCTCGGCCTTCGGCGACGAGGCGGTGTTCTGCGAGCGCTACCTCGAACGCGGCCGGCACATCGAGGTGCAGATCATGGCGGACCGCAACGGGACGGTGTGGGCGGTGGGCGAGCGTGAGTGCTCGATCCAGCGCCGGCACCAGAAGGTGATCGAGGAGGCCCCGAGCCCCCTGGTCGAGGCGACCCCGGGCATGCGGGACGCCCTCTACACGGCCGCGAGGGACGCGGCCTCGGCGATCGGCTACACCGGTGCCGGCACTGTCGAGTTCCTCGCGACCGACAGCGGGGAGTTCTTCTTCCTCGAGATGAACACCCGCCTCCAGGTGGAGCACCCCGTCACCGAGGCCACCACCGGCCTCGACCTTGTGGCGCTGCAGCTCGACGTGGCCGCCGGACTGCCCCTGCCCACGCCGGAGCCACCCGGCCGCCACGGGTGGTCGTTCGAGGCGCGCCTGTACGCCGAGGACGCGGCCCGCGACTACACACCCGGCTCGGGCACACTCCGGGCGCTGGACGTGCCCGGGGTCGCCTCGCGGTTCGACGGCCCGCACCGGCCCGGCATCAGGCTGGACAGCGGGGTCGAGCCGGGCGCGGA
Source organism: Candidatus Dietzia intestinipullorum (assembly GCA_019119635.1). Lineage (GTDB taxonomy): Bacteria > Actinomycetota > Actinomycetes > Mycobacteriales > Mycobacteriaceae > Dietzia > Dietzia intestinipullorum. The sequence continues at coordinate 17,499 of DWWP01000043.1, forward strand.
CGGCAGCGAGGTGGGAGTGCACTACGACCCCATGCTCGCCAAGGTCATCTCCTACGGGCGCACCCGCCGGGAGGCGGCGGCCGTGCTCGCCGGCGCGCTGGACCGGGCGCGGATCCACGGACTGACCACCAACCGTGCCCAGCTGGTCCGTGTGCTCCGGCACCCGTCCTTCGTGGCCGGGGAGCTGTCCACCGCGTTCCTCGACGAGCACGGGCGGGAAGACGGCTCGGGTGCGCTCGCCGCGCCGCTCGCCGACCACGAGGCCGTGCAGATCTCCGCCCTGGCGGCCGCGCTCGCCACCGGCGCCGCCGAACACGCCGCGGGGCCGGTCGCCCTCGCCCCCGCGGGTTTCCGCGCGGTGGGGCCGGGTCATCAGCACCGGCGGTACCGTCACGGCGACGACGAGCTAGAGGTGCACTACGTGCGCGACAGGTCCGGGGCCCGCCCGGTGGGCGAACTCGCCGAGGTGGTCACGGTCTCCGACACCACGCCGGACAGGGTCGCCCTCGAGGTGCGGGGTGTCGTGCGCGGATTCGACGTGGCGAGATACGCCGTGCCGGGCCACGACACCGTGGTCGAGGTGGACTCGCCGCTCGGACCCGTGTCCCTACTCGAGCCCCCCAGGTACGCGGATCCTTCCGCCGACGTGGCGGCGGGCTCGCTCCTCGCGCCCATGCCGGGCTCCGTCATCCGCGTCGCGGTCGAGGTGGGGGACACCGTGACCGCCGGCAGCCCGCTGCTGTGGATGGAGGCCATGAAGATGGAACACACGATCTCCGCGATGGCTGACGGCGTGGTCGCCGAACTGCCCGTCGCGGTGGGGGACCAGGTCGCCTCGGGCGCGGTCCTCGCCGTCGTCACCGAGCCCGACGCCTCCGACACCGCCCCCGCCACCGACACCGATTCCGAGGAGTGATCCCATGACCACGACCGAGACCGACGCCGTCCTCCATCTGGTGGAGACCGACGAGCAGAAGGCCCTGCGGGAGGTCGCGCACTCGCTCGGCTCCCGCTACGGCTTCGAGTACGTCCGCGAGAAGTCCGAGGCCGGCGAGACCACCAGCGAGCTGTGGGCCGAGGCCGGGAAGCTGGGCCTGCTGGGCGTCAACATCCCCGAGGAGTACGGCGGCGGGGGCGCGGGCATGTACGAGCTCGCCCTCGTCGAGGAGGAACTGTCGGCCGCGGGCGCCGGCCTGCTCATGATGGTGGTCTCGCCCGCGATCAACGGGAGCATCCTCTCCAGGTTCGGCACCGACGAGCAGAAGCGCACGTGGCTGCCCGGCATCGCGTCCGGCGAGATCACGGCGGCGTTCGCCATCACCGAGCCCGACGCCGGCTCCAACTCCCACAAGATCACCACCACCGCCCGCCGCTCCGGGGACGAGTGGGTGATCTCGGGGCAGAAGACCTTCATCTCGGGGGTCGACCAGGCCGACGTCATCCTCGTCGTCTCCCGGCTCGAGGACCAGAAGGAGGGAGGCCTCAAGCCGGCCCTGTTCCTCATGCCCACCGACGCCGCCGGGCTCACCGCCACGCACATCCCCATGGAGGTCAAGGCCCCCGAGCGGCAGTACCAGCTGTTCTTCGACGACGTCCGACTCCCGGCCGACGCGCTCGTGGGGGAGGAGGACGCCGCCATCGCCCAGCTCTTCGCGGGGCTCAACCCCGAGCGGATCATCGCCTCCGCCATGTCCGTGGGGCAGGCCCGCTACGCGCTGGGCCGGGCCGTCGACTACGCGAGGGATCGGGTCGTGTTCAAGGGCGCCATCGGCACGCACCAGGGTGTGGCGCACCCCCTGGCGCAGGTGAAGATCGAGCTGGAACTGGCCAAGGTGATGTACCAGAAGGCCGCCGCGCTCTACGACGCCGGCGAGGAGGGGGCCGCCGCCGAGGCGGCCAACATGGCCAAGTACGCCGCCGGCGAGGTGTGCGCGCGGTCCGTCGACCAAGCGGTCCAGACCCTGGGTGGTAACGGCCTGACCGTGGAGTACGGGGTCGCGGGCCTGCTGGCCGCGTCCCGGCTGCCGCGGATCGCGCCGGTGAGCCGCGAGATGATCCTCAATTTTGTCTCCCAGCACTCGCTGGGCCTGCCCAAGAGTTACTGAAGGGGTGCGCAGATGAGTGATCAGGTCCTCGTCACCTACGACGCACGGGACGGCGCCGCGTACGTCACCCTGGACTCGCCGCATAACCGCAACGCCATCTCGAGCGTGCTCGTCACCCAGCTGCTCGCTGCGCTCGAACGGGCGGAGTCGGACGACGCGGCCCGCGTGGTGGTGCTCGGCCACACCGGCGGCACCTTTTGCGCCGGCGCGGACCTGTCGGAGGCGAGCTCGTCGTCCGGATCCGCGGAAGAACAGGCCGCCGAGCGGCCCCGGGTCTTCCTGGACCTGCTGCGGGCGGTGATCTCCCACCCCAAGCCCGTGATCGCCGCCGTCGACGGCCACGTCCGGGCCGGCGGGATGGGGCTCGTGGCCTCCTGCGACCTGGCGCTGGCGGGCCCGTCGTCGACGTTCGCCCTCACCGAGGTGCGCCTCGGTCTCGCCGCGGCGATGGTCTCGGTGCCGCTGGCCGCACGCCTCGCCCCGCGCGACCTCGCACGTGCCCTGCTGACGGGCGAGAGGTTCGACGCCGCCCACGCGGAGCGCATCGGTCTGCTCACCGAGGCGGTCGACGAGGTGGGGGCCGCGACGGAGACGTCAGTCGCCGCCTTCCGGCCCTGCTCACCCCAGGGGCTGGCCGAGAACAAGGCGCTCCTGGCGGCTCCGTTGCTGGCCGAACTCGATGCCCGTGGAGACGACCTTGCGGAGGTCACGGCGCGGCTGTTCACCACCGACGAGGTGGCCGAGGGGATGACCGCGTTCCTGGAACGTCGAAAGCCCTCCTGGGCGGCCGGCACGGAGTAGCGTGAGCGGCATCTACGGGATGTGATATACGCCATAGCGCTGTCATGCCCGCCCCACCCCGATGAGGAGAGCCATGCGCACCAGAGCCGCCGTCATCCGTGAGCCGAAGCAGGACGGCTGGGAGATCATCGACGTCGACATCGACGACCCGAAGCCGGGGGAGGTCCAGGTCAAGCTCGCCGCCACGGGCCTGTGTCACTCCGATGAGCACCTGCTCACCGGCGACCTGCAGTTCGAGACCTACCCGCTCATGGGCGGTCACGAGGGTGCCGGGGTCGTGACGAAGGTCGGCCAGGGGGTCACCGACGTCGAGGAGGGCGACCACGTGGTGCTCGCCTTCATCCCGGCCTGCGGGGTGTGCCCGCCGTGTTCCGAGGGGCTGCAGAACCTCTGCGACAACGGCGCCGGACTGCTCAGCGGCCGCGCCATCAGCGACGACGGGTTCAGGGTGCACACCCCGGACGGCGACCCGGTCGGCACGATGTGCCTGCTCGGCACCTTCGCCCCGTACGTCACCGTCCACCAGTCCTCCGTCGTCAAGATCGACGAGGACATCCCCCTCGACAAGGCCGCGCTGCTCGGCTGCGGAGTCTGCACCGGCTGGGGGTCGGCGACCGAGATCGGCGGCACCAGGGAGGGCGACGTCGTGGTGGTCGTCGGCATCGGCGGCATCGGCATCAACTCGGTCCAGGGCGCGTCCGCTGCCGGGGCCCGCGTGATCGTCGCGGTCGACCCGGTGGAGTTCAAGCGCGAGAAGGCCGTCGAGTTCGGTGCCACCCATACCTGTGAATCGATGGACGACGCCATGGGACTGGTGGGCGAGCTCAGCCGGGGCCGCATGGCGGACGTGGTCATCCTGACGATGGGCGTGGTCGAGGGCAAGGACCTGCTGCCCGGGCTGCTGCTCACGGGCAAGGGGCGCCGCTGCGTGGTGGTGGGCCTGGGGGAGATGACCGCGGTGGACGCGCAGGTCTCCATCCTCGACCTGGCGATGCAGCAGAAGACCCTCCAGGGGGCCATCTTCGGGGGCGTCGGCCCACGCAAGCAGATCCCACACCTGCTACACCAGTACCGGGCCGGCACCCTCAAGCTGGACGAGCTGGTCACCGCGACCTACCGGCTCGAAGAGATCAACCAGGGCTACCAGGATATGCGGGACGGTAAGAACATCCGCGGTGTGATCATCTACGACGAGCAGGACTGGTAACCCCGGAAGGAGGGCGGATGGCGGCACCCGAGCAGCGGGCCCCCAAGCAGGACCGCAGCCGACTCACCCGGGAGCGGCTGCTCTCGGCCTCCATCGACCTCCTCGCCACGCAGGGCTGGGCAACGACCACCGTGGGGGCGGTCGCCGCCGCCGCGGGCGTGTCCCGCGGCGCCGCCCAGCACCACTTCCCCACGCGGGAAGACCTCATCGCCGCCGCGCTCGAGCACATGATCGAGCAGCGGCTGGTGTCGGTCCGGGGGTCGTGGGCACAGCTCCCGCCGGCCGGGCCGGACAGGACGCTGGCAGTCGTCCGGCTCATCGTCGAGCACTACACGTCCGACCTGTTCAAGGCGGCGTTGCACGTATGGACCGCCGCCGCGAGCGACCCGGCGCTGCGGGACCGGGTGCTGCCCCTCGAGCTGAACATGTCCCGCGAGGTGCTCGCCCTGTCCGCCTCGGCGCTGGGGCGCGACGCCGGCGACGTCCGGGTGCGCAGGGCACTGCAGACCACGCTCGACCTGGCCCGCGGGCTCGGCCTCGCGGACGTGCTCTCGGACGATTCGGAGCGCCGCGACAAGGTGATCCGCTACTGGGCGCAGACGCTCGACTCGGCGCTCGCGGAGACGGACGTCGGCCCGGACTGATGCGGGTCGACAGGGTCGTTTTGACCGGTGATCCCGGAGCCGGTTAGGCTTGACCATCGTGCTCGCAGTACGCGAGCTGGATGATCGTGCCCAGTAGGCCAGCGAGAGCGGCTGACGAGGCCGCCCGTGTCCCGGTGGGGACGCACGTGAGTCCTGATACGAGCAACGCCCCAGAGACCGGTGGTCGACCAGACCGGAAGGCCGCCAGCTAGAGAAAGTCGGTTCATGCCAACCATCAACCAGCTGGTCCGCAAGGGCCGCCAGAGCAAGAAGTCGGCGACGTCGACGGCAGCCCTGAAGGACTCGCCACAGCGTCGCGGAGTGTGCACGCGTGTGTACACCACGACCCCCAAGAAGCCGAACTCCGCGCTTCGGAAGGTTGCCCGTGTGCGCCTGACCACCGGCGTCGAGGTCTCGGCCTACATTCCCGGCGAGGGCCACAACCTCCAGGAGCACTCGATGGTGCTCGTGCGTGGCGGTCGGGTGAAGGACCTCCCGGGTGTCCGCTACAAGATCATCCGCGGCTCGCTCGACACCCAGGGTGTCAAGGACCGCAAGCAGGCCCGCTCCCGCTACGGCGCGAAGAAGGAGAAGTAATGCCTCGTAAGGGCCCAGCCCCGAAGCGCCAGCTGATCAACGACCCGGTCTACGGGTCGCCGCTGGTCACGCAGCTCGTCAACAAGATCCTCGTCGACGGCAAGAAGACCACCGCCGAGCGGATCGTGTACTCGGCGATGGAGATCTGCCGCGAGAAGACCGGCACCGACCCGGTCATCACCCTCAAGAAGGGCCTGGACAACGTGCGGCCCGCACTCGAGGTGCGGTCCCGCCGCGTCGGCGGCGCCACGTACCAGGTCCCGGTCGAGGTCCGGCCCGGCCGGTCCACCACCCTCGCACTGCGCTGGCTGGTGACCTTCTCCCGTCAGCGTCGTGAGAACTCGATGGTCGAGCGTCTCGCCAACGAGATCCTGGACGCCTCGAACGGCCTGGGCGCCGCGGTCAAGCGCCGTGAGGACACCCACAAGATGGCCGAGGCGAACCGGGCGTTCGCGCACTACCGCTGGTGATAACGCGGGGCCCCGGCGGGGCAGGGGCGGGCTCCCGCCCCCCGGCCGGGCCCCGCTGTCGCCCCCCGGGTGGCATCATTGACCAAGCGCCTGCACCGACTCGTCACGCGAGGGTGCCGGCAGACGTACATCGACCAGGTTCGGACGGTCCACTTGGAGACCGCACGGACCACCGACGACAGACGAGCGGGGAGAATCCGTGGCACAGGACGTGCTGACCGACCTCAACAAGGTCCGCAACATCGGCATCATGGCGCACATCGACGCCGGTAAGACCACCACGACCGAGCGCATCCTGTACTACACGGGCGTCAACCGCAAGGCCGGTGAGACGCACGACGGTGCCTCGACGACCGACTGGATGGAGCAGGAGAAGGAGCGCGGCATCACCATCACCTCCGCCGCGGTGACCTGCTTCTGGGAAGACAACCAGATCAACATCATCGACACCCCCGGGCACGTCGACTTCACGGTCGAGGTCGAGCGGTCGCTCCGTGTCCTCGACGGTGCCGTCGCCGTCTTCGACGGCAAGGAGGGCGTCGAGCCGCAGTCCGAGCAGGTCTGGCGGCAGGCCGAGAAGTACGACGTCCCCCGCATCTGCTTCATCAACAAGATGGACAAGCTGGGCGCGGACTTCTACTTCACCGTCCAGACCATCATCGACAGGCTCGGCGCCAAGCCGCTGGTCCTGCAGCTGCCCATCGGCGCCGAGGACGAGTTCGACGGCGTGGTCGACCTGTTGGAGATGAAGGCGCACTACTGGCGGGGTAAGACCGCGATCGGTGCCGACGCGTCGATCGAGGAGATCCCGGCGGACCTGCAGGAGAAGGCCGACGAGTACCGCGAGAAGCTCCTCGAGACGGTCGCGGAGACCGACGAAGAGCTGATGGAGAAGTACTTCGGCGGCGAGGAGCTCACCCTCGACGAGATCAAGGCCGCGATCCGCAAGCTCGTGGTCAACTCGGAGATCTACCCGGTCCTGTGTGGTTCCGCGTACAAGAACAAGGGCGTCCAGCCCATGCTCAACGCGGTCATCGACTTCCTGCCGACCCCGCTGGACGTCGGCGAGGTCCACGGGCACAAGGTCGGCGACGAGAGTACCGAGATCGTCCGCAATCCGGCGAAGGACGACCCGTTCTCCGCTCTGGCGTTCAAGATCGCGGTGCACCCGTTCTTCGGCAAGCTCACCTACGTCCGCGTCTACTCCGGTCGCGTCGAGCCGGGACAGCAGGTGTCCAACTCGACCAAGGGGCGCAAGGAGCGCGTCGGTAAGCTCTTCCAGATGCACGCGAACAAGGAGAACCCGGTCGACGAAGCCGTCGCGGGGAACATCTACGCGTTCATCGGCCTCAAGGAGACCACCACCGGCGATACGCTGTCGGACCTGAACAACCAGGTCATCCTCGAGTCCATGTCCTTCCCGGACCCGGTCATCGACGTCTCCATCGAGCCCAAGACCAAGGCCGACCAGGAGAAGCTGGGCACCGCCATCCAGAAGCTCGCCGAGGAGGACCCGACCTTCACCGTCCGGCTGGACGACGAGACCGGGCAGACCGTCATCGGCGGCATGGGCGAGCTGCACCTCGACGTGCTGGTGGACCGCATGAAGCGCGAGTTCAAGGTCGAGGCCAACGTGGGCAAGCCCCAGGTCGCGTACCGCGAGACGCTCAAGGGCACCATCGACAAGTACGACTACACCCACAAGAAGCAGACCGGTGGTTCCGGTCAGTTCGCGAAGGTGCAGATCCGTCTGGAGCCCCTGGACCAGGAGTCGATCGACGAGGGTGAGACCTACGCCTTCGACGACGAGGTCACCGGCGGCCGCGTGCCCAAGGAGTACATCCCCTCCGTGGACGCCGGCATCCAGGACGCCATGCAGTACGGCATCCTGGCCGGGTACCCGATGGTCAACGTCAGGGCGACGCTGATCGACGGCCAGTACCACGAGGTCGACTCCTCCGAGATGGCCTTCAAGGTCGCGGGTTCGATGGCCTTCAAGGAGGCCTCCCGCCAGGCCAAGCCCGTGATCCTCGAGCCGCTCATGGCCGTCGAGGTCACGACGCCCGAGGACTACATGGGCGAGGTCATCGGCGACCTGAACGCGCGGCGCGGCCAGATCCAGGCGATGGAGGAGCGCTCCGGCGCCCGCCTGGTCAAGGCACACGTGCCGCTGTCCGAGATGTTCGGCTACGTCGGCGACCTCCGGTCGAAGACGCAGGGCCGGGCCAACTACTCGATGGTCTTCTCCCACTACGCCGAGGTCCCGGCGAGTGTGTCCAAGGAGATCATCGCCAAGGCGACCGGCGAGTAACCGGTACTGGTCCCGCTCCACCACCAGACGGTGGGGCGGGGCCGATGCCGGCGGCGCACGGTCGAACCTCCGGGTGGCCGCCGGTTCGTGCCAGACGGCACGAAGAGTAAGATCACAACCCACACATCACGATGTGCCCACGACCAGTGGGGACAGACCAGTCCAGGAGGACATCAAGTGGCGAAGGCGAAGTTCGAGCGGACGAAGCCGCACGTAAACATTGGCACCATCGGTCACGTTGACCACGGCAAGACCACCACCACCGCGGCCATCACCAAGGTTCTGGCGGACACCTACCCCGATCTCAACGACTCGTTCGCGTACGACGAGATCGAC
>DWWP01000006.1 GCA_019119635.1 Candidatus Dietzia intestinipullorum
ACTTCGGGGAAGCAGAAGTAGCCGCGGTCATCCCGCATCACGCGCCAGTCGTGGGCCATGGCGAACATCGCGCCCGCGCCGAAGGCGTGGCCGTTGACGGCGGCCACCGTCGGCACCGGGAGCGTCAGCACTCGTGCGAACAGCGACTCGACCCGGCCGACGTAGGCGTCGAGCTGGTCGGGGTTCTCACCAAGCCAGTCGAGGTCCAAGCCGTTCGAATAGAACTTGCCGGCTCCCGTGGTGATGAGTGCGGCTGGCCCGGAGGTCGCCTCGAGCTCATCGAGCGCAGCATGGACGGAGTCGAGCCACTCGGGAGAGAAGCGGTTCTCGTCGTCGCCGAGATCGAGGGTGTAGAGGTGCTCCTCGTGGGAGAGGGTCGGCATATGTCGCTCCTTCATGGGTGGCCGGCCCCGGCTGAGTCCGAGCGCAGGAGTGCACAGGGCCGACCGGCATGTATTCGATGTCCCGCTGGCATCCGACAGTAACAGAGCACCGCTCCATAAGTATTTGTCGCGACCCCCGACCCCGTCCGGCGCCCGGGCCGAGCTACTGCACCACGTGCCCGTCGTCGCCGGCCCGGCGGCTGAGCCCCTCCACGGCGAGCAGCTCCAGCAGCGGCATCACCACGCGACGCGAGGTGTCCAGGTGCGTGCGGGCCGTGCTCGGCGTGAACGGCTGGGGCAGCCGCCGCAGCTGCTCCACCGCCGCCGCCGTCGCGTCCGGCCCGAGCCACACGCCCGGCCCGATCCGGCTGAGCAGCCCCGCCCGCACGCACGCCGCGAGCTCCCGGGTGCCCAATCCCAGCTCGGCGAGTTCGTCGGCGGTGGGGGCGTCGAACGGCCGCGCGGCGAACCGCTCGGCCAGCCCGTCGACCGCCGCGCGGACGTGCTCGGGCAGCTCCGGCTCCCCGCCGCCCGGGCCCACGACGCGACCGTCCACCGCCTGGGCCCCGGCCGCCGCGGGGTGCGCCAGCACCACGGGCAGCAGCCGGGCGTCGGGCAGCTCCAGGCTGCGGCGGGCCGCCTCGACCGGCAGTCCGGGCTCGAGCGGGTCGCGGCGGGCGTGCTCGGCGAGCGCGGCGGTGAGGCGCTCGACCAGTCCGGGCACCGCGCCCGGGTCGAGCAACCACCCGCCGGACCGCCCGGCCGCCGGCACGTCGGCGACGCCGAGCGCCCGCAGGTCGTCGACGTGAGCGACGCCCCGGCGCCGCAGCTCGGAGTCCAGGTCGGGGACGTCGGGGGTGGTGGCCAGGGTCTCGGCCCGGCGTCGCGCCGCTCCCCGACGCCGCAGGTCCGGCGGCGCAGGATCGAGGACCACCGCCCCCGACGGGATGCGCTCGGCGCCGGGCTCCCGCAGGATCAGCCGGTCCCCCACGCGCAGCGGCAGCGCACCCGTGAGGGCGAGCCGGGCGTGGCGCGCGTCGAGCGGTCGGACGTGCGCGGCCACCGCCGCGGAGCCGCAGTGCACCATCACCTGCTCGGGCAGATCGGCGGTGTCGGCGCCCGGGTCCAGGCGCACGTCCGGGGTCGACGACGGGCGCCACCGCCCGGGGGTCACGAGCGTGGTGCCGCGGGGGACGTCGTCCACGGGCACCCCCCGCAGGTTGACGGCCACCCTCGCCACGGCGCTCACCTCGTCCCGATCGGCGCCGAGCGACTGGAGCCCGCGAACGACGGCGCGCCGGCCGTCCGGGCCGATCTCCACCGGGTCGCCCGTGCGCAGCGTCCCGGCGGGCAGGGTCCCGGTGACGACGGTGCCGGCCCCGCCGATGGTGAACGACCGGTCCACCCACAGGCGGACGTCCGCGGCGGGGTCGGCCGCGGGCAGCGCGGACCCGAGCGCGGCGAGTTCGGAGCGCAGCTCGCCGAGGCCCTCGCCGGTGACGGCGGAGACGCACACCGCCGGGACGTCGGCCAGCGGGGTGCCGGCCAGGGCGTCGCGGGCCTCGGCGAGGGCGAGTTCCGGCTCCATCAGGTCACTGCGGGTGATCACGAGGACGCCGTGCCGCACGCCGAGCGCCGCGAGCGCGGCCAGGTGGTCGGCGGACTGGGGCATCCAGCCGTCGTCGGCGGCCACCACGAACATCGCCGCCGGGACCGGGCCGACACCGGCGAGCATGTTGGGCAGGAACCGGCGGTGGCCGGGCACGTCGACAAAGGCGACGGTCCGTCCGTCGTCGAGCGTGGTGGAGGCGTAGCCCAGGTCGATGGTCAGACCGCGGCGCCGCTCCTCCTCCCACCGGTCCGGCTCGGTGCCCGTGAGCGCGCGCACCAGCGTGGACTTGCCGTGGTCCACGTGGCCGGCGGTCGCCACCACGAACATCTACACGCGTCCCACGGCGGCGATCACCAGGCCGAGCAGTTCCGGATCGTCGGCGGCCGGCAGGGCCCGCAGGTCGAGCAGGCACCGCCCCTCGTGGACGCGGCCGAGCACCGCCGGGCGTCCCGCGCGCAGCGCCTCGGCGGTGTCCTCGGGCAGTGCCACCGCCGCGCTCGGCAGCTCGACGCCCGGCGCGCCCCCGCCGCCGACCGCCGCGACCGAGTGCACGGCCTCCGCCCGCACGCCCCGGGCGACCAGCTCGTCGGCGAGGCGGCGTGCCCTGTCGAACAGCTGCCCGGGGTCGGCCTCGAGGGCCGCCACCACCGGCGGCGTGGGCCCGCGGAGCGTGGCCTCGAGCGCCGCGAGGGTGAGCTTGTCCACGCGCAGCGCGCGGGCCAGCGGATGACGTCGCAGCCGGTGCACGAGCTCGGCGTCGCCGGCGAGGAGCCCGGCCTGCGGGCCTCCGAGGAGCTTGTCCCCGCTGGAGGTCACCAGGTCGGCGCCGGTGGCGAGCATCGTCGTCATGTCGGGCTCGTCGGGCAGAGCCGGGTGCGGGGCGAGGAGCCCGGAGCCGATGTCCACCACCAGGGGCACGCCGCGGTCGGCGAGCTGCTCGGGCGGCACCGTGGACGTGAAGCCGCTGACCACGAAGTTCGACGGGTGCACCTTGAGCACGAAGGCCGTGGTCTCGTCGATCGCGGCCACGTAGTCGTCGACGGTCACGCGGTTGGTGGTGCCCACCTCCCGCAGCCGGGTACCGGTGGCCTCGAGCAGCTCGGGCAGGCGGAAGCCGTCGCCGATCTCGATCATCTCCCCGCGCGCGATCACCACCGTGCGGCCCGGCCCGCCCAGCGCGGTGACCGCGAGCGCCAGCGCCGCGGCGCCGTTGCCCACCACGTGCACGTCACCGGCGGCGGGCACCGCGTCGCGCAGCGCATCGAGTGCGCCGCGGCCCCGCCGTCCCCGTCGACCGGTGGCCAGGTCCAGTTCCACGTCGTTGGTCCCGGCGGCCTCGGCGAGCGCACGGACCGCCGCGGCCGAGAGCGGCGCCCGGCCGAGGTTGGTGTGCACCAGCACCCCGGTGGCGTTGAGGACGCGGGTGAGCGAGACGGGCGACGACGGCAACCCGCCCAGCACCTCCCCGACGAGATCGTCCGCGGCGAGGTCACCGGCGCGGACCCGGTGTTGGGCGTCGCGGACCCGCTGCTTGACCAGGTCCCGGCCCAGCCCGTCGATCACCTCGGTCAGGCGCGGGTCGCGGAGCACGGCGTCGGTGGAGGGGATGCGGCGGCGCGGGTCGCCGGTCGCCTGCTGCTCGGTGATCTGGCGCTCCTCTCCCCCGGCGGACGACGGCTGGTGGCGGAGGCGGACGGGAATCGAACCCGCCTGACCGAGATACTCGGCCACGTCGGTTTTGAAGACCGCGGGGACCACCAGGTGCCCGGACGCCTCCCTGCAGACGAGTACAGCACGAGGTGTCGGACCTGCGTCAACCGGGTGCCGCCGCCTCGTCGTCGTCACTAGGGTCGGACCCATGGCTTCCGCTCCCGCGCCCGCACGGCTGACCTCGTACGCCCACGGCGGGGGGTGCGCCTGCAAGATCCCGCCCGGCGCGCTCGAGTCGGTGGTCGCCGGACTCGTCGACGCGCCCGTCCACGACCCGACGGCCGAGCTCATCGTGGGCCTGGAGGACGGCGACGACGCGGCCGCCGTGCGCATCGCCGGCGGTCAGGCCGTCATCAGCACCGCCGACTTCTTCACGCCCGTGGTCGACGACCCCTACGACTGGGGGCGGATCGCCGCGGCCAACGCCCTGTCCGACGTGTACGCGATGGGCGGCACCCCGATCGTCGCCATCAACCTGCTGTGCTGGCCCATGGACGTGCTGCCGTACGAGATGGCCGGCGAGGTACTGAGGGGCGCCCAGGACGTCGCCGGGCTCGCGGGCTGCCACGTCGCGGGCGGACACAGCGTGGACGACCCGGAGCCCAAGTACGGCATGGCCGTCACCGGCATCGCCGACCCGGACCGGCTGCTGCGCAACGACACCGGCCGCGCAGGCGTACCGCTGTCGCTGACCAAGCCGCTCGGGATCGGGATGCTCAACAGTCGGCACAAGAACACCGGCGCGGTGAGCGCGGAGGCCGTCGAGACCATGACCCGCCTCAACGACGTCGCCGCCCGCGACGCCCTGGCCGCCGGGGCGGTCTGCGCGACCGACGTCACCGGCTTCGGGCTGCTGGGCCACCTGTTCAAGATGGCCCGCGCCAGCGACGTCTCCGCCGTGATCGACTCGGCGGCCGTGCCGTACCTCGAGGGCGCGCGTCAGGCCCTCGCGGACGGCTTTGTCAGCGGCGGGACGCGCCGCAACCTCGACTGGGTGCGGCCGCACCTGGCGGCGGACGTCGACGAGGACGAGCTGCTCCTGCTGGCCGACGCCCAGACCTCCGGGGGCCTGTTGGTGGCCGGGGAGGTCCCCGGCGCGCCGGTGATCGGCGAGCTCGTGCCCGCGGCGGAGGCGGCCGTCACGGTCCGCTGAGGCGCGCGAAGGCGTCGAACAGCCGGGCGCCGGGCAGGAGCGCGGACTCGTCCAGCAGGAAGGCGGGGTGGTGGAGGTCGGTCTGCTCGCCGCCGCCGTCCCACACCCCGTAGCGCAGGTAGATGCCGGGGATCTCCTCGGTGTACCAGGCGAAGTCCTCGCCGCCGCTGGACTGGTCGGCGGTGCCGATCCCCTCGTCCCCCAGGACCTGCCGCACCGCCTCGGTGGCGAGCTCCGCGCACGCCTCGTCGTTGACCACCGGCGGCACGCCCTGCGTGTACTCGAGGTCGGCACGGATCCCGTACGGCGCGGCCAGGTCCTCCACGGCCTCGCGCACGATGTCCTCGACGGTGGCCCACACCTCGCGGTCCGCGCTGCGCAGTGTCCCCAGCAGCTCGGCGGAATCCGGGATCACGTTGGGCGCCTCCCCGCCGGCGTGCAGGGCGCCCCAGGTGAGCACGGTGCCCGACCGCGGATCCAGCCGGCGGTCGAGCACCGAGGTGATCCCGGTGGCCAGCTGCGCGGTCGAGAAGACCGTGTCCTGCGTCTCGTGGGGCCGTGCCGTGTGCCCGCCCTCCGAGTCGAGGCGGATGCGCACCTTAGCGTTAGAGTACGTGACCGGCCCGGCCGTCACGCCGACCTCGCCCACCCGGCGGTGCGGATCGGCGTGCAGGGCCAGGATGCGGTCGACGTCGTCGACCACGCCCTCCTCGACGCACTCCTTGGCGCCGCCGGGCATGGTCTCCTCGGCGGGTTGGAAGATCAGACGCACCGGGCGGGGTGGCGGGTTCTCGACGAGCAGAGCGGCCGCGCCGAGGAGCATGGCGGTGTGGCCGTCGTGCCCGCACGTGTGCGCGACGCCCTCGTTCCGGGAGGCGAAGTCGAGCCCGCTCTCCTCGTCCATCGGCAGCGCGTCGATGTCCGCACGCAGTGCCACCCGGTCCTCGCGGTCCGCGTCGTCGGCCGGCGGGACGTCGCACCACAGCCCGGTCCCCAGCCGGAACCGGACCGGCTCGAGCCCGAGCGCACGGAGCTCGTCGTCGACGTACCCGGTGGTCTCGTGCTCCTCGTAGGACAGTTCCGGGTGCGTGTGGATGTGCCGCCGCCAGGCCACGAGCTGCTCCTCGAGGCCTCCCGCCGCGGCGGTGTCCTCACTGGTCACGTGTGCGGTCATCGAACACCCTCCGGCAGAACTCCACCACCCTGTCGCCCAGGAGCTGGCGGTTGGACAACTTCACGAACTCATGACCCTCGTCGGAGAACAGCAGGACGTCCACCGGTACCTCTCGCTCGCGCAGCGCCTCGGCGGCCTGCTCCGTCTCGCTGACCGGCACGTTGGTGTCGCGCGCGCCGTGGACGAAGAGCACGGGCACGTCGATCGCGTCGAAGCGCCGCAGCGGCGATGCCTCCGCCAGCAGCTCGCGCTCGTGCAGCGGATTGCCGTATTTGGGGTAGGCGGCGGCCGCGATCCACGGCTCGGTGTCGCGGTAGAAGGTCCGCAGATCGCTCATCCCGCAGGCGGCGATACCGCCGCGCCAGCGTCCCGCGTGCCGGACCAGCGTGGCGTTGACCAGGTAGCCGCCGTAGCTGCGGCCGGAGACGACGGCGCGGTCCGGGTCGGCGATCCCCGCCTCGACCAGATGCAGCAGCGAGTCCTCGACGTCGTCGATCCCGATGAAGCGCCCGTAGCGGTCGTCGGCGTGGCCGAAGGAGCGCCCCGAGCCGGTGGAGCCGCGGACATTGGGCAGGAAGTAGTTGACGCCCTCGTCGAGCATCCGTCGGGCGATGTCGTCGTAGCCCGGTCGGGACTGGCCCTCCGGCCCCCCGTGGAGGTGGACGACGGTCGGTCCCGGGCCGGCCCCCGGATCGGCGCGGTACAGCCAGCCGCTCAGCCCGAGACCGTCGCGGGCGGTGAAGGTCCGCAGTTCCGGCGCGGGGCCTGGCCGGGCCGGCGGCTCACCGACCCACCGCTGCCGGCGCACGTCGTAGATGACCACGTGGGGCGGCTGGTCCAGGCTCTCGACGGTGACCGCGAGCAGCCCGCCGTCCTCGGTCAGCGTGGGCGCCGAGGCCACCACGTCCGGCAGCCCGGGCCGGGCGAGCACCCGGGGCCGGCTGCCCGACAGGTCGAGCACCTCGATCTCCGACAGACCGCCGGAGACGTTCCACAGCAGGGCCGCGACGCGGCGGTCCAGGCTCACGTCGAACGAGTCCAGGTCGGCGTCGCGGCGCTCGGCGAGCGGCCACGAGGAGGTGCCGGAGTCGTCGGCCCGGACCTCACGCAGCCCCACGCGGTCGGACGAGTGGTCACTGCGGACGACCATCCGCACGGGCCTGCCGTCGCCGCCCGCGTCGAGGACCTCCCCCGCGTCGGTGGTGGAGCCGGTGTCGGTGGGCAGCAGCGGCCACCACCGGCCGTCCGGCGCGATGCGCAGCAGTTCGCGGTGCCCGCGCGCGCCCACCCGGAACAGGGCGACGCCGTCGAGGGCGTGGACCAGCGCCCCGGCCATCCGCCGGTCCACGATCTCGACCTCCCCGGTCCAGGGGTCCACGAGCCGGCCCTCGGCCAGCCCGTCGGAGTCGAAGGTGGTCACGGCGAGACGGTCGCCGTCCCAGTCCACGATGTGCTCGGTGACGTCGTCCGCGACGGGCAGTGGGTGCGCGCTGCGGTCGCCCGGGTCGTTGTTGACCAGCCAGATCCGTTCGCGCTCGCCGGCGTCCGGGGCCACCTCGCAGGCGAGCCACCGGCCGTCCGGGGAGTAGGCCACCCGGCGGACCGGGCCCTCGACCGGCAGGATCACGTCCCGCTCCGGCCCAGCGTCCGCGACCCCGTCCGGGCCGAGCGGCCGCTGGACAGCACGCGGGTAGCCGGTCCGTTCGGTGACCACGTACGCCAGGACGGAGCCGTCCGGCGACAGGCACGGCGACGAGGTGTGCCGCAGCTCGCCGGCGCCGCCGGCCGCGTCGTCCGGCGGGCCGGCCTGCACCCTCGATCCGGACTCCTCCGTCACCTCGGTCTCGGTCGTCACGCCGCGATCGGTCAGCACGGCGCCGGTGGGCTCGGTGTCGGTGACTTCCGCGGGTTCACGCACGACGGATCCAGGTGTCCTTCCCGCCTCCTCCGCTCGAGGCATTGACCAACATCGTCCCCGCCGGTGCGACGCGTGTCACGGCGACCGGGGGAGCGGACGCCTCGACCTCACCCGTGGGGCCGTTGCGGAGCATGATGAACGCCCGCAGGTCCACGTGCCGGCGGCTGAGCTCGTCGCCGTCGAACGTCGGCAGCGTCGACAGGGACTGGACCTCCTGGGCCACGAACCGTTCGCCGTGGCGGCGCAGCTCACCGCGCCGTTCGTCGAGCTCGCGCGGGGAGCACTCCGGGCCCACCGTGATCCCGGAGCCGCCGTAGCCGTCGATCGGCTTGACCACCATCTCGTCGAGCCGGTCAAGGATCTGCGCCCGCTGGTCCGGGTCCGCGCCGAGGTAGGTGTCGACCTGTTGCAGGAGGGGCTTCTCCCCCAGGTAGAAGTCGATGATCGACGGCACCATCGCGTAGATCGCCTTGTCGTCGGCGACCCCGTTGCCGGGGGCGTTGACCACCGAGACCGTGCCGGCCGCCATCGCGGCGAGCAGGCCGGCGCGCAGCGGCGTGCCGTCCGCGGCCGCGGAGGACAGCAGCGACTCCTCGTCCATACGGACGTAGAGGACGACGACGGGGAGGCGCTCGTCCCCGTCGATCCGCCACACCCCGCCCTCGTCCGCCCGCAGCCGGGCCGGCGTGATCAGGGGCGCATCGACGGCCTCCGCGGCGTGCCGGAGATCGTGCGCGCTGAGCTCGTCCTCCCCGGCGACGACGGCGATCGACGGGTCCCCGACCCCGTCCGGGGCGGCGGCGCGCAGGGTGTCGCGGAGCGCGCCCAGACCCGCGCCCGGGTCGTGGACCTCGCCGCGCGCGTCGAATCCGGGGTAGCCCTCGCGGATCCGGTCCCGCACGGTCACCGCCATGGCCAGGCCGCCGGGCATCCGCAGGTTGTCCTCCAGGACCAGCCACTCGCCCGGGCCCGTCGAGACCAGATCCGCGCCGCTGACCGGGGCGTGGAGAGCGCCGTCCGGGACCGCCCGCCCGTAGCGCCGATAGCCGGGGGCGCGGTCCAGGGCCTCCTGCGGGACCACGCCCGCGCGGACGATCTCGCCCGGGCCGTAGACATCGCGCAGGAACAGCTCCAGCGCCCGTGCGCGCTGCTCCACCCCCGCGGTGATCCGGTCCCACTGGTCGGCCGGGATGATCCGCGGCACCGGGTCGAGGGGGTACACCTGCGGCTCCGGCTCCCCGTGGACCTTGAGCGTCACGCCCCTGGCGCGGAGCGCGTCGTCGACCCCGCGCTTGCGCTCCCGCAGACCGTCGGGGCCCAGCCGGACGATCTCGGCGAGCAGGTCCACGTACTCGGGCCGCGGGGCGCCGTCGTCGGCGATCGCCTCGTCGTGGACCTCCCGCGTGACCGCGCCCCCGAGCGGCGAGTAGGCGGCGAGCATCGAGCGCATGCCGTCGTCGTCGGTCCGGGCGCGGGGCCGGATCCGGCCGGCGGTCTCCGCGAGGAGCACCGCCACCACGTCCTCGCGCCGCCCCCGCCGCCGGCGGGCCGCCCGCTGGCGCGCCGCGGACGAGCCGGCACCGATCACCCCGCTGAGCAGGTCGTCGAACAGTGTCCGGTCCGCCTGCTCGAGATACGTCGAATGCGCGTCGACGAGCGCGCCGAGGACCTCGCGCGCGGGCAGCGGGAGGCCCGAGTCCGGATCCACCAGGTCGCCCTCCAGTCCGGATCGGGACGCGCGCCAGAATGCCGCAGCGAGCACGGTGGGGGCGGGGTCCTCCCATCCGCGGGCCCCACCCGACCCGTCCCGGGCGTCGTCACCGTAGGGCCGCTCCGCGAGGACCCGGTCGACCATCGCCCGGAACAGTGCGGCCACCACGACCAGGGTGTCGACGGTGCTGCACGAGTCGCAGAGCCGCAGTTCCACGCCCGTACCGTCGCGCGAGGGCCGGACGTCCACGTCGATCAGCTCGTCGTCCGCCACGACCCCGGTGCCCAGCAGGAGCTCCTCGGCCTCGATCACGCCGTCGGCGGTGTCGGTCCGCACCACGGGCAGGTGCGCGGGCGACCAGCGTGCCTCGAAGGCGCGGACCGAGGCGTAGCCGGCATCCTCGCCGTCGGCCCTGAACGGCGAGGACGCCGCGAGCGCCAGCAGGGCGGGCGCGTGCTGCACCACGCGGCGGGCCACGAACTGCGCCTCGTCGCCGTCGTCGACCCCGACGGTCACCCGGAACCGCGCGTCCGCCCGGGTGCGGGACTCGTAT
>DWWP01000044.1 GCA_019119635.1 Candidatus Dietzia intestinipullorum
ACTACAGCCCCCTCGCCATATCCACGAACCGCGAGTAGTGGAGCTGGTGCGCCACGGTAATGGTCGAGGTGGGACCGCCACGGTGCTTGCCCAGGATCACGTCGGCCTCGCCGGCGCGGGGGTCGTCGCGCTCGGTGGCGTCGGGGCGGTGCAGCAGCATGACGATGTCGGCGTCCTGCTCCAGCGAGCCGGACTCACGGAGGTCGGAGACCTGGGGGCGCTTGTCGGTGCGCTGTTCGGGCCCACGGTTGAGCTGCGAGATGGCGATCAGGGGCACGTCGAGCTCTTTGGCCAGCAGCTTGAGCTGGCGGGAGAACTCGGAGACCTCCTGCTGGCGGGATTCGACCTTCTTGCCGCTCGACATCAGCTGCAGGTAGTCCACCACGATCAGCTGCAGGTCGTGCTTCTGCTTGAGCCGGCGGGCCTTGGCGCGGATCTCCATCATGGTGAGGTTGGGCGAGTCGTCGATGAACAACGGCGCCTCGGAGATCTCGCCCATCCGTCGGGCCATCCGGGTCCAGTCCTCGTCGCTCATCTTTCCCGACTTCATGTCCGACAGCTTCACGCGGGCCTCCGCGCTCATCAGTCGCATGACGATCTCGGTCTTGCTCATCTCCAGGGAGAACACGACCGAGGACAGGCCGTTCTTGACGGAGCACGAGCGCATGATGTCCAGGCCGATGGTCGAGTTGTGCGTGGGAATCGCGGTGGGCCCGGCCAGGTACAGGTGGTTCTTCGCCGCCACCTCGATACACCGGACGGGCACGCTCTCGGCGCCCCGGACGTCGATGATGAGCCGGTCGGGCCGGCCGGAGGCGGCGTCCTCGGGGACCAGTATCCCGGACTCGGCCACCAGCATCAGGGTCTCGAGGGACTTGGTGGTGACCACCTGGTGGGTGCCGCCCAACTCGATGCGCCACTCGTGCTCGGCGTCCGCGATCATCTCGGTGCCGTCGTTGAACCGCAGCGTGAAGCACGGGCGGTCATGCCACACCTCCGTGACGGCCACGACCTCCGTGGGCTGCCCGTCGGAGGCCAGCACGCGGTCCCCCACGGCCACGTCGCCCATGGTGGTCTCCCCTTCCGGGGTAGGCAGCACGGTGTCCAGTGCGAGGGCCTTACCCACACCGGGCCGGGCGGCGATGATGATCATCTGGCCGCCGTGAAGGCCGTTGGTCACCGCGTCGAGATCAGCGAAGCCGGTGGGCACCCCCTGGCTCAGTCCGCCCGCGGTGTGGATGGCGTCGATCTCGTCCATCGTGGGCTGCAGGAGCTCCTCGATGATCACAAAGTCCTCGGTGGTACGCCTCTCGGTCACCTCGAAGATCTCGGCCTGCGCCCGGTCCACCACCTCGGCCACGTCGGCGCCCTCGGAGCCGGAGTAGCCGAACTGCACGATCCGCGTCCCGGCGTCCACCAGGCGGCGCAGCACCGACTTCTCCGCCACGATCTCCGCGTAGTAGCCGGCGTTGGCCGCCGTGGGCACCGTGGAGATGAGCGTGTGGAGGTACGGCGCGCCGCCCGCACGCCGGAGGTCGCCGCGGCGGTCGAGCTCGGCGGCCACCGTGACGGCGTCCGCGGGCTCTCCCCGCGCGTACAGGTCCAGGACGACGTCGTAGATGGCCTGGTGCGCCGGCTTGTAGAAGTCCCCGGGCTGGATCTCCTCCACCACGTCCGCGATGGCGTCCTTGCTCAGGAGCATGCCGCCCAGGACAGACTGCTCCGCGGTGAGGTCCTGCGGCGGGGTACGACCGAACTCGGCGCCGCCCTCGTCCGGCGGTGGCGGCATCTCGCCGGGACCGTCGAATCCCCCCTGCGTCATGACCGCTCCTCTCCGTTCGACCTCATCGGCGCCACCCGCCAGCCCTCGGGCCACGCACGCGACGTCTCCACTGTAGGTCACCGACGCGACACGCCCGACCCACCGAACGCCTAGTTATCCACAGGGTTATCCACATTCGCGAGTAGCCGCCTGTGGACATCTGTGGATGGAGGATCGTTACGCAGGGACGATGGGCGTAACACTGTGGAATACCGGTGGATAAGCCCGCACATATTTTCCAAATCCGCTGGTCACAGGCATCGTCGCAGCTCCCGTCGCCGGTGGATACACACCGATACCACGGTGGCGAGTGACGCGCAATGGATAACGGGAAGTGAACTCCACCGATCTCGCATACCACATCTGTGGGCCGTACCAGCAAGTTATCCACAGGGGATCCACACCCCTGGTCAGCTGTCCGATACGGATCACATAGAGAGGCCGCGGGCCCCGCTCACCACCGCGTTCTGGGTGGTGACCGGGGCCCGCGGCCTCGCCGTGCGGACTGTCAGGCGGGGACGACCTCGACCGCCACAGTGGCGGTGGTGTCGTGGCCCAGATCGACGACGACGCTGAACGCGCCGGTCGACTTGACGTGCTCCTTGGGCATCTGGATGCTGCGCTTGTCGAGCGTCGGGCCGCCGGCGGTCCGGACCGCCGAGGCGACGTGGCCGGCGGTGACCGAGCCGAAGAGCTTCCCGGTGTCGGAGGTCTTGACCGCGACCTTGACGTCGGTGAGCGACTCGAGCTTCTGCTTGAGCTCGTTCGCGTGATCCGAGTCGCGCACCTCACGGGCCTCTTGGGCCCGCTTGATGGACTCGACCTGACGCTCGGCGCCCGGGGTGGCCACGATGGCCATCCCGTGCGGGAGCAGGAAATTACGACCGTATCCGCCCTTGACCTCGACGATGTCGCCCGGGGCACCGAGCTTGTCGACGTCGGCGGTGAGGACCAGCTTCATGATCCGTCTACCTTTCTTTCCTCCGACGAGCCGACCGGGGCCGGGCTCTCGCGAGGTCATGTCTCATGCTGATGGAGTGGGACGCGGCACGCGCCCCGAGGGGCCTGTGGGGCCCCGGGGACGAACCCTCTAGAAGGGGGGCTCGTCGCTGCCACCGAAGCCACCGGAACCGCCGGCCTGCGGGGCGCTGCCCCACGGGTCGTCGTTCTGCTGACCACGGCCCTGACCGCCACCGAATCCACCCTGCGGCTGACCGCCGCCTGACTGGAAACCGCCGCCGCCCTGCTGGCCGCCACCGAATCCGCCGCCGCCACCACCGTCGCGGCTGGCGCGGGTGACCCGTGCCGTGGCGAACTTGAGCGCCGGGCCGACCTCGTCGACCTCGATCTCGTACACCGTGCGCTGCTCGCCCTCACGGGTCTCGAACGAGCGCTGGCGGAGCCGACCGTTGACGATCACCCGCATGCCCTTCTGGAGGGACTCCGCCACGTTCTCGGCGGCCTGCCGCCAGACGTTGCAGGTGAGGAACAACGCCTCGCCGTCCACCCACTGGTTGGACTGCGAGTCGAACCGGCGCGGCGTGGAGGCGATGCGGAAATTGGAGACCGCGGCACCCGACGGCGTGAACCGGAGCTCGGGGTCCGCGACCATGTTCCCGACCACGGTGATGGGTGTGTCGCCCTGTGCCATGCGCTTGTCCTCCGTGTGAGTGCAGTGAAGTGGTGACGATCCGATCGCCTGACTGCTCCCAGCGTACTGGGACGGTCAGACAGCCCGGGTCACTTGTCGGCGCGGAGCACCTTGGTGCGGATGACGTTGTCGTTCAGACCCAGCTGACGATCGAGCTCCTTGACCGCGTCCGGCTCCGACTGGAGCTGGATGACGGCGTAGATGCCCTGGGTCTGCTTGTTGATCTCGTAGGCGAAGCTGCGCTTGCCCCAGACGTCGACCTTGTCGACCGAACCGCCCTCTTGCCGGATCACGTTGAGGAACGTGTCCAGCGACGGCGCCACGGTGCGCTCGTCGAGACCGGGATCGAGGATGACCATTACTTCGTATTGACGCACGGGACCTCATCACCTCCTGTGGACTACAGATATCGGCCACGGTGTCTCCGTGGCAGGAGGGTCGTTGCGTCAGCAACCCCGTAAGGTTACCCCGCCCGGGGACGCCGACGGTAATCTCGCCCGTTCAGGCGGGCGGGGAGAGCCCGATGGTCAACGCGAGGAACACCGGCACCACGGTGAGGAAGAGGAACGCCCCGACTGTCCACGCGATCCACACGGGCTGCCGCCACCCCGCCCGGTACCCGCCCGCGGCGGCGATCATGCACACGAACCCCACCAGGATGCACAGGAACATCCCGATCATCGCCTCGTTGCTCAACTACTCGTCTCCTCATGCCTCGCGAGGGGCCCGGCCAGGGGGTCCGGCCCCTCCGGAGTGCCCTCGTGTGTCCGTCGCACCAGGTCGCGGTGCGGGCGATAGATCTCCATGACCACCACCACGCAGATGGCCACCACCAGCAGGTCCCGCACCAGGACCAGCGGATGGAACGTCTCCGGCCCGATCCCCTGATCCGCGGCGCCGCGGAAGTAGGCCATGTGCGCCACCCAGAGCAGTGCGTCGAACGCCATCCACGGCACCAGGAGCCGGACGCGCGGCACCGCGAGCACGGCGAGCGGCACCAGCCACAGTGAGTACTGGGGGCTCCACACCTTGTTGGTGAGAAGGAAGAGCGCGACGATGAGGAACGCCAGCTGGGCGATCCGGGGCGTCCGGGCGGCGGTGAGGCCGATCGCCAGCACGCCGGCGCAGCCGAGCGCGAACAGCGCCAGCGAGACCGCGTTGAGGGTGGCGGGGGCCTCGCCGGCCGCGCGGCCGGCGTCGAAGCCCTCCCAGCCGGTGAGGGTCCCGATGACGGCGTAGATGCTCTCCGGGTTCGCGGGACGGTCCGAGTTGAGCCGGAAGAACTCCTTCCACCCCTCGGGGAACGGCAGCATGATCGGCAGGTTGATCGCCAGCCAGGCCCCGACGGCGGCCGCCGCGGCCTTGCCCAGCGCCACGAATCTTCGTCGTCGGATCGCCACCACGAGCAGCGCGCCGAACAGGAACAACGGGTAGAGCTTGGCCGCCACGCCCACGCCCAGCACCACCCCCGCCCACACCGGGCGGTTGCGGGCCCACAGCAGCAGTGCGACCGAGGCGAACGCCACCGCCATCAGGTCGTAGTTGGTGAACGCCTGGAAGATGATCAGCGGACTCGCCGCCATGAGGAGCGTGTCCCACGGACGGCGGCCGGCCGAGTGATAGGTCGCCCAGACCGCGATCATCCAGAAGAACGCCAGGATCACCACGCCGAGGACGAAGTACTTGACCACCTCGATCGGCCCACCCGGGGCCACCGCGTCCCAGGCCTGCGCCCCCTGCGCGGTGACGTACTGGAACAGCCCGGAGACGACCGGGTACTCCATGTAGCGGACCTCGCCGGAGTCCGTGACCCACATGTACTTGTACGGCAGCGCCCCGTCCGCCAGCCCCTCCGTGCTGTACAGCGGGAGCGGATCGGCGTAACAGGCCTTGTAGTACTGCCTGCCGTCCCACTGCAGTCCCGGCTGCGATCCGTCCGTCGGGTTGCTCGTCTCCAGGCACGCCGCCTTGGAGAAGAAGCCGAACGCCAGGAACAGGACAGTGAAGAGCATGACCACCCGCAGCGGGGTCCAGAACCGCTGCCGGCCCACCACGGCGTGCTCGCCGACCGGCCCGCCCCACGCCCCGACCGCGGTAGCGCCGACGCCCTGGCCAGGGCGGATACGCTCGTGCGGCTCGAGGGACCGCGGGTCGGGATCGAGCGGCAGCGGGGAGAGGTGGCCGTTGCTCTGCACGGTCACACCCTAGTCATCGCGCCGGGCGGGCCCGGGGCTCACCCACCGCCGCCGGCGCCACCGCCGCCATCGGCGCCTCCACCGTCTCCGGCGCCGGCACCGCCGCCCCCACCGGGGACCGGCTCCGGGGCGGGCCCGGGCTCCGGCTGGCCTCCGGCGCCGGGGATGACGATCTCGGGCAGGCCCGGGACCTCGACCGTCAGCGGCGGCGGCTGCTGCGGGGCCTGGGGCTGCTGGGGCGACTCGGGCTGCTGCTGCACGGACGTCTGCTGCGGGGCCGCGGTGGGGGTCTGGTAGGAGTTGCCGCCGCCGGTCCCGGAGGAGGAGGACGACCCGCTCTGGGACGCGCCGGCCTGCCCCCCGATGTAGCCGGGGGACGGGAAGCTCTCCCATTCGGTCCCGGCGAGCGCACCGTCCATCGCCGACTTCCAGATGTCCGCGGGCAACGTCGAGCCGTACATGGTGCCGCCCCACGCGTTGAGCAGCGGGTCGTTGGTGTCCGTACCCACCCACACCGCGGTCGCGTTGGACGGCGTGTAGCCCACGAACCACGCGTCCTTGTTGTATCCGCTGTCGCCGAGCTGGGTGGTACCGGATTTGGCCGCCGAGGGCCGCCCGCCGGCCAGGGAGTGCCCGTTGGAGTACCCGGCGATCGGCATCATCGCGGACGTGAGGTTGTTGGCCACGTCCTCGTCGATCACCTGCTCGCCGTCCGTGGTGGAGTTGTCGAGCAGCACCTCGCCCTCGGCGGTCTCGACGCGCTCGATGAAGTGCGTCGGCCGGTGGGTGCCCTCGGCGGCGAAGGTGGCCAGCCCGGTGGCCATGTCGCGCACCCGGATCGGGTACTGGCCCAGGATCAGACCCTCGTACGGGTCCTCGCCCTGCTCGGTGAGGGTCTCCCAGGGCAGCCCCGGGATCTCCTCGGGAACGCCCACCCGGTGGGCCATGTCGCGGACGTCGTTCGCGCCGTCGTCCAGCAGCCGCTGGATGCGGATGAAGGACGTGTTGAGGGACATCTTGAGCGCCTGCGAGATCGAACAGGTCCCGCAGCTCTCGCCGTCGACGTTGGTGACGGTGATGTCGCCGGTGGTCACGGGCGAGGAGGAGACCTGGGTGCCGAGCCCGATCCCCTGGTCCAGGGCGGCGGCCACACCGAAGATCTTGAACGTGGAGCCGGTCTGCAGCGGCGCGTTGGCGTAGTCCCAGCCCTCGGCCTCGTCGCCGCCGTAATAGCCGATCACGCCCCCGGTCCTGGGGTTGACCGACACCACCGCGGTCCGATTGATCTCGCGCTCGCCCTGCATGTTGTTGCGCGCCGACTGCACCACCGCGTCCTGCGTGGCGGGGTCGATCGTCGTGGTGATCTTGAGCCCGCGGGTGTTGAGCATCTGCTCGTCGATCCCCGACCGCGTGAGCTCGGCCAGCACCTGCCGGCGGATCGGCCCGTTGCTCGGGTCGCCGACGTTCTGCTCGACCGCCTGGGGATCCTCCACGACCTGCGGGAAGACGGCGGCGCCGCGGTGCTGGGCGTCGATCGCGCCCATGTCCCGGAGCCCGTCCATGACGTAGTTCCAACGGCCCTCGGAGGCCTCCGGGTTGTTGAGCGGGTCCAGCGCCGTCGGGGACTGGATGACGCCCGCCAGGAGGGCACCCTCCTCGACGGTGAGGTCCTCGAGCGGCTTGTTGAAGTACGCGGTCGCCGCCGCGGCGATCCCGTACGCGCCGCGGCCGAAGTAGATGGTGTTGAGGTAGGCCTCGAGGATCTGGTCCTTGGACCACTCGTTGGTCATCTTGGCCGCGATGACGATCTCCTTGGCCTTGCGCTCGTACGAGACCTCGTCGCCGACCAGGGTGTTCTTGACGTACTGCTGCGTGATGGTCGACCCGCCGCCCGCAGAGTCCTCCCCGGTGATCTGGCCGATCACGGCGCGTCCGATGCCCGTGGGATCGAAGCCCTCGTTGGTGTAGAAGCTGCGGTCCTCGGCGGCGATCACCGCGTTGCGCACGTGCATCGGCACCGCGTCGAGCTCCACCAGCGAGCGGTTGCCCTCCGGCGGGACGATCCGCCCGATCAGCGTCTCGCCGTCGCTCTGATAGACCTCGGAGATCTGGTTGCTCGACACGGAGTCCGGGCTGGGGATGTCGGTCCGGCTGTACAGCACCGCCGCGGCCGCCAGGGGGATCACCAGGAAGACGACGACGAGGAGGATCAGGATCGTCCACGCCGGATGTCGCCGGAACCAGCCACGCCCCTCCGACGGATC
Source organism: Candidatus Dietzia intestinipullorum (assembly GCA_019119635.1). Classification (GTDB taxonomy): domain Bacteria; phylum Actinomycetota; class Actinomycetes; order Mycobacteriales; family Mycobacteriaceae; genus Dietzia; species Dietzia intestinipullorum. The sequence goes on from DWWP01000044.1 coordinate 7,933, forward strand.
GTCCCGCTCCTCGCGGTCCGTCCGGCGCGTGCTCTCGCCGTTCGTCATGCTCATACCCTCCTGGGAGCGCGTCCGACCGATCCGGGAGTGCCCCGGAGGCGGTGCTCTGGCGACCATTGTGTACGACAACGGCCCCGATTGAGGAACCCGCGCCCGCATCGGGGCATCCTCGCCCGCCGCGCGGAACCCGTCATCCCCGGTGCCGCAGTGCGCGTGCGGCCCGTCTCGTCCGGCGTCCCGTCCCCTCGGGCAGGCCCACCTCATAGGACTCGACCAGGAAATTCCACGAGCAGCTCCGGCACACCTCCACCACGTGGACGGTGAAGGCATCGTGCGCGAGCGCCAGTTGTTGGATCTCGTCCGCCCCGCGGGCCGATCCCGAGGCGGAGCCGAGGTCGTCCCCGAAGATCCACGACACCTCGGCGAGGTTCTCCTTGCGACACACCGGGCACGCGGTCTCCGTGGGCACGCCGTGGAAGCCCGCCGCACGCAGGAGGTAGACGTCGGCGTCGCACACCTCGCGCAGTGACAGTCGACCCTCCCGCAACTGCGCCAGGACGTCGCGTCGACGCAGCGCGAAGTCCACCACCCGTCGACGTCGGAGCGCGTCACGGCCGGTGGGGTCCTGCGGGCCGGGCGGCCGGCCGGAGGGCAGGGATCGGGAGTCGGCCTGGTCCACATCGCCAGACTACGACCCTTCCGTGGTCCGGGTGCCGGAGCGGCCGCACTCGTGCGGCCGGCAGCCTCCCCGACACGTCGAGACGATGTCGCATGCCGGTATATCGGGCCGATACATCAGCGGGTGTATCATCAGCTGTCGTCGCGATCCGCGCGCGGCACGACACCGCGCAGACACCGGGAGAAGGGAGGTGTGGTGCTCGACCTGGCGATCCTCGGACTGCTCGACGAGCGGCCCATGCACGGCTATGAACTGCGCAAACGACTCTCCGAGATGTTCGGCACGGTGCGCACCGTGTCGTTCGGCTCCCTGTATCCCACGCTGCGCCGTCTCAAGCAGCAGGGACACATCGTCGAGGACGCCTCCGCGGAGACCGCCACACGGCCCCCCGCCACCGCCCGCCGCGGACGCAAGACGTACCGCATCACCTCGCGCGGCAAGGACTCCCTGGCCACGATGCTCGCCGAGCCCGGCACCGCCTCGTTCGGTGACGACGGCTTCGGCGTGCACCTGGCCTTCTTCGACCGCACCCCCGGGCCGGCCCGGGTCCGCCTCCTCGAGGGGCGCCGCCGCGTCCTCGAGGAGCGGCGCGAGGGCCAGCGCGACGCCGCCGGCCGCACCGGCCCCACCGAACTGCGCTACGCCCGCCAACTCACCCGGCTCGGGCTCGAGACCAGCGAGCGCGAGTTGCAGTGGATCAACGAGCTCATCCACACCGAGAACCCACCACAAGGAGAACCCCACCATGACTGACAAGAAGGTGCGCGTCGCGATCGTCGGCGTCGGCAACTGTGCGTCGTCGCTCGTCCAGGGCGTCCAGTACTACTCCGACGCCGCGATCGACCAGACCGTGCCCGGGCTCATGCACGTCAAGTTCGGCGATTACCACGTCCGGGACGTCGAGTTCGTCACCGCCTTCGACGTCGACGGCAAGAAGGTGGGCATGGACCTGGCCGACGCCCTGAAGGCCTCGGAGAACAACACCATCTCCCTGTGTGACGTCCCGCCGACCGGCGTGACCGTCCAGCGCGGCCCCACCCTCGACGGCCTGGGCAAGTACTACCGCGAGACCATCGAAGAGTCCGACTCCCAGCCCGTCGACGTGGTGCAGACCCTGCGCGACGCCGAGGTCGACGTGGTGGTGTCCTACCTGCCAGTGGGCTCGGAGGAGGCCGACAAGTTCTACGCGCAGTGCTGCATCGACGCCGGCGTGGCCTTTGTCAACGCCCTGCCCGTGTTCATCGCCTCCGACCCCGAGTGGGCCGAGAAGTTCCGCGCCGCCGGCGTCCCGATCGT
>DWWP01000045.1 GCA_019119635.1 Candidatus Dietzia intestinipullorum
TGAACCGCTAGCAGGTCAGCGCTAGCGCAGCCCTGAGCCACGCACCCCGCACCCGTCGGCCAGGGGAGCGCATCCCCGACCGGGCGCAGACGAGAGCCCCCGGGCCAGAGAAATCTGGCCCGGGGGCTCTCGTCTGCGCCGGCCGCGGCGAGCGCGCGACCCGCTCAGAACTCCTCGTGGACCGCCGGGTCGCCGTCGAACATCCGCCCCGTCGACCGGCCCAGCGCCGTGATGGCCTCCACCTCGGCGCCGTACAACGTGATGTCCGCGGCAGCCAGGTTGGACCGCTGGTGCTCCGGCGAGCTCGACCGGGGGATCGGGATCACCCCGCGGGCGAGATGCCACGCCAGCACCACCTGGGCCGGGGTGCAGCCGTGCCCCTCCGCGATGTTGGTGATGACCGGCTCGGTGAGCACCTCGCCGCCCTGGCCGAGCGGGCTCCACGCCTCCACCAGGATGCCGCGCTCCCGGTGCAGTTCCAGCACGTCCTCCTGCGGGAAATACGGGTGGATCTCGATCTGGTTGACCACCGGCCGCACGCCCGTCTCGGACTCGATCCGCTCCAGATGCTCCGGCAGGAAATTCGACACCCCGATCTGGCGGACCACCCCGCGCTCGCGCGCGTCGATCATCGCCCGCCAGGCCTCGACGTACTGATCGCACCGGGGATTGGGCCAATGGATCAAGTGCAGGTCGATCGCGTCCACGCCGAGCCGGGCCCGGCTCTCCTCGATGCTCTGCCGGTTCAGGGGCGCCTCGTGGTGACGGCCCGGCAGCTTGGAGGTGACCAGGAGCTCCGAGCGATCCACCCCCGACTGCTCCAGTGCCCGGCCGACCACCCCCTCGTTCTCGTAGTTGAACGCCGAATCGATCAGCCGGTAGCCGGCATCGATGGCCGAGGCGATCGCCGTCGTCCCGTCCACGCCCCGCAGATCCACGGTGCCGAAACCGATCGCGGGCAACTCGAACCCGTTGTGGGCCGAGCGTGATGTCGCTGTCGTCGTCATATCCCGTCCTCTCTCACAATGCCTACGTCACGATCGTCGCCCCCGACGGCGCCAGGCAACCGGAGAGGCCGCCCGGCACCGGCGGAGCCGATTGACCCCAGGATGCCCCGGCAGGTGAGATGGCTGCATGACCGAAGATGTGCGCTTTGCCAGTGTCCGGGGGCCGGAGCTCGCGGGAGTGCTGGAGCCACCCGAGCACGGCGACCGCGGATGGGGCCTGTTCGTCCACGGCTTCACACTGGGTAAGGACTCGCCGGCGGCGTTCCGGATCTCCCGCGGCCTCGCCGCCGAGGGGATCGGCATGCTGCGCTACGACGCCCTCGGAGTGGGCGGGTCCGGGGGCGAACTGGGCGACGGCTCGTTCACGGTCAAGGTCGCCGACACGGTCCGGGCGGCCGAGTTCCTCACCGAGCGCGGCACCCCGCCCCAACTGCTCGTCGGGCACTCGTGGGGCGGCGCCGCCGCGATCATCGCCGCACAACAGATCCCCAGCATCCGCGCGGTCGCCACCATCGGGGCGCCCGCCGAACCCGCCGACGTCGAGCGGCACTACGACGCGATCGTCGACAAGGTGCTGGCGGAGGGCAGCGGCACCTGGAACATCGGTGGCCGCGAGATCACCCTCAAGCGGGACTTCGTCGAGGACGTCCGCCGCGCCGACCTGATCGGCCGGGTCCGCACGCTCGACCGGCCGCTGCTCATCATCCACTCACCGACCGACGCGACGGTCGACATCGAGAACGCGAGCACCATCTTCCGGGCCGCGCTCCACCCGCGGAGTTTCGTGTCCCTCGAGGGCTCGGATCACTTCCTCACCGTCGACGGGCAGGCCCACCGCGCCGCCAGGATCATCGGCGCGTGGGCCGACCAGTACGTGTGACCGGTCAGCCCCGGTCGGCGCCGCCCTCCGAGGCGTCCGCAGGCTCCGCCGACGGCTCCTCGCCGCCGAGGTCCACGTACTCCTGCGACGCGGCGAACTCCTCGGTGTCGAACACCTCGCCCGCGAGCGGGTCCCGGCCGGCGACGACGAGCTCGGGCTCGCCCGACTCCGTGTCGAACGTCATCTCGGAGGCGGATACGCGCCGGTAGGGGACGATCTGAGCATCCTTGGTGGACACCGACAAGGTGCCCGGTGTCGACGACAAGCCGCCGAGGGTCATCGAGATCCCCCGCATCTCCCGGAGATGACGACGGGCCTGGGTGGCCAGTGACTCGTGGGTTCCGGGCTCGGTCGAGGACGGCATGAGCTGCACGTAATCGGGCATCGTCGCCACGTCATGGCGGAACGCCCGGTACATGGCCACACACGCCAGGACGAGGATCACCGAGAACGGTGCCGCCGTCGAGACGGCCAGGGTCTGCAACGCGGTCAGCGCGGCGTCGCCGCCCACGACCAGCAGGACTGCGGCCGCCACACCCTCGAGCACCGCCCAGAAGATCCGGGTCGACTTGGGCGTGTCGACGCGTCCGCCGCAGGCCATCATGTCGATGACCAGCGAACCGGAATCGGAGGAGGTGACAAAGAAGAAGACGACCACCATGATCGCCACCGCGCTGAGCACCGCGCCCAGGGGGAGCAGGCCGAACATCTCGAACAGGGAGGTGTCGGAGTTGACCTCGTCGCCCGACTGCATCAACCCCTCGCGGGTGAAGTGGATCCCCGAGGCGCCGAAGACGGTGAACCACACGAGGCTGGCCAGGGTCGGCGCGGCCAGCACGCCGATGATGAACTGCCGGATCGTGCGGCCGCGGGAGATGCGCGCGATGAACATGCCGACGAACGGGGCCCAGCTGGTCCACCAGCCCCAATAGCCGATGGTCCAGATGGTTTCCCAGTTGTCAGAACTCCACGGCCCGGTGTTGAGGGCGGTCTGGGGGAGCTGGGAGAGGTAGGACCCGGCGTTGTCCGGGATGGACTGCAGGATGAGGATCGTCGGCCCCAGCACGAACACCGCGAGCGCGAGCAGGGCCGCGACGCCCATATTGAAGTTGGACAACCACTTGAGGCCCTTGTGCACCCCGGACACCACCGACCACAGCGCGATCGCGGTGACGACCGCGATGACCGCGACGATGAGGGTGGTCGACCGCTCGGCCACCCCGAGGTATTCGAGTCCCGCCATGATCTGGCTCACGCCGAAGCCGAAGGACGTGGCGATACCGAAGAGGGTCCCGACGATCGCGACCACGTCGATCGTGTGCCCCATCCAGCCCTCGACGCGCTGCCGGCCGATGAGCGGTTCGAGCAGCCACCGGATCGCGAGCGGCCGGCCGCGGCGGAACGTCATGTAGGCGATGCCCAGGCCCACCACCGCGTAGATCCCCCAGGGGTGCAGGCCCCACTGGAGCATCATGACCCCCACGGAGTCCTGCGCGGCGCCGGTGGAGCGGGGCTCGTTGCCGAACGACTCGGCGGGCAGGACGAAGTTGCTCAGCGGCTCCGCCACACCGAAGAAGACCAGGCCGATCCCCATACCGGCACTGAAGAGCATCATGAACCACGAGAGGACGCTGAACTCCGGCCGTTCGTCGTCGCGCCCCAGGCGGATGCGCCCGACCTTGGAGAACGCGCAATACAGGGCGAACACCAGGAAGACGTTCACCGCGATGACGTACCACCAACCGACACCATCGGAGATGGCGGTGTTGAGGGTGCTGGTCAGGTCCTCCGCGCGGTCGCGGAAGATGATCACCACGGCGATGAGCCCGATGATCACCGCCGCGGCGGGCAGGAAGACAGGCTTGAGGATGACGGAGCCGCCCTCCGGCGGCGCGTCCTCCGCTGCCCCGGCCTCGGGGCTGTGCGTCTGGTCCTGCATCGTCGGTGTCCTCTTCTCCTCAGGCTGGACGGCGAACGCGCCGTCCGGGTTCTCAGAGCGTTCTCAGCGTACTGGCGTTCGCGAGGCAATCGGGTCGGGGTCTGCGGAGTGTCGCAGTGCGATAACCTGCCCCCATCGACCGCGGTGGCCCGCACCGGTCGACCACGCCGATCCGGACAAGGGAGTGATGTCAGGTGGGCGAGCTGCTCGTCATCATCGGACTGGTGGTCGTCGTGGTTGCGATCATCGGGATCGTCGTCAAGGCGCTCAGGGGCCGCACTGATAAGTCCCCGGGCCGTCGCCGCGACCCGCTCGCGGCGGACCGGCCCGCCCACGGCTTCGGGCCCCGCAACCTGGGCCCCGGGGCGATCGTCGCCTACGGGGGTGTCGACTACGTGGTCCGCGGATCGATCACACTCCGGCAGGGGCCCTACGTCTGGTGGGAACACCTCCTCGAGGGCGGCGACGGGGCCCAGTGGTTCGGCGTCGAGGAGGACGAAGGGCGACTCGAGCTCACCTGGTGGACCTCCCGCAAGGGCCTGGGAGTGACGCCGCAGCGCGAGGTGACCGTCGACGGCCGCGTCCACCGCGAGGACGAGTCCGGCGACGCCGGGTACACCTGCGAGGGCACCACCGGACTCCCGGAGCGCGGGCGCATGCGGTACAAGGACTTCCGGACCCGCGACGGCCACTCCCTGCTGTCGTTCGAGAACTGGGACGACGGCGGCTGGGAGGTCTCCACCGGCCGCCCGCTGACGCCCGGTGAACTGACCGTGTACCCGGCACCGCCCGCTCCCGGCGACAGCGGCTACACGGCATGACACTGCACGAGTTGGACGTGGTGCCCAGCGACGTGGCCTCCACCGCGCTCGGGTACCGCGTCGGCCCGGGCGAGGCACCCGGTGCCCTGGCACGGACCCGGCTCGACCACCCCGGCGACGGCACCGCACTCCGGCTGTCGATCCTGGGCGCCTCCCACGCCGTCACACTCGTGGTCGACGGTCACGACGCCGTGACCGAGGAGGTCTCCTGCCGCGCGATCGGGTCCGGCGGATCGCCGCTCCCGGCCGCGGCCTCGTACCCGGGCCGGTGGGGGACCCATCACCTGAGCGCGACCACCGAGACGTTCCCGGCCGGCCGGTTCGCGGCCCTCGTCGACGAGCTCGAGGCCCTGGCAGAGGCGGGCCCCGGGGTCCTCGCCGGGCGCTTCCCGGGACGCCACGGAGCGCTCACCGTCGTCGCCGCCGCGGCCGAGCACACCGGCTGGCACTGGCGGACCTGGCACCTCTACCCCCACGCCCTCGCCGGAGCACGCCCCGGCGGGGGTGAGGTGGTCGCCACCGCGTCCCGCATCGAGGCGGCACGGCTCAGTCCTCTGACGGGAGCGGCCTCATGAACCGCTACCGGCCCTGGATCATCGCTCTCGTCGCCGGGCTGTGCGCCGTCCTCCTGGGGGCCTTCCTGCTCGGCGCCGCACTGGACGCGGTCCGCCACGTCCGCGAGACCTACACCCCCGTCGCGGGCGCGTCCGACACGTACGAGTGCAAGGGCGACAGGGACGCCACCGTCCGCGACATCACCGACCACAAGCGGCCGGACGCGCGTGCGGACCGACAGGGCACCGAGTACCTGCGCTACGGGAACGACATGATCTTCGTGGGCCCCTCCGGCGGCACGGCCTGCCGCGTCCAACTCGACCAGAACTCCCGCGTCCTGCGCTCCGGGGGCTTCGTCTTCCTCGGCGGGGCCTTCGGCCCCCGCAGCCCGGCTGGCTCCTCGGGCGGCAGCTCCGGGGGCTTCGGCGCCAAATGACCCACCCGAGACCAGGCCACGACGCCACCGACCCTAAGGAGACACGGTGATCGCCGACCACGTCCCAGAACTACTCGACGGCATCGGGGTGTCCCTGGCCTACTTCGGGGTCGGCGCGCTGGTGCTGGCCGCCGGGTTCGTCGTCCTCGACCTGCTCACCCCGGGCAGCCTGCGCCACCACGTCTTCGTCGACCACCGACCCAATGCGGCGGCACTCCAGGCCTCCTCCGCGCTCGCCCTCGCTGTCATCGTCGTCACCGTGATGGTCAACGCCTCGGACACCGTGCTGCTCGGACTGGTGGACGTGGTCGTGTACGGGCTGCTCGGCGTGGTGTTCCAGGCCGTCACGCTGGTGATCCTCGAACTCGTGGTGCCCGGACGGTTCCGCGACCTCGTCGCCTCACCACGGTTCAGCACCGCCTCGATCGCCGTGGGCGCGACCCTCGTGGCCGTCGCCGTGGTCAACGCCGCAGCCATTGCCTGAGGACGTGACCGCGACGCGGCCCTCCCCGCCGGGCCCCGGCACCGCGGCCCCGGTCGCCATCCCCGTCGGACGATGGTGGAGGCCGGTCGTCCTGGCCTCGGTGGCCGCCTGCGCGGCCTGCGGCCTGATCTACGAACTCGCGCTCATCACCCTCGCCACCACCGTCCAGGGCGGGGGCATCGTCGCCACCAGTCTCATCGTGGCCGGGTACGTCGCCGCGCTGGGCCTGGGTGCCTTGCTCGCCAAGCCGTTCGTCGACCGCGCGGCCTCCACGTTCATCGGCGTCGAGGCAGCACTCGGACTGGTGGGCGGGGTATCCGCCACGGCCCTGTACGTCACCTTCACCACGCTCGGCTCGGCCACCGGATCGATGGTGGTCCTGGTGCTGGCCACCGCCGCGATCGGCGCGCTCGTCGGGGCCGAGGTCCCACTGCTCATGGCACTGCTGCAGACCGGGCGTCGCAGCGGTGCGGCCGAGGCCGGCCGCGTCCTGGCCAACCTCAACGCGGCCGACTACCTCGGCGCGCTCGTGGGCGGGCTGCTGTGGCCGTTCCTCCTCCTGCCCACCCTCGGGATGCAGCAGGCGGCAGCGATCACCGGGCTCGTCAACATCGCCGCCGCAGCGATCCTTCTGGCCCTGGTGCTCCGCGGGTTCCTGAGCCGCCGGCGCACGGCCATCGCGGCGCTGACGCTGGCCGTGGTGGCCACCCTGCTCGGGGTGCTCCTGGCGACCGTCGACAACGTCACCGAGTGGTCGCGGGCACGCCTGTACCCGGACCCGGTCATCGCGCACACGCAATCGGCCTATCAGGAGATCGTCGTCACCGAGGCCACCTACAAGGGGCGCACCGACCGGCGCCTGTACCTGGACGGCGCCCTGCAGTACTCGAGCCTCGACGAGTACCGCTACACCGAGTCGCTGGTCCAGCCCGCGGTCGCGCGGCGGCCGGGCGAGGTGCTGGTGCTCGGCGGCGGCGACGGGCTGGCAGCGCGCGACCTCCTCGACGTGCCCGGCGTACGGCGGGTGGTCCAGGTGGAGCTCGACCCCGCCGTGCTCGAGCTCGCCCGCGAGGAACTCCGGGAGGACAACGAGGGCTCGCTGGCCGATCCCCGGGTCGACGTGGTGGTCGACGACGCCTTCTCCTGGCTGCGCAGGGGCGGCGACGGGGCTGCGCCGCCCGGCGGCTTCGGGGCCGTCCTGGTGGACCTGCCGGACCCCCGCACGCCGGCCTTGTCCCGCCTGTACTCACGTGAGTTCTACGGACTGGCCAGGCAGATGACCGGCGAGGACGGTCTCATGGTGGTGCAGTCGGGCAGCCCGTACGCCACGCCGCACCAGTTCTGGCGGACCGTCGAGACCGTGGAGTCCGCGGGCTGGGGCGTCACGCCGTACCACGTCCACGTGCCGACATTCGGGGACTGGGGGTTCGTCCTCGCGAGCCCGGGGGAGGGCGCGCCGGAGCTGCGGATGCGCGATGACGTCGAGGACCTGAGATTCCTCGACCCCGGGGTGCTCCGCAGCGCCGCGCAGTTCGGTCGGGACGTGGCACCGATGGACCTCGAGCCCTCGACGCTGGACCGGCCCCGGATCCTCGACGACGCCCGCCGCGGATTCGAGCGCTGACAGGTCCCGCGGGCCCCGAGCGGGCAGAATCCGGGGAACATGAGCTCAGGGCCTACCGTTGTACCCGGTGAGACCGAAGCGCCCTGACGGGCGCCGGGTGAGGAGGGGCGCATGGCCGACGAGCGCGCATCGCACACGACGCGCACCGCGATCGTGTCCGACGTGGACCGGATGTGCCGGGGCGACACCGACCCGCCGGTCGCCGAGCTGTCCGACCGCGCGGCGCTGCTCGTGGCCTGTGGGCTGACCGAACCCCGGATCACCGCGACCGTCCTGGCCCGGCTCCACCAGGGCAGGCCCTTCCCTACGGTGGGCGGATTCCACCAGATCCGGGTGATCGAGGAGCAACGGCACGAGATCCGGCGGCTGCTCGAGTCGGCCGTCCCGTCGATGCTGCGGATGGCACTGCGGACCCGGCTCGCCGACCTGGACCGCAGATACCTCTCCCTGCGTACCGGCTTCACACGCGGCGGAGGGGTGTTCGCCGTCCGGCTCAAGGACGTCCGCGCCGAACGCAAGCGGGGCACCCATATGGACACCGAGGACCGGGGGCGCCTCTTCGACGCCCTCGCCTCGACCCCCACCATGGCGCCCGTCCCCCTGGTGCCCCGGACCATCGCGGAGCTCGGGAGCGCCGCCGCCGCACGCGGACAGCGGGAGATGGGGCGAGTCGTACTGCCCCCGCGCATGCGCTCGATGGTCGACTCGCTGCCGCAGATGCCGCAGATCCGCGCGGACCGGCGGCGCATCCCCGAGATGTACACCGCGATGGCCATGGAGGTCGGCGGGCTCTACGACCGCCTGTTGCGCGCGTACGTCCGCGGCGGCCGCGCGGTGGACGAGGTCCGCCTGCAGTTCGACGCCGAGTCCGAGATCGTCGGCCTGGCCGGTGACCTGTGCCGCCTGCGCGAGGCGGCGGCCGGGGCCGGTCCGGGGAGCGACGGCTTCAGCCGGCTCACCGGGCTCGGGCCCGGGATCGACGACGTGTGGTCCGAGGTGGTCGATCGGGCCGTGGCGCTGCGGCAGCTCGTCGAGTCCGTCGAGGCGAAGGCCGACGCGGCGGCGCAGAGGGCCGAGCGCGTCGACGGGATCGCCCGGGAGCACGGGGTCCGCCCGCCGTCGTCGTCGCACACTCCCACCCCCACCGACGTCGCGGCGGAGCGCCTGGCCGCGCGTGCCGGGGACCGACTGCTCTCCACCGAGGCGATGCGCAGACTGCGCGGTCAACTCGACCCGGACAGCCAGGAGCGGTGACCGGCGGGGCGGACCGCCGTCCGGCCCCGGCCCTGCGTACCGTGGGGGAGAACTGATTCTGACCGGGAAGGACCGTGCGTGGGATTCGCCAACCGCTTCTGGAAGCTGATGGGCTCCACCCAGGGCCGGGACACCTCGCGCGCGCAGAGCGCGGTCGAGGCGTCCCACGGCTTCGAGGAGTGGGCCGGGGGACTGGCCGACGACGAGTTCCCGGACGCCGCACACGGCCTGAAACTGTTCGGGGAGTCCGACGAGGACCTCGCCCGGTTCCTCGCGATAGCCCGCGACGCGGCCAACCGGACCGTGGGGTTGCGGCCCTTCGACGTCCAGCTCCAGGGCGCCCTGCGGATGTTCGCGGGCGACGTGGTCGAGATGGCGACCGGCGAGGGCAAGACGCTCTCGGGCGCGATCGCCGCGGCCGGCTACGCACTCCAGGGCCACACCGTCCACGTGATCTCGGTCAACGACTACCTGGCCGCGCGCGACGCCCGCTGGATGGGACCGATGCTCGAGCTGCTGGGACTGTCGGTCGGGTACGTCACGGAGACCTCCAGCCGGGAAGAACGCCGCACCGCCTACTCCTGCGACGTCACGTACGGCTCGGTCTCCGAGATCGGCTTCGACGTACTGCGCGAGCAGCTCGTCACCGATCCGGCCGACCTCATCGCGCCCACCACGGACGTCGCGCTGGTGGACGAGGCGGACTCCGTGCTCGTCGATGAGGCGCTGGTGCCGCTCGTGCTGGCCGGGTCGGCGTCGGGGGAGGCCCCGACCACCGAGGTCCTCACCGCGGTACGCAAACTGCGCCCGGGTCGGCACTACGAGACCGACTCCGAGCGGCGGAACATCTTCCTCACCGACGACGGCGCCGAGGCGATCGAGACCGAACTCGGGATCGAGGACCTCTACGACACGACGCACGTGGCCACTACGCTCGTGCAGGTCAACGTCGCCCTCCACGCCTGCTTCCTGCTCCGCCGGGACGTGGACTACATCGTCCGGGACGGGCAGGTGCAGCTCATCAACGCCTCACGCGGCCGCGTCGCGGAGCTCCAACGGTGGCCGGACGGGCTCCAGGCCGCAGTCGAGGCCAAGGAGGGCGTCAGGGTCTCCGAGGCGGGCCAGATCCTGGACAGTCTCACCGTTCAGGCGTTCATCGGTCGGTACTCGCGGGTGTGCGGCATGACCGGGACGGCGCTCGCGGCCGGCGCGCAGCTGCGGGAGTTCTACTCCCTGGGCGTGTCCATGATCGACTCCAACGCCCCCAACATCAGGGTCGACGAGGCCGACCGGACGTTCATCGACTCCGACAGCAAGACCCGGGCGATCGTCGAGCACATCGCCGAGGTCCACGCGACCGGCAGGCCCGTCCTGGTGGGGACCCACGACGTCGCCGAGTCCGAGGGGCTCGCCGAAAGACTGTCGGAGCGCGGCGTGGAGTGCGTGGTCCTCAACGCCAAGAACGACGAGGAGGAGGCGGCCATCATCGCCGAGGCCGGCGACGTCGGCCACGTGACGGTCTCCACGCAGATGGCCGGCCGGGGTACGGACATCCGGCTCGGCGGCTCGGACGAGTCGCGCCGCGACGAGGTGGTGGAACTCGGGGGACTCCACGTGGTGGGCACCGGCCGCCACCGGACCGAGCGGCTCGACAACCAACTCCGCGGGCGCGCGGGACGACAGGGCGACCCCGGGAGCTCGGTGTTCTTCGCCTCGATGGACGACGACGTGGTGACCTCCGCACTGGAGGAGGAGAAGATCCCCACCTCCCACGACCGGATGAGCGGGTCGCTCAAGGGCAACCGCGGACGCGACGCGGTCGACCACGCGCAGCGGGTCACAGAAGGGGAGATGCTGCAGATCCACGCCAACACGTGGCGGTACAGCAGACTCCTCGCCGAACAGCGGCACATCCTCGCGGAGCGCCGGTCGACACTGCTGCTCACGGAGAAGGCGTTCGAGGAACTCACCGCCGCCGATCCCGACAGGGGCGCGGCGCTCGTGGAGGAACACGGCCG
>DWWP01000046.1 GCA_019119635.1 Candidatus Dietzia intestinipullorum
GCGGATTGAGCGACCGTGAACTCTGCGGCAGGTGGGGGCCGACACGGATGACGGTGAAGGCGATCACGGCGCCGAGTAGCGCGACCGCAGCCGTGATGTTGAGGACGGTCCGCCAGGGCAACACCGCGAAACCACTGATCAGATGAGGCAGCGTCGACCCCAGCGTGAGCGCGCCGATGAGTAGGCCCATCGCCGCCCCCCGCTCGGCCGCCGACGCCCAGGACGCCATCAGCTTCATGCCCACCGGGTAGACGCCCGCCAGACACACGCCGGTCGCGAACCGGAGAATCAGCGCCACCGTCACATCCTCGGCGAACACGGCGACCGAGAATGTGCACACCGCAGCGAGAACGGCGCTGAGTCCCAGCAGGATGTTGGGCCGGACCCGGTCCGACAGGTTGAGGATCGTCGCCGTCAACGCTCCGACGACGAAGCCGATCTGGACGGTCCCGGTGAGCCATACGGTGGTCGAGTCGTTCAGCATCAAGTCCTGTTGCATGCTGGGCACGACCGCGGAGACGGAGAACCACACCGCAAGTGAGAGCACTTGCGTCAGGGCGATCAGGGCGCGTTGGGAGGACGGCTGGCCGAGCCGCCGCGCACGTTCGCTGGACCGCGGCGATGTCGCACTCATGGGGGTCAGGCTGCCGTCGGGGGCGCTACCTTACGTCAGCGTGAGCCAGCTCACCCCCCCTGCGCGGGTGTCGCCGTCCCCACCGATCGCACCGGGCTCAGGCCAGGGAGAGGAACAGCTTCTCCATGTCCTTCTTGTCGAGAGTCGGGTCGGAGCTGGTCAGGCACTGCTCGAGGCCCGTGGCGATGATCGCGAAGCCGGCCCGGTCCAGGGCCTTGGACACCGCGGAGAGCTGGGTGACGACGTCCCTGCAGTCGCGGCCCTCCTCGATCATGCGCACCACCGCGCCGAGTTGTCCCTGGGCCCGCTTGAGGCGGTTGATCGCGGGTGTCAGTTCGTCGGTGTCGAGTTGCATGGCGAGCTCCTGGAAGAGGTGAGAGGTCACCTCCCACTATACCCGTGGGGGTGTGTAACCCGCCTTCCGCGAGCGCTTCCGGCGGGCTGCCGCGCATACCCCCGCGGGCATATTGCAAATACCCCCCTAGGTATGTACGTTCGGGGCACGCCCACCTCAGGGCGCCCCGATCACCAAGGAGGCCCCGATGCTTCTCGAACGGATTTATGACGAAGACCTCGCCCAGGCCGGCTACTTCATCGGTTGCCAGGCCGAGAACGAGGCGATGGTGGTGGACGCCCGCCGGGATGTCCGCGAATATCTGGACCTTGCCGCCCGCCACGGCATGTCGATCACCACCGTCGTCGAGACCCACATCCACGCCGACTACCTGTCCGGCACCCGCGAGCTCGCGGAGGCAACCGGGGCGACCGCGTACGTCTCCGGCGAGGGCGGCGACGACTGGCAGTACGGCTTCGAGGCCGAGCGCCTGCATCACGGTGACAAGGTCACGCTGGGCAACATCACCGTCGAGGCCGTGCACACCCCGGGCCACACCCCCGAACACCTGTCGTTCCTCATCACCGACGGCGCGTTCGCCGATGCCCCCGGGTACATGCTCACCGGCGACTTCGTCTTTGCCGGCGATCTCGGCCGACCGGACCTGCTCGATGAGGCCGCGGGCTGGGTCGACACCCGCTTCGAGGGCGCCAAGCAGATCTTCCGCAGCCTGAAGGACTCCTTCGTCTCGCTACCGGACTACGTCCAGGTCTTCCCCGGGCACGGTTCGGGCAGCGCCTGCGGCAAGTCCCTCGGCGCGGTCCCGTCGACCAGCGTCGGCTACGAGCGGCGCTTTGCCTGGTGGGCCGGCTACGTCGAGCGCGACGACGAACAGGGCTTCATCGACGAGATGCTCGACGGCCAGCCGGACGCGCACGCGTACTTCGCCCGGATGAAGCGACAGAACAAGGAGGGCCCGGCCGTGCTCGGGCCGCTGGCCCCGCCCCGCGAGTTCGGGGCTGACGAACTGGCCGACGCTCTCGAGAAGGATGAGGTCGTCGTCGTCGACACCCGCGCCCAGGAGGACGTCCACGCGGGCACCGTCCCCGGGGCGCTCAACATTCCCGGCGTCGGCAAGGCCGCGTCCTTCGGCGCCTGGGTCTACGACCCCGAGAAGGAGGACACGCCGCTGGTGGTGCTCGCCGAGGATGCCGAGATGGCCGAGCGGCTGCGGGACCACCTCCTGCGGGTCGGCATCGACACCGTCGCCGGCTACACCACCAGCTTCGAGGGCTTGCCGACGACGATCCCGGAGATGATCAGGCCCGACGAGCTGTCCGCGTTCGATGCCGCGCTGCTCCTGGACGTGCGCAATAAGTCCGAGCACTCCGACGGCCACATCTCCGGCTCCGAACAGCTCAGCGGCGGTCGCGCGCTGTGGAACCTCGACCAGCTGCCGACCGATGGCCCGATCGTGACCTACTGCCAGACCGGCGTCCGCAACTCGGTCACGGCCAGCGCACTGCGCCGCGCCGGCTACCGCGTGGTCGAGCTCGAGGGCAGCTACGCTGCCTGGTCCGAGCGCAACCCCGCGGCCGGCTGACCGTACGCCGCCACCACCCCCACACCGCACCAGGCAAAGGACGACGTCTCACCGTGCTCTCCACTCCCGCCCACACCCCGACCATCGCCCCGGCCGACCTCCACCACGCGCTGGGCACCGACACCCCGCCCACCGTGATCGACGTGCGTTCCGCCGCCGAGTTCTCCTCGGTGCACATCCGCGGCTCCTACAACGTGCCCCTTCCACTGCTGTCCGAGCACGGCGCGGAGTTCGCCTCCCGCCTACCCGGCCAGGTCGTACTCCTCTGCCAATCCGGTAACCGCGCCGGTCAGGCCAATGAGCGCCTGGCGTCCGCCGGTGTGTCCCCCGGATCGGTGACCGTGCTCGACGGCGGCATCGCCGCCTATGAGTCCGACGGCGGCGAGGTGGTCCGCAGCAAGGGCGTGTGGGCGATGGACCGGCAGGTCCGCATGGCCGCCGGCTCACTCGTCCTGACCGGGGTCGTCGGCTCGAAGCTCATCTCCCCCCGGTTCGCCTACCTCGCCGGCGCCGTCGGTGCCGGGCTGGCCTACTCGGCGGCGAGCAACTCGTGCGCCATGGCGGCAGCCCTGTCGAGGATGCCGTGGAACCGCTCGGTCCCCGAGCCGGCGCTCGGCGCCGTCCTGGATTCGCTGCCCACGCGCTCCTGACCCGCCCACCCGGTACCGGCGGCCCCGCCGGAGAAAGGCAGCCCTCATGGCGTCCACCACGCTCATCGTCGCCGCGCTGGCCGTGCTGGTCGGCCTGTCCCTGGGCCTGCTCGGCGGGGGCGGGTCCATCCTCGTGGTCCCGCTCCTGACCTACGTCGGCGGCCTCGACCCCCGGGAGGCCATAGCGACCTCCCTGTTCGTCGTGGGGGCGACCTCACTGGTCAGCTTCGTCGGCCACGCACGCAACGGCAACATCCGGTGGCGGACGGGCCTGATCTTCGGCGCCGCCGGGATGGCGGGCGCGTTCCTCGGCGGGCTCGCCGGGGGCTACATCCCCGGCACGGTCCTCATGATCGCCTTCGCGGTGATGATGATCGCGACCGCGGGGGCGATGATCCGGGGCCGCAGGGATCGTGACGGACAGACCGAGACCCACCATCACCCGCTGTGGCGGATCGTGCTCGACGGGCTCGTCGTGGGAGCCGCGACCGGGCTGGTCGGTGCAGGCGGCGGGTTCCTCGTGGTCCCGGCGCTCGTCCTGCTCGCGGGCCTGCCGATGACCGTCGCGGTGGGGACCTCCCTGCTGGTCATCGCCATGAAGTCCTTCGCCGGGCTCGGCGGCTACCTGACATCGGTGAGCCTGGACTGGCCGCTCGTCGCGGTGGTCACCGCCGCCGCGATCGCCGGCTCGTTCGTCGGGGTCCGGCTGATCTCCGTGGTCCCGGAGAAGGCGCTGCGCAAGGGTTTCGGGTACTTCGTCCTGCTCATGGGCGCCTTCGTCCTGTCCCAGGAACTGCCCTCCCCGGCCGGGCCGATCATCCTCGGGGTGACGGCCCTTCTGGCGCTCGCCGCGGTCGTCTGTCTCATGGCCGTGGCTCGGTGTCCGCTACGGTCGTCGCCAGCGCATGCCATGGCTGCTGAGGATGCTTGAGGCACGCTGGTCTCGCCGCGCGCAGCCGGGAGATTTGAGATCCTGCGAGCATGGCGTTTCGCGACGATCCCGATGGTGACCAATTCTTTGCGTTGCGCACATTTCGACGAGATGGTTCGGGAAAGACGACGCCGGTGTGGCTGGCATCCGCCGGTGGTCGTTGGTATGGATACACGCCCGTGCGCTCATGGAAGGTGAAACGGATCCGACGTAACCCGCGGGTCGAGATCGCGTCATCGACATTCGACGGGACCCCCACCGGCCCGTGGCGGTCCGGCTCGGCGCGAGTGTTGCCCGCACGCGAGCTTCGCACCGCGAAACGGGCTCTGACCGCGAAGTACGGGAACAGGTTTCGCTTATTCGTGATCGCCACACTGGTCGGCAGCCTCCGGACGCATGGCGGCCGGGCCGTGGGGTTGGAGATCGACCTCGACGCCGAGCGGTTGGCGACGTCCGACTCATGAGCGACCCGGGTCGCCACAAACGCGGCGGCCGTATCAGCAGTTCATAGGTCGGTGGTTCAGATGACGAAGTCGGGTGCGACGGAGCCGAGTAGTGGGACGACCACCTGTTCGGAGACGAATCGCGCGGCATCGGTCGAACCGAGCGTGCTCAGTGCGATGGTCAACGCCCCTCCGGCGCCGACGATGGCACTGCCTGCGAAATTTCCCAGTGAGTCCATGGTGGAGACCTTCCACTCGTAGAAATATGCCCGATCGTGTGACAGGCATCACAGAGGATGGTAGGCAGGCGCTCCCACAGCGTCAACAGCGCGAGTGCCCTGCCACGCAAGGGAAGTGACTACGACGACGACGCGATCAGCTGCCGAAGAGGTTCTCGATGCCGCCCGCTGTTCACCCCCTGCTCTGCGCTCCCCGCTCGACCGGCGCCAGCGAGCTCAGCTGGGTGACGTGACGGGGCTCGAGCTCGTCGACCGAGGCGACCTGCAGGAGCTTCATGGTGCGCCGCACCTCGGACGAGAGGATCTCCAGCGCGCGGTCCACACCCTCGCGACCGCCGGCCATGAGACCGTAGAGGTAGGCCCTGCCGACCAGGCAGAACGTGGCCCCCATCGCGATGCTGGCCACGATGTCGGCGCCGTGCATGATGCCGGTATCGACGATGATGTCCACGTCGTCCCCGACCGCCTCCCGGACCTCGGGGAGCAGGTGGAACGGCACGGGCGCCGTGTCGAGCTGGCGGCCGCCGTGGTTGGACAACACGATCGCGTCCACGCCCAGGTCGACGAGCTTGCGGGCGTCGGACACGTTCTGCACGCCCTTGATCGCGATCTTGCCGGGCCACCGTTCCCGGATCTCCGCGAGATCGTCGTAGTCGATCGACGGGTCCATCGCGCTGTCGAGCAGTTGCCCGACCGTGCCCCCTGTGGACTTCAGGGACGCGAACTCGAGCGGGGGAGTGGTGAGGAAGTCCCACCACCACCACGGGCGGGGAATGGCGTCGAGGATGGTCTTGGCCGTGAGCTGCGGCGGGATGGAGAAGCCGTTGCGGTCGTCCCGCATGCGGTTGCCGGCGATCGGGGTGTCGACGGTGAAGAAGAGCGTGTCGAATCCGGCGTCGGCCGCGCGGTCGACCAGACCGTAGGAGATCTCGCGCTCCTTCATCACGTACAGCTGGTACCAGAGGCGCGCGTTCGGCGCCGTGGCACGGACGTCCTCGATGGACGTGGTCCCGAGGGTGCCCAGCGTGAACGGGATGCCGGCGGCCGCGGCGGCACCGGCCCCGGCGATCTCACCTTCGGTTTGCATGAGCCGGGTGAAGCCGATCGGGGCGATCCCGAACGGCAGGTCGGCCTTCTCGCCGAGCACGGTCGTCGACGGATCGAGGTCAGAGACGTCGTTGAGGACCCCGGGATGGAGTTCGACGTCCTCGAACGCCTGCCGCGCCCGCGGAAGCGAGATCTCACGGTCGGCGGCGCCGTCGGTGTAGTCGAACGCGGCCTTCGGGGTGCGTCGTTTGGCGATCTTGCGCAGGTCGGCGATCGAATACGCGCGGGACAAGCGGTTGGCGCGGAAGTCGAGGCTCGGCTTGCGGAACTGCATGAGCTCGAAGATCTCGCTCGGCTTGGGAATCTGGCGCTTGACCATGCTCGTCGACCACCTTCCGTCGTCCATTACCGCTCACTGAGCGGCTCACAGTCCACCGTAAGCCTGAAGTCCGAGTGTCGACACCGGTAAGTTCGGATCGCCCGCACCGGAGCTCAGGGGCGGTCGACGCGGTATCGGCCCGAGTAATGTCACAGTCATGCCCTCACCCCCTCACCTCTTCGGCCGCACCCGTCAGAACGTCGTCTACCGGGCGGGTATCTCCGGCATCACGCCGAAGGTCCCCACCGGACCGGCGCGACTGGAGGACGCGGCGCGACGCGCGCTGCTGCGCCGTCCGGGCGGCCGCAGGGCGTGGGCGTACATCTACGGCGGCGCGGGGGCGGGCAGCACGATGGACGCCAACCGTGAGGCATTCGACCGGCGCCGGCTCGTCCCGCGGATGCTGCGGGACACCACGGACCGCGACCTCTCGGTGGACGTGCTCGGGCAACGGCTGCCGGCGCCCGTGCTGGTCGCCCCGATCGGCGCGGCCGGCCTCATCACCCGTGACGCCGACATCGACGTGGGCGCGGCGTCCGCGGAGCGGGGTCTGCCCTACATCCTGTCGTCGCAGGGCTCCTCGCCGATGGAGGCCACCGCGGCCGCGATGGACACTGCGTCCGTTACGGGTACTGCGTCCGTTACGGCCACTGCGTCCGCTGCGGCCTCCGCGCTGCGCTGGTTCCAGCTGTACTGGAGCAAGGACGAGCCCCTGGTCGACAGCTTCATCGCCCGCGCCGAGGCGATCGACGCCGGCGCGCTGGTCGTCACACTCGACACGACGACGCTCGGGTGGCGCCCGTGGGACCTGGACCTGGGCTCACTGCCGTTCACCCGCGGCGTCGGGATCGCCCAGTACACCTCCGACCCCCGGTTCGCCGAGCTCGTGGCCGAGCGGGTGGCCTCGGCGGCCGACGACGAGCCGGTGACGGTCACCCCTCAGGCCGTGCGCACGATGCTGGAGATGGCGCGGAACCATCCGGGCCGCCTCCTCGACAACCTGCGCGCGCCCGAGACCCGGGCCGCCGTGCAGACCTTCCTCGACACCTTCTCCAACCCCGCGCTGAGCTGGGAGCACATCGAGACCCTGCGCGAGCGGACCCACCTGCCGGTGGTGCTCAAGGGGGTTCTGCACCCGGACGACGCGAAGCGCGCCTTCGACGCCGGGGTCGACGCCGTGATGGTGTCCAACCACGGTGGACGTCAGGTCGACGGCTCCATCGGCACGCTCGACGCGCTGGTCCGTATCCGCGAAGTCGTGGGGCGGGAGCCGACCGTCCTCCTCGACTCCGGGGTGCGCAGCGGAGCGGACGTGGTCAAGGCGATGGCCTGCGGTGCGGACGCGGTCACCCTGGGCCGCCCGCACCTCTACGGTCTCTCCATCGCCGGACGCCGCGGGGTCGGCGAGGTGCTCGACAACCTGCTCGCCGAGATCGACCTCACGATGTCGCTGAGCGGTGTGCGCTCCTGGGACGAGGTCGACGCATCGCTGCTGGCCTGACGTGTGCCTGGCGGCTTGCCTGACGCCGTGCCCGACGTATGGGATGTCTCACATTTACGCGGTGCAATTCCACTCCGAATCGAAACCGGCACCCGCTGTCCCGTAAGGTTCGCCAGAAGTTCTCCCGGCGACCGAGGCGACACCCCCGCCTGATCCGGGAGGAGACGCCCACCCGGTGGAGGAAGCGAGAGTCACCCTCTCACGCTGACCGCTTCGTGCGCCTCGATCCCGGATCAGAGGTCGCGGCGCCCCACGGTAAGAGACACGTCGGAGCTGACTGAGAAGTACCGAGTACGACTAGAGAGACGAACGACTGAGCCGGTGCAGGAGCGCCGGCTCACTCACTACGCCATCGAAGGAACACTTATGGCCTCGAGCCTTGAAGAGATCCCAGATACGGCCGCGGAGGCCGATTCCACGGGCGCGCCTGCGGGTGCGTCGGTGATCGGTGTGGTCGCGGAATCCAACCCCGCTGAGAGCCGTGTATCGGCGACGCCGGCGACGGTCGCCAAGTTGATCGGGCTGGGCTACCGGGTCGTCGTGGAATCCGGTGCCGGGACCCGCGCCGAGTTCGCCGATGCCGCGTACGCCGAGTCCGGCGCCGATGTGGTCGACGGTGACCGGGCGTGGTCGGCGGACGTGGTCATGAAGGTCGCGGTGCCGACCGACGCCGAGATCGGCCGGTTGCGCTCGGGCGCGACGCTGGTGGGCCTGTTGGCCCCGGCGCAGAATGAGAAGCTGGTGGCGGCGCTCGCCGAGCGTGGCGTGACCGCGCTGGCGATGGATGCGGTGCCGCGGATCTCGCGGGCGCAGTCCATGGACGTGCTGTCGTCGATGGCCAATATCGCCGGCTACCGCGCGGTGATCGAGGCCGCCCACCACTTCGGTCGGTTCTTCACCGGTCAGGTCACCGCGGCGGGCAAGGTCCCGCCCGCGAAGGTGCTCGTGGGTGGCGCCGGTGTGGCCGGTCTGGCCGCGGTCGGTGCGGCCTCGAGCCTGGGCGCGATCGTGCGGGCCACGGACCCGCGGCCGGAGGTCGCCGATCAGGTCAAGTCCATCGGTGGCGAGTACCTGCCGGTGGAGGTGCCCGAGGAGGAGAAGGAGGTCTCCTCCGACGGCTACGCCAAGGCCACGAGCGAGGCCTACGACAAGGCCGCCGCGGAGCTGTACGCCGAGCAGGCCGCCGACGTGGACATCGTCATCACCACGGCACTGATCCCGGGGCGTGCCGCGCCGCGGCTGCTCACGGCCGCCGATGTGGCGTCGATGAAGCGTGGCTCGGTGATCGTGGACATGGCCGCGGCGCAGGGCGGCAACGTCGAGGGCAGTGTCGCCGACGAGGTCGTGGTCACCGACAACGGTGTGACGATCATCGGCTACACCGACCTGGCGGGCCGCCTGCCCGCGCAGGCCTCGCAGTTGTACGGCACCAACCTGGTCAACCTGGCCAAGCTGGTCACCCCCGGCAAGGACGGGGTGTGGGCGCTGGACATGGACGACCAGGTCCAGCGCGGTGTCACCGTCGCCAAGGGTGGCGAGGTGATGTGGCCGCCGCCGCCGGTGCAGGTCTCCGCCGCCCCGGCTCCCGCGGCGGCCGCCGAGCCCGAGCAGGCCCCGGAAGAGAAGAAGAAGATGTCCGCCGGGGCGAAGATGGCCCTGGCCGCGGTGGGCATGGCCCTGCTTCTGGTGCTGGTGGCCATCGCCCCGGGCCAGATGCCGCAGCACCTGACCGTGTTCGTGCTGGCGATCGTGATCGGCTACTACGTGATCGGCAACGTGCACCACGCGCTGCACACCCCGTTGATGTCGGTGACCAATGCGATCTCCGGTGTGATCGTGGTGGGCGCGCTGCTGCAGATCGGGATCGATAACACGGTCGGGATGGTCCTGGCCGGGGTCGCGATCCTCGTCGCGTCCATCAACGTCTTCGGCGGTTTCGCCGTGACCCGCCGCATGCTCGGCATGTTCTCGAAGGGAGCCTGACGCAGATGTCCATCGAGACCACCGCCAATGCGGCCTACCTCGTCGCAGCGCTGCTGTTCATCCTGTCGCTGGCCGGACTGTCCAAACACGAGACCGCGCGTCGTGGCCTGTCGTTCGGCATCGCCGGCATGGCCCTGGCCCTGATCTCCACCGTGGCCCTGGCGATCGACCACAAGCCGGCCACGACCGGCATCATCATGATGGCCGTCGCCGTGCTCATCGGCGCCGCCATCGGACTGTGGCGTGCCCGCAGTGTCCAGATGACCGAGATGCCCGAGCTCATCGCCCTGCTGCACTCGTTCGTCGGCCTGGCCGCCGTGCTGGTCGGCTGGAACGGCTACCTCGAGCCCGAACTGCACGGTGAGCTGACCGGTTCCCTGCTGGGTATCCACCACGCCGAGGTGTTCATCGGCGTGTTCATCGGCGCGGTGACCTTCACCGGCTCGATCGTGGCCTACCTCAAGCTGTCCGGAAAAATGAAGTCCGCGCCGCTGGTGCTGCCGGGCAAGAACGTCATCAACGCCGGCATCATCGTCGTCTTCATCGTGCTGACGGTGTGGTTCGTGGCCTCCCCGGCCCTGTGGATGCTCATCGTCGTCACCGTCATCGCCCTTGCGCTGGGCTGGCACCTGGTGGCCTCCATCGGCGGCGGCGACATGCCGGTCGTGGTGTCCATGCTCAACTCGTACTCGGGCTGGGCGGCTGCCGCGACGGGCTTCCTGCTGGGCAACGACCTGCTCATCGTCACCGGCGCACTGGTCGGCTCCTCGGGTGCCTACCTGTCCTACATCATGTGCAAGGCCATGAACCGCTCGTTCATCTCCGTGATCATGGGCGGCTTCGGCATCGAGGCCTCCTCCGGTGAGGGCAAGGACCACGGCGAGCACCGCGAGGTCGACGTCGAGGGCGCGGCCGAGCTGCTGGCCGGCGCGAACTCGGTGATCATCGCCCCCGGCTACGGCATGGCCGTGGCCCAGGCGCAGTACCCGGTCGCCGACCTGACCCGCACCCTGCGGGACCGCGGCGTGGACGTGCGCTTTGCCGTGCACCCGGTCGCCGGGCGTCTGCCCGGGCACATGAACGTGCTGCTGGCCGAGGCCAAGGTGCCGTACGACATCGTCATGGAGCTCGACGAGATCAACGACGACTTCGCCGACACCGACGTCGTCCTGGTGATCGGCGCCAACGACACCGTCAACCCGGATGCCGCCGAGGACCCGGGCAGCCCGATCGCCGGCATGCCCGTCCTGCACGTGTGGGAATCCACCGACGTGATCGTGTTCAAGCGCTCCATGGCCGCCGGCTACGCCGGCGTGCAGAACCCGCTGTTCTTCCGCGACAACACCCAGATGCTCTTCGGCGACGCCAAGGACCGCGTCGACGAGATCCTCAGTGCGGTCAAGGACAGCCAGGGCGCCAAGGCCTGACCGCCACAGGCCCGACCACCGTCGGGTACACCGGAAGGGGCGGCCCCACCGCGGGGTCGCCCCTTCCGGCATTTCCGGCGATCCACGAGGAGGCCCCGAGACCCATGCCCCACATCCCCCGCACCGACATCGACTCGTTCCCGCTCAGCCTCGGCGGCAACACCTTCGGCTGGACCTCGGACCGCGACGAGTCGTTCGCCGTCCTCGACGCCTTCGTCGCCGCCGGCGGGAACGTCATCGATTCCGCGGACCTCTACTCGGTCTGGGCCGAGGGGCACAGCGGTGGGGAGTCGGAGCGCGTGCTCGGGGAGTGGATGGAGTCCCGGGGCAACCGCGCGGACGTCGTGATCGCCACCAAGGTCGGCGCGCTGCGGAGTCGCCCCGGGCTGTCCGCGGAGAACGTCGAGATCGCGCTCGCCGAGTCCCTCGAGCGCCTGCGGACCGACCACGTCGACCTCTACTATTTCCACTACGACGACGAGGACGTGGCGATCGCCGATCAGGTCCGCACCGCGCACGCACTGGTCGAGTCCGGCCGGGTGCGCCACCTCGCGCTGTCCAACCACAGTCCGGAGCGCACGCGCGAGTTCCTCGAGGTCGCGACGGCGGAGGGCCTCACGCTCCCGGTGGCCCTGCAGCCGCAGTACAACCTGGTCAACCGGAACGCGTTCGAGCAGGGCTACGCGCCGCTGGCCCGGGAGTACGACCTCGCCGTCTTCCCGTACTTCGCGCTGGCCTCCGGCTTCCTCACGGGCAAGTACCGGTCGGAGTCCGACCTCGCGGGGAAGGCGCGCGAGTCGATGGCCTCCGGCTATGTGACCACCGAGGGGCTGGCCGTGGTCGACGTGGTGGTGCGCGTCGCCGAGGCCCGCGGAGTGGCACCCGCGACGGTGGCCCTGGCCTGGTTGCTGGCCAAGGGCGTCACCGCGCCCATCGCCTCGGCGCGGACCCCCGAGCAGCTCCCGGCGCTGCTGGCGGCCGTCGACCTGGACCTGGACGACGACGAGGTGGCGGCACTCGATGCCGCGTCGGCGCCGTTCGCCTGAGCCCCGATCGGGGGCCGGGGACGGACGAGGCGAGCGAGCGGCGGTAGAAACGGGGCATGACCGACGTCACTTCCGCCACCCCCGATAACGCCACCGGCGCCGACAGCGGCGCCGCCTACCCGGATACCCGTCTGTTCATCGACGGGCAGTGGGGTGAGGCCACGGACGGCCGGACGCTCAACGTCCGCAACCCGTCGAACGGCCGGGTCATCGGCACGGTCGCCCACGCCTCGATCGCCGACCTGGACCGGGCGCTGGAGGCGGCTGACCGCGGCTTCCGCCACTGGCGGGACCAGACCCCCGCACAGCGGGCCGCGATCATGCGGACCGCGTCCGGGCTGATGCGCGAGCGGGCCGACCGGATCGCCCATGTCATGACCCTCGAGCAGGGCAAGCCGGTTCGCGAGGCGAAGGGCGAGATCCTCGCGGCCGCCGACATCGTCGACTGGTTCGCCGACGAGGGCCTCCGCGTCTACGGGCGGCTGGTCCCGTCCCGGTTCGACGTCACGGTCCGGCAGATGGTCCTCAAGGAGCCGGTCGGCCCGGTCGCCGCGTTCACGCCGTGGAACTTCCCGGTCAACCAGGTCGTCCGCAAGGTGTCGGCGGCGCTGGCGAGTGGGTGCTCGATGATCATCAAGGCTCCGGAGGAGACGCCGGCGAGCCCGGCCGCGCTGGTGCAGGCGTTCGTCGACGCGGGGATCCCGGCGGGTGTCCTCGGCCTGGTCTACGGCGATCCGGCCGAGATCTCCGGGTATCTCATCCCCCACCCGGTGATCCGCAAGATCACTTTCACGGGCTCCACGGCCGTGGGCAAGCAGCTGGCGTCGCTGGCGGGGCAGCACATGAAGCGCACGTCGATGGAGCTGGGCGGGCACGCTCCCGTGATCGTCTGCGACGACGCGGACATCGAGGTGGCACTGCGGTCGATGGGCCCGGCCACGTTCCGCAACGCGGGTCAGGTGTGCATCTCGCCGACGCGGTTCCTGGTCCAGAACGGGATCAGGGAGGAGTTCTCGCGGGCGCTGGCGGAGTACGCCGGCGGGCTGCGCGTGGGCGACGGGCTGGCGGAGGAGACCCAGATGGGCCCGCTGGCCAACGAGCGGCGCATCACCGCGATGACGGAACTGCACTCCGACGCGGTCGGGTTGGGTGCCCGGGTGCTCGCCGGGGGCGAGCGTCTCGACCGGGACGGTAATTTCTGGGCCCCCACGGTGCTGGACGACGTCTCCACCGGAGCCCGGATCTTCAACGAGGAGCCGTTCGGCCCCGTGGCCGCCGTCCGCGGGTTCGACCGCGTCGAGGAGGCGATCGACGAGGCCAACCGGCTCGCGTACGGTTTGGCCGCCTACGCGTTCACCGGCTCGCTGGCCCGCACGGAGGAGCTCACCCGCGGGATCGAGGTGGGGATGCTGTGGATCAACATGGCGGCGGCCCCGTCCGCCGAGCTGCCGTTCGGCGGTCTCAAGGATTCCGGCCACGGTTCCGAGGGCGGCCCGGAGGCCATGGAGAGCTACCTGAACACCCGGACGGTGGCCATCAAGAGCGCGTGACCAGG